>CACXPX010000001.1 GCA_902769705.1 uncultured Prevotellaceae bacterium
CATGTAGTTCATGGCGTAAGCATCGGCATCGCTTGAGAAACGCTGTGTGTTCTTCTTTTCCGGATGGAACGACATGCGCAGATACTCCAGACGGTAGCGTTGCTCCATGTTGCGACGCTTCACGGCCCTGTTGTCGTAGGGTTTGGCTGAATATCGCATGGTTAGGCCTTCGTTGTAGAGGCAGGCCTTGATATCATCGGGCAATCCTTGGCTAAGATTATACACCCAAATATCATGAGCTGACAGATAGACGGGGCGTTTGGAGTGGTCGAAGATGTAGCGCATGATGTTGCGGAGCGTCTGGTCCTGAAACAGGGCGTTATGTAACTGGTTCCACACCTTGTCATCGAAAGGAATACCTATTTGCCCAAACACGTCCTTCACATAATCGGGGTTCATGGCAGCATCCTCGTCATAGAGTATCTTGTCTTTGTGCACGCCTAACACATGCTGCAGGATGAGTTTGCCAATGATTTCGCCCGGATGAGGACCAATATAAACAGCACCTTCATCCATGCCTTGCAACTCGTTGAAGTGGTATTGCAACGACTCTTCGGGATAATACCCGCTCTCGTAGTAGCGCTTCAGCAGTTTGACCATGCGTACGGTGTCGCGCTGCGGAATGAGATACTGTATCCAGAGGTCGTAATCGTCGGCCCAAGAGTCATTAGGCAACTTGGCGATGGCCGAATCTGCGTACATTTTGTCCGCATCGGCTTTTTCCAACAACCCTGGCTTGTAGTTATCCTGATAAGCACAATAATAAAAGGTATAGGTATTGGGGATGGCCTGAGCCATACGGCCCACCACGTTCAGCTGCCTGCGATGGTCTTCTCCCACCTGCCAGTTTTTCTTTTTGTACCCCAGGCAAAACACCTTGCTTTCCGTCACATCGAAGAGATTGCGCCATGCAATCTCGTCCTTCGGGTGTTGGGCCACGAAGTCATTCCAATAGTTGTACATGCTGTCTAAAACAATAGAGTCTCCTTCATAAAAACCATCCACGATGTGGGTGAGGCGTTCTGTTTTCTGTGCGCTAGCTCCAGTCATCATCGTAACGGCCGCCAGCAGTGTCATCATTGTTCGTTTCATTTTTTTACTGTTTTGGGTTCGTTTTGACAGCATACACACGAAACATCAAATCGTTCATTTTATTTTCAATTTTATTGCTGCACTTGCAGACTTCTCTTGTCATCTGCGCCATAACAACATGTTCATGACCGACATATTTCAGCTGCAAAGTTACAAAAAAGAAATGGAGGCGCCACCGACAAGTGTGCGAAAAGTGATGCAAGGCATGGAGGCTTTGCCCATATCGGGACACGGGAATGGCGGCAAGTTGTGCGTTTTCGCATGCGTGAGATGCAATAAAACGACAGGTTGTTGCGTTATAATGAAGACTGAAGTTCAAACCGACAAAAGACTGAAAAGAGCATCAAGAAACTGAAAACCATAAGGAGCATGCTCTTGCTGCTGGTGCTGGTGGTGCTGGCAGCAGGTTGTTCTACCCACAAGAACACTGCCAACAGCCGTTGGTGGCACTCGTTCAATGCCCGTTATAACACATATTATAACGGCACGTTGGCGTATATAGACGGTTCGTTGGAGAAGGAAAACGGCAACCGCGACAACTTCACCGAGCTGATACCGCTCTACACGGTGGGCAACAAGCAGAGCCGTGAGATGGGCAAGGGCAACTTCGACAAGGCCATAGAGAAATGTCAGAAGGCCATTAAGCTGCACAGCATCAAGCAGCGTCCCGAGTGGACGAAGAAACGCCGCAAGACGGAGCGCGACCTGGAGTGGCTGAGCCGCAAGGAGTATAACCCGTTCCTGTGGAAGGCGTGGATGCTGATGGGGCGCTCGCAGTTTCACAAGGGCGCCTTCGACGATGCTGCCTCCACCTTCAACTATATGAGCCGCCTCTACCAGACTCAACCTGCCATCTACGGCCGTGCGCGCGCTTGGCTGGCGAAATGCTATATTGAGCAGGATTGGATATACGATGCCGAAGACGTGATTCGTAACATGAGCCGTGACTCCATCCACTGGCGGGCGCAGAAGGAGTGGAACTACACCTATGCCGACTACTATATCCACACGGGTGACTACGAAAAGGCCATTCCCTACCTGCGGAGCGTCATCAAGCAGGAGATGCGAAAAAAGCAGAAGGCCCGCGAATACTATCTGCTTGGACAGTTGGAAGCAAAGCTGGGCCACAAGGAAGCCGCCTACAAAGCTTTCAAGAAAGTGATTGCCCAAAACCCGCCCTATGAGACGGAGTTCAACGCTCGCATCGCCATGACCGAGGTGATGGCTGCCGGGCAATGGAAGCAGATGGTGAGCAGGCTGAAGCGTATGGCTGCCTCGGACAACAACAAGGACTATCTGGACCAAGTCTACTACGCCATCGGCAATATCTATCTGGCACAGCGCGACACAGCGAGCGCCATTGCCAACTATGAGAAAGGCAACGAGAAGGCTACGCGTAGCGGCATCGAGAAAGGCGTGCTGCTGCTGAAGCTGGGCGACATCTATTGGGCTAAGGAGAAATTCAACGACGCGCAACGCTGCTACGGCGAGGCCATCGGACTGCTCGACAAGGAGCGTGCCGACTACAAGGAATTGGCGCAGCGGTCGAAAGTGCTCGACGAACTGGTGCCATACACCGACGCCGTGCATCTGCAAGACTCATTGCAAGCACTGGCGAAGATGAGTGAGAAAGACCGCCTTGCCGCCATCGACCGCGTAATAGAAGCTTTGAAGAAGAAGGAAAAGGAGGAGAAGCGAAAGGAAGATGAGGCGAAGGCACAACAGACTATGCAGCGCAACGGCGCCATGGGCAACCGCAACAACGCCAACACCCAGCGCCCGGCGACTGCCACGGGGCAACAGCAGGGCGGAAAATGGTATTTCTACAACCCTCTGGCGGTGCAGCAGGGCAAGCAGACGTTTGAACGGCAGTGGGGAAAGCGCGAGAACGTGGACAACTGGCAACGCATGAACAAGACCGTCGTGGCAGGAATGGGCGACGACGCAGGCGGGATGGGTGAGCTGACCGAAGAGATGCGCGACTCCATCATGCGCGCTGAGGCTGTAGCCGACTCGTTGGAACAAGTGAACGACAGTGCTCAAAACGACCCTCACAAGCGTGAATACTACTTGGCGCAGATTCCCTTCACTGAAGAACAAGTGGCAGCCAGCAACCTGGTGATTCAGGACGGACTGTTCAACTCGGGCGTCATCTTCAAAGACAAACTCGACAACTTGCCGCTTTCGGAGAAAGCTCTGCGACGCCTCACCGACACGTTCCCCGAATTCGAGCAGATGGCCGACGTCTACTACCACCTATTCCTGCTCTACTCGCGGATGGGACTCACGGAGGTGGCCGACGGCTATGTGCAACGGCTGAAGAACGACTATCCCGACAACCAGTGGACAACGATATTGACCGACCCCTATTTCGCAGAGAACGCTCAGTTTGGCAAGCATATTGAAGACTCGCTCTACGGAGCCACATACGACGCCTTCAAAGCCGACCGCTTCAGCGAGGTGAGGGGTAACACGACCATCTCGGAGACACGTTTCCCGCTGGGCGCCAACCGCGACAAGTTCATCTTCATCAGCGGACTGAGCAAACTGAACGACGGCAACGGCGACGGATGTCTGGCCGACATGAAGCTGCTGTTGGAGAAATTCCCACAAAGCAAGCTGGCCGAAATGGCGGGCATGATTGTTAACGGCGTGAAAGAAGGGCGTCGGCTGCATGGTGGTAAGTTCGATTTGGGCGACGTATGGAGCCGCCGAAGCGTTGTGCTGAACGACAGCGACTCGATTGCAGCACGCAAACTATCGCCTGATCCCAACGCCAACTTCGTATTTGTGATTGCCTACCAGCCCGACTCGGTGGACGAGAACAAACTACTCTTCGAATTGGCACGCTACAACTTCACCAGCTACATGGTGCGAAACTTCGATATCAGCATCGAAGACGTGGAAGGCGTCAGCCGCATGCAAGTGGCAGGATTCCGCAATTACGACGAAGCCCTGCAATACGCCCGCCAACTCTATCAGCAAGAAAGCATCACCGCCAGGCTGGAGAAGTGTCGCACGATTATCATCAGCGAACAAAACCTGCCACTATTGGGACAACAATTCAGCTATGACGACTACGATGAATTCTACGACGAACACTTCGCACCTCTGAAAATCAGCACAGCGCCCCTGCTCTCCGAACCTGCCGAGATTGGATATGAGAAAGAGCCAGAGTTCGCCTCGCCCGCAACCGATGAAGAGGAGGGCGAAGAGCCAACAGCCGACACCCAGCAACCGTCACCCGACGATGATGGCATGGTCATCGATGACGACGAACAGCTAACACCCATCACCCAACAGCCAACACCCGACGATGACGGTATCGTGGTTGATGACCAGCAACCGACATCAACGCCCCAGCAGCCAACACCTGAAGACGACGGCATCGTGATTGAAGAAGAAGCAAATCCTGTTCAGAATGAAGACAACAACTTCGTGATTGAAGATAACGAGCAGTCGGCCTCTCCGACGCAAGACGATAATAACATTGTCATCGATGACCAACAGCCAACGACCAACAGGCAACAGGCAACACCCGATGAAGACGGTATCGTCATCGAAGATGATGAACAGCCAACATCCGAAGATGACGACGACGGTATTGTGATTGAAGACGATGAACAGCCAACCAACCAACAGGAGGACGATGAAGTCATCTTCGACGACGATGTCCCTGCCGGTTCGCCCCAACAAAAGGAAGACGCCACGGAGTTGGAAGACGAATACTTCGACCTCGACGGATTCTAAGCTATCGGCTGCGCACAAGTTTTCAGTCGTTTTTTTTGCTGTTGCGTTTTTTTTGATTATCTTTGTTGGCAAAAGATGAAAGGGAAGCAAAAGAATGACAAACGGACTGATTCTTTGGGTCGATGACGAGATTGAACTGCTGAAGGCCCACATCATTTTTTTGGAAAAGAAAGGCTACGAGGTGGTTACCGTGAGCAACGGCAACGACGCCATCGAAGCGTGCCAGCAACGCACGTTCGACCTCATCATGCTCGATGAGATGATGCCGGGTCTGACGGGGTTGGAGACGCTGCAGCGCATAAAGGAAATCACGCCCGCCACACCCGTGGTGATGTGTACGAAGAGCGAGGAGGAGAATATCATGGACCAGGCTATCGGCTCGAAGATTGCCGATTACCTGATAAAGCCTGTCAACCCCAGCCAGATATTGCTCACGCTGAAGAAATACATCCACCGCAAGGAGATTGTGACCGAGGTGACACAGACTGGCTATCAGCAGAACTTCATGGACATCTCCATGCAAATCGGCGATTGCAAGACGTTTGACGACTGGGTACAGGTCTACAAGCGGCTTGTGCACTGGGAACTGGAACTCACCAGCGCCGACAGTTCAATGACTGAGATTTTGGCCACGCAGAAAGAAGAGGCCAACATCGGATTTGCCAAGTTCATCAAGCAGAACTACCTGCAGTGGATTGAAGCAAGAGGCCATTCGCAATCAGCCCACCGCACGTCATCTTCCTCCCCCATTGGAGGAGGTAAAGAGGAGGCTCCCCTGCTCTCCCCCGATGTCTTCAAACGGAAAGTGTTCCCGCTATTGGATGAAGGCCAAAAGGTGTTCATCATCGTCATCGATAACTTCCGCTACGACCAATGGCGTGTTCTCGCTTCCGAAGTCAACGACCTTTTCGACATCGACGAGCAACTCTACCTGAGTATTCTGCCCACTGCCACGCAATATGCCCGCAACGCCATCTTCAGCGGACTGATGCCCGACCAGATTGCGCGCATGTTCCCAGACCTGTGGGTGGACGAAGACGAAGAAGAAGGTAAGAACCTCAACGAAGGACCGCTTATCGGTACGCAGATTGAAAGGTTCCGCCGCCACGACGTCTATTCGTACAACAAAATCAACAACTCGCTCGATGCCGAACGGTTCCTCGCCCAACTCAACACGCTGAGGCAGAACGACTTGAATGTCGTCGTGTTCAACTTCATCGACATGCTCTCACATGCCCGTACGGAGTCGAAAATGGTGCGCGAACTCGCCAACAACGAGTCAGCCTACCGCTCCATCACCCTCTCATGGTTCCGACATTCTGCCATGGCTGAAGTGCTCAAGGCATTGGCGCAGACCGACTACAAGGTCATCATCACCACCGACCATGGTAGCATCCGCGCCTCGAAACCCATCAAAATCATTGGCGACCGCAATACGAACACCAACCTCAGATACAAACTCGGCAAAAACCTCAGTTACAATCCCAAGGAGGTGTACACCATCAAAGACCCCGCGAAGGCACAGCTACCCTCGCCAAACCTCTCAACCAGTTACGTGTTTGCCACAGGCGACTCCTTCTTCGCCTACCCCAACAACTATAATTACTATGTCTCCTACTATCGCGACACATTCCAGCATGGCGGCATCTCAATGGAAGAGATGATTATCCCCATCGTTACGCTGACATCAAGAAAGCGATGATTGCTAAGTTAGGAATTAGGAGTTACGAGTTACGAGAATGTTCAATAGTCAATCTTCAATGTTCGAAATGGAAATAAGAATAGACTCTTTAGATAATATCAACGCTGCTGCACGACAATTCATCAACGAAGTCATCAGCCAAACGGCGGCCAACGTCTATGCGTTTTACGGGAAAATGGGCAGCGGAAAGACCACTTTCATCAAAGCCTTGTGCGAAGAACTAGGCGTGGAGGATGTCATCACATCGCCCACCTTCGCCATCGTGAATGAATACACCATCCCACAACAGACTCCTCCCCTATCGGGGGAAGCAAGGAGGGGACCCATCTTCCACTTCGATTTCTATCGCATCCATCGCATCGAGGAGGTCTACGACATGGGCTACGAAGACTATTTCTACGCTCCTGGCGCACTCTGCTTCATCGAATGGCCGGAACTCATTGAGGACCTGCTACCCGACGACACCATCCGCGTTGACATCACCGAGCAGGGCGACGGCTCACGACTTTTGCAAACACGTTGACAAAGACAGCAAAGAGAGACGAGAAAGCGTGTCAAAAGCCACAAGTGACACCCTCAAAAGCTACAAATGAAGAATCTGCTGGCTAAAAGTGGGAGTGCGAAAGGGGAAAAGTAAAGATTCTTTACACAATTCTTTTCTAGATTGAACGGAAAAGTTGACAAGAATTTGTCGTGTTTTTTCGTAATTATTTCTATGCCCACTTCGATTTCATAGACTAGTATCAAATGATGTTGGAATCAGGTGCGTGTTTGTTATTGAAAGCAAAAAATGAAATGCCACATATATATTTGTCGCTCGCGTGCTATTAGCGAAAAAAATCACAAAATGTTTGGATTCTATCTTCAAAAGTTGTATATTTGCAAACGAATCATTGAAAAACTAAAAAAAACGATCATTATGGATTTTGGAAAAGTATTGTTGAAGTTGTTGGGTTTCGCTAAGGATTATGTTGAAACCTCACAAAAGAGCGAGCAACCTGCCCGACAAGCCCAACCCGTGCAACGCAATGTTGCGTCGGCCGTGCAAAGGGAAAAGACAGCCGCCGAATGGGAAGCTTATTTCAAGGAGATTCTGTTGAGTGAATTCTCCTCCTATAGCATTCGTGAAAAAGTGAAGGTGACCGACCTTGTAGGATTTGTCAGCGATGAGGCACAGCTTTACACGACACGTCCGCGTCAGGTTTATAAAGCCGAATGGGGACAGCCTTACACCTTCGTGCTCGAAAGTGGCGGCAGCCCCAAGGCAGTCGTTATGCTCGGCAATGGTCACAGCCACGACAGCAACGTCAAATATCTGATTGCGAGGATGTATGCCAAGAAGTTGGACATCCCCTACATCAATTTCTACACGCAGATGGACAACGAAAGAGGATATGTCATCGAGCGTATTCGCAAATTCTTGAACTAAGGTAAATCGAAAAAGGGGATGCAGCTGGGCTGCGCCTGCAAAGGAGGCAGCCTTGTCCACATATCCATGTTTTGCAGGCAACAGGGCAAGGTATCTTCTCGTGATCCGCAATTTTGCGGATTCAAAATCATTCCCCTTTTTCATTTTCTTTCATGGAAAGCATCTTAACCCAACTAACCAGGCAAGAAGTTTGGGAGGAGTTTATCGCCTACCGACTGCTGAAAGGCCGTTACACTTGGCATGAGTTTGACGAAGCCGACAGCTATGTGGAACGCGAAGAGTATCTGCCTCTGGCGCAGAAGATAGCACAAGGCGCAGGCTTGAGCATTCCCCGCAAGAAGATTGTCAACAAGATGGGGACGGGCAAGAAGCGGGTGGTATACAGTTATGCGCCCGAAGAGATGATGTTGCTCAAACTCATCGCTTTCAAGCTCTATGACTACGATGACCATTTTGCGCCCAATTGCTACGCGTTTCGTAGGGGCAAGAAAGCGAGCGATGCCATCTTTCACATTATCCGAGCCATCGGAGGACGCAAAATGTGGGCTTACAAGCTAGACATCCACGATTATTTCAATTCTATCTCCATTGAAATCCTCCTTCCGATGTTGGCTGAGATGATGGCCGGCGACCCACCGTTGTATCGCTTTTTCGAAAACATGCTCACCGACAACCGAGCTGTTTTCAAAGGCGAGACCATTCTCGAGCATCACGGCGTGATGGCTGGTACGCCCACATCACCCTTCTTGGCCGATGTGTATCTGAAAGATGTCGACCGATATTTTCACGAAGCGAATGTCGTCTATGCCCGCTATTCTGATGACATCATCCTCTTCGCTCCAGACTTTGAGACACTTGAGGAATATAAAAACCGTATGGCTGAATTCCTTCATCAATATCGGTTGGAGATTAATCCCGACAAGGAAAAGATTTATTCGCCTGATGAAGCCTTCGAGTTCTTGGGATTCAAATGCCACGCACACGACATCGACATCTCTGAGGCGACGAAAAAAAAGATGAAAGGAAAGATTAAGCGAGCTGCCAAGTCGCTGATGCGCTGGAGCAACACGAAGCACATTGAGCCCGAAAAGGCAATGAAAGGGCTCATCAACCATTTCAACCGTAAGTTCTTCGAGAGCGATGACAACGAGAATCTTACTTGGTCGAGGTGGTTTTTTCCAGTCATCAACCGCACCGACGGACTGAAGGAGATTGACCATTATCTTCAACAAAACATCCGATTCCTCACTACGGGCAAACACGGCAAGGCCAACTACAAGACGGATTACGCCAAGTTGAAGCAGCTAGGATATAGAAGTTTGGTGAACGAGTACTATAAGTTCAAGGAGAAAGCCACCGACGAATGATGGAAATGTACCTAAGAAAAGACCTTGTTAAAGATTTTTTTTCAGAAACAAATATAATTCAAAAAAAAAAGCGTATCTTTGTGCTGTGATATTATACGAATGTATACGGATATGAGGAAGGGCTTATTATACATTATTATATTAGCCACTATGGCGGTTTTTGCATCTTGTTCCCCGAGCAAGGTGAAGTATCGTGTGGGCGTTTCACAATGTTCGGCCGACATTTGGCGCGACAAGCAGAATGCAGAGTTGCGGATGGGAGCTTACTTTCATGACAACGTTGAGTTGAAGTTCGCTGCTGCCTACGATAGTGATGAACGGCAGGTGCAACAGATTGACAGTTTGGTGGATGATGGTATCGATTTGCTCATTGTGGCACCAAACCAAGTGCAGACCATCTCGCCCGCTATTGACCGCGCTTATGACAAGGGCATTCCCGTCATCGTGTTTGAGCGCAAAACTTCTTCCCAAAAATACACAGCCCTTATTAGTGCCGACAACTATGAGATGGGGCATGTGATGGGCGAATACATCGTTGCCCGCCTTCATGGAAAAGGGAACATTCTGGAGATTATGGGCTTGGCGGGTTCTTCGCCAGCCATCGAGCGGCATAATGGTTTCATCGATGCCATTAAGGAAGCGCCTGGCATCAACTTGGTGGGTTCTTTACAAGGCGATTGGGCCGAGCAGACAGCTTACGAGACCACCCAACAATGGCTCTCTACTCATAAAGATGTAAGCGTGGATTTGGTCTTCGGCGCTAACGACCGCACCGCGATGGGAGCGAGGAAGGCGTTAGGAGAGGGGCCTCTCTATTGTGGCATCGATGGTTTGCCTGGTAAGAACGGTGGCATACAATTGGTATGTGACTCTTTGCTCGACGCCTCGTATATCTATCCCACTCACGGTGACCGGCTGATTGACTTGGCAGTGCGTATTTTGGAAGGCCAGCCCTACGAGAAGGAGACAATGCTGATGTCGGCCCTCGTCACCCACGACAACGCCAAGGTGTTGCTCATGCAGAGTGAGGAAATCATGCAACAAGCCGAGCGTTTGGACGAATTGCATAATAAGGCCGACGGTTATCTGCACGAACTCGATGCTCAGCGTGTAGTCAATTGGCTGGCTCTTGGTATCATCATCCTTTTCTTGGTGGTGTTCGTGCTGTTCTATCTCTATCATCTCCGCAAGATTGCCTTGCAGAGGGAGCGTGTGATGAATACGTTGTGGAACCTCAATCCAGAGGATGTTCATGCCGCTCCGGCGGATGTTGAGGCTTCTGTTCCCTCAGAGTCTGAAGAAGAGACGTCAGAGTCTTTAGTGGTCTCTTCACAATTCATCACCCGTTTCAGGGAAGTTGTAGAAACGCGTTTGGCCGATAGTGACGTCAGCGTGGAAGACTTGGCGGCCGACTTGAATCTCAGTCGTGTGCAACTCTACCGCAAAGTGAAAGCCGTTACAGGTTCCTCGCCCGTCGAACTGTTGCGCACTGCCCGTCTGAAACGCGCCTACCAGTTGCTGCTCACCACCGACAAGAGTGTTAGCGAAGTGGCCTACGATGTGGGGTTCACGGCGCCTTCCTATTTCACCAAATGTTTCAAAGACGAATACGGCATGTTACCTGGTGACGTCAGAAAGTGACAGATGAAGACTTGATACCCCACAACTAGTAATAATAAATATCGTTCATTCCATTGCAAAAATGTTACATTGCAACATATTTAGCACGGAGTGAACGATATTTTTAATATAAAACTAAGATTTGCGAGTACATTTGCAATAGAATTTTGACAAACAATCGTATTAACTAAAAACGTAACAAGCAAATGGAAAGACTAAGGAGATTCCTCATGAGCTTCATGCTCATCTTTGCTAGTACATTAATGTACGCGCAAGAGATTACAGGAACGGTGGTCGATGAAACCGGAGAAGGTGTCATCGGAGCCACGGTGAAAGAGAAAGGCACCAGCAATGGCGCCGTGACCGACTTAGACGGCAACTTCAAAATCAAAGTTGAAAAGGGTGCCGTGCTTGTGATCAGCTACATCGGCTATCAGACCCAGGAGGTGGCAGCCAAGAACGGAATGACTGTGCAGCTTGAGGGCGACAACCAGGTTCTGCAGGAAGTGGTGGTGACAGGTTATACCACCCAACGTAAGGCTGACCTTACAGGAGCCATCTCGACGGTGAGCGTCGACGAAATGGCCAAGCAGAACGAGAACAACCCAATGAAGGCCCTACAAGGACGCGTTCCGGGCATGAACATCACAGCCGATGGTAATCCATCTGGTGCCGCCACAGTGCGCATACGTGGTGTCGGTACTCTTAACGACAACGACCCGCTTTACATCATCGACGGTGTGCCCACCAAAGCAGGCATGCATGAGCTTAACGGCAACGACATCGAGAGCATTCAAGTGCTGAAAGATGCCGCATCGGCCAGCATTTATGGTAGCCGCGCCGCCAACGGTGTGATTATCATCACCACGAAAAAGGGTAAGGACGGCAAAGTGAAGGTGAATTTCGATGGAAGCGTAGCCACCTCGTTCTATACGAACAAGATTGAAACAATGAACGCCAGCGAGTGGGGACGCGCCTACTGGCAAGCTTGCGTGAACGACGGTGTGAATCCCTCGAACAACAATCTGGGCTACAACTATGATTGGGGCTATGATGCCTATGGCAACCCTGTGCTGAACAAAATGACGATGAACATGTTCCTCGACGAGAACGGCACGGTGCGTGCAGGCGACACCGACTGGTTCGACGAAATTACCCGCACGGGCGTCGTACAACAGTATAACCTCTCGGTAAGCAACGGTTCTGATAAGGGCAATTCATTCTTTTCGGTAGGCTACTACGACAACCAGGGTACCATCAAGGACAGTTATTTCAGCCGACTCTCAGCCCGTGCCAATGCAGACTACAAGCTGTTTGATGGCAAAGTAGTCATCGGCGAGAACTTCACGATGAACCGCACAATGGGTGTAGATGCTCCCGGCGGTGTACTGGAGCACGCCCTGGAGTTCAATCCCAACTTCCCCATCTATGCCGAGAACGGCAAGTATGCCCAAGCCTTGGGTGCCTACTCTGAGCGCGAGAACCCGCTTAGCATGATAGACAATACCAAAGACAACAAATACACGCAGTGGCGCTCGTTTGGTGACGTTCATCTGAGCATCACGCCGTTTAAGAACGTCATGCTTCGTACCACTCTCGGTATGGACTACACCCAGAAGGAGCAGCGCTTCTTCACCTACCCCATCGCTAATGGTAAGGTGATGCGCACGGAAAGTGCCGTAGAGGGCAAACAGGAACACACCATGCGCTGGATGTGGAACGCCATCGCCACCTACAACTTTGAAGTGGGTAAGCATCGTGGCGATGCCATGATTGGTACTGAGGTGAACCGCATGGACTATAAGATGATTTCGGCCAAACGCTACGAGCTGGCTATTCTCAACACCGACTATATGTGGCCCAGCGCTGGTGCTGGCCGACAGTTGGCCGAAGGCTTCGGTGAGGGTTTCTCACTGCTTTCGTTCTTTGGTAAGGTGAACTACACCTACGACGACAAGTATCTAGCATCGTTCACCATCCGCCGCGACGGTTCAAGCCGATTCGGTGAGAACAAACAGTATGGTACCTTCCCTTCACTTAGTTTTGGCTGGCGTATCTCGCAAGAAAAGTTCATGGAGAACACCAAGAGCTGGCTCGACGACCTGAAGCTGCGTTACTCATGGGGACAGACCGGTAACCAGGAGATTTCGAACACCGCACGCTACACCTTATATAAGTCTGTGGTTTCCACCGGTCTCTGGGGCAGTGGTCAGGCAGGCTCATCATACGACATCGCTGGTAAGAACGGAGGCTACGCTCTCGACAACGGCTACGTGCGCAACCAGCGCGGTAACGAAGATATCAAGTGGGAGACCACCACTCAGCACAACATTGGTCTCGACTTCGCCCTGCTTGGCAACAAGGTCTATGGCTCGTTCGACTGGTTCAACAAGAAGACCACCGACATTCTGCTCTTCATGGAGGGCATAGCCGCCATGGGTGAGGGCGCCGGACAGTGGATCAATGCCGGTGAGGTGAAGAACAACGGTTGGGAGCTCACCGTAGGCTACCGTAACCGCCTGCCCAACGACTTTTCATGGGACATCAGTGGAAACGTCAGCAAATATGTGAACGAGATTACCAAACTGCCTGAGACGGTGGCAGCCAACGGCAAGTACGGCGGAAATGGCGTGAAGAGCGTTGTCGGCCATCCCATGTTCTCGCAGGTTGGTTATATCTACGATGGCATCTTCAAGAGTCAGGAAGAGATTGACAACCATGCCACACAGGAAGGCGCTGGTCTGGGACGTATGCGCTTCAAGGACCTGAATGGCGACGGCAAGGTTACTGAGGACGACCAAGACTGGATTTACGACCCGACACCCGACTTCACATGGGGTCTGAACATCTACCTGCAATACAAGAACTGGGACATGACCATGTTCTGGCAGGGCGTGCAAGGGGTCGACGTGGACTGTCGCGGCTACAAGTCGCAGACCGACTTCTGGGCCAACTCAAACATCAACGTGCCTTACCTGAACAAGGGTGTCCGTGTACTCGACGCCTGGAGCACAGCCAACTCTGGCAGCGACATTCCTGCACTGACCACGTCGGACACCAACCGCGAGGGCCGCGTGTCATCATACTACATCGAGAATGGCAGCTATGTGAAGCTGCGCACCATACAGATTGGCTACAACATGCCTAAGAGCATCACCGAAAAGCTGCTCTTGGACCGTGTGCGCTTCTACGCCTCGGCTCAGAACCTGCTCACGATCAAGAGCAGCAAGTTCACCGGTGCCGACCCTGAGAACCCCGGATTCAACTATCCCATCCCTCTCAACCTTACCTTCGGTCTGAACATCTCATTTTAATTAGTAATTAATAATTGGAAAGTAAAAATTATGATTACCTACAGCATAAAAAACACATTTGTAGCCTGTCTTCTTTGCGGCAGCATTGTTGCAGCTCTCACCTCCTGCTCTGATTTCCTTGACGAGCAGGTGCCCCAGGCCACTTTGACTCAGGACGAGGTGAAGAACCCTGAGTATATCGACAACGTGCTCATCTCGGCCTATGCCGGACTGCTCAGCATCGAGGACATGAACTCCTCGTTCTCACTGTGGAACTACGACACCCGCTCAGACGACGCCTACGTCGGCGGTTCGGATTTCTCTGACGGAGAGCCTTTCCACATCCTGGAGAAAAGTAGCGGCATCATGACCACCGACTGGCCCTACAACGACATCTGGAACCGTTTCTACAAGTATCTCTCGCGCATCAGCCTGTCTCTTGACATGCTAGCCGTTGCCGACCAGGAGAACACGACCATACAGCAGCGCACAGCCGAGATGAAGTTCTTGCGAGCCTATGGCCACTTCCAACTGAAGCGTCTGTTCAAGAAGATTCCATTTGTGAACAAACTTAATATGGAGGAAGAGGACTACAACAATCTCTCAAATACTGAGTATACCAACGACGAGGGCTGGCAGCAGATCATCAACGATCTCGAGGATGCCTATGCCGTACTGCCTGTTGAGCAAATCGAGAAGGGCCGCCCCACGAAGGCTGCCTGTGCAGCATTCCTTGCCAAGGTCTACCTCTATAAGGCCTATCGTCAGGATGATGCCAACAGTAATCAGGTGACTGGAATCAATGAAGCCGACCTGCAGAAGGTTATTGAGTATACCAACCCCTCCATCTACACGGGTTACGGACTGGAGAACGACCTTCACAACAACTTCCGTCCCGAGGAGCAATATGAGAATGGCAAGGAGAGCCTTTGGGCCATTCAGTACTCCAGGAACGATGGTACCGTCTATGGCAACCTGAACTTCTCTTACCGACTGATTGTTCCATGTATTCCCAAGGTTCACGACTCGGGCTGCGACTTTTACAAGCCCTCCATCAACCTGGTCAATGCCTATCGCACTACCAGTGACGGTCTCCCCATCTTCGACAATGCCCCGGCCGCTGACTATGCCGTCGGCTCGACACAGACTGTCGACCCCCGCCTCTTCGTTACCGTCGGTGTGCCCGAAACCCCTTACATGTTCAACACCAACTTCATGATGAGCAGGACGAACACGTGGAGTCGTTCAGGTGGAACGTATGGCTATTTCGTGTCACTGAAGCAGAATGTTGATCCAGCACTGACCGACAGCTACCTCTTCGTATGCGACAACCAGTGGGCAAGTTCCATGAACCGCGTGGTGTTCCGCTACGCCGACGTGCTGCTGATGCGGGCCGAAGCTATGGCACAGACCGGCAAGACTGCTGATGCCATTGTACTGGTGAACCAAGTACGCGACCGTGCTGCTGGCATGGCTAAAAACAGCATTGTGGCCAACTATCCTAATAAATACGGTGTACACTTTGCCATTGGTAAGTACAATGGCTCTTATTCCAAAGAAGAGGCCATGAAGATTATTAAAATGGAGCGCCGTCTGGAACTGGCCATGGAGAGCGAGCGTTTCTTCGACCTCGTGCGCTGGGGCGATGCAGCAACAGTCATCAACCGTTTCTACAGCAGCGAGAGCGAAAAGATGGAATTCCTCAAGGACTCTAAGTTCACCTCCAACAAGAATGAGTATCTGCCCGTCCCATTTGAGCAGCTGGCAGCCTCTAACGGACATTACACGCAGAACTGCGGACAGTGGTAAAAACAGTTTATAATTTTATATATAGTTTATAGTTATGATTACCAAGATAAAGAAAATTTTTGTGGCATGTCTCATGTGCTGCGGTATTACCGCTGCCCTGACAGCCTGCAGCGATGACAACACGGGCTCTATCGACGTAAGCGGCTCCTGCCTCGTTGAGAAGTTCGTGCTGAACGGACAGTACGAGGGCACCATCAATACTGAGAAGCGACTGGTGAAGGTGAAGGTGCCTGTGGACTTCGACAAGAAAAACGACATGGAAGTGACGGCACTCACGGTCTCAGAAGGAGCACAGACCAACATAAAGGTAGGCGACCACGTCAATTTCGATGGCGACCGCACTCTGCACATCACAAATGGTGACCTCGTTATGGACTATCAGGTGAGCGTCCGCAACGACGAGGCTCTTCTCAAGCTCTTCATCCTCGAGGGCGTGAAAGGAGCCATCAACCAGGACGACAAGACCGTCACCGTCTCTATTATGGCCAACAGTGGTGTTGACCTGGGAAATGCTACTTTTGAAGTAGAATGCAGCGAGGACGCCACATGCAGTCCTGCAAGCGGCACGAAGGCAAATTTCACCGAACCGATGCAGCTGACGCTGACCGACAACACAGCTACCAACACCTATACCGTCAACGTGACGCTCATTGAGAATCCTGTAGCGCTCTTCGTTGGTGATGCAGAGAATGTTGAGATGCTGAATGACGAGGAAAAGGCAGCTGCCAAGTGGCTCACCGGCAACATTGAGGGTGCCGCCTACGCATCATGGGACATGGTGGCCAGCGGAAGCATATCACTCGACGAGTGTAAGCTGATCTTCTTCCACCGCCACAGCCCTGCCTACGGCAACTTCAACGGCTTTGCCGAGGCTGCCACAGGTGCCATGACAGCCCTGCCCAAGATGAAGGAATTCTGGAAGAATGGCGGCGCCTTCGTGCTGAGCCGCTCGGCTGTAAACTACGCCATTGCACTGGGTGCTATGCCAGAGAACGTCTATCCCAACAACTGCTGGGGCGGCGGTGGTGGCGAAGGCTCAGACCTCATGGGCGACGACCCCTGGCACTTCTTCGCTTATGACATCAACCACCCGCTGTGGAAGAACATGAAGACATATCCCGGCGCGCCCGAGGATGCTGTCTACACGCTCGACAATGGCTACACTATCTGCAACACCACGTCGCAGTTTGCACTCTGGAATCCCTACACCGGAAAGGACTCTTTCGATGAGATTACCGGAAATCGCGCCGTGGCTCGTGGCGGCGACGGTGCCATTGTGGCATGGGAGCTGAAAACTGCCAACGGCAACTATGGTAAGGGTGGCATCATCTGCTTCGGCACCGGACTCTTCGACTGGAACTCGCCAACGCCCTATACGTCCGTTTACCACGACAATATGGGCCAGATTATGCTCAACGCATTCGATTACCTAACAAAATAAAAACGTCACCATTATGAAAACCAAAAATATAAAGCACTACCTCCTTGGTTGTCTCGTTTGCTGCGGCATTGCCGCAGCCCCGGCAACCCTCGTCTCCTGCAGCGATGACGACTTCACCGGCGACCCTGATAAGGACTGGGCTGGCACCACGACATTCTTCGAACCTACCGACGCTCAGGGTTTCGGCACTTACTACACCCCTGCTGTGGGCCGTGTTGGCGACCCCATGCCCTTCTACGACCAAAAGGCTGGCGACTTCAAGGTGCTCTACCTACAGGAGTTCATCAACAACATGACCTACCGCTTCCACCCCATTTGGGCAGTAACGACCAAGGATGGAGCTAACTATGAGTCTCTGGGTGAGATTCTGCCATTCGGCAGCAACAACTACCAGCAGGATGCCGCCCTCGGCACGGGCTGTGCCTACGAGAAGGACGGAACATACTACATCTACTACACTGGTCACAACGGCAACTGCAAGAACCGCGAGGTGGTGATGCGTGCCACATCGACTGACTTCAAGACCTGGAAGAAAGATGAGCTCTGGACGCTCAACGGGCCCGACTTCGGCTACTCTGGAAATGATTTCCGCGACCCGCAGATTTTCGTCGCCGACGACAACCTCTACCACATGGTCATTTCGACATATCCAGTTAACGGTGGCGACCCTGTCTTCGCAGAGTTCAAGTCTAACGATCTAAAGACATGGGAGCATGTGGGGCGCATCCGGATGATCTGGGACCGTATGTTGGAGTGCCCCGACATATTCAAGATGGGTAACTACTGGTACATGGTATACAGTGAGAGCTTCCGCACATCTTGGAGCCGCAAGGTGAAGTACATGATGGCCAAGACCTACGACGAACTGAAGAGCTGCTTCAACGACGGCCCGAAATGGCCTGCCGACGGCCACGAGGGCGTGCTCGACAGCCGTGCCTTCTATGCCGGCAAGACCGCGTCCAACGGTACAGACCGCTACATCTGGGGGTGGTGCCCGTTCCGCTCGGGCAACGACCTGCATGAGAAGAACATCAATGTGGGTGCCGGCGACGGCAACGAACCCAACTGGAGTGGTGCACTTGTTTGTCATAAGCTCATTCAGCATGCCGACGGTACGCTGACGCTAGGTGCCGTGCCAGCCATGACAACAAAGTACAACAAGACAGCTGCAGCCAACGTGATGTCCTCCAATGGATACAACAACGGTACGCTGAGTGGCGATGGCTCCTACGTGCTCTACAGCCGCTTGGGCACCTGTAACCACATCGCCTTCACCGTGAAGACCTCAAACAACTGGGACAAATTCGGCATTTCGTTTGTTCGCGGCACAGATTCGAAGAAATACTATACCATGGTGGTCAACCCCGAGGATGAGAACCACAGAAAGGTGAACTTCGAGCAAGAGGGTGACGAAGGCAAGGGCTTCGTAGAAGGCATCGACGGATACTGGTTCGAGCGCCCAGCCGACAACACCTACAACGTGGACATCTATACCGACAATTCCGTCATGGTGATGTATATCAATGATGTCTGTGCCTACACACAGCGCATCTACGGCATTCAGAAGAACTGCTGGAGCATCAACAACTACGGTGGCTCGGTAACAGTAAGCAACGTTCGTGTTTCAATGCAATAAGACATTCAATTCGTTAGTTTTTGGTTAGTCAAGCGGGTAAGGGATTGCTTTTCAGGATAACATATTTAAACAAACGAACATATAAAGAGAAAAGATGAAAAGACAATTGATGACACTGATGGCAGTCATGGCGCTTACGGCGACAAGAGCACAAATGGCGCCGTCGGCAACTGGCAACACTCCAGCTTTTGTATCCATCCTAGGAGAAAAGCATGCCATGCTGCGAATGCCACAAGACAAGAAATACGTGCTGCTGCCTGTGCAGGAGACCGAGGAAATAGCGGCCATTGCCGTATTGGACAGTCGCAACGAGATGGTGCAGCGAATCAATGTCAAGCTGGCTATCGACCGTGTGGATTACTTTGTGCCCTACGAACTGAAAGGTGCACGGCTGCTCGACATCGAGTTCCATGGTGACCGTCGGCAGAAAGGCGCCGTCAGCGAGTTCGTCTGCTGGAAGGAAATCAAATTCTCTGACACCTTCGACACCACTAACCGCGAGAAATTCCGCCCACTCTATCATCACACCCCCGTATATGGCTGGATGAACGACCCGAACGGAATGTTTTACAAGGACGGCGTGTGGCACCTCTATTATCAGTATAACCCTTACGGCTCGCAGTGGGAGAACATGCACTGGGGACACTCTACCTCGCGCGACCTCATCCATTGGGAGAGTCAGCCCATGGCTTTTGAACCCGACTGGCTGGGTAGTATTTTCAGTGGCTCATGCGTCACCAACGGCAACGACGTGGTAGCTTTCTACACCTCTGCCGGACATCATCAGACGCAGTCGATGGCTGTGTCGAAGGATAATGGTCGCAGCTTTGTGAAATATGAAGGCAACCCCGTCATCACGTCAGACAAGCCCGACTTCCGCGACCCCAATGTCTTTTGGTTTGAGCCGACGAAACGTTGGGTGATGATTTTGGCTGTGGGGCAGGAGATGCAGATATATTCTTCTGCCGACCTGAAGGCATGGAAGTATGAGTCGTCGTTCGGTCAGGAGTATGGAAACCATAGTGGCGTTTGGGAATGCCCTGACTTGTTTGAGATTAAAGATGAAAAATTAAATGTTAAAAAGTGGGTGCTCGTTTGCAACATCAACCCTGGCGGACCGTTCGGTGGCAGTGCCACGCAGTATTTCGTAGGACAGTTCGACGGACATCGGTTCACCTGCGAGTCGATGCCAAAGGTGACCAAGTGGCTCGACTATGGTAAAGACCACTATGCTACAGTGTCGTTCTATAACGCTCCCGAGCAGCGCCGCGTGGTGCTGGCATGGATGTCTAACTGGCAGTATGCCAACCAAGTGCCAACGAAACAGTTCCGTTCAGCTAACTCCATTCCCCGCGACTTAGGTTTGTTCACTTGTGGTGAGGAGACTTATGTAAGCGTGGTGCCCTCCAAGGAGATGCTGGCAGCACGTGGTGTCAAGGTAAAGAAACCAACCGACGCTTGCGAGATAGTGGTCGACATGAAGGGCAGTGCTGAAATTGTGCTGTCGAACACGAAGGGCGAGCAGGTGACGATGATTTATGACGCTGCAAAGCAAACTTTCACGATGGACCGCATGAAGAGTGGCGACGTGGGTTTCAGTGAGGCATTCCCATGTGTGACTAAATCGCCAACCTATGGCACGATTCGCCAACTGCGCATCTTCGTCGACCGCTGCAGTATTGAGGCTTTCGATAGCGAAGGTAAGATGGCAATGACCAACCTTGTGTTCCCCTCTGAGCCCTATAGCATGCTGAAAGTGAAGGGTGGCAAGGCCACTATCTATGAAATCAAGTAGAAGTAGTGATAACGAAACAACCTAATGAAAATGAAGAATAAGTCTATTTATCTCATCCCCGTGATGCTCTGCTTCTTCTGCATGGGCTTCGTGGACTTGGTAGGCATCGCCTCCAACTATGTGAAGGAAGACCTCGGGCTGACAGACTCGGTGGCCAACGTGTTCCCCTCACTCGTGTTCTTCTGGTTCCTCATCTTCAGCGTGCCTACAGGAATGCTGATGAATAAAATCGGGCGTAAGAAGACAGTGCTGCTCTCGCTCGTGGTGACCGCAGTGTCTCTATTGCTGCCGTTGTTTGGCGAAAGTTTCGGCATCATGCTCGTAGCCTTCTCGTTGTTGGGCATTGGCAACGCACTGATGCAGACATCGCTCAATCCGCTAGTGTCGACCGTCATGGGTGGCGGCAATTTGGCATCTACGCTCACCTTCGGGCAGTTCGTAAAAGCTATCGCGTCGTTCTCGGCTCCTTATTTGGCTATGTGGGGTGCCACGAAGTTGATTCCTGAATTTGGACTCGATTGGCGCGTACTCTTTGCCATTTTCCTCATCGTGGGTGTGCTCTCTACCATTTTGCTATTTGTGACTCCGATTGAGGAAACGCCTATTGAGGGCAAGCCTTCCACCTTCGTGGAGTGTTTCAAGTTGCTGGGAACGCCCATCGTGTTGCTGTCGTTCCTCGGTATCATGTGCCATGTAGGCATTGATGTGGGTACCAACACCACCGCACCAAAAATACTGATGGAGCGCTTGGGCATGACGCTTAACGAGGCAGCCTTCGCCACCTCGCTTTACTTCATCTTCCGTACCATCGGCTGTCTGACGGGTTCGTTCTTCCTCCGCGTGCTGAAGATGCGCACGTTCTTCATCATCAGTGTGGTGATGATGGCGCTGTCGATGTGCGGGTTGTTCTTCGGGCAAGAGAAATGGATTCTATACACCGCTATTGCTCTCGTGGGATATGGCAACTCTAACGTCTTCTCCATGTGTTTCGCCACGGCTCTTGAGTCAATGCCCGAGAAGCAGAACGAGGTTTCAGGCCTGATGATTATGGGTCTCTTTGGCGGCACCATCTTCCCGCTTTTCATGGGACTGTTGAGTGATGCAATGGGTCAAGCTGGCGCTGTGCTGGTGATGGCAGTAGGTGTGATTTATCTGTTTACCTATATCAAACAATTAAAAACCGCATAGATTATGAATCAGAAACGTTATGTAGTAGGACTCGGAGAAGTGCTTTGGGATGTGCTTCCCGAAGGAAAAAAACTGGGTGGAGCTCCTGCAAACTTTGCCTATCATGCCGGACAATTTCTGGGCATGGACAATACCATCGCTGTCAGCGCTTTGGGCAACGATCGTTTGGCCGACGAGACCATCGAAGCACTAAGGGAACACGGCTTGAACGACCTATTGCCACGCGTACCTTATCCAACAGGTACGGTGCAGGTGCAACTTGATGAACAAGGCATCCCTACCTATGACATCAAGGAGAACGTGGCTTGGGACAACATCCCCTTCGATGACGACATCGCACAGATTGCCGCCAACTGTCGTGCTGTTTGTTTCGGTTCGCTGGCTCAGCGAAACGTTGTCAGCCGTGCGACCATCCAGAAATTCCTCGATGCCACGCCTGACGACTGCTTGAAGATTTTCGATATCAACCTGCGTCAGCAGTTCTATACCAAGGAAATACTGAAGGAGTCGTTCCAGCGCTGCAATATATTGAAAATCAACGATGAGGAACTGGTGCTTATCGGCCGCATGTTCGGTTATCCCGGCCTTGACATCGAGAACAAGTGCTGGCTCATTTTGGGCAAGTACAACCTCGACATGCTCGTGCTTACCTGCGGCACCAACGGCTCGTATGTCTTTACACCCGGCCATGTGTCATTCCAAGAGACACCGAGAGTGAAAGTGGCTGATACTGTAGGTGCTGGCGATTCGTTCACAGGTTCGTTCGTGGGTAGCATCCTCAATGGTAAGTCTGTGACAGAGGCTCATCGTACTGCTGTTGAGGTTTCAGCATACGTATGCACCCAGAATGGCGCAATGCCTAAGTATCCGGATAATTTGCTGAAATAAAAAGAGTTCACTTTCCCAGTGGAATTCCTTTTTACGAAAAATGCCAAGGTTGTGATGGTTTATCACGGCCTTGGCATTGCTAATTTGCTTGTGAAACAAAAAAGAGATGCTCTTTTGCAGAGCATCTCAAAAGTGGTATGGAAAGAATGTGAGCGGAGTTTCTACCAGCGATATTTGCTGATGATTTGCTTGAAAACTGGAATGTCTGAGACAGAAGCGAACAGCAACATGCAAGCTCGGAATTTGATGGTATCAGCTCCAAAGATGTCATATACCGAATGCTCGTTATTGAGCACAGCCTCTGAGATTTCTACCAATCGGTCTCTCAGTACAGGATGGGCGATGTAGGCATAAGCCTCTTCACGTCCGTTGATGCCGTAGAAGTTGGCAATCTCACTATGCCCTAATCCTTTCATTTGCGGAAACACATACCACATCCAGTGCCCACTTTTATGTCCGGCCTTCACTTCTTGAAGGGCCTGAGCATAAGTTCCCGTGTCATCATATATTCCACCGCTGTCTTGGGCATGAACGAAACGGAGCAGGTTCCGATTGCGAGCCTCTTCTTTATCCATCAATTACTTATACATTCTTGTGGTGTTCGTTTTGTCTTAACTACTCTGGATAGTTACCTTCGATGTAGGCCTTGATGAGCGAAGCATGCGAGAGAGGACTCTTGGGATTGTAAGGGTCTGGATTGGTGTTGTAGTCGAGCAGCACCACGGGTTTGTTCTTTGAGATGATACGGATGGCAGCCACCAACTTCTGAAGTTTGTTCTCCAACACCCACTTGTAGCAGGGCAGATAAATCAGTTTGCGCGCGGTAAGATAGCCCAGCAACTCCTCGCCGTGAACACCCTTGCGGTGTCCTAGACAGTGGCCATACTTTCGGGTGGTGCGCTTCATGTTCTTCATGGTGCGCTTAGAGAAGAGAGAGGTGTCTATGTCGTACTCCTCAAAAACCTTCAGACCTTGCCAGATGCCTTCTACGGAAAGTGCAACTTCGCCATCGCTAAACGGAACGGGGATGCCCCCAATGGGGTAGAAGGGACTGAGCTTGACGAACTCGTCCGTGGCCTTGCTCGTCACGTCAATGATCATGGCATCAGGATACTTCTCCTTCAGCGACAGAATCGGCTTACCATTCTTGTCTTTCTTGCCAGGCAAGAGCGGCTTTTTCTTTGACTCGATGATAATCATAGGCTTCATTTTGGAATCTGCTTCAAAATTACCACTTTTTTCCGAATAAACATTAATTTTCATCATAAAAACACCATTTTTTAATTAACTACCCAACATCAGGCATATAGTATTGCCAAAAATAAAGAAAAAGTAATCAGTTGCGTGAAGAAAACGCATCATTTTTCTTCTCCAAACACATCAATGGGGTCGAATTCTTCTATACGAAGAAACCTTTTACCATATGATTCCTGCTTATAAGTCAGAATGCCTCCTTCATAGCCAACCGTTGTTATCATATGCTTTTTATATTTGTCCGCGCAGAAACAAGGTACATGCAAAACGACATTTTCCATGTTATACAACCCATCAAATAATAGAGATACTTCATCCGGATCTTTTGCATACAGATAGATGTCCTTCAAGTTAGGCAATTTTCTTAACCCGTGAGGTCCTGGGTCGTCATTGAAGTCAAAAGGATGGTTGCTATCACTGTAAAAGGAGAATTTCTCGTTTTTGAAAACCAGAGTTTCTAAAGATGGACAACAGCAGATTGCTTCAGACCAGAATTTAACACACGATGAGGGAATTGTAATAGATCTGAGATACTTGTTGTTGCAAATGGCAAGTTGGCTAATAGAATCAGTTCCTTCAGGAATATCAAAATGCGACCGCTCATCGCCTGCTGGATATCTATAAAGCATTCTTTTGCGATATAAAACGCCATCGGAAGCATACAGGTCATCGTCGTCATCCCTCATTGACCATGTATCTCTGTCGGAAACAAACTTCTTTGCGCTTCCTGCCAAGAAAGTGTCTTCCGAATGATTCCATTGGGAATAACAATCCGCTTCGAATACTCTGAGTTTACTAGGAACATAAAGTTCTTCAATGTTTGGACAGAATGCCAAGGTGTATTCGCTAAGTTGCTTCATGGACTCTGGTATGTCAACATTGACTAGCCGGTCGCATTTTATAAACATTGCGAAAGGAAAAGTCTCAGCATGCTCGGGAAGATATAGTTCTTCGAGTTTTTCAAATGAAAGTTGTTCATATTCCAAGTAGCAACTTTCATCTGATAGTTCGTTCACGCCAGACATGTCAATCACCCGTAGTACATGATCGTTTGACATTTCTTGCAAGATTATCATGTCAATGTCTGACAGAAATCCTTCAATAACGATTTCGTCAATTAGAGTTTTTTCTTCTTCACCGATTTGGCAATGAAGGGGATTTTCTTTTGTACAGATAAAAGTCTTTTTCATAATTCTCAACTCCTTTTCCTTATTATTACCCAACATTAGGCATTTAATAATGCCAAAATATCAGAAAAAGTAATCAGTTGCGTGAAGAATACGCATAATAATGAAATTATTAATTGCTATTTTTGTTTACATTTTCAGCCAAAAACGGTGTTCTTTACAGAACGAAAATAAGTGATGAGAAACAAAAAACGGGCTCTTTATATCCCATTTTTAAGTCGTTGAATTGCCATTCACCATCTTTGAGGTTGTCATTTGTGGCCTTTGACACTGCTAAAAGCCGTCTTTAGTCCATCAAGAGGCCGCAAATGAGAATGCTAAAGCATAGCTTTTGATGTATGAAAGCTATGCTTTGATTTTTCGAAATGTTGTCAAGAAAACGGAAGGCGTTGATAGTCAGCCACTTCCAAGAATGCGATTTTTTTGCGTTTTTCGCATAGGATTCTTGTTTGTTGCAAAAAACAAGCGGTTTTGAATGGTAAAAATTCGGAATTATTTTTACTTATTAAAATCCGAATTATTACGAAAAAGTTTCTAGAGCCTTTTATTATGTTGGTAATTGTATTATGCGGAAATTTGGATTATTGCAAAAAAAGCATTATCTTTGCAAACAACATACTGGAAGAGTGTGAATGAAAACTTTCCTATTTTCATCTCAGCAAAGATTTGTAGACCTAAACGAAAGAAAACGAAAAACATAAAACCCACATGAAAAGAAAACGTAGATGGATAGATTTGGCATTGCTGCCATTTGGATGGTGTGTAAAGTTTCTGCTCGCACTAGGTAAGCTTTTCGGGCTTACTTACATTCAGATATCGGTGGTGTTCAACCTTTGGGTTCAGGGAGCCGTCTTGACTTTGTCTGGCGTTGTTCCTTTTGGAGTTGCCATTTACAAGATGTTGGAGCAGTTTTCTGTTGGTTGGCTCATTTTGGCATTTGTATTCGCTTGCTATGCAGGCGCTTATGTATATGCCTTCATCAAGATGCTTCGCCATTATCATTTGCCTTTCGATAAAGCCTTTTTTCTTTGCGTTATGGATTTGGAACGGGTGGCCTCAAAGTGGCATACGACCTATGAAATGGTGAATCTGCTCATTTTCGTTCTCTTCTATCTCATTCTGTTAGCGCTTAATGTCATTATAAGCTATTATCTGATTCTGCTTTAGTATATCAATTCAATGCGAATAGGATACAAATGGGTTCATACAATAAATTGGGGAGTTCGTACAACGGACTCTTTTTTGTTTGGAACACCAGCATTTTGTGTTGTATATTTGCATTGTCAAAACAAAAAAGAAGAAGATATGAAAAAAGTAGTAAAATGGTTTTTCTTGTGTGTAGCATTTCTTGTTGTTATTGCTGTAGGAGTAGGACTTTGGGTTCTTTATGGCAGTAAGACAAGCAATCCCCATAATTATGCAACGGTGGGTGATATTCCTACCCCTTGGGGGTATGAGCGTATCAGCGGTGATGATAGCGCTTATAGTAATTATCTGCGTTCGTTGCCCTTAAAGAAAAAAGGGGCAAAGGTGCAACTCTTTACGGGAGGCGATTCTCGTTTCCAATCGTTGAACTATGCTGTGGTGGATATGCCTTTGTTGTCAAATGCCGAGCAGTGTGCAGATGCGTGCATGCGCTTGCGGGCAGAGTATCTTTTCAGTACAGGCAATTATGGAAAGATTAAATTCAAGAATGTGAACGGCAAAACGATGAATTATAGTGGTGGGTCCTCACGAAATGCTTTCGAACGCTATATGCGAAATGTTTATGGTGTGGCCAGTACGTTCTCGTTGAGCCGTGAGATGAAGCAACGCCCATTGAAGGATATGCAACCTGGTGATGTGTTTGTTTATGCTGCCGTAGACCGCCCGGGAAACCAGAAATACGGGCACGCTATAATGGTGGTGGATGTAGCTGTCGACAAGCATGGGAAGAAGGCATTCCTTTTGGCTGAGGGCAACACGCCTGCAAGGGATATTCATGTGATGCGCAACTTCGAGAATCCTTTCCAATCCCCTTGGTTCATGCTAGATGAGGATGACGATGATTTGTTGCTTGCCCTTTTCCACTATAAGGCTAGTGAACTGAAACATTTTTAGAAGAGGAGTTCGTTCTCTATCAATATCCTTTAGATTTCATCTTTGCGAATGTTTCAGCTACACCATGGAAATTGGTAGAATCGTAATAATCGTTAGAGAATCCACAGAATTTGTCTAGAAATGTTAGAAGAAAAGCATCAAATGTTGAAATAATACGTAATAAATATGATCCTTTAGAAATGTTGGAGATATAATCGAATATTCATATCCTAAAGGTGTAGCAGGTCGAGGATTTGATATAAGCTAGAGCATCTGGTACTAAAGTTTATACAATGAATAAATAATTCCATAAGGAATTTTAAATATTTTAAAAGATGAAAAAGAAATTACTTATTTTAATTGGAATAATATTTTTATTAGGATTTAATATTCCTTATAAATATAATAGCGAGAAAGCGGTTAATTATGCTACATTGTCAGCAGAAAAACATTCTCGTTGTATGTGTGCTTGGTATGTAATGAAAGCATTACATCGTGGTGGATGTTTCCCTTGTGGTATTTATCCAGCATATGGTTATGTAGACATTCTCCCAAAGTTAAATGCTAAAGAAGTTACTTCAGATTTTAAACGGGGAGATATATGTGTATTATCTCAAAATTCAAAAAGTCAATTTGGACATATAGCTATTTATAATGGTAAAAAATGGGTATCTGATTTTACTCATGATTTCTATCCTTCTAATGTTTATAAAAAAGAAAGTTCTTATAAAATATACAGAATAAAGAATGGATGGAATACTGCTAATATTTGGGTATCTCCAAAAGATTTATTTGAGTACGTTAATGTTCTAATAAATAACTATTCTAGAATTAAAATATGAAAACATTTTTAAAAATATTATTTTGGACTATATGGAGCATAATTACTTTTTATGCTTCAATAGTCTTTATATGTGCAATGATGTCTTATTGCGGTTAACTAATTACAGATAGTAGACTAAACATATATTTAAGAAGCATTTCTGCAACACTAATTAATATGATACTTTAAAATTAAAAGGAGGAATTATAATTGGTCATTAGACTATGCTTCTGTTTTATATTATGAAAAAATATTTTTTACTTTTTTGTATTATTGTAATTATATTACAATTTATACAAGCAAAACCTTCTCGAAACATACTTTCTAATATCCCAAAAGATGCAAGTTATGTATGTTTTGTAGACTTTGGTAAACTATCATGTTATGATAGATTTTACATATATGATGTGAAGAAAGAAAAATATATCTATTCTTCAAGAGTTCAACATGGTAATGGGGGAAATAGTACAGCAACTAATCCTGAATTTAGTAATAAAATAGGAAGTAATTGTTCAAGCTTAGGATTATATAAAGTTACATCTTTAGGAAGAATGAAGAATTGGCCTAACGCAGAATGCTTTAGATTAAGAGGACTTAGTTCTTCAAATTCAAATGCTGAAAAGCGTGGAATTCTTATTCATCCAAGTGTAAGTTTATCTACTATTCCAAAGTTTCCAGGGTTAGTAATTCCACTTACCTCAGAAAGTAGAGGATGTTTTGCTGTTAGCATTGCTACAATGCAAAAACTAAAAGAATGTTACAAAAAAGGTAATGTTTATATTTACGCGTACAAATAATAATTAATTAAAAATTAAAAATTATGCCAACAAAATCTTAGAAACTAGTCAAAAAGACTCCATTTATTATTCGTTTAGGGAATCGTGTTAGTACAGTAAATAAGAAGTAATCCAAATTCAATTTCATACAGAAAAACATGAGGTTGGTACAATGTAGATGAAATGTCTTGGCGGTGATTTGTATAGATAGTATCTTTGCGATGTCAAAAAGAAGAAGATATGAAAGTGAAAATGATTCTGCCTTCGTTGCAGGAAGCTGAAAGCCCATATTGGCGCCCCATCAAGTATTCGTTGTTCCCACCTTTGGGATTGGCTACGTTGGCTGCCTATTTCCGTGATGAAGATGAGGTTGAACTTGTGGATCAGCATGTGGAAAAACTCACATTGGACGACACTCCTGACTTGGTCTGCATTCAAGTTTATGTGACCAATGCTTATCGTGCTTACAAGATCGCCGACCACTATCGCAAGCAGGGCTCATATGTGGCAATGGGTGGATTGCATGTCACTTCTTTGCCCGATGAAGCAGCACAACATGCAGACACCATCCTGCTGGGGCCAGGCGAAGAGGCTTTCCCTCGGTTTGTCAATGATTTCCGTGAAGGCCATCCTTTGAAACGCTATGTGGCTCGTTGGCGTTCTATTGAGAACATTCCACCAGTGCGTCGCGACCTGATTAAGCGAGAGAAGTACTTCGTGCCCAATTCGCTGGTTGTTTCTCGCGGGTGTCCTCATCATTGCGATTTCTGTTATAAGGATGCTTTCTATGGGGATGGGAAATCGTTCTATACGCAACGTGTTGACGAGGCATTGGCTGAGATTGATCGTTTGCCTGGCCGCCACCTTTATTTCCTTGATGACCATCTTTTGGGTAATCCCCGTTTTGCTGCAGAATTGTTTGAGGGCATGCGTGGTATGGGGAGGGTGTTTCAAAGTGCTGCCACAGTTGCTTCCGTATTGAAAGGAGACTTGATCGAAAAGGCTGCTAAAGCGGGTCTGCGTAGCCTATTCTTGGGTTTTGAAACATTCTCACCAGAGAATCTCCGTTCGAGCAACAAACTGCAAAACCTTTCAAAAGACTATGTAGCGGCTGTGGAAAGGTTGCATAGTTTGGGAGTCATGATTAATGGTAGCTTTGTGTTCGGACTCGACCACGATGACAAAGGTGTGTTTCGGCGTACAGTTGATTGGGGTATTGAGCATAGTATCACAACTGCCACCTTCCATATTCTAACCCCATATCCAGGTACGCGACTTTTCCAACAGATGGAACGTGACGGGCGCATAACTTCTTACGATTGGAGCAAATATGACACGCGAACGGTGGTCTATAAGACCGTTGGACTTTCCGCTGAAGAGTTGAAGCAAGGATACGATTGGTCGTATAAAGAGTTTTATAAATGGAGCAACATCTTCCGTGCTAGTTTTGGACATGACAATCTAAAACAGCAATTGGCGCACTTGTTTTATATGGGGGGATGGAAGAAGTTTGAACCGTTTTGGAACTTCATGATTCAGTATGGAAATCTTAACAAGATGTTGCCCGTACTCGAAAAACTCTTGGCAAATACGAAAAGTCGTAAGAAGGAAAAAACTCATGAATCAGAATTCAACAAATTAATTATAGGTAAAGCAGCATTATGAAAAAAGGAAAAAACTCAGTAAGAATCCTGTTGTTCGTTGCGGGAGTTTTGTTGATTGCCGCAATCATCTTTGGAGCGTTTCTGGCATTTGGTGGACCAACAGTACTTTCTCCAAAGGGAAAAGAAAATGTGAAAGAAGAAGGTGAAAAGGTGGAGGAAGTGTATTGCACCTGCCCCACTATCAACATCTCGCTCCAACCGTATGATGACTTCACTCAAAAAGAAGCTGTCAGATTGAAAGAAGATTTGGAGAAGAATCTGTCTCCATTGCTTGATGGCGTGACGTTGTGCATCGATGTTCTTCCTAACAAACCCCTGGAGAAATCGTTGATGAATGAAGCGGGAACTCGTTATCGTGGCGATAAGATTATTAACTCGTTGGCAAAAGATGCCGACAAATGTCATATCATCATTGCTCTCACTCACAAAGACATTTCTATAAGTTATAAAGGGAAACCTGATTGGGGAGTGCTTGGACTCAGTTTGATACCGAAGAAAGCGTGTGTGGTGTCCACTTATCGCGTGAAAAACAAGCGAGACCTCTGGAAAGTAACCTCGCATGAGTTCATCCACACTTGCTTCAATTACAACCATTGCCCAAATGACAACCTGACATGCATCATGAAGGATGCGAAGGGACATGCTGACTTTTCAAACAAAATCAAGTTATGCGAACAATGCAGTAAAACAATAAACAATCATTAATCTTTATCTGTATATGAAACAATTATTGTTATTTTGATTTTCGCGCTCATTAGCGTGATAGCATCAATACCCTCTAGTTCAACAACCTGTTTATCATAGTACTATCAATTGCAAAAGACGAGAAATCATGAAGAAAAATAGAAAAAGATGTTTGTTTGTAATCACAATGCTGATCATCATTATCGGTGCGCCAGCATTGTGGTGGGCGTGGAAATACTACAAACTGCCGGATTTGCCCGATCGCCATGAATATAAGACCATCGAAGAAAGGGCCGAACATGCACTTGCATTCGCTCGTAGTCATAATATGAACGAGCACTATGCTTTGTTTGTTGACTACAGCATCCCCTCTGGAACTCCCCGCCTATTTGTTTGGGACTTCACTAAACGTCGTATCGTAGCTTCAACTTATGTTATGCACGGTCCTGGCAGGGGCAGCACTGATGAGCGGCCTCGGTTCAGCAACAAGCCTGGCAGTAATTGTTCTTCGCTCGGACGATTCCTTGTTACGAAAGAAAACGGGAACAGAAACAAGCGGGGCTTTCGTATAAAGGGTCTTGACATAGACAATCAGTCAGCTTATGCACGTGGATTGATGATTCATGGTGCAAAATGGGTAGACAGATATTGTTGGAAGCGTTATATTCCGATGAACAGACTTTGCTGCCAAGGTTGCGTAACTGTTTCATCGCGTGGAATGGCTCACCTATGGAAACTCGTCAATAATGAGAGAAAACCGCTACTATTGTGGAACTTCGAGGGGAAAAACTATCAATCGTAGCAACTGTTAGGACAATGCTGGCCAACGCGATTTCCTCTGTTGGAGTGAGGGTCGTTAGTGTTGCTTAGTTCCTATGTGAGAAAAGGTTGGCGTGACAAAACGGTGTTAAATATACTGAATCATTTCGATGAAAAGTGAGATTTTATTATCTTTGCAAAAAGAACTGAAACAAACAACGCATGGAGTGGTTCAAAATCAAAACCCCAACACTATTGATGCGCGTGGCTGTTGATGAGGTTGTCTATGTGAAAGCTGATGGAAACTATTGCGACCTTGTCCTCATCAATGGGCGAAGCCGCAAACTCACATTCCAACTGCATCACTTCGAAGACAATTTCAAGAAACTGAAAAATGCCGATATGTTCATTCGTGTCGGGAGAAGCCTAATTGTCAACAGACAATACGTACAGGTCATAGACCTTATTGACCAAACAATTGTCTTTGGAGGAAAATACCTGTTGCGTGAACTGCGAACAGACAATCCTCATGTTTGGCGGCCCAATCGGGAAGATGAGGGAAATGACCTTCGCGACATCTATACTGTCAAAGTATCACGCGACGCCTTGAAACAACTGAAAGAACAACTCGAAAGTTTGAAAGGAGGAGAATCATCATGAGTGAAATCATCAAAGAGGTGAATAATAGCATCGACCCTATTTGGGAGCCTGAAGTACCAGAGTTCATCATCGAAAATGATGACGAAGAGAGTGCTGAAACCACTGAAGCCCCTGTCCAATCTCCAGCTGCTCTTAGATGGAAGAAGTGGATGCGCTGGTTGTTCAAAGCATTGATAGTGGTATTTATCGTTGCAGCTACTCTAGGAGCATACGAGCTTTGGAATTATTATTATAATATAGGAGTACCCATCTCCACCAAACCAGCTGAAAATATTAAAAAGTTGCAAATGCCTTTAAAGCAGGAGGCCGCAGAAGTTGTCTTAACGCACGATAGCATTTTCGGTGTGGCTCTTGATTTTTATGCCATTCACGGACTTCGCGCCAACATTGAGTTTGTGGAACCAGATACCGCAGATGCTTCTGTCTTCCTATATTGTCGTTCTGCCGACCATAAAGCTGACGGCACTTATATAGGTTCGCTTGTTGTTGATGGAAAGGAAATCCAACATGACGTCAGCCGGCTTGGCTATATGGCAATGGTAGGAGATCATATGGTAATTGGTATTTCGCGTCAGGAAACAGTGAAAGATTATGTTCTGAATAATGGTGGTTCTTTCTTTAGGCAGTTTATTCTCGTCAGCAAAGGCGAGAAACCCGTTCGCTTCTTCTTGCATGGTAAGGTGGAACGTCGGGCTATTGGCCTGATGGATGATACCCTTTATTACATCGCCACCCGAAACAAGGAGACATTATACGACTTTGCCGATGCTCTTTGTGGATATGGCTTCACCGATGCCATTTATATCACAGGTGGTAATGACTATGGTTTCTACAGAACTGCAGATGGCGAACGCCACGACATCGGAAATGTAGAAGACTATCCGCATAAGAAATGGAAAGGAGTGATTCCTTGGTTGGTTTTCCGTACTAGATAGAAATGGGATATCCTTTAAAAAGATAAGAAAATACATACATCGTTGGGCAAAAATGGATGAGAATGCAGTCAGAGATGACTGCATTCTTTATTAGAAATGATTAAGCAGTTAACCTTGGGTGTCACTTGTGGCATCTGACTCGACCATTTGTGGCATCTGAAGGCGTTAGATACTACAAGTGGCAGGCTCAGATGCCATCTTTGACAACCAACGCACTAGCACGACCTCCGCTGATAGTTCTTCCGCTATTCGTTAATCAGTTAGCTGAATTTATCCGAGGTCACATGATTGCCAAAGTGTTGTGCCACGTTTTTTATAATCTCCAATTCTCAAATATGGCAATTGAAGTTATCTCTATCCTGTTATGGGATTTCCTTAAAAACGTATACAATAGAATCTTCTATAAGTTGTAAAAAATAAACAATATAAAAGAACATTCTTTTACAACTAGCCAAGCAATAAAAAATACAAACTTGAAATCCAATAGGTAAATACCAAGGGCAACCGTTTCCAAACCAAAATAAAAGAATAATTATCGAAACTATTATTAGAGATAACATAACATAAAGCAGAATAATGCCTGCTAACAGTTTTTTAATCATTTTACATTCCTTTTTTTGTTAGACATGGAGAACATCACGGATTCGAACTAAGTTTGCTATGGGTGTGTTGAATAAATTACATTAAATCACATGGAGCAATAAAAAGAGATCCTTTACTGATTCCTCGTTTTTTCATAACTTTAGATAAACCAAAAGTTCTATATTTAGAAAGAGGTTTTGGTTTACAAAGTTCTATTCCGAATTGTTTCTTGTAAATAACCCATACTAATTTGGAACAATAATATCGCTTATTCTTTAAGCTAAATTGAGAATCATAAGGTATCTCTAAATATTGTTTGTAATTAATTTTGATAGGACGGTCTACAACTCTTCTTGTTGTATTCATTTTAAATTTTCCTTTTCTCAAGAAAGCATAAAGTGGAGTTAGTTTAACAACATTAGATGCTTCAAGAACGTATGGTTCATCTCCCTTATATACTACAATTCCGCAATGAGTCCACGGAGAAGATGTAGCATATCTTATCAAAGGAGCTTGAGATGATTTAAACATAATAAATACAATGTCTCCTTCTTTATATTCTGCTGGACTGCCAGCGAATAAAGTTGTTAAACCTATAATGCTTAAAATAAGTGATACAATTGTTTTTTTCATAATAATTTTCTTTTTGTTAGTTCCTGTTTTGCTGTTATTCATCAATCAATTTGTTCTTCCCAAAGTGTAAATCATGTTTTGAAGTCGTTCATATTGTTGATATTTTAAAAGTATTATGTTTTTTTCATCTGCAAAAATATTGCTTACGGTTTGAATTGCAATGAAAGCATACCCCATGATGTATGAAAGAGTTGTTTTATTGTACGAAGTGCTGACCCATTATTGGATTCATAGCCAAAAATGGGGAGATAAACAAAAAAGCTGTTTGTGATTCTAAAGTTTTATACGTTTGCTTGATAATACAAAGTTTTTTCGTATTTTTGCACAGAAATATTCATAGAAACTGGACATGATAAGCACTATGAACATTGCGTTCGCAAAATAGAAAACAATTAATTACATAGGGAATATGCAAGATTTCAACAGAAGATTCATCTATTTCATCTGTCTCGTTTCGGCGATGGGCGGACTGCTTTTCGGCTACGATTGGGTGGTGATTGGTGGCGCTAAGCCGTTCTACGAGTTGTACTTCGCCATCAGCGATTCACCTTTGCTGCAAGGCGTTGCAATGACTACTGCGCTGATAGGTTGTCTGGTGGGGGCAATGGTGGCAGGAGCGGCTGCTGACAAATACGGGCGCAAGCCGTTGCTGATGGTGTCGGCAGTACTGTTCACCATTTCTGCAATAGCTACAGGACTTTTCAACGATTTCACCCTATTCAACATAGCTCGTTTTACAGGTGGCATGGGCATCGGAGTGGCATCAGCTATGTCTCCAATGTATATTGCTGAGGTAAGTCCAGCAGGAATACGTGGACGGATGGTGTCTTTGAACCAAATGACAATCGTGCTGGGAATTCTTGGGGCTCAGATTGTTAACCTTTTGTTGGCAAAAGACACAACAATAGCAACAAACCAGACGTGGAATGTGGAATGGGGATGGCGCTGGATGTTTTGGGCTGAAACTCTTCCGGCGGCATTGTTCCTCGTGATGAGTTTCTTTATCCCCGAAAGCCCGGTATATCTAAAGATGAAGAATGAAAAGGCTGGTGAAATTCAAAAGACTGAGGCTGGATTGAAAGATCTCTTTCAACATAAGTATGGGCGTGTGCTGTTGTTGGGCTTGGTGATAGCTGTGTTCCAACAATGGTGTGGCACGAACGTTATCTTCAACTATGCGCAAGAAATCTTTGTGGGTGCAGGCTTCGATGTCGACGGTATGTTCATCAATATCGTGATAACGGGAATTGCCAACGTCATCTTCACTTTCGTGGCACTCTACACCATTGAGCGCTGGGGCCGCCGCACCTTGATGCTTATCGGTGCGGGAGGATTGGGACTCATCTATCTGACCTTGGGCACTTGCTACTTCCTCGAAGTGAAGGGCGTGATGATGGTGGCATTGGTGGTTACTGCCATATCAGTCTATGCTATGACATTGGGACCTGTAACATGGACGTTGCTTGCCGAGATTTTCCCCCACCGCATTCGTGGAATTGCAATGGCCACTTGCACCTTTGCCTTGTGGGTGGGCTGTTGCACACTGACGTTCTCGTTTCCCTCGATGAATGCAGCTCTTGGGAGTAGTGGAACGTTCTGGATATATAGTGCCATCTGTCTTTGCGCTTTCCTTTTCTTGTGGCGCCGTTGCCCAGAAACCAAAGGCAAGAGTTTGGAACAGTTGGAGAACGAACTGGTGAAATAACAATTGCTTATAGACTGGCATTTTTGTTGGAAGAACAAACGAAGTGAAACGTAAATAGAAATAATCAACAGCATACAAATCGAAATATATGGTTAAAGCGTGGCGAGAATTGGTGACGATTCCGACTTATGAAGTTGGTAAGCCAGAAAAGAATCCGATGTTTCTGGAAAAACGAGTTTATCAAGGATCGAGTGGCGTGGTTTATCCCTATCCTGTCATAGAGTCCATTAGTGACGAAAAAGTGGATAAGGATTATCAGGCCATTTGGTTGGAAAACGAGTATGTCAAAGTGATGATACTTCCCGAATTGGGCGGACGGGTGCAAATGGCCTACGACAAGATAAAAGAGCGTCATTTTGTTTACTACAATCATGTCATCAAACCCGCGCTGGTAGGCCTTGCCGGCCCTTGGATTTCCGGTGGTATCGAGTTCAACTGGCCACAGCACCATCGCCCTTCAACCTTCATGCCCGTGGATTCTACGATTGTGGAGAATGAAGACGGCTCTGTAACGGTGTGGGTGAACGAGATGGAGCGCATGTTCCATCAGAAGGGAGCCGCTGGCTTTACACTTCGTCCCGGCTGCGCCTATTTGGAGATACAGGGACGTGTCAGCAATCGCACTCCTCTTCCGCAAACTTTTTTGTGGTGGGCCAATCCTGCCGTAGAAGTGAACGACCAATACCAGAGCGTGTTTCCACCCGATGTGAACGCTGTGTTCGATCATGGCAAACGTGCGGTGTCGTCGTTTCCTATCGCTACGGGTACCTATTATAAAATGGACTATTCTGCTGGCGTAGACATCTCGAACTACAAGAACATCAAGGTGCCTACCAGTTATATGGCCGTCAATTCAAAATACAACTTTGAGGGTGGCTACGAGAACGACACCAAGGGAGGCATGTTGCATGTTGCCAGCCACCACTATTCGCCAGGCAAGAAGCAATGGACGTGGGGCAATGGTGATTTTGGGCGTGCATGGGACCGCAACCTCACAGACGAATATGAAGATAAGGGATTTCGGCCCTATATCGAACTGATGGCTGGCGTCTACACCGAGAACCAACCCGACTTCACATGGCTGATGCCCTACGAGGAGAAACAATTCGTGCAGTATTTCATGCCCTATCGTGAGTTAGGTGTGGTGAAGCAAGCCTCAAAGGACTTCATTTTGAACATAGAGGAGACGGTGGCTGGTGTTTGCATCAAAGTGCTGGCCACATCGAAGCAGACGGTGCAAGTGAAGTTGTATAACAAGAAAGGGGAAACCTTCTTCGAGCAAATGGTGATGTTGTCGCCTGAAGAAGTGTTTGAGCAAACGGTGGATGTTAAAGGAAGCAAGTCGGAGGACCTGTTGCTTGCCATTTGTAAGGAACAATCCGTGCAAACTTCCAACGTCCATTCCATTTTCAAAGACGCACCTCTGCTGTTGTGGCAAGCCGAGCCTGACGAGATTCGTCCCATACCTGATGCTGCTGAGGCTGCATTGTCGCCTGAAGACACAAAGACCAATGACCAGCTCTACTTGACGGGGCTGCATTTGGAACAGTACCGCCACGCCACGTGGTCGGCGCTCGACTACTACGAAGAGGCTCTGCGTCGCGACCCCAACGATGTACGCTGCCTCAATCAGACGGGTTTATGGTATCTGCGCCGAGGTCGTTTCGATAAAGCCGAACCTTATCTGCGAAAAGCCGTGAAGATTTGGCAGAAGCGCAATCCGAATCCCTATGATGGCGAAGCTCTATTTAATCTCGCACTAACGTTGAAATATCAGCATCGTTCCAATGAGGCTTACGAACTCTTTTGGAAGTCCACATGGAACAAGGCGTGGGCAGATGCTGGCTACTTCGAAGCCGCTTGCATCAGCGTGTCGCAAGGGCGTTATGACGATGCACTCGACGAGTTGAACCGTAGTCTCATCTTCAACAACTGCAACCATAAAGCCCGGGCTCTGAAGGCGGCCGTTCTGCGCCTGATTCAGACCAGCAAACAGAAGGGTGGATTGCAGATGGGAAGCTCCAAGGAACTGAACGATAGGCTTGCACTCATTAAAGAATCGTTACAACTCGACCGTTTCAACTACGGCATTCTATACGAAAAATATCTGCTGACGAAAGACAAGGATGTGTTGAAGGAGATGACGGAGATGATGCACGGCAACGTCTTCAACTATCACGAATTGGCACTTGATAATGCTCAGGCAGGACTCTGGGACGAGGCTGAGCAAGTGTTGACGCTTCCTTCCGTTGCCAAACAATTGCAAAAGAAGTCTCCCCTTACCTCATATTATTTAGGCTTCTTTAAGGCAAGCCAAGGCAAGGCGGATGAGGCGAAGGCTCTTTTCGAACAGGCAGAGAATGTGAGCAGCGACTATTGTTTCCCCAACCGCTTGGAAGATGTTGTTGTGCTAAATGTCGCCAAAGAGATGAATCCCGAGGGCGCAAAGGCTCCTTACTATTTGGGTTGTCTCTATTACGCTGCCCGCCAATACGACTTGGCCATAGAGAACTGGGAACTGTCAGCCAAGCTCGATCCGTCATCCCCCACCGTATGGCGCAATCTTGCCCTTGCACGGTTCAACAAACAAGGACGGGAAACGGAGGCGCTCGAACACATGGAGCGTGCCTTCAGTCTTGACAAGAACGATGAGCGTGTGCTGATGGAACTTGACCAACTCTACAAACGCTTGCATCGGCCTCATCAAGAACGCCTTACTTTCTTGCAACAATATCCGAAACTCGTTCAGCGCCGCGATGACCTCATCCTTGAGGAAATCACTCTGCTCAACCAATTGGGCCGCTACGAGGAAGCCATGAAAAGGCTCGATGCCCACACGTTCCATCCTTGGGAAGGCGGAGAAGGCAAAGTGCCTGCACAATATCAGATTTGCCGTGTAGAGCTGGCCAAGAAAGCCATAGTTGCCAAAGAATTTGACAAGGCCGTCCAACTGCTCAACGAGTGTCTTGAGTATCCTCATCATCTCGGCGAAGGCAAGCTTTTCGGCGCACAAGAGAACGATTTCTACTATTTGCTCGGCGTGGCTTATGATGCGCTGGGACAAAAGGATAAAGCCGTAGAATGCTGGGAGAACGCTACGAAGGGAACGCAAGAACCTGCTGCTGCCATCTACTACAATGATGCTAAGCCCGACAAGATATTCTATCAAGGACTCGCCCTTTGCAAACTGGGACGTGAAAGCGAGGCGCATGGCCGTTTCTTCAAACTCATCAACTACGGCAAGCAGCACATCTTTGAGAAGCAAGTGATGGACTATTTTGCCGTTTCATTACCCGATTTGCTCATATGGGAAGATAGCGGCAAACACCAGCATTCTGAACTTGAAACGAAGAATATCATCCATTGCAAATACATGCTTGCTCTCGGATACTATGGTATGGGCGATGTGGAGCATGCTGAGAGATATTTGAAGGAAGTTGAAGAACTTGACAATAACCATCAGGGCGTTCAGCAATTCAGGTCGTTTATCACCGCAAGGCTTTGATGCAAGGCATGTTTTTTGAATCTCTATCACTTTGGCAAGTGTATATGAATGACTGTTTTTTATTCTGAAAAAGTAGGACAAAATATAGTCAACTGTTGCTTGTGATTTAGAGCGAAATAGAGTGAGGAAAAGTGAAAATGGTGCTCTGTCGGCTCGATTTTTATGTGGTGGAATTGTCACATGTGGCATATGAGACTGTCAGGTGTGGCATCTGACGCTGCTACATGTAACATCTGAGACCCTTACATCTTATGTGTGACGCCATCAGATGCCACAAGTGACAACTCGAAAGCATTGCTTTTACGATTTGGAAAGATGTAAAGAAAACGGAAGCCGTTGACAATCAACGATTTCCGAAAATGTCGATTTTTTGCGTTTTTCGCACCTAAATCTTGTTCACTTCTAAAAATAGACCGATTTTTGCGGTAAAAATTCGGAATTTTCTTGACAGATTTAAAGCGGGCGCGTGGGTGAAAGTCAATAGGAAACCGTGCAATCGAGGCCTGCTCTGACCACCATATCGCGGATGCGGTCGAGTTCTTCGTGAGTGGCTTTCTGCAGGCCTTGCGTGGGCGTTTCGCGATCGATAGTGTAAATCATCACTTGGCGGGGCATGATGCGACTCAGGGCTTCTAGCCAAGGGATGACATAGTAGTCGGTTGTGTTGTCGATATGCTTGGTTTGTTTGGCCCCTATTCCAAGCGTGTTTGTCGGAATGTCGCCTTTCAGGAACATGGTTTGAATGATGACGTTGCCATAGAACTGTTCCAGTTGGCTTACAATCTGTTGCACATCATAGTGGCTGCTTTGCGGAATGTCCACTTCGTTGATGAACCAAGGATCGACGGTGTCGAGTTTTTGAATGTTGTTGTCGACACGCATGAGTGCTTCGAAGACCTTGGGCCGATGGAGCATTGTGGCGTTGCTGAGCACGCTGACTTTGGCATTGGGGCAATATTGGTCGCGCAGCTGTATGGTGTCGTCGATGATTTCGGGGAATTTAGGATGTGCGCAAGGCTCGCCGTTGCCGGCAAACGTCAGCACGTCAGGCATTTGGCCCTCAGCTTTCATAGCCAAGAGTTTCTCCTTTAAGGCACTTGCCACTTCTTCGCGTGTGGGACGCGGAAGGGTGGGGCGATGCTGGCCGTTGAACCCACATTCGCAATAGATGCAGTCGAAGGTACACAATTTTCCGTCGGCTGGCATCAGATTGATGCCCAGCGACAGCCCAAGTCTGCGGCTGTGTACGGGGCCGAAGATGGGCGAGGGGTAGATAATCGTACTCATTTTCGGGTGCAAAGATACTAAGAAAAGATGAAAGATGAAAGATGAAAGATGAAGAATTACACGAAAGACACGTGGATTATTGTAAAATAATTCTTAAATAATTTGGCGGTGGATTGATAATGTTGTACCTTTGCAAGGAAATTGGTGTATTATATCTTGTCAGGAAATGAGAAAGAAACGAAATAAGCCCCGCAATCGTCACGGATTGCAGGCCGTTACCTTATGCATCAGCACGGCAATGGTGTTGGTGCTGTTGGGTTTGGTGGTCTTCTCGGTGTTGCTGGGGCGCAACCTTTCTTCGCACGTGAAGGAGCATTTGGTGGTGACGATGATGCTCGAGCAGGACATGACTGATCCCGAAGCCCGTCAGGTGTGCAAGAATCTGGAAGCCCGCCCCTATGTCAACGGTTTGGAATACGTGAGCAAGGAACAGGCTTTGCAGGCAGCGGTGAAGGAGTTGGGCTCCGACCCATCGGAGTTTGTGGGCGGTAATCCGTTCACACCCTCAGTAGAGTTGACGATGAAGGCCGACTATGCAAACAACGACTCGTTGAAGTGGATTGCCAAAGAGTTGAAGGCGTTTCCCAAAGTGACTGAGATCAGCTATCAGAAAGACTTGATTGAGGCGGTGAACAAGAATCTGGCTAAAATCAGCTTGGTGTTGCTGATATTGGCGGCATTGCTCACGTTTGTTTCGTTCTCGCTCATCAACAACACGGTGCGTTTGGGCATCTATGCGCGCCGCTTCTCCATCCACACGATGAAGCTTGTGGGAGCCTCGTGGGGCTTCATCCGGCGGCCGTTCCTCAAGAAGGCTATCGTGATAGGACTTGCTGCGGCCTTGCTGGCTTGCGTGGTGCTAGGGTGTTTCTATTATGCCGTCTATGTGAACGAACCGGAAATACAATCGGTCATCACGTGGAAGGAACTGAGCATCACGGCTGGCGCCATTTTCCTTTTCGGCCTTGTCATCACGGTGCTCTGCTCGAACATCTCTGTGAACAAGTTCCTGAAGATGACGGCTGGAGATCTCTATAAGATCTGACCTTGCGGCTGGTGGAATGACTAATGTTGAATTGTAAAAACAAAAATGATATATGGATAAAAAGAATTTCGCATTCGGCAAGATGAACTTTATCTTGTTGGCTGTCAGTATGGTGGTTGTCATCATTGGCTTCTTGCTGATGAGCGGAGGCGGCTCTAACGAGACCACCTACGACCCTTCCATTTTTGATGCCCGCCACATCAAAGTGGCGCCATTGGTGTGTTTCATCGGTTTTGTGTCGATGATTTATGCCATTATTCGTAAACCAAAGGATGTAAACGAAGAGTAGGAAATGGATTGGATTGAAACGGTTATTATTGCCATTGTGGAGGGATTGACAGAGTTTCTGCCTGTCTCGTCTACGGGGCATATGATTATCACTCAAAACCTGCTGGGACTTACACCCGAGAACATGTCGGGAGACGATCTGGCTTTTCTACATGCCTTCACTTTCATCATTCAGTTTGGTGCCATCCTATCGGTGGTGTGCCTATACTGGAAGCGTTTTTTCCAGTTTGACAATACGCCGGCACCAGAGGGAAGTGGCTTGCTGCAACGGCTGAAGCATCGGTATTATTTCTACTGGTTGCTCATTGTGGGTGTTCTGCCTGCTGTGATTATCGGCTTGCTTGCCAAGAAGTCTGGGCTGCTCGACTGGTTGCTCAATAGTGTGGAGGTCGTTGCTGTGATGCTCGTGTTGGGTGGTGTGTTCATGCTCTTTTGCGACAAGTTATTCAATAAAGGCTCGGATGCTAATCAAGTCAACGAGAAACGCGCTTTCAATATCGGCCTCTATCAGTGTATATCGGTGATTCCTGGCGTGTCGCGCTCGATGGCAACCATCGTGGGTGGTATGACTCAGGGGCTGACTCGCAAACGCGCTGCCGAGTTTTCGTTCTTCTTGGCGGTACCCACTATGGCGGGCGCTACGCTTTTGGACTTGTTGGATTTGATGAAGGAAGAGACGGCGTGGGCAACAAGCCATAATATTGGTATGCTTGTCCTCGGTTGCGTTGTAGCCTTTGTAGTGGCTCTGCTGGCCATGAAGTGGTTCGTGGGATTCCTTACAAAATATGGATTCAAGGCCTTCGGCTATTATCGCATCCTTGTCGGCACCATCATCATCGTGTTGCTGCTTACTGGTCACTCACTTGTAATGGTTGACTGATGAACTTTCAGGAAGGTGCCATCTTTGCCATCGACAAACCTTATGGAATGTCGAGTTTCGGGGCTTTAGCCCATGTGCGTTTCTTGATTTCCAAGAAAGTGGGAGTGAAGCGGGTGAAGACTGGTCATGCTGGTACGTTGGATCCGTTGGCCACAGGCGTATTGGTAATTTGCACGGGTCGGGCTACAAAGCAGATAGAGCAATTGCAATACGACACGAAGGAATACACGGCGACTCTGCAATTGGGAGCTACTACCGCCAGCTATGACAAGGAACACACCGTGAACATGACTTATCCCACGCGCCACATCACTCGTGAAAAGGTGGAGCAGGCATTGGCGCAATTCATAGGTGATGTGCCGCAGGTTCCGCCAACGTATAGCGCCGTGAAAGTGGGTGGCGACCGGGCTTATAAGCTGAGACGAAGAGGCGAAGAAGTGGAACTGAAAGCCAAGTTGGTGCGCATCGATGAGATTGAGTTGACCGACTTTGATGCCCAGAAGATGCAGATGAGCATCCGCGTGGTGTGCGGAAAAGGTACTTATATCCGCTCGTTGGCTCGCGACATTGGTAGGGCGTTGGGCAGCGGTGCTTTCTTGACGGCACTACGGCGTACTCGCGTGGGAGATATCCGCGTGGAAGACTGTGTGGATTTCGACCATTTCCAAGAATGGCTTGACAAACAGAATATCGAATAATAAAATATGAAGTTATCACAATTCAAATTCAAACTACCCGATGAGCAGGTTGCGCTTTACCCCAGCAGTTTGTATCGGGAGTTCGAGAACGAAGACGGCACCAAGGAGACGGTGCGTTTCACACGTCGTGATGAATGCCGGCTGATGGTGCTCCATCGCAAGTCGCAGACCATTGACATGTTCAAGCGCGATGAAGAAGGCAACCCCATAGAGGGAGAATACTTGGATTTCCGTTCTGTGCTCGACTATTTTGACGAGGGCGACACTTTCATCTTTAACGATACAAAAGTGTTTCCCGCCCGTCTTTATGGCACGAAGGAGAAGACGGATGCGAAGATTGAAGTCTTTCTCTTGCGTGAGCTGAACGAGGAGATGCGCTTATGGGATGTGTTGGTGGAGCCTGCTCGAAAAATCAGAATCGGTAACAAATTGTTTTTTGATGAGAGCGGGACGATGGTAGCCGAGGTTATCGACAACACTACCAGCCGCGGACGCACTCTGCGCTTCCTCTATGATTGCCCGCACGATGAGTTCAAACGTGAATTGTTCGCATTAGGTGAGGCCCCGCTGCCCCGCTATATCATCGACAATCGTGAGAACCATCATGCCGACGCTCAAGACATGGAGGACTTCCAATGTATCTTTGCCAAGAATGAGGGTGCCGTTACCGCGCCAGCAACGGGTCTTCACTTCAGTCGTGAACTGATGAAGCGTATGGAAATCCGAGGATTGAACTTTGCTTATGTCACTCTCCATTGTGGTTTGGGCAACTTCCACGACATTGAAGTGGAAGACTTGACGAAGCACAAGATGGATTCGGAGCAGATGTTCGTGGGCAAAGAAGCTTGTCAGATTGTTAACGAAGCCAAGAAGGCTGGACATCGTATTTGTGCTGTAGGCACCAGTGTAGTGAAAGCAACAGAAACAGCTGTTGGTACCGATGGATTGTTGAAAGAGTATGAAGGATGGACCAACAAATTCATCTTCCCACCTTACGATTTCGGATTGGCCGACTCGATGATTGCCAATTTCTATCATCCGCTTTCCACTTTGCTGATGGAAACAGCAGCTTTCGGAGGCTATGACCTTGTGATGGAGGCTTACGAAAAAGCGGCAAAGAATGGTTACATGTTCGGCTGTTATGGCGATGCTTTGCTGATTGTGAACGACTGATGCATATTGTCTATCTCAGCTTGGGGACGAATTTAGGCTATCGTCGGCGCAACATTCGTCGTGCGATAGAGAAAATAGGAGAGCAGATTGGTGCTGTTGTGCGCCAGTCTGCTCTCTATGAAACTAAAGCATGGGGGTACAAATCCTCTCATCGATTCATCAATGCAGCCATTTGTGTGGAGACTATGCTGTCGCCACATGATTTACTTGCGGCTACACAAGACATCGAGCGGCAAATGGGCCGTAGCCATAAAACCAAGAAAAAGGCAGATGGGCATCTTGCGGAAGGAACAGAGTATCAAGACCGGCTTATCGATATCGATATCTTGCTCTATGATGACTTTCGTGTTGACGAACCCGATTTGCAGATTCCCCACCCATTGATGCGTGAACGGGATTTCGTGATGCAGCCTTTGCAAGAAATCATGCCTCCAGAGGATTGGACGTTAATCTCGAGCAAATGAATAGATGAATGGAAAAAAAGAAATCCCCACAACACTCAATTGAGCAGTTGTGGGGATTGTTGTTTCCAAAACCTGCAGCGATTATCGACGCAGACCCAACGACTTGATAAGTGCGCGATAGCGCTCGATGTCGCGATCCTTCAGATAGGCAAGCAACTTGCGGCGCTTACCAACCAGCATGGTCAGCGAACGGGCTGTCACGTGGTCCTTGTGGTTCTGCTTGAGGTGCTCGGTCAGGTGTGAAATGCGATAGGTGAACAAAGCTACCTGGCTCTCAACAGAACCAGTGTCTTGTGCGCCTGTGCGACCATACTTCTCGAAAATCTCTGCTTTTTTCTCTTTGTCTAAATACATGTTGTTTTTTGATTAATGGGTTTTGAAATTACATCCTTCGAATGCACTGGCCGCCTTAATCACAACGACCGACATTACCAGAATGCATCGGATTTTCCGAAATCGGCTGCAAAGTTACAACTTTAAATGAATAAAGAAGAATGTTGCAAGCAGAATCTTTATGGATAAAGGCTATTTTAACATTATTTTTGCCGTATTCGTGCAATTCTTCATCTTTCATCTTTCATCTTTCATCTTTTCTTAGTACCTTTGCACCCGAATAACAAAGGATAATAAAAATGCAAGACATTAGGAATATCGCCATCATCGCGCATGTGGACCATGGCAAGACAACGCTGGTGGACAAAATGATGTTGGCCGGACACCTCTTCCGTGAGGGGCAGAACCTTTCCAGCCAAGTGCTCGACGCCAACGATTTGGAGCGTGAGCGCGGCATCACCATTCTTTCGAAAAACGTTTCCATTAATTGGAAAGGCACGAAAATAAATATCATCGATACTCCGGGACACTCTGACTTCGGCGGCGAAGTGGAGCGAGTGCTCAATATGGCCGATGGTTGTCTGTTGTTGGTCGACGCTTTTGAAGGTCCTATGCCTCAGACGCGTTTTGTGTTGCAAAAGGCTTTGCAAATAGGTTTGAAGCCCATCGTTGTGGTGAACAAAGTTGACAAACCCAACTGCCGTCCCGAAGAGGTATATGAAATGGTATTTGACCTGATGTTCTCGCTCAATGCTACTGAAGACCAACTTGATTTCCCGGTAGTCTATGGTTCTGCCAAGAACGGATGGATGGGCGAAGAGTGGCAGAATCCCACTAACGACATCACTTATCTGCTCGACAAGATAGTGGAAGTGATTCCCGCCCCCAAGCAAATCGAGGGAACGCCCCAAATGCTTATCACGTCGCTCGATTACAGCAGCTATACAGGGCGTATAGCTGTGGGACGTGTGCATCGTGGAACGCTGACCGACGGACAACAGATAACTATTTGCCATCGCAACGGTTCGATGGAAAAGACTCGTATTAAGGAATTGCATACCTTCGAAGGCATGGGGCATCAGCGCATACAGTCGGTGGATTGCGGTGATATTTGTGCAGTCATCGGATTGGAGCATTTTGAGATAGGTGATACCATCTGCGATGCTGAGAATCCCGAACCACTGCCTCCTATCGCCATCGACGAGCCTACGATGTCGATGCTCTTCACCATCAACGATTCGCCTTTCTTTGGTAAGGAAGGCAAGTTCTGCACCTCTCGTCACATCAATGACCGCCTGCAGAAAGAGCTGGAGAAGAATCTTGCCTTGCGTGTAGAACCTTTCGAAGACTCTACTGACAAGTGGATTGTAAGCGGACGTGGTGTGTTGCATCTGTCGGTTCTCATCGAAACCATGCGCCGCGAGGGCTATGAACTGCAGGTGGGGCAGCCGCAGGTAATCTATAAGGAAATCGACGGAAAGCGATGCGAACCGATTGAAGAGCTGACCATCAACGTTCCTGAGACATTTGCATCGAAAATGATTGATATGGTTACGCGCAGGAAAGGTGAAATGACATCGATGGAGAGTCAAGCTGACCGAGTGAACATTGAGTTCGATATTCCCTCGCGTGGCATTATCGGCTTACGCACCAACGTGCTTACAGCCAGTCAGGGCGAGGCCATCATGGCGCACCGTTTCAAGGAGTACCAGCCATATAAAGGCGAGATTGAACGTCGTGTGAATGGCTCCATGATTGCTATGGAAACAGGAACGGCTTTCGCCTATAGCATCGACAAATTGCAGGATCGTGGCAAGTTCTTTATTGATCCGGGTGATGAGGTATATGCCGGACAAGTTGTGGGCGAGCATGTTCACGATAACGACTTGGTTATCAATGTGACCAAAGCCAAGCAGTTGACTAACGTACGTGCATCAGGAACCGATGACAAGGCCCGCATTATTCCTAAAGTCATCATGTCGCTTGAAGAGTGCTTGGAATACATCAAGGGCGATGAGTTGGTGGAAGTGACGCCAAAATCTATGCGTATGCGTAAGGCAATTCTTGACCATTTGGAGAGAAAACGTGCCAACAAGGAATAATGTTGGAGTGAAATAACGAGACAAAAGGAGACGCCCCCGAAAAGACGGAAACAGCTTTTCGGGGGCGCTTGTTATTTGTATGGAAATCTTGTTGTCAGTCGGAACGAGGGCTTGTGGTGTTCTCCAGTCGGCAAAGGCTGATGGAGAAACGTTTTTCCCGTTTTCCTTATTATTAAATGTTCATCAAGAAACGGCGTGTGGCGTTGAATGAACCTTCAGCCATTCGGTTCCAGAAATCGAAATATTGTGCGGCCTTCTCGTCCTTCAGCGGCACGTCGCTGATGATGCGGAATGAGATGAACGGCGTCTTGTAGATGTGGCAAGTTTGAGCGATGGCGCAGCTTTCCATATCCACAGCTTTAGCATCAGGGAAATTGTCAAGAATGGATTGCATCTTTTCAACAGAATCCACGAACCAGTCGCCACTGACAATAGGGCCAGAGTGGAATGTGGATTGAGGAGTTTGAGTTGCGGATTGCAGAGTGGCAGACGCCAGAGCAGCCTCCACGAATTGCTTGGGAGCCACGAAGAAGGGAGGCATTCCCACGAACTGACCGCGTTGAACCTCGCTTCCGCAATAAACGTCGTGATAATAGTAGCGTGTGCCCACAACGATGTCAAGCGGATTCATGCTGATATCAGCGCCGCCAGCCACACCCGTAGAAATGACGAGGTCAGGCTGGTAGCCGTTAATCATTTCCACAGCTCCGATGGCAGCATTCACCTTTCCGATGCCGCATTGTTGCATAACAAGTTGGTGGGTAAGTGGTTGTCCGTCGTCGTTTTTGCGTTGAGTGTCCAGATCGCCAATTACGAAGTCTTTTCCGTGTTTTCGCTCGGTATGACTGTCGTCGAGCAATGTGCGCAGTTGCGTGAATTCCTTGTCCATCGCAACGATGATGCCAATTTTCATTTTCTTTCTCTCTCTTTCTCTCTTATTTTCCGTTGCAAAGTTACGAAGAAAAATTGGGATGAACAAACTTTATCGTTGCATGTTTTTCTCATTCTCATCATTTTTTATTGCAGCCAAGTGCATCAACGGGTTGGTCCACTTATTTTGGATTGTCAAGATAATTCCGAATTTTAGCCTCAAAAAACGGCCATCTTTTAGAAACGAACAAGATTTTGGTGCGAAAATGGCCAAAAATCGATGTTTTTAGAAGTCGTTGATAGTCAGTGGCTTCCGATTTATTGACATTTTTCGGATTGGTGAAAGCTATGCTTTTGGGTCGTTAAAGACGGCTTTTAAGCCTCTCATTTGTGGCAAATGGGCGCCTCAAAAGCCACAAATGAGCGTGTCAAAGACCACAAATGACAATGTCAAAGAGGGCTAATGACACTTCAACTGTTCAAAAAATGAGGGGTTAAAGCTGAAAAATCATGTTTTATTGCATTTTCCTGCTCTAGAATGAGTGATGAAGTTGATGGAGAATTGTCATGTTTTTTCAGCGGAATTTTTCAGCTTTGGCTTTTGCTGAAAGCCGTTGAAAGCAAATTTCTTGGCGCGTTTCACGGTTTCTCAGAAAAAATGCTTATCTTTGTAGCTGAAAAATCAAAAACCTAATTATTCATATGGAGATATTGAAGAAATATTTGTGGGATGTGGTGGCGGTAGTGCTGTTTGCCGTCATCGCTTTTGCTTATTTCGTTCCAGCCGACTTGGAGGGGCGCATCTTGTATCAACACGACGCTTCCGCTGGGCGTGGTGCCGGTCAGGAAGCAGCCACTTATTACGAGAAAACGGGTGAGCGGACACGCTGGTCGAATTCCACCTTCAGCGGAATGCCAACCTATCAGACGGCTCCTTCGTATAAGAGCACGAACATGCTGGAGTCGGTTGTCAAGGCTTATCATCTTTGGCTGCCCGAGAACGTGTGGTATGTGTTTGCCTATCTGCTGGGCTTCTACATCTTGTTGCGCGCGTTCGACTTCAAGCAGCATCTGGCTGCGCTGGGCGCTGTAGTGTGGGCTTTCTCCAGCTATTTCTTCATCATCATCGCCGCCGGCCACATCTGGAAGGTGTGGGCGTTGGCCTATCTGCCTCCGATGATTGGCGGAATCGTGCTTGCTTATCGGGGCAAATACCTGTGGGGCTTCATCGTGACGGCCCTATTTGCGGCTTTCGAGGTGAATGCCAACCACGTTCAGATGACCTATTATTTCTTGTTTGTTGTGGCGGCAATGGTCTTGGCGTTCTTCATCGATGCGATTCGCAAGGGCAAGTTGGCCCGTTTCGTCAAGGCAACGGCGGTGTGTATCGCGGCTGCGGCTGTGGGTATCGGTATGAACTTGTCGAACCTCTATCACACGTGGCAATACGGACAAGAGTCGATGCGTGGCAAGAGCGAACTGGTGAAAGCTGACAAGGGCGACCAGACGAACAGCGGACTTGAGCGTTCGTACATCACGCAATGGAGTTATGGTATCGGCGAGACGTGGACATTGCTCATTCCCAACGCTAAAGGCGGTAGTCACGGCGACCGGTTGGGTAAGCACGAGAAGTCGATGGAAAAGTGCGACGACCCTCAGTTGAGGGAATTCTTATCCCAGTGGTTCCCCTATTGGGGTGAGCAGCCGTTCACGGCAGGTCCCGTCTATGTGGGCGCGTTTGTGCTGATGCTCTTCATCTTGGGCTTGTTCATCGTGAAAGGCCCCATGAAGTGGTGCCTATTGGGCGTCACTGTGTTGTCTATACTGCTCTCGTGGGGTAAGAACTTCATGGGATTCACGGATTTCTTCATCGACTATTTTCCGATGTACGCCAAGTTCCGAACGGTGTCTTCGATTCTTGTCATTGCCGAGTTCACCATCCCGCTGCTTGCCGTAATGGCCTTGAAGCAACTGATTGACAACACCGAGCAACCATCGCCTAAAACCCAGCGCTACATCTATATCGCGTTCGGTCTCACGGCCGGCTTCTGCTTGTTGTTTGCCCTGCTGCCCACTATGTTCTTCGACTTCACGTCGGAAAAGGATTCTCAGATGCTCGCCCAATATGCCCCGCCCGAGATGATGAACCAGATATTGGCCACGCTTTCAAAGATGCGTGTACCCATCTTCACCGCTGACTGCTGGCGCTCGTTCTTCATCATCGTTGTCGGCACATTGCTGCTGTTGCTATATCGTGCCAAAAAGCTGAAGGCAGTCTATATGGTGTTGGGTGTTTGCTTATTGTCGTTGATTGACATGTGGACGGTCAACAAGCGCTATCTGAACGATGAGATGTTCGTAGAAAAGAGTGTGCGCGAGACGCCTCAGCAGATGACTGACACCGACCGGCAGATACTTGAAGACAAGTCGCTCGACTATCGCGTGCTGAACTTGGCAGGTGATACTTTCAACGAAAACGAAACCAGCTATTATCACAAGTCGATTGGTGGGTATCATGCCGCAAAGTTGCGCCGCTACCAAGAGATGATAGAGGCTTATATCGCTCCTGAAATGCAGAAGATGATGCCGGCTATTGCTGAAGCGCAAGGCGATATGACGAAGGTGGCTGGCGACTCTATCTATCCTGTGCTGAACATGCTGAACATGAAGTATGTCATCATGCCTTTGCAAGGCGGGCAGACGGTTCCCATTATGAATCCTTATGCTTTCGGAAACGCGTGGATGGTGGACAAGTTGGAGTATGTGGACAATGCCAATCAGGAGATTGAGCGTTTGGCAAAGCTCAACCTGCGCCACGAGGCGGTTGCTGATGCGTCTTTCAAGCAGCAACTGGGGCAAGCTGTCGAGCAAGATACGGCTTCGGTAGTGAAACTGACAGCGTATGAGCCGAACCAATTGACGTATGATGTAACGTCGGGTAAAGGCGGCGTTGTGGTGTTCTCGGAAATCTATTATCCTGGATGGACGGCCTCTGTTGATGGCGAACCCGTAGAATTGGGACGTGTGAATTACATTCTGAGGGCGTTGAACGTGAAACCCGGCAACCATAAGGTGGTGCTGAGTTTCTTCCCGAAGTCGCTCGACCGAACAGAGTCGGTAGCGTATATCTCTTATGCTGTCCTGCTGTTGGCTGCCTGTTTGGGCGGCTATCTGGCGTGGAGACGAAAGAAAACAGGAAAAACAGAAAACGCTTGATTCATCGATATGAGACATAAAAGGCTTTTCATCGTGGCTTTGGGTGGCTTGTTATTTGCGACAACTGCCCATTCGCAGACAGAACGCCCGTGGTCGTCGAGTGTCAATCTGCGCACTAATGCCACAACTGACTGCACGATTCCTTTCCGCATTTCCGACCCAGGAAAGCAATTGCCCATTCGTTGGGGACTCGATGTGGCGTGGATTAGCGAGCAGAATATACGAAAGGGCATCAACCACATCGGAAAGGAAAACTTGTCGTTGGTGCGTGGAAGTTTCCAAACGACGTATGCCCTGATAGGCGATACTCGTTTGACATCGTATCAGCAGAATGTGCTGAAGGAGCGATTGAGGTTGGCTAATTTGGTGGGCGACGATGTTGACTTGGTGCTCAACGAAGACCAAGAACAGGGCATCATCCCCTATTATACATCGAATGGCGTGGCAGATGTTGGTCATTGGGCTAATTTGATTGATGCCACCGTAGCATGGATTCATGACAATTCCAAACATAAGGTGGTGGCCGTCTCTCCTTTTAATGAGCCGGATTTCACTCAATGGGGACAAGGGACATTAGCCGACTTCAAGGATATTGCCAAAGAGTTGAAGGAGAATTATCCTCGCTTCAAGGATATTGACATTACAGGAGGAAACACGCTGAACAACGATAGGGCGTTGGAATGGTATAACGGGTTGAAGCCTTATGTGAAGTGGGGTAATACTCACCAGTTGGCTGGCTCGTTCGACACGTTTGTTGACTTTTACAAACGTGTGGTGGCTGACGGCAACTATGCTTATGCCGATGAGTTGCATAACGTTGGTGAGGCGATGGTTGGTGCTGAGTATGGTGTGAAGGCCGCTGTGTGGTGGGGCTTTGACAGCCGAGCAAGAGGGGAGTTCTGCCGTATCAGCAATCATGGCTCGCGTATCGGTTATGGTGAGAATCGTGGCGCTTGGACGATGGCTTCTGTCTATCGGAATGATGAGACGGGCGACGTGAAGGCATTTGTAGGGTCGTCGGAAAGGCAAGCTAACAAGTCTTCGTTCTTGTTCTTGACCGATAGAGAGGTTTATTACGACGGTCAAGGTCCCTTCCGTGAGTTCCGAATGGAGATTCCTGGTGGTGGCGGTTATCAAAGTGGACAGACGAATGCAGAGCGTGTGATAGATGTGAAGTATGGGGAGGATGTGCCTCCCAGCGCCATTAGTGGCAGATACAAGATTGTAAACAGGGCTTCTGGTATGGTTGTGGCCATTAATGGTACTCGTGACGGACATCCGAACATCAGTCAGGTGGCTTATACGGGCGACAAAACTCAGCAATGGGATGTCGTGTCGGTTGACCCTAGAATCGGTGGCGATTATAGCTTCTATAAGATTACGAATGTCAATGACGGCAAATATATGAATGTCTTGGACAATTCCACAAGGTCGCAAGCTAATGTTATCGCTTATAATGCCAACTGTGCTTCTAATGAACAATGGTTTTTGGAGTATGCTGGTGATGGATTCTACTATATTAAGAACCGTGAGAGTGGGCTTTATCTCGATTCTCAGTTTGCTTTTGCCTACCAAGGTGGCAACATCCGTCAAGCCACGCTAAGAGCTGAGAATGAACGCGCTGCACAGCAATGGCGCTTCCTTCCTTTGGACGCAGAGTGTGAGTTTGAGGCTCCGATGCAGCCTTCAGGATTGACAGCCAAAACGCAATCGGCTTCTGTCAGATTGGATTGGACGGCTAATAATGATGCTGATTTGGATGGCTATATAGTGCTGAGGGCGAAAGCTGACGGCGATGATTGGGATGTAATAGCCAGAAAAGTTCCTTATAATGCTTTCGTTGACAATTCGTGCAAGCAAGGGGTGCAATACAAGTATAAGGTGAAAACTATTGACAAATCGGAGAATATGTCGGTTGCTTCAGTTCTTGTATCGGCAATGCCAGGTGCAGAAAGGGCTTTGGTAGCGAATTGGCAATTCGAAAACGACCTTCTAGATAATACGGAGAATCAGATGGATTGCATTCATTCAGCCTCTCCAACGTTCACAAAGGCTCACAAGTCAGGCGAGACTGCGTTGAATCTTATGAGCAACGCGTATTTGCAATTGCCTTATGAGGTTGCCGATATGGATGAAATGACTATTGCCATGTGGGTGAATTGGCGTAGTTCAAGCACTTCTTGGTCGCGTATCTTCGATTTTGGAAACGGAACTGATCAATATATGTTCCTAACTCCGAACAATGGTTCCGTGATGCGTTTTGCCATTAAGAATGGAGGCGATGAACAACAGGTTGACTGTAAAAGCAAATTGCAGTCGAATGTGTGGAAGCATGTGGCTGTGGCCATTGGAAAAGAGAAAACCACGATCTTTATTAATGGTGAGGAAGCGGCTTCGAGCGCAAATGTGACCATTCGCCCCAACGATATTCGTTCTTCCCTCAATTATGTAGGGAGAAGCCAGTTCAAACAAGATCCCACTTTTATCGGTTTCCTTGATGACATGCGCATTTATAATTACGCGTTGACTGCCGATGAAGTAAAGAATGTGATGGAGGATTTGACTAACAGCATTGACGTTGCGCCATCAATTGATTCCGATGCTGCCCTTTATAATATAGGTGGAATAAAGGAAAAATCGCCAAATAGGGGCATTGTCATCAAGAAAGAAAGCAATGGAACAACGCGAAAAATGGTTGTGAAATAAGTCGACATGAAGAAATTGTTATCGTTGCCGCCTAATCTGGTGGGATGTTTCCATGATATCACGGGTTATTCTCCTGATGAGTGGTTTTGCACGAATGACCCTATAGGCCGAAAATTGGGGTCTGGTGGAGGTTCCGCATGGCTATTGCAGCAGGCATTCGAGGCAAATAAACATAATAATAAAGCCGAGAAATTCTCACCGTTTTCCAATCCCGAGTTCGATGAATGGTTGGCTTCCGAACGCAGGCTATTGCTTCATGCAGGGGGGCAAAGCCGTCGATTACCGGCATATGCACCATCTGGAAAGATTCTTACACCTATCCCCGTTTTTCGTTGGGAGCGAGGACAACGATTGTCTCAAGACCTTTTGTCACTTCAAGTGCCACTCTATCAGCGTATTATAGATGAGGCTCCAGCTTCGTTGCACACGATGATAGTCAGTGGAGATGTGTTTATTCGGGCAACAGAACCTATCGGTGAGATCCCAGAAGCTGATGTTGTTTGTTATGGATTGTGGCTTGATGCCGATATTGCTAAGGATCACGGTGTGTTTGTAATGTCTCGCCGTTCACCTTCATCGTTGAAGTGCATGTTGCAGAAACCTTCTTTGCAGGAACTTCATGAATTGCAGAAAGACCATCTTTATCTGACCGATATTGGCGTGTGGCTGTTGAGCGACCGAGCCGTGAAATTGCTGATGGAACGCTCTATGCATGATGGTGATGTCGTGAATTATGACTTATATGGGCAGTTCGGCTGTTGTTTGGGCGAGCAACCAACGCTTAGTGATCCCGAAATCAATCAACTCAGTGTGGCTGTATTGCCCCTTCCTGGAGGGGAGTTCTATCATTTCGGGACTTCTCACGAAATCATTTCCTCGATGTTGGCCGTGCAGAATCTGGTGCATGACCAGCGTGCTATTATGCATCGCGACCGCAAACCACACCCCTCGATGTTCGTGCAGAACTCCGAAACTTGGATAAAACTGACCGAAGCCAATCAGAATGTATGGATTGAGAATTCGTGTGTAAGCGAGGGATGGACAATAGCTCGTGAAAACATTATTACGGGTGTACCAGAAAATGCTTGGCAGATAGAGTTGTGCGAGGGACAATGTGTAGACATCGTTCCTATTGGTGAAGACGAGTGGGTGGTGCGTCCGTATGACTTTAACGACAAATTCAAAGGTGATGTTCGCCAAGAAGACACGCTTTTCATGAGTCGTCCCTTCATTGAGTGGGTTGAAAAGCGTCAAATAGACATTTCCTCTATTTTAGGCTGCGAAGACCTGCAATCTGCAAAGATATTTCCCATTGTTCGCGACTTAGGCGATATGGGATTGGTTCTTCGATGGATGTTGAACGAACCACATCAGCCTGGAGGACGAATGTTGTGGCTGGAATCCCGCAGAATGAGTGCTGATGAAATATCAGCTGAGGCTAATCTGCGCCGATTGACAGACCAACGTCAGCAGTTTCGCATGAAGAATTGGCCGTTCTTGGCTAAAAATCATCAGCATAGCGTATTCTATCAAGTTGATTTGGAAGAGGCTGCTCATGATTTTGCCGTTGGGAATATCGCCAAACCCCATCCTTTGACAGATAGTGAACCACTTCTGACGCGCATTCACGATGCTATGTTCCGTTCTGAATACCATCGTCAGCGTTTCTTGCTCAATTCGCTTGAAAAGGATGCGAATGAGGCTTTTTTTTATGAAAAGGAATCGTTTTCGCTACTTCGGGAGGGCTTGACGCAATATGCAAAAGCTCATCCAAGCATTCCTCGGATGTCTGTATGTGATGACCAGATAGTTTGGGGAAGAAGTCCTGTACGCATTGATATTGCTGGTGGATGGACAGATACGCCGCCTTTCTGCCTGATGGAAGGAGGAAATGTCATAAATCTTGCTATTGAATTGAATGGACAACCGCCAATACAAACTTATGTGAAGCCTTGTAAGGAATTTCATATAGTTTTGCGAAGTATAGACTTGGGGGCTTCTGAAATAGTGCAATCTTATAGCGAATTGGCCTCTTTTAATCAGATAGGAAGCCCATTCGCAATTCCAAAGGCAGCACTTGTGCTCGTTGGTTTCCATCCTGAATACACGTATTCGCAGCATTCTTATCAATCATTAGAAGAACAATTGCGCGATTTTGGTTGTGGAATAGAGGTTACATTGCTTTCTGCTATTCCGGCAGGAAGTGGTTTAGGTACAAGCAGCATTTTAGCTTCAACTGTTTTAGGCTCGTTGAACGACTTTTGTGGTTTGGGTTGGGACAAGAATGAGATTGGTCGGCGAACACTTGTACTTGAACAGTTGCTGACAACTGGAGGAGGCTGGCAGGATCAGTTTGGCGGTTTGTTGGCTGGAGTTAAATTGTTGCAAACCCAACGAGGTTTCGATCAGAATCCAATTGTCAGATGGTTGCCCTCAGATATTTATACCCAACCAGAATATCGAACTTGCCATTTGCTCTATTATACAGGTATCACACGAACAGCTAAAAAGATTCTGGCAGAAATCGTGAGAAAGATGTTCTTGAACCATCATGATGAATTGGCGATGTTGCGGGAGATGAAAGCGCATACGCTTGAAATGTATGAAGCCATTCAACGAGATGACTTTGTGCGGATGGGACGTTTGATTCGAAAGACTTGGACTCAGAATCAGGCGTTGGACAACGGAACAAATCCAGAAGAAGTTAGACGACTGACTGACCTTGTTGACGACCTTTGTTTAGGCTATAAGTTGCCTGGGGCAGGCGGTGGAGGCTATCTGTATATGGTGGCCAAAGATTCTGAAGCCGCCATTCGAGTGCGTCAGTTGTTGAACGAAAACAAATTGAACAAAAACGCGCGGTTTGTGGATATGACTTTGAGCGATAAAGGTTTGCAAATCAGTCGTAGCTGACTTTCTTATGTGATAGTTCCGTATAATCTTTTATTATTGGGAAACAATCTCGTTTTGTCAATTTAATTCCGAATTTTTAACGCAAAAACGGCCTGTTTTTAGAAACCAACAAGATTTCGGTGCGAAAAACGCCAAAAAATGCAATATTCGGAAGTTGTTGATTGTCAGCGGCTTCCGTTTTCTTTACATTTTGGACCGTTGTCAAAGCTATGCTTTTGGGTCGCTAAAGACGGCTTTTAGGCCTCTCATTTGTGGCATTTGAGCGCCTCAAAAGCCACAAATGGCAACGTCAAAGACCACAAATGACAACTTCAAAGAGGGCCAATGACGATTCATGAAGGCAAAAATGGAAGTTCGAAAAGCAAAATCATGGTTTTCTTGAGCTAGAATAAGAATGAGCGAAGAAGGGGAAATGTAAAAGTATTTCAGCACATTTTCCTCCTTTTAACGGATAGTTTGATGAAGTCAAATTTGGTTGTTTGCCATTTTTTTGTTAACTTTGCGAGTATAATTAAGGTAACTTTTGAATTAAGATGGAGTTCAGAACCCAAGTTCAGATACCACGTGCATCGTTTTCGATTCCCCCTTGTGCACGAGTCTTGTTTGTTGGCTCGTGTTTCGCCGACAATATGGGGCGTCGTTTTCGTGAAGAGAAATTCCGCGTAGAGGCTAATCCCTTTGGCGTGATGTATAATCCCGTGAGCATTCTTCACACGGTTGAACGCGTGGAAGACGGCTATCCGTATGTTGTTCTGACATTGGGCACCAACCATATTTATCGGTTGAAGGAGACGGGTGAGATTGTCGATAACTGCCAGAAGCGCCCTCAACGTTTGTTCGCCGAAGAAGAGCTGGGCGTTTCTGAGTGTCGAGACTATTTGGCTAAAGCCCTACGGTTACTGGTGGATAGATGCCCTTCAGTGCATGTGATATTGACGGTCAGCCCTATCCGTTATGCAAAATACGGCTTTCATGGTAGTCAGTTGTCGAAGGCGACGCTGTTATTGGCTGCTGCCGAAGTGGCTAAAGATTTCGCTGACCATGTGGTGTATTTCCCCGCTTATGAGATTATGAACGATGAGTTGCGCGACTATCGTTTCTATGCTGCCGACATGATTCATCCTACGGAGCAAGCGGTGGAATTCATTTGGCAACGTTTTGGGGATACTTTCTTTGCTGAAGACACGCGGAAGTTCATCGAGGAATGGCGCCCGGTGAAGGAAGCTTTGGCTCACCGCCCCTTTAATCCGGAGTCAGAAGAATATCAGGAATTCTTGGCTAAAGCGCATGAAAAGGCCCGATTGTTGGCCGAGAAGTATCCTGGGTTTGCAATATGAAACATTTGGAGATTAATTTGATACATTATTTAACGGATTAAAAATATCGGTTTCAATTATTTTCCTTAACTTTGCAATCGGAATATTATCAACAACAAAACCTATTTTTATAGAATCTATGGAAAAGCAATATTTGTTAGGCTTCGATGTGGGCAGCAGCTCTGTCAAGGCTTCGCTGGTGGATGTGGAGAGCGGTCAGTGTGCCGCAACAGCATTCTTTCCCGAACACGAGGCTCCCATCAAGGCCGTAAAGGCAGGTTGGGCCGAGCAAAGCCCTGAAATGTGGTGGGACAATGCCAAGTTGGCGTTGCGGAAGATTATGGCTGATGCTGGCGCCAAAGGCGAACAGGTGAAGGCCATCGGTATTTCGTATCAGATGCACGGATTGGTGTGCGTGGACAAGAATCAGCAGGTGTTGCGCGACAGCATCATCTGGTGCGATTCGCGTGCCGTACCCTATGGCGAGAAGGCATTCGATACATTAGGTGCCGACCAATGTCTGGGACATTTGCTGAATTCTCCCGGCAACTTCACCGCTGCTAAGCTGGCTTGGGTGAAGGAAAACGAACCGCAATTGTTCGACAACATCTATAAAATCATGCTCCCGGGCGATTATATCGCTATGCGCCTGAGCGGGGAAATCAACACAACGGCCAGCGGCCTTTCAGAGGGAATGTTCTGGGACTTCAAGGAGAAGCGCCCCGCTAAGTTCTTGCTCGACTATTTCGGATTCTCCGAAGACCTCATCGCCCCCATCGTACCCACGTTCAGCGTGCAGTCGGTGGTGTCGAAGGCAGCAGCCGAGGAGTTGGGATTGCAAGAGGGCACGCCCATCAGCTATCGTGCTGGCGACCAACCCAACAACGCTTTGAGCTTGAACGTGTTCAACCCAGGTGAGATTGCTTCAACAGCTGGTACAAGCGGTGTGGTATATGGTGTGTTGGGCGATGTGAACTACGACCCGAAGAGCCGTGTGAACACCTTCGCGCACGTGAACTATACTCAAGAACTCGACCGTTTGGGCGTACTGCTTTGCATCAACGGAACAGGTATTCTGAATGCTTGGATTCGTCGCAATGTGGCTCCTGAGGGTATTTCTTACAGCGATATGAACGTGATGATGGAGAACATCCCCATCGGAAGCGAGGGCGTGTCAATCATCCCATTCGGCAATGGTGCAGAGCGTGTGCTTGAGAACCGTGAGATTGGTTGCAGCATTCACGGCATCAACTTCAACAAGCATTCAAAGGCTCACATCATGCGCGCCGCACAAGAAGGCATCGTGTTCTCGTTCTGCTACGGAATGGAGGTGATGCAGCAGATGGGTATGGACATCAAAAAGATTCATGCCGGTCGTGCCAATATGTTCCTGAGCGACATCTTCCGCCAGACATTGGCTGGTGTTAGTGGTGCCACCATCGAACTCTACGAAACCGATGGTTCGGTGGGTGCTGCTAAGGGTGCTGGTATCGGATGCGGCATCTATAAGGACAACAACGAGGCATTCGCTACGCTTAAGAAGTTGGCTGTCATCGAGCCCGATGCACAGAAGCGCGATGAGTATCTGGCAGCCTACGCTCGCTGGAAGGAGACACTGGCCAAAAGCATTTGGTAAGTATATATAAAACCAAAAGAATTCATTATAAACCAATAACTTTAACAACAACAAATTATGGCAAAAGAGTATTTTCCGTTTACCGGTAAAATTCCTTTCGAGGGAAAGGACAGTAAGAACGTAATGGCATTCCATTATTACGACCCCGAGAAGGTTGTGATGGGTAAGAAAATGAAGGATTGGCTGAAGTTCGCTATGGCTTGGTGGCACACACTGGGCGGCGCAAGTGCAGACCAGTTCGGTGGCCAGACCCGCAGCTATGAGTGGGACAAGGCTGAGGATGCTGTTCAGCGTGCAAAGGATAAGATGGACGCCGGCTTCGAGATCATGGACAAGTTGGGCATCGAGTACTTCTGCTTCCACGATATCGACCTCGTTGAAGAGGGCGCAACTATCGCTGAGTATGAGGCTCGCATGAAGGCCATCACTGACTATGCTCAGGAGAAGATGAAGCAGTTCCCCAACATCAAGTTGCTCTGGGGTACAGCTAATGTCTTCGGCAACAAGCGTTATGCTAATGGTGCCAGCACCAACCCCGACTTCGACGTTGTGGCTCGTGCTATCGTACAGATTAAGAATGCCATCGACGCTACTATCAAGCTCGGCGGTACAAACTATGTGTTCTGGGGTGGACGCGAGGGCTACATGAGCCTGCTGAACACTGACCAGAAGCGTGAGAAAGAGCATATGGCAACCATGCTGACTATGGCTCGCGACTATGCACGCGCTAAGGGATTCAAGGGCACATTCCTCATTGAGCCGAAGCCCATGGAGCCCAGCAAGCACCAGTATGATGTTGACACAGAGACCGTTATCGGCTTCTTGAAGGCTCACAACCTGGACAAGGACTTCAAGGTGAACATCGAGGTGAACCACGCTACATTGGCTGGCCACACCTTCGAGCACGAATTGGCTTGCGCTGTTGACGCTGGTATGCTTGGTAGCATCGACGCTAACCGTGGTGACGCTCAGAACGGTTGGGATACCGACCAGTTCCCCATTGACAACTACGAGTTGACACAAGCTATGCTCGAAATCATCCGCAACGGTGGTCTGGGCAATGGCGGTACCAACTTCGACGCTAAGATTCGTCGTAACAGCACTGACCTTGAGGATCTCTTCATCGCTCACATCAGCGGTATGGACGCAATGGCTCGCGCTCTTGAGAACGCTGCCGCTATCCTGGAAGAGAGTGAACTGCCCGCAATGAAGAAGGCTCGCTACGCTTCGTTCGACGCTGGAGTAGGCAAGGACTTCGAAGATGGCAAACTCACTCTCGAGCAGGTCTACGAGTATGGCAAGAAGGTCGAAGAGCCCAAGCAGACTTCTGGCAAGCAGGAGAAATACGAGACCATCGTGGCTCTCTATTGCAAATAATCGACAAGCCGTCGACTATATTAAATTATAATAAGGTGGTGCGCTGGTTTCATGACTGGCGCACCACTTTTTTGTTGTTTGTGAATGATTTTTTCTCAGTTTAGTTGTTTTTTTCATTTTTTTTTGTATGTTTGCAGTCAAATACAAATTGAGAAAGATATGGCTATTCTGCATTTAGACCTTACTAAGTTCTCCGACGATGAACATTATACTGTTGTAGAACTGATTTATCACACCGTGAAGGCCGGCAATATCGAAAACCACATGGCCAACCAACGTTGCGAGGCTTTGGGCGAAGCATTCCAGCGTGAAGGGGAGTTGTTTCGTGAACTCCATAAGAAGTATGGCTCAATCAAACTCAATGAGATTGACCGCTTGGTCTTTGACACCGATGAGAATAGTTTGCAGAACACAGAACTGTTTCGCATGTGTGCCGATGAAGATATCCTGAATGCTGCCGACGAGATGCGTCGTGTGCGCCAGCATACTGACCAGGCTTATGAGGAGTTGATGGAGGTGTTGAACGCTTTGCTTGTTGTCAGCCCCAATGAGACCTTGTCGCAGGTGGAGACGCAACTCAACCATCAGGTGAGTTACGTCAGTCACGAGTATGGGAAGGGAGACGACATCGTGTCGGAACCAGAGAAAAAGCCTTTGGACATTAAAGAAAAGAGCGAAGAGCATGAGGATGGTGACGCCCGCGTGAGGCTGATGACGTTGCCTTTGCAGAAGAAAAACGGCTGATGCTGTAGTTGGCAATGCGTTTTTAACGCAAAAGGACCGTCATTAGCTGTTTTGATCTTTATGTATTTTACAAATGAAAGACTAACAAGAGAAAAACTATTTGAAAACAAACATGAGAAAAACTATTCTATCCTTGCTGGCCTTATTGCCGATGATGGCTTTGGCACAGTACAAATCAGAAGTGTGGAGTCCCGACAATGGTGATGGCACCTACACCAATCCCGTAATTAATGCTGACTACAGCGACCCTGACGTGATATGCGTGGGCGATGACTATTATCTCACGGCTTCGTCTTTCCAATGCATTCCCGGCCTTCCTATTTTGCATTCCAAGGACTTAGTCAACTGGGAAATCATCGGTTATGCCCTGAAAGAACTGAAGCCCCGCGAGGTCTTTGACAAACCTGCGCATGGAATGGGCGTGTGGGCGCCGAGCATCCGTCATCATAATGGTGAATTCTATATTTATTGGGGTGATCCAGACTATGGCGTGTTCATGGTGAAGACGAAAGACCCTTCTGGTGAGTGGGAGGAGCCTGTCTGCGTGATTCCCGGAACGGGAATGATTGACACCACACCCTTGTGGGACGACGATGGGCGCTGCTACTTGGTAAATGGGTGGGCCAACAGCCGCAGTCGTTTTGCTTCCGTATTGACAGTGCGTGAGTTGAATGCCGAAGGTACGAAGGCCATAGGCGATCCTGTGATTGTGTATGACGGAAATGGAACAGAGAGCCGCACCTGCGAAGGACCTAAGTTCTACAAACGCGATGGATGGTATTGGATTATGTGTCCGGCAGGTGGTGTGCCCACAGGATTCCAATTGGCTATGCGCTCAAAGTCGCCATATGGTCCCTATGAATGCAAGAAAGTGCTGGCACAAGGCTCTACCGACGTGAACGGCCCGCATCAGGGCGGTTGGGTGCACACTGCTCAAGGTGAAGACTGGTTCATGCATTTTCAAGACAAGGAGGCCTATGGACGCGTGGTGCATTTGCAACCCGTCACGTGGAAGGACAATTGGCCTGTAATGGGCAAAGTTCCTGCCAAAGGCTATTGCGGCGAGCCAGTCACAACCTATCGCAAGCCGAAGAGCGCTTCAACGACTGTCGTGAATCCCGTGGAGAGTGATGAGTTCAACACGCCAACGCTCGGAAAGCAATGGCAATGGCATGCTAACTACGACCAAAAACATGGAATGCCCACAGCGTTCGGCACTATGCGCATCTACACCTATAACCAAGAGGAAGACGCAACACTGTGGACGCTCCCCAACTTGTTGCTCCAAAAGACACCTGCCGACCGCTTTACAGCTACTGCCAAGTTACGTCTGACGTCGAAAGAACAGAATCAGTTGGGCGGCATCGTCATGATGGGGCTCGATTATTCGGCTTTGGTCGTGCGTCGTGTGGGCGATGAATTCCAACTGCAGCAACTCACTTGTGCGAAGGCCGACCGTGGCGGCAAGGAGACTGCAAAGGTGTTGGCAACGCTGAAGCCAACAGCTGAAGACGCCATTGATTATCAACCGGCCAAACATATCGACATCTATTTGCGCATGATGGTCAACGACAGCAAATGTCGGTTCGCTTACAGCCTGAACGGCAAGTCGTATAAGGAAGTGGGCGATGAGTTCCAGATGCGTGAAGGCAAATGGATTGGTGCAAAGATGGGGTTCGTGGCTGAAGAGTTCAACAAGAAATCGAATCGTGGATGGGTCGAGGCCGATTGGTTCCGCGTAACGAAATAATGCAACGTCGATGATTAAAGCATAGTTCTAGTCTAACCAGAACTATGCTTTTGTTTGTTCAAAGCATACAACTGACGTGGTAAAATAATTTATTTCACAAAGTAAAATAAATTATTTTACACGGCAAAATAAATTATTTTACTCACCAAAATAAATTATTTTACTAGATCAAAGCAGCCTTCTGACGGCTTCATATGCGGCAAGTGAAGACATCGGAGGCCATATGTGATTGTGTCATTCATGCAATAGGAGGAGGGGCAATGGCATAAAAAACGGATTCCCCGCGAAATGAATGATTTCTGCAGAGAATCCGATTTGAGGTTTTATACGATGTCGCTTATTTGCGCTTGCCCCACAACTTGGTCATGTCTTCCAAAGTCTTGCCCTTGGTTTCAGGCACCAACTTCCATACGAAGAGGGCAGCAATGACGCAGATGACGCCATAGAGGCCGTATGTGAACCAGTGGCCGAAGTCGTCGCCTTCAGTGAGGTGCATGTTGAACATCGGCACAAAGGTGCTGGACACGATGAAGTTGAAAATCCATTGGAAAGCCACAGCGATGGCAACGGCGCCGCCACGGATGGTGTTGGGGAAGATCTCGGCAATAAGCACCCATGTGATGGGACCCCACGAGAACATGAATGAGGCAGAATAGATCAACAAACTGGCAGCCGTCACGAGTGCGAGGCTATCATTTCCGAAAGTCAATGCTACACCAAATGCACCGAGTGCCATACCCAGCGAACCCGTGATGAGCAATGGCTTGCGGCCCCATTTCTCGACGGTGAAGATGGCCACGAGGGTGAACAGAATGTTGATGACACCCATGAAGACGGTCAGCATCATCGGGTCGTTCATACCCATGTCGCCGAAAATACGCGGAGCGTAGTAGAGCACAGCGTTGATACCCACGGCTTGCTGGAACACAGAGAGCATGATACCTACGAAGATGCAAAGTGCACCATAGGTCATCAGCTTCTCGGTCTTCACCACCATAGTGTCTTTGATGTCTTGAAGAATCTGAGCGGCTTTGCTATCGCCATTGATCTTAGATAGAATACCGAGGGCTTTCTGGTCTTGGCCGATGCTGACGAGATAACGCGGAGTCTCAGGAACGAAGCAGATGAGCAGGGCGAAGAGACCTGCAGGAACAGCCTCGCTTCCGAACATGTAGCGCCATCCTGTGGTGACTGTCCACTGTGCGGCAGGATTGATGGCTGCGATGCCTTTACCCATTTCTTCCACGAGCGGCTGGATGTGGTCGCCCAGAATGAAGAAGTTGACGAAATATACCACCAACTGACCGAAGATAATGGCAAACTGGTTCCACGACACGAGCATGCCTCGGATGTTAGACGGAGCCACCTCACCAATATACATGGGGCAGATGGCAGAGGCCAGACCTACGCCAATACCGCCGATGATGCGGTAGATGTTGAACATGATAAGCAGCGAGAAAGTGGGTGTTCCATGCTCAAAGAACATGAACTCAGGATCCATCGAGCCCAAGGCCGAAATGAAGAAAAGGATACCTGCGATGATGAGCGATTTCTTACGACCCAAGTTGGTGGCTAAGAAACCCGAGAGGGCAGAGCCGATGATACATCCGATGAGGGCAGAGGCAGACGTGAATCCGTGCCAACCATTGGTGTAGGTGAAGTCTTTGGCTTCCATGAAAAACGCCTGGAGTCCTTTTTCGGCACCAGAGATAACGGCTGTGTCATAGCCGAAGAGCAGGCCACCTAGCACGGCGACCATCACGATTGAGATAAGATAGGCTTTTGAGCCAGTTTCGTTTTGTTGCATAATGTTATTTGATTTTGATGATAGTTTTCTGTAAATCGTTATCAGCACTGCTTCCACCTGCCATCAACTCGTAACGACCGGGTAATACGCGCATGGTGTTGGTCTGCTTGTCCCAACCTTCGAAGCGCTCGCGTGGCATGTCGATTTCCACAGTTTGGGTCTCACCGGCATTTAGTGTAATCCGTTTGAAACCGCGTAAAGTCTTCAAAGGACCATCGGTGTCGGCAATGTTGCGCATATAGATTTGCACCACTTCAGCACCTTTGCGGTTGCCAGTGTTGGTGACATCAACAAAGACCTTTCCTTTCTTGTATTTCATCTTGCCATATTTGAAAGATGTGTAACTGAGCCCGTAGCCGAAAGGATATTGAGGTTGTCCCTCGAAATAGCGGTAGGTGCGTCCTTTCATCGTGTAGTCTTCGAAGTCGGGCAGTTGCTCGACATTCTTGTAGAACGTGACGGGAAGTCGGCCCGATGGGTTGTAGTCACCGAAAAGCACGTCGGCTAAAGCCGTTCCGCCCTGCTCGCCAGGATACCAAGCCTGCACGATAGCATCGGCGATTTTAGCCTCACGCTCCAATCCGATGGCTCCACCTGAGCAGTTGACAAACACCACGGGTTTACCAGCGTTGTGGAGCTGTTGCAGAATCTCACGCTGCGATTGCGGCAGGTTGATGTCGGTGCGGTCTCCGCCTTTGAATCCTACCTCGCTGACTCTCATTTCCTCGCCTTCCAGACGAGGTGAGATGCCACCCACGAATACCACTACGTCGGCATCGGCTGCTTGTGCGATGATGTCGGAAGTGGGCAGGGTACTCTTGCGGATGAGGTCGAAGTCAAGGTGGGCTACGCCACTGAATTGCACATAGTCGATTTCCAGATTGTACGTCTTCCCCTTCTCCAGTTTGAACTCGCGGTTGATGTTCATCGTATGATGGCAGACACTCCATCGCGTGGCCAGTGTATCACCATTGACGATGATGCGATAGCCGTCGTCGACAGTCATATTCAGGATGATGGTCTCGTCAGCTTTCGCGATGAGGGTGCCCTCGTATTTTGCACTGAAGTTCTCCAGATTCACGCCTGGAGCGAAGACCGTAGCACCTCCGTTGTCCTTGATGATGGATTGGGTGTGGTAGTCGACGGCAGCAGGTGCGCCTTCCATTTTGGTGTTATTCCAATAGGTGGCACGCATGCCTCGTCTTCCGTCGGGCGTCTGGAGTTCATTGATAAGACTTTCTTCGACAATGTTCCGCGTTAGTCCGCATCCTTTGACGAAGCGGGCTTGAGGCGCTTTGGCTTGAATACCCTCAAGAATTGTCACGGTGTGGGTGGGATAGCCGTTATAGTTGCCCCACATCATGGTGGAGTCGCAGGCGTTTTGTCCCATCACGACGATGCGTTGGCTCTTTGAAAGAGGCAATACAGGCTTCGTCTGATTCGTGGGAGCATCGTTTTTGAGCAGCACCATGCTCTCTCGAGCAAGGTCGAGAGCGATTTGTTTGTGCTCTTTGCAAGCCACAATGCTTGAAGGTATCTTCGTCCATTCCACCAATCGGTCAGGGTCGAAGTCGCCAAGATCGAAGCGTGCCTTCAACAGGCGTACAACACTAATGTTGAGTTCGGCTTCGGAAATATCGCCAGCTTTGACGGCATCGGGCAAGCTTCTGTAGTCGCTTCCGCACTCCACATCGGTTCCTGCACGGACTGCTTTTGCCGATGCTTCGCGCCGACTGGGCGAAACCTCATGCCTTCCTCTGACCCAGAAGTCGCTGATGGCGCCACAGTCACTAACAACCACCCCCTTGAATCCCCATTCATCGCGTAAGATTTGTTGAAGAAGACGGTTGCTTCCACAACAGGGATCGCCTTCAAATCGCTGGTATGCGCACATGATTTCTGCAACATCGCCCTCTTGCACCAATGCTTTGAAGGCAGGCAGATAGGTTTCCCACAAGTCGCGGGCGGGCAAACTCTCAACGTTGAACTGGTGCCTGTTCCATTCGGGACCGCTATGTACGGCAAAATGTTTGGCACATGCCAAGGTCTTGTAGTATTTGGGTGTTTGCTGTTGAGCGTCGGATGATGGATGTTGGGCAATGCCTTGCAATCCACGAACGACAGCCAGTCCCATCTGAGAAGTCAGGTAAGGGTCTTCACCGTAGGTTTCTTGTCCGCGTCCCCAGCGAGGATCACGGAAGATATTGATGTTGGGCGTCCAGAACGAGAGACCTTGATAGCGTTTCATTTCGCCTTTATTTTTGGCTTCTTGGTTCTTGGCACGCGCCTCATCGCTGGCGGCGTTGAAGGCTTGGTAAACGAGGGCATCGTCCCACGAAGCCGCCATACCCATTGTGATGGGGAAGACGGTGGCATACCCGTTGCGTCCCACGCCGTGAAGCGTTTCGTTCCACCATTGGAAAGCGGGAATTCCCAATCGTTCAATTGCGGGCGACTGATCCATCATCAGTCTTGCTTTTTCCTCTAATGTAAGTCTTGAACAGAGGTCGATGGCACGTTCCATGCTTGTGAGCGACGGGTTCTGGTAAGGAAGCCTTTGCCCCCATACTTGAATGGAACAGACCAACAATGTGGCTGTAAATAGATGTTTAGTTCTCATGTGAATGGGTTTTAGTTATTAAATCCAGTTGCAAAGATACGAAAAACATCTTGTTTATGATGCCATTTTTAGTTAGAATTGTATATAAGAACAGCAAGAAAAGGCATACACATCACATGTATGCCTTTTTCTCTATACCTAAATCGAATTTAATGTATGATAGCACTTCATTCTTCAAGTGTCTTTTTATTCGCTCACCATAGTCTTGATTTTGCCCTCTTCATCATACTCCAGCGGCATGACTTTCAGTGAACGCAGGTGAGTGATGTCGTTCGAGGGAACGCAATCGTGATGGAACAGGTACCACTGTCCCTTGTACTCCACGATACAATGGTGGGTTGTCCAACCAACAACAGGTTCAAGAATGACTCCCTGATAGGTGAATGGGCCGTAAGGATTGTCGCCTATGGCGTAGCACAGCAGGTGGCTGTCGCCAGTTGAGTAGCTGAAATAATACTTCCCATTGTACTTGTGCATCCATGAAGCCTCGAAGAAACGATGCGGGTCGCCGGCCTTCAAAGGTTGTCCGTCCTTGTCGATGATAAGCACTTGGCGTGGAGCCTCTGCAAACTGGAGCAGGTCATCACTCATGCGAGCCATCAAACTGGGCAGGGCAGGCATATCGGGAGCCGTGAAGAGCTGTGTCTTACGGTCTGGAGCGGGGCCAAGGTCAATACCTTCCTTCAGCACCTTCTGGGGAGCAACGTTCCATTGCAGTTGTCCTCCCCACAAACCACCATAGTAGCAGTAGACCTGTCCATCATCGTCCTTGAACATACAGGGGTCGATGCTGTAAGCACCACGAATGGGGTGCTCCTGTGGAATGAACGGTCCCTCGGGACGTTCGGCGATAGCTACACCGAGGTGGAACACACCATTGTAGTCTTTGGCGGAGAATATAAGGTAGTACTTGCCGCCTTTCTCAACGACATCGCTATCCCACATCTGCTTCTCTGCCCAAGGCACATCTTTCACATCGAGGATCACACCATGATCGGTAACTTCACCTTCCATCACATTGTCCATGGAAAGGACGTGATAGTCTTTCATCTGGAAATGACCACCGTCGTCATCGAAGGCTGCGCCAGCCTCCCAGTCGTGGCTGGGATAAACATAGACGCGTCCGTTAAACACGTGGGCTGCAGGATCAGCCATGTAGTCGCTAGGGAATAAATATCTTGCTTTCATTGTTCTTTATGTATTTAGTTGTTATTAATTCTTTGCACGAGCCTCAATTTCGCGGTTCATTTCGTCAAGACGCTCGTCAGTGAGAGGATACTTCTTGATTAAGAGAGCCACTACAATGAGAAGCAATGCGGGAATGATGGTAGTGAACCAGAGGATTGCATTCTGCACTGTAACAGAATACTTAGCCAACTCGGTGTAGTATGCGTTAACAGGTGCGCTGATAAACGATGCCAAGAATACTACCACGAATACGCCGAGCACGAGTTGGAGGCACTTGTTTGCCTTGAACTCCTGCCACATCTCGCCGAATGAAACGGGCTTCTCAGGTGTAGTGGTGATGTTTTCTTTGCTGCCCAAGAAACAGAGGGTCAAAAGAACAAAACCAACGATGGCAAAAATACAGATAACTGTAAACCAAGCCATTGGATCGGTGGGCAATGCAGATTCTTCGCTTGCAAGGTCGAATCCGATAAGTCCCATAGCTAAAGGAGTAATCCATCCTGCTATTGAGAATCCAGCCTTGAATGCTACACCTGCGAGGGCGTTGACAGTAGCGGCGGGACGGTTGCCTGTGCGGTATTCCGAATCGGTGATTACCTCAGGTACAAGAGCCCACATAAGCGAACCTACAAGAAGGCCCACGCCAGTCATAATCTTTGCAACCTTAACAATTGTTGCGCTTTCTTGAACATCGCCGAACTTGCCTATGAAGAACAAGATGGCAAAGCCGATAAAGCCTATCGAAAGAAGGGTGTAATAGAGTCCTTTCTTGCCCAAGATTCTTTTCAACATAGGAAGTGAGGGCAAAATAATGAAGGCGGGAAGTGTTCCGATAGCCATAAATATAGCCTGATCCCAGTTTACTGCCTGATGGAGGAACATTGCAAGACCGATTGGGAAACCAGCCTGAACCACAATCTGACCGATGTTGGCGCATACCATACGGGTAGAGGTGAGAATAAGCACTTCATCGTTATCACGGGTCATACTGGCCATGATGGAGCCGTAAGGAATGTTCACTACTGAATAGATCATGCTCAGCACGGTGTAGCTGACAGTAGCATAGATCATCTTCATGGTCATAGACCAAGTAGCGGCCTGAGGAAGCATCAGCAGGCAGGCGGCAACAGTAAGAGGAATACCACCATAAAGAAGGTATGCACGATATTTACCTAACTTAGGATTGCGGTTGTCAATAAACTTACCTACAACAGGACTCCAAAAACAGTCGATGAGTCGAACGGTGAGAATAAGTCCACCTACAAATGCGGGATTGATTTTCAACACCGTAGTAAGGTAAAGCATCAAATAAGTGGCCACCGTTTGGAAAATGAGGTTTTGAGCCAAGTCTCCAGAACCAAATCCAATGCGCTGAGCCCAATTCAATTTGTAGAAGCCATTCACTTCTGGTTGATAGTTGTTGTTCATAAATCTATTTTTTTTGTTTTTATTGTCAAAAAATCACTTCATTCATTCACGTTATTTGCCCATCAGCACTCTGGCGGCTTCTTCGCCCATTGCCTTGTAGCCGGCTGGATTTAGGTGCAGCCAGTCTTCGCTGAATTGTGCTTGCAGACGTTCAGGATCGTTAGGGTCGCGTGTCAGCTTGTCAAAATCGATAACGGCATCGAATTTTCCGCTTGTGCGAATCCATTCGTTGACCACTTGGCGAGCGGTTTCGTGGAAAGGAGAGTACCATCCGTTGCCTTTGAAGGCGGTGATAGTGGCTCCGATGACGCGCTTGATGCCAGCATTACGGGCTTTGTCGATAAGTGTCTGATAAGCATCGATGAGGCTTCTCACCGTTTGCTCAGCATGACGGCTGGTGCCGATGTCGTTGGTTCCTTGGAAGATGATGAGCGTTTCCACGCCCTGTTGGCCAAGGATATCGCGGTCGAAACGTTTCAAGGCAGGTTCAGACAATCCGCCAGAAACAACACAGTTGCCTCCGATTCCTAAGTTCAGCACGCCCTTGGGGCATGATGCATCTTCGATTTGCGAGAGTGCTTTAGCCATGAAGTCGGGCCAGCGATTCTGATGATTGGTGGTGCTTCCGCGCCCATCAGTAATAGAATTACCCAAGACGGCAACAGCCTTCTGACCCGAGTTGAGCACATTCAGCTTAGTGATGTTGTACCAATGCTCCAAACGCTCGAAGGCTTTGAAAGGCTTCTTCGGCTTAACTTCGCCTTGTGCAATGAACGAAGTGGTGCGCGAACCGCGATGTGAAGTGGCGTTCTGTGGGACGTTGGGTCCATAACAGATAGTGATAGACAAGCGCTGCAGGGGCTTCAGCCGATAGCGGATGATGTCGGAAGCGACAGTTCCGCCAGCAGGGATGGTCACACTCTTCTGCTTGTTGAAGAGCACATACGTGGCTGTTCGTGCATCGATGTCGCACGAGTCTTTGGCGTCGGCAATATAAATGGATTTGATTTCAACGGGTTCCTTGCTGAATTCGTTGGACAGATGCAACGAAAGTTGTTCACCGCCGAAACTCACCTGAATGATTTCCCTTAACGAAGTTGATGCAAGACTGGCTTTCGGCATGTCTCCAGGACCTGTAAACTCGGCTGCGGTAGCCCATGTGCCAACCCAATCAGTTTGTGCTTGCACGGAAGTGGCAAGCGCAAGTAGCATGATGGTCAAAAGTTTTTTCATATCACATTTTTAGTATAGGTGTTGCAAAGTTAGCATTTTGTTCTCAAATGCGTTGTTTAAAATGTATCAAGAGCGTTTCTTTTTGTTTCATTAAGTCCGTTTCCCGCCAGAAATGAGGTGATTTTGCACTTGTTTCTTCCATTTTTGTACTATCGAAAAGGTAATGTATCAGTCTTTTTATTCTTATGAATTATCCCAACAAATCTTTGCCGGCTTCGTTTTTCATTCTGGAACAGAAAACATGAGAAAAAGTGATTTTTGCTCTTTTTCTTCTCGATTTTCATGGAGCGGGATTGTCATTGTGCCTCTTTGAGGTTGTCATTTGTGGTCTTTGACACGCTCATTTGTGGCTTCTGAGGTGCTCATATGCCACAAATGAGAGGCCTAAAAGCCATCTTTAATGACTCAAAAGCATAGCTTTCATCATTTTGAAAAATGTAAAGAAAACGGAAGTTGTTGATTGTCAGGCGTTTGGGATGGTGCTGGTTTTTGGCTATTTTCGGGTCATAATCTTGTCTGTTTCAAGAAAATGCGCGTTTTTGTAGGTAAAAATTCGGAATTTGTTTGACAATAGAGAGTTTTGTAAATCTGCTTTTGCCTTCTTTTGGTTGAGTTTGTGCTTTCGGAATGTCAGTTTTCTCGCCATTCTCGTTTTGGCTCATTGTCATACGAGGATTGGGAAGGGCGTCAGATATTTTCATGATTCTTTTTGCTAAGGTTGCATTCCATTTTTTAATATTTATTCTATTCTTCACCCCATTTTATCCATATTGTTGGTAAAATAAAGTTTCTCTGGAGTAACAATTGTCCAATTTTGGTCATAATATATTTAAAAAACCTTAAAGAAAGAACAACTTGACAATAAATTCTTTATTTTTGTAATTGAAAGCAAAAATAACTAATTTAAACAACTATTATATCATGAAAAAAGTGTTGAGAACAAGTTTGTTGTGTTTAGCAGGATGGCTCTGCTCAATGACAGGATGGGCACAACAAGCGCTGGAAAAATCGACTATCATCAACGATGATGGGACGGTGACATTCATGTATCAGAATGACAATGCCAAGGATGTGCAGGTGGATGTTCAGTTCGCTGGAAAACACGCGATGAAACGCGATGCTAAGGGAATCTGGACAGTCACGTTGGGTCCTGCCGCCCCCGACATGTATCCTTATTGCTTCATCGTTGACGGTGTGAGCGTGATGGATCCCTTGTGCGAACAGTATTTTCCCAACGAGGGCTTCAAAAACAGTTTGCTCGAGATTCCGGCAAAGTCGGGTTCTCTGGCTCACGACATCAAACAAGTGCCGCACGGAAGAGTGGAATATATTCATTACTATTCCCAAAGCCTTCGTGGTACCAATAACGCGATTGTGTATCTGCCGCCAGGCTATATGATGCATCGCGAACGCAGATATCCCGTGTTTTATTTGATCAGCGGAACAACCGACACCGAAGAGGTTTATTATAAGGTGGGCCGCATGAACTACATCCTCGACAACCTGATTGCTGAGGGCGTAGCCCGTGAGATGATCATCGTGCTGCCTTATGGAAATCCCACCAAATTGTTGCCAACGTCAGGTATGGGCGGCATGTTCGGACAAGGCAGAATGGGCGGCCGGCGTGGTGGCTTCGGTAGATTCCCAGGCGGTCCTCCTCAAGGCAGACAAATGGGCGATATGCCTCAAGGTGGAATGCCTCAAGGCGGTTTCCCGGGCGGAATGCCTCAGGGTGGATTCCCGGGTGGAATGCCTCAGGGTGGATTCCCGGGCGGAATGCCTCAGGGTGGATTCCCAGGTGGAATGCCTCAAGGCGGCTTCCAAGGCGGAATGCCTCAGGGTGGTTTCCCGGGTGGAATGCCTCAGGGTGGTTTCCCAGGTGGAATGCCTCAAGGTGGAATTCCGGGAATGGGCGGTATGCCTGGTGGAATGGGCGGCTTTGGCGGAGATGTCTTCGGCAACGACCTTATTAACGACTTGATGCCATACATCGAAGCAAGATACCGCACCATCAACGACCGCGACCACAGAGCTATCGGTGGTTTCTCGCGTGGTGGAAACCAAGGACTCTCGTGCGGATTGAGAAACCTTGACAAGTTCTCGTATCTCTGCTCTTATAGTTCATTCACTTCGCAAGACATCCCCGATGTTTATGACAATGCTGAGGATACCAACAGCAAGTTGCATCTGTTCTGGCTGGGTGTGGGAACTGATGATTTCCTCTATGGAACGGCTCGCGACTACATGGAGTTCCTCGACAAGAAGGGAATCCGCTCTGTGAAGGAGTTTACCACCGACAAGTTCGGTCATACATGGATGAACGCCAAGTATTTCCTCGACAAGACCTTGCGTTTGCTCTTCAATCCCAGAGCTTCGGAGGAAGCAATGAAAAACGGGAAACCTGCACCTGCCGCTACGGGCAAAGAAGAGGCTTTCACTCCAGGTGTGATGGCTCGGCTCTTCCCAACGCCTATCGTGTCGCCTCAGTACGATCGTGAAAGTATTACCTTCCGCTTCAAAGCCCCTGAAGCCAAGCAAGTGATGCTGAAAACCGAGCTGATTGACAAACCGTTGGCAATGGAGAAGGATACGGCAGGCGTGTGGAGCGTCAGCATCAAAGACAAAGTTTTTGATACCTTCGAATACTATTTCTTGGTTGACGGTGCTAAAGTGGCTGACCCCAACAATATGATTCTCTCGCCGTGTGAAGGCTTCAAGCCGAGTGTCTCTTCTAATCCGTTTGCTCCCTTTAGCCTTGCAACGATGGGCAATATCGAGCACGGAACGGTTGGATACGACCTTGAGCGAAAGGAAGCGTGGTACATTTCGCCAATGCCTGAGCGTGGCGCCCGACCCACGTTCATACAACTTGTGCCAGGCAAGGGCCAGACGATGGAAAGCTGGTTTAAGGTGGGAGGCGCAAATGCTATTGCTGACAAGCTTGTCAACGAACGCAAGACGAAGCCTTGTGTCATCACGACCAGCAAAATGGAGTTCATGAACAACAATAATAATAACGGGCCAGCTCCCAACCTCAATATCCTGACGATTCGTGCCGACGACTACAAAACGTGGGCAGAGCGTCGGCAGGCGTTGGAGCAGTTGCTTTTGAACAATAAAAAGTAATAGTTGACATTCCACAAATAGGTAATGCGGCAAGCATTATTCGTGAGCCCTGAAGACTATTTTAAAGTATATTTCAGAGAAGCATGATGATGTTTGCCGCGTTACTTTTGTGGTTATAGCTTTAGTATAATAGTGTGAATGACTTTGCGGCAATAGATTTTGAGACAGCGAATAACGAACCCACAAGCGTTTGTTCTGTGGGTGTGGTTATCGTGCGGGAAGGCGAAATCGTGGACACGTTCTACTCTCTGATTCAGCCTGAGCCGAACTATTACACCTATTGGTGCAGCCGGGTGCATGGCCTTACTCGTGAGGACACCGAGGAGGCATTGGTCTTTCCAAAGGTGTGGCAGCAGATTGAACCGCTGATAGAAGGTTTGCCTCTTGTTGCCCATAACAAGGCATTTGACGAAACTTGTTTGAAGGCAGTCTTTCGTTGTTATCAGATGGACTATCCTGATTACGAATTCCATTGCACCTTACAGGCTTCACGGCGGACGTTTCGTTATTTGGCCAATCATCAGTTGCAAACCGTTGCTGAAGAATGTGGCTATCATCTGGAGCATCATCATCATGCGTTGGCTGATGCCGAAGCTTGCGCGTGGATTGCACGTGAAATCTTATAGTTTCCAATAAGTTATGGAAAGAATGAACTGGTTTTACTTCCCAATATCTTGGTTGACAAGCAACGTTTTGAAGCGTTGCGTTTTCATGTCAATAGCCTTTTGGGCAGTTTCCGTGTTGTCATATGGCGCGTCTCGTATCGAACCAGTTCTCGATTCTCTTTGCGTGGTCGTCCATCTGTCCCCCAACGGTGATGCGGAAATATTGGAGAAACGTGTGATGCGTGTGGAAGGTGACTATTCAGAAGGTTTCACAATTGTTGCACCGCTCGAGGAGGGGAGCCACTTGAAGGATTTCAAGGTTTTCGATAATCATGGTGACCATTATTATGAATATGTGGCGGATTGGAGCACCGTTCATGGACTCAACGGACAGACCGATAAGTGTAGCATCATGTATGGAGACGATGGTGGCTACAAACTTTGTTGGGGTATGGGCCACGAGGGCTATCGGGAATATTGGGTGAAGTATGTCATTACTTCGCTCGTGCGTGGTTATGGCGACTGTGATGCTTTGAAGTGGCAGTTTATCGCACCAGGCGGCAAACCATTGCCCCGTTTCTTTTGTGTCATCATGAGTTTGGAAGGGCATGAGTTTGTTCCTGAGGAAGTGGAGGCTAAGGTGTTCGGATTCCCCCGAAAAGCACGTATTGACGGGACTGTCACCGTATGGCCTATTGAACGTCAACAGTTGTTAGCTGGGGAACATGTCACTATACAATGCCGTTTCAAGAAAGGCATATTCACTCCCGATTTGTTGACTGATGAGAAGTATGAAGGTCACAAATCTTCTTCTCTTTCTTCCAAGAATTCTTCCTCACGTTCTTCGTCACCAAGCATCGTAGTTGGCTTGTTGGCTATTGCCGTTCTTGGACTTTTAGGCATTATAGCCTTCGTTTCCTATACGGCCTACGTTCGGCGGCGCAGGTGAATTATCTGCCATTCATCTTCATTTCTTTTCCGAATAGTTGTTCTATCTCAAATATTTTTTTTACTTTTGCAACCGTCAATCATATACTATTGAATAGATGAAATACACAATTGAAAAAGTTACCACCCTCATAGGCGCACGGCGTTATGGAGAGCGTGAACGCAACATCGCCTTTCTGCTTACAGACAGCCGTTCGCTCTGCTTCCCCGAAGAAACCTTGTTTTTTGCCCTTCGTTCCGAGCGTAACGATGGACATAATTATATTCCCGAACTCTATAGGCGTGGAGTCAGGAACTTTGTTGTCACAGATGTTCCAAATGGTTATGCTTCCGACTATCCCGATGCAAACTTCTTGAAAGTTGTGAATACGCTCGAGGCTTTGCAACGGCTTGCCGAGCGTCATCGCGACTCATTCGACATCCCCATAGTTGGCATTACCGGTTCCAACGGTAAGACGATGGTGAAGGAATGGCTATATCAGATTCTGAGTGACAGCCAGAACAATTCGAAGATAATTAAACAGAAAAATGAAAGGGGCGTAGTTGTGACGCGAAGCCCACGCAGCTATAATTCGCAGATAGGTGTGCCTTTGTCTGTGTGGCTCATGCAACCGGATACCGATGTAGCCATCTTCGAAGCAGGCATCAGCCAACCCGGCGAAATGCTTGCTCTGCGTGACATCATCCAACCCACCATCGCTGTACTGACGAATTTGGGTGCGGCCCATCAAGAGCATTTCGAGTCGCTGGAAGCCAAATGCCGAGAGAAACTCGTGCTTTTCCACGATGCGCAGGCAGTTGTTTATAATGCCGACGACAAGATTGTAGCCAAGTGTGTTGGTGAACTTGGCTTGCGTAGCCAATCGCTCGCTTGGTCGACGAAAGACAAGTCGGTGGCCATGTATGTAAAATCTATCGAGAAAAAGGAGACCATGACGACCGTCACCTACGTGTGGAACAAGGGTGGGGAAGACTGGTTCTCACTGCCTTTCATTGATGACGCATCTATCAGTAACGCCATCGTGTGTGCCATTATCGCCCTTCATTTGGGGCTTACTCCTGACCAAGTCGACGAACGTATGCAGCGTCTGGAGCCTGTGGCCATGCGTCTTGAGGTGAAACAGGGGCAACACGGCTGTACACTTATCAACGACTCGTATAACTCAGACATCAACTCGCTCGACATCGCATTGGACTTCATGAATCGTCGCCCCGACCAAGAAGGACGAAGGCGTACGCTCATCCTCAGCGACATCTTCCAAACAGGCGAGCCGCCGCAGCAACTCTATGCTGAGGTGTCGGAACTAGTGAGGAAACGCGGAGTGGTGAAGTTCATCGGTATAGGCCCTATGCTCTGCCAATGGGGAGGGCTGATTCAAATCAGCGAGAAGTTCCTTTTCGAGAGTGTGGAAGACTTCATCGACAGCGACATTTTCCATTCACTACGCAACGAGGTGATATTGCTGAAGGGTGCCCGACAGTTCGGATTTGACCAACTGACGGAATTGCTGGTGCAAAAAGTGCACGAGACAACGCTCGAAGTGAACCTTGGGGCTGTGGTCAACAACCTCAACTACTATCGCTCATTCCTTAAGCCAACCACGAAACTGGTCTGCATGATTAAGGCTGATGGCTATGGCGCAGGTGCCGTGGAGATTGCCAAGACGCTTCAAGACCATAGGGTGGATTATTTGGCAGTTGCAGTTGCTGACGAAGGTGTGGCGTTGCGAAAAGCGGGCATTACCCAGAGCATCATGGTGATGAATCCCGAGATGTCGTCGTTCAAGACTATGTTTGATTACGACTTGGAACCGGAAGTCTATTCATTCCGTTTGCTTGACGCCCTTATCGCTGCAGCCGAACGCGAAGGCATCACGAGTTGGCCGGTACACATCAAATTAGACACAGGTATGCACAGGTTGGGATTCAACGTTCCCGATGAACTTGATATGCTCATCAATCGGTTGAAGCGTCAAGATGCTGTTATTCCGCGTTCGGTGTTCTCTCATTTCGTGGGCAGCGATAGCGATTCCTTTGACGAGTTTTCGGCGCGGCAGTTCCAGACATTTATTGAGGGAAGCGACCAATTACAGGCAGCCTTCGACCACAAGATTCTTCGTCATATCGATAACTCTGCGGGCATCGAGCATTTCCCAGAGCGCCAGATGGACATGTGCCGACTGGGGTTGGGACTGTATGGCGTGAATCCGCGCAACAATTCCATGCTCTCGAATGTGTCAACCTTGAAGACCACCATACTTCAACTGAGGCATGTGAAAAAAGGAGACAGCATCGGCTACAGCCGTCGTACAATCTTGGAACGCGATAGTGTGATAGGTGCTATTCCCATCGGTTATGCCGACGGACTCAATCGTCATTTGGGCAATCGTCGCGGCTATTGTCTTGTTAATGGGCAAAAGGCCGAATATGTGGGTAACATCTGCATGGATGTGGCCATGATAGATGTGACCGACATTGCTTGCCAAGAGGGTGATACTGTAGAAATCTTTGGCGATCATCTGCCTGTAACGGTGCTGAGCGACCTTATCGACACCATCCCCTATGAGGTGCTCACAAGTATTTCCAATCGTGTGAAGCGGGTGTATTACCAAGATTGATGTGAGCAAACGTTTTCGTAAAAATAATTGTCATTAGGTGGAGTGTATTGGATTTTTTTTGTACCTTTGCACTTGTGTTACTTGTGACTAAACAAATCTAACAGCAAATATGAGCCCTATTCAAACTACCAAGATGACCAACTATCGTTGGATTATTTGTGCAATGTTGTTCTTTGCGACAACCGTGAACTACATGGACCGTCAGGTGCTTTCGCTCACTTGGAAGGATTTTATCGCCCCCGAATTCCATTGGGATGACCACCATTATGGAATCATTACAGCGGCCTTCTCTATTCTTTATGCAGTGTTCTGCCTCTTCGCAGGAAAGTTCATCGACTGGATGGGTACCAAGAAAGGCTATCTTTGGGCCATCTTCGTATGGTCGGTTGGTGCGTGCCTCCACGCATTATGCGGATGGGTTACGCTGAAATATGTGGGACTTGAAAACATGACGGCACTCAGGGCTGTGCAGGCAGGCTCGAACATTGCCTCGAGCGTTGCGATGGTCAGTGTCTATCTCTTCCTCTTCTGTCGTGCCATCCTCGCACTTGGTGAGAGTGGCAACTTCCCGGCTGCCATCAAGGTGACTGCAGAATATTTCCCAAAGAAAGACCGTGCTTTCGCCACCTCCATCTTCAACGCCGGTGCTTCTGTGGGAGCATTGGCTGCACCTCTCAGCATACCACCGCTCGCTGAGGCTTTCGGATGGGAGATGGCCTTCATCATCATTGGTGGACTGGGTTTCATCTGGATGGCCCTTTGGGTCTTCGTTTACGACAAGCCCAACAAGAGTAAGCACGTCAATGCTGCCGAACTCACTTACATCAATCAGGATGCAGAGGTTGAGGATCCCAAGGAAGCCAACGACGAGGGATCGCAAATCAGCTTTGCCAAGTGCTTCACGTTCAAGCAGACATGGTCGTTCATCGTGGGCAAGTTTATGACCGACGGCGTGTGGTGGTTCTACTTGTTCTGGGCTCCCGCCTACTTCTCCGACCAGTTCGGGTATAAGTCGAGTTCCACCATGGGGCAGATGCTTATTTTTGTCCTTTATCTCATTGTCACTGTTGTCTCAATCTTTGGTGGATACCTTCCCAAACTCTTCGTTGAGAAACGTGGGATGAATCCCTATTCGGGTCGTATGTTGGCCATGTTGATTTTCGCTTTCTTCCCGCTATTCGCTTTGTTTACCCAGCCGTTGGCCATGTGGGAGTCTAGTCCTATCAATCCTGCTTGGTGGCCTGCAATCATTATTGGTTTGGCTGGTGCTGGTCATCAAGCATGGTCTGCAAACCTCTTTTCCACCATTGGTGACATGTTCCCCAAGTCAACCATTGCCACCATCACTGGTATTGGTGCAATGGCAGGAGGTCTTGGTTCGATGCTTATTCAATATTACTCAGGAAAACTCTTTACTTTTGCAGAGAATCAAGGAAGTGCATTTACGTTCTTGGGTTTTGAAGGCAAACCTGCTGGCTATATGATAGTATTCTGCTTCTGTGCAGTGGCCTACCTCATCGGCTGGTGCATCATGAAGACACTTGTTCCTAAGTACAAGCCCGTCGTCGTGGAAGATTAATTCTGGCAATTATAGTTGGCACATGCCACATTTGGCACTGTCACACATATCATGTAAGCCGCTTAGAGTTATCACCTAAGCGGCTTACATGTTATACCTGACAGGCTCAGACGATATAAGTGACAAAAGCTGGTGCCCAATCAACGGAAATTAGGGCTCACATCTATATTGTAGCCTTTTGTTTTTAGTGGCTTCAAAAAGGAAAACCGTTTCGCAACCTAATCCATATGGGGTGCGAAACGATTTGTATTGTGCCTTTTTTTTATGACGATTGAGGCTATGTGTAAGGGCATTATATGTTGTCAATGAAACCTTGTTTACGCAACGCCTCTATCATTCCCTCAGACATGGCTTCGTTGTCGTGACGTGTGTAGCGAAGGTCGGTAAAAACCTGTGCAAGTGTCTGTTTGTGGTTGATTTCCACAAAGTGCTGGTTTTCGGGAAGAGCCTCTTTTGTGGCATAGAATTCATCAATGCGTTGAGGCGTGTAATCTTGGTAGGTCTCGTTGTGCAAGATGGCAGCAATGGGCAATCGGTCGGAGAGTGCGGGCTCTTCATCGGGCCAACCGAGTGTAATGGTGGCAATGGGAAAAACCAATCGTGGCAGTTGCAGCGTTTCGATGATGGATTGTGGCATGTAAACGGTGGTTCCCAAATAGCACAATCCCAGTCCTTCTTCTTCTGCCAAATTGCAGAAAGTCTGGCAATATAATAAGGTGTCGCTGGCGGCATTGATGAATGAAAGAAAATTGTCGTAGCCGGGCTCGGCCTGTCGGTTAAGAGCCCATTGCGTTGTGCGGCGGAAGTCGGCACAGAATGTCAGTACCACGGGGGCTTGCGTGGCCATTGGCTGGTTGAAATGGGCTGGCGCCAACTTCTTCTTCATCTCTTCACTTCGGGTGATGACAACGCTATAGAGTTGCAGGTTTCCCATTGTCTGCGTGCGCTCGGCAGTCTCTAACAATCGGCAGAGCAACTCGTCGCTAACTTCGCGCTGAGCGTATTTTCTGATGCTTCTTCTTGTCTCGATGTTCTTCATATGAGTGAACTTTTTTGTTTGCAAAATTAAATGAATTTTCCCAAATGGGAAACATTCTTATTGTTTTTTTCCAAATAATGTGCCAGAATTGCAGAATTCTCGATTATTTGTTGTATTTTTGTGGCAACAAATGTATTTTTCAGTTATGGACAATCAAAAAAACGGTAATACTGAGAGCGCAACCAGTCCCGCTCCTGGCGAAATCCAAGTGGTTGAAGTGCGTCCCCGCGAGTTGGAATGCGACGTTGTTCGTTTCCAAAACAATAAGGAAAAGTGGGTGGCTTTCGTGGGGTTGCTGAATGGCCGGCCTTATGAAATCTTCACAGGCCTGCAGGACGACGAAGAGGGCATTGTGCTTCCCAAGACAGTCACTAAAGGAAAGATTATCAAGCAGGTGAACGAAGACGGCACTAAGCGCTACGATTTCCAGTTCGAGAACAAACGCGGTTACAAGACTACGGTGGAAGGACTATCCGAGAAGTTCAACAAGGAGTATTGGAACTACGCCAAGTTGATTTCAGGTGTGTTGCGCTATGGAATGCCCATCGAGCATGTGGTGAAATTGGTGTCGTCGCTCGAGTTGAGCAGCGATAGCATCAACACGTGGAAAGTGGGCGTAGAGCGTGCGTTGAAGAAATACACCGCCGATGGTAGCAACGAAACCGACGAGGTCGTATGATGTGCCTGAAAGAGAGTTTTGTCAGTCTTGACGGTCTTCGGTTCCACGCCTTTCATGGTGTGCTCCCTCAAGAGCGCGCTGTGGGTAATGATTATGTGGTGGATGTCCGTGCAGGGTATGATGTTTCGTCGGCTTGCCTGACGGATGAAGTTGGCGACACTCTCAACTATGCGCGGATGTTTGACATTGTCAAGGCAGAGATGACAAAGCCCAGCAAGTTGCTAGAGCGCGTGGCTTGGCGCATTGGTGAGAAGTTGATGGCCGAGTTCCCCGCTATTACGTCGCTCACTATACGGCTGACGAAGCAGAATCCGCCAATGGGTGCTTGTAGTAACGGTGCAACCGTGGAATTACATTTAATTAATGATAAAACTTGATGGTTGTTGTCGGTTTTCGAAAGATAATCGTTATTTTTGCAAACGAATGAAATAGTCCGAGATATGAACAGACGTTTTTTGCTCCTATTGCCTGTATTGTTGATGTTGGTCGTGCTGAATGTCGGTGCGGCTAATAAGTTCACGCTTGTCATCGATGCAGGACATGGTGGCAAGGATCCTGGAACTGTGGGCGCCATCTCCAAGGAAAAGAACCTCACGCTGAAATATGCGTTGGCTTTTGGAAAGATGGTGGAGCGCAATTGCCCGGACGTTCGTGTCATTTATACTCGCAAGACCGACCGTTTCCTTGAGTTGTGGCAGCGTGCTGAAATCGCCAACCGCAACAAGGCCGACCTGTTCATTTCCATTCATATCAACGCCCTTCCTGGTAAGAAAATCGCCCGAGGCGTGCAGACTTATACACTGGGACGCGGCGAGACGACAGGAAAGAAGGGCATTCAGGAGAATTTGGAAGTGGCTAAGCGTGAGAATGCTGTCATCTATATGGAAGACAACTACAAGCAGACCTATAAGGGATTCGACCCCAATTCGCCAGAAAGCAACATCATGTTCGAAATCATCCAAGACAAGAATATGGAGCGCAGCATTGAACTTGCCCGTTTCATGCAACGCAACATTTGTGCTGCAACAGGGCGTCAGGACAAGGGCGCCCATCAGAATAATCTGGCTGTGTTGCGTCTCACATCAATGCCTGGTTGCTTGTTGGAGTTGGGATACATTTCCACTCCGGACGAAGAAAAGTTCCTTAACTCAAACGATGCACTCTCCAAGTATTCCCGTGGCATCTTGAATGCATTTATCAATTATAAGAAAAAGTATTTCGACAGTGTCCCTGTGAACTACAAAATAGAAGATGTGCCGGTTCCGAAGGTGGAGTCTTCTCTCATGGAAGAAGCACATGCTGATGAGCCAATAGCAAAGCAGAAGCGTGAGTCGTCTCAACGTGACAATGCGAATACAAAGTCCGAACAAGCCGCCACAACTGTCAAGCAGAAACCTACCACAAACTCGCAAAAGACAACGGCCAGCCAAGGAGGGCAGAAGGTTTCTTCTAACAAGCCGCTGTTCAAGTTGCAGATTCTTGCCGGTTCCGCCAAACTGAGTTCTAACGACCGCCAATTCAAAGGAGTAAGTGGCGTGGAGCGAACAGAAGATGGGGGCCATTATATTTATACTGTAGGTTCATCGACCAATTACAATGAAATATACAGATTGCGCAAGCAGCTGCTCGATAAGTTCCCCGACTCTCATATCATCGCTTACAAAAATGGACAAAAGATGAATATCAACGAAGCCATCAAGGAGTTCAAGGCGAACAGGGGGAAATAATAGGAAAAACGTTTGAAGAACCAAGAAAGTAGAAGCCAACAAAATATGAAGTTTTTGACTAAAGAAGTGAAAATCGCCCTTGTGGCCATAGCCGGTATTGTGATTTTGTTTTTCGGTATGAATTTCCTGAAAGGCATCTCACTGTTTTCTAAGGATAATGCCTATTATGTCAAGTTCAAGGACATCAGTGGTCTGACGGCCAACAATCCTATATTTGCCAATGGTTATCAAGTGGGCATTGTGAAGTCTATTGATTTCGATTATGCTGGTGGGCGTGACATTGTTGTCACGTTTGGCGTCGACAAGAATTTGCGTTTGCCCAAAGGAACCTCAGCTGAAATAGAAAGCGATTTTATGGGCAACGTGAAGATGAACCTCATGTTGGGTGAGAATCCTGTCGATGTGCTGCAATATGGTGACACGATTGCAGGCGCCACGAGTCAAGGACTAATGTCGAAGGCAGCTCAATTGATTCCCGCCGTAGAGCAAATGCTGCCCAAGCTTGACTCCATCCTGACTAACTTGAACGCGTTGGTGTCAGATCCAGCATTGGCTCAGTCGTTTCACAATGTGAGAACCTTGACTGCTAGTCTGAATCATTCTTCTCAGCAACTCAATACTTTGATGGCTGGGCTCAACAAGAACGTGCCTGCTTTGATGAACAAGGCCAACGGGTTGCTTGACAATACAAGCCAACTCACATCAAATTTGTCAGCACTTGACCTTCAAGGAACAAAATCGCAGGTGGATGCTACCATTGCTAACGTGCAGGCATTGACCGACAATCTGAATAATAATCGAGGCACACTGGGATTGCTGATGAACGACCAGACGCTTTACAACAAGCTGACAACGACCGTTCAAAGTGCAGACACCTTGCTTAACAACCTGCGTGAGCATCCCAAGCGCTATGTCCACTTCTCCTTGTTTGGGCGTAAAGACAAATGATGTCCTAACCCAATCTATTTGACATTCATAGTCTACGGTAGCACTATGGACATCATATATCATTTTATTGTCAATTTGAGACATGATTTATAGTCTAAAAAAGAATTAGTCTAAATAAACTGTGTGATGTTTCACGAAGGAGTGGATAGCTTGAAAATCGTTTTTATTCACTTAATTACAATAGTCGTTAATGATGTTTCACTCCATACATCCTTCTCTTTTGTCCGATATTGGATGTCGCCATAAATGCCAAAGAATCAGGAGGTTATAAAAAACAAAATCCCATTTTTGCCACCTATTAGCCCAAAAACGTGTAAAGTGCGATAATAAAGCAATTTACGTTTTGCTACAAAAACAAACAAGAAGAAATTATTTTTCAGTTTGCAAATTATTTGTTACCTTTGCATTCGAAAACCTGATGTCGGGCAACTAACCCTTCCATGACATCCACACAACGAGTAAGATATTAAAAAAGGTAAATGACCACCAGTCTAAAAGCTTCGTGGGAAAAGGCTCTTGCGCTTATCAGCGAGAACGTTTCACTGCAGCAATTCAACACATGGTTTAAGCCGATAGTCTTCGATTCTTTTAAAGAAAAGGAGAAGACATTGGTTCTCAAGGTGCCTAGTCCATTCGTCTATGAGTATCTTGAGGAGAACTATGTCGACTTGCTCAGCAAGGTATTGAAGCGTACCTTCTGCGAAGACGTAAAACTGGCTTATCGCGTCGTTACTGATAAAGAGCACAAACTCACAACTGTGATTGAGGCCGAGCCTACTGACAACGATTTGGCCAGACAGGCAAAGACACGTGCCAATCAGGTGCCTTCTCCGCTTGATGCCGCAACACCGCAGGAACTCGACTCTCAGCTCAATCCTCATCAGACTTTCAATAATTTCATCGAGGGCGACAGTAATAAACTGCCACGTGCCGTAGGCCTTTCTATCGCAGAGCACCCCAACAGCACCCAGTTTAACCCGATGTTCATTTATGGGCCGTCTGGATGCGGAAAAACGCATTTGGTTAATGCTATTGGCGTGCGAATCAAACAGCTCTATCCGCAAAGTCGAGTGCTTTATGTCAGTGCACGACTTTTCCAAGTGCAGTTTGTCGATGCAACACGGCAAGGCGCCATTAACGATTTCATTCATTTCTATCAGTCCATCGATGTGCTTATCGTTGACGATATACAAGAGTGGATATCGGCTCCAAAGACGCAAAACACCTTCTTCCATATCTTCGACCATCTTTTCCGAAACGGGAAGCGTATCATTATGGCCAGTGACCGTCCGCCTGTCGATTTGCAAGGCATGCCTGAGCGCCTCCTCACGCGTTTTGCATGCGGTCTCATTGCTGAACTTGAGAAACCTAACAAGCAACTCTGCATTGATATCCTCAAGAGTAAGATCCGTCGAGATGGGTTGCAGATACCAGATGACGTTGTCAACTATATTGCTCAAACTGCTAACGGAAGCGTACGCGACCTGCAAGGCGTCATCAACTCGCTCATGGCGTTTAGCGTTGTCTATAATTGCAACATCGACATCCGACTCGCGCAGCGCATTGTCAATAGGGCCGTCAAAGCCGATGACAAACCGCTTACAATCGATGATATTCTCGAGACGGTTTGCCGTCACTTTAATGTGACTACAGCTGCTGTTCACAGCAAAAGCAGAAAGCATGACATCGTTGTTGCACGACAAGTCACCATGTATCTGGCACAGAAGTACACTAAGATGACTTCCGCACGCATCGGGAAACTTATCGGCTCACGCGACCACAGTACGGTGATTCACAGTTGTAATTCCGTACTGCAGCGCATGAAAGTCGATTCTCCGTTCCAAAACGAAGTGGAGAGCATTGAGAATTCCTTCAAACTGAAGAAATCCCTATAATTTCAGGTTCACCCCAGCCAGTATCCAAAGCCCCGGCTGTTCAACTCCTGCAATGTCGAAGTAATGGTGATTCGTCAAGTTGTCTGCCTTTAGGTATAAGTTCCAACGCATTGCCGACCATTCCAACTTTCCATCTATTTTCCAATATGGCGTATAGCCGTTCATCCGTTGTTGCCATCGTGCTGACCATGAAGCGTTTAGCTTTCCATACTGTTCAATAGAGTGGGGTAAGAGGATGTTATGGATTACTTGGAGTACAAACTTGTGGCGCACGTAGTCCAAAGCATAAAGTGACCTCCAAATCTCCCGTTCTGACCAATGCTTTTCGTTCATGAAAGCATAGCCAAGTCCTATTGTCAGCGTTCCTCGGTGGTATTTGGTGTCTGCAGAAAAGCCAGTGATATCCAGTTTTCCAATGTTCAGGGCTTCATATCGCTCCGCCTCTTTCGAAGCATACACCCAGTCAATCATGTTTCTTCCATGGCTTTTGAAAGCTGAGATTGTTGCATTGAAGCTGTTTGTCCGGAAAACAACACCGCCTTTGAGTGTTGCGCCCCGTTCCGACTTGAGAGACGCATCACCTTGTTGCACCACATTGCTGATATAGAGGTCTGTGAAAGTAGGCAATCGCATCGATTTGTTCCACGACGCATAGAGTTTCCAGTTGTATGATGGTCGGAAGCTGATGTTCACACCTGGCGACCACACAGCTTCTTTTTCTTTATTGTTTCTAATGTCTTGCCATAACCTTCCGTAGTGGACTCCCGCTGATAGTGTCCATTTCCTCAGCACCACGTTGTGCTCGGCAAACAGACTCTCATGTCTGCGCGTGTGGTCTCCCAAAGCCAAACTTCTGATGACATCCCAATGGATGTCCGCTCCCACAGATGTCCTGCCCCCATGCCAGTCAATGTTAAAGTCCGTCGAGCCGCCATAAACCCATAAGCGATGCTTGTTCTCGCCTTTATTGCTGCCGTTGATGCCGCGAATGAGCCAGTAATGGTCGCCGAAGTGTTTCGCATATAGTGTTCCATGAAGCGACATGCCTGGGACGATGAGCCTGTTTGCTGTTGCCGATGCTATAAGCCGACGCGTCTCTTCATACTGGTTGTCGTACTTTGCGCTGTAGAATGTGTTGGCACCATAGTCCTGAGCACTCCAACCCACTTGCAAATCCAAGTCGGTTTTCTCATTGCTCCATTTCGTGTTGGCATAGGTGTGGACCTTGTTGAAGTCGCTGTTCTTCGTGCCTCCGTCGCTGCGTGTCCATCCTGCCGACGCTCTTCCGCCTGCTAGCCAACCCTTTGACGGGGTGGGTGAGGAAAACAGTGATGCACTTCCCTCGACGCCAAAAGTGCCGAACGAGCCGCTTTCCATGCCTATCATGACGTCCTTGTCTCCAGATTTCCTTTCACTTCCTTTTGTTACAATGTTGATGGCCCCGCCAAAAGCCGAGGCTCCGAACACACGAGAAGATGCGCCCTCGATGATCTCGATGCGTTCAATGTCGTGGAGTGAAATGGGGAAATCAGTGGCGTTGTGCCCGGTCTGCGGATTCGATATATTCACGCCATTCAATAGAATGACCATTTGGTCGAACGTTCCGCCGCCTATAGAAATGTCCGTCTGTACACCAAAGCCACCGCGCTGACGGACATCCACGCCTGTAGCTAATTTCAAAACATCGTTAACAGTTGAGGCTTCAGAGCATTCAATCTCCTCGCTCGTGATAACCTCAACATGCTCACCACTCTGCCAAGCGGTGAGCGGTGCTCGCGAGCCAAACACCACAACCTCGTCGAGTCCCACCTCCTCGCGTCGCAAAGAGTCGGTCGACAAGTCCTCCCTCACGCTGATGCCGTCTGCCTTGGCGTATGCCAGTGTGGCAACAGACAAGGTGCCGATAATCACCTCACGGCCCAAGCACGAGAAAAGGGCATAGCCTTTGCGCGAGAACTGCTTGAAGCGTATGGGGGCAGGCTTGATGAAATAGTTTTGTTTAAACACGAATAATAAATTAAATATGAATAATTAAAGATTAAAATAATAATGGGGATAGCTACTTTTCCCCTTTCTTTTTCTTCTTTTTCCCTTTGATTTCATACACCAATGCTATGATGCCAATAACGACGCCCAGCAAACCGACATACAAAGAGATGAGGTCAAAGTTCTCTTTTGCCCATGTCATGAATGTTTCCATATTCTATTCAATTCTTTTGTTTTTCTTTATTGCATTCACTAACGAGAGCTTTTTTCTAACGGAAAAGCCCTTTAATGTTTGTCGTCTGTTATCGACTGAATCCTCAATCCATATGGAACAGCTCGGGCAGAGGGATGGTGACGGGCGAGTTGTCGGGGTTCACCTCCATGATGTCAGCCATCATGTCCCACCAGCGTTGTGTGATGGGATCAACGTTCTCGGTGTCTTGCGAGTTGCCTTCCTTCGAGCATTCTTGGTAGGCGAAGAGGATGTTAGTGTCTTTGTCCCAATAGATGCTGTAGTTGCCAACGCCTTGTTCTTTGATCATTTGTTTCAGTTCAGGCCAGATGGCTGCGTGCCGTTTGGCATACTCTTCCTCGAAACCTGGTTTGAGGAACATTTTGAATGCGAATCTTTTCATGATTATCTTGATTTTTTGAGTTGTTCAACCATCATTTTACGCCATTTGAAGTAGCCCGCAACGGCAATGACGATGTATAAGCCGTAAAGCGAAGCTTTGAACGGAATGTCCTTATAGAAATAAAGACCGCACGTCACCACGTCTACGACTATCCAGATGAACCACTGCTCGAGATACTTGCGCGCCAATGCCCAAATGCCAGCTATGCTCAGCGCTGTAGTGAACGAGTCGGCTATGGGAACGCGAGAGTTGGTGTAGGTAATGAGCAGGTAATAGATGGTCGCCCAGATAACTGCGGTGACACCCACCCAGATGGCAGCGATGCGCAGGGGCATATGGGTGATGGCTAGCACACCTCCAACATCTCCCGCCGTTCCATCGCTCACCTGTAGCTTTTGCTGGTTATCGTGTGAAGCCTTTTTCCTCCAAAGTAGGAATCCGTAAATGGTCATGGCGATGTAATAGAACTCCATGCCGCAGTCGGCATAGAGTCCTTTCTGATAGTAGAGCACGATGCCAAGCGCCTGCATCACAAACCCCACCGCCCACATCCAGATGCTGGCGCGGTATTCGAGGATGATGTATGCAAGGCCGAGCGCGGCCGTTGTGAAGTCAAGCCAATTGAAATGGAACATTTATCTCAGAGGCTAAAGATTTTAAAGGGGAGTGGAAGGGATTAAAGGGCCAATGGCTTGGGAAATTTGGCAAATGTCTCTTTATGCCTCTCACTCCCTTTTATGCCCTTTAAGCCCTTTCTTCGAACTTAGAATCGTAGCGTAATGCTGGCCATGGCGTTGAAGCCGCACATGGGGATGAATCCTATCTGATAGTAGCGGTTGTCGGGTGTGTGTCCGTAGCTCTCTGCCACAGCCGAGTAGACCCATCCGCTGCTGGCGTAGTGGGCGTCAAACACATTGTTCAGATGCAGACCGATGACCAGTTCGCGAATGCTCCAGGGTTTGGGCGCAAAGTCCAGCGTATAGCTGGCGCTGATGTTGGATGTGCAGTAGGCTGGCAGCGAGCGGTCTTTGTGGGCAGTGTTGTCGAGATACTGGCGTGAGACGTAGTTGGTGTGCCATGTGGCTTGTATGTTTTGCCAGTGGAAGTTGACAAAGCCGTTGAGGATGGCTGATGGCGAGAAGGCGAGCGTGGAGTTGTCGTAGTGGAATTGGCGCAGTTCGTCGCCGTTGCCGTCGCAGTGGTATTTTGCGGCGTCAGGGTTACCTTCCCAGTCGTCCCAGTCCTCGATAAACTCGTCGAAATCCTTGATTTTATTTTTGCTCAACGCTGCATTGCCTTCAAGTGTCAGCCAAGGTGTCACGTCCCATCCTGCTGTCAGTTCAACGCCCAAGCGGTAGGAGTCCTTAACGTTAGTGGTCAGCGGTTCGCCGATGTCGCTCACGGCTCCTGTCTGCACGAACTGGTCGGTGTAGTCCATGTAGTAGAAGTTAGCACCTGCACGCCAGCTTTTGCCCGCGAATTGGTATCCCAGTTCATAGTCCACCAGTTGTTCGGCCTTTGGTGCTGGGTAGTTGCCATTGTCGGTGAAGTTGTTACGCTCAGGTTCGCGATGGCTCATGGCCAGTGATCCATAGAAGCGGTGTCCGCCACTTTGGAAGTTGAAACCTGCTTTGGGGTTGAAAAAGTCGTATTTCTTGTCGATGTCGAGGAAGTGCTTGTCGTAGAGATAGGTCTGCTTGTTGTAGGCAAACTTGTCGTTATAGCCGTCGGTCTTGTAGCCTACGTGGCGATACTGCATATCGGCAAACACGCTCCATGCGGGTGTGATGGCATAGGCAGCCTTGATGTAGGCATTGCCGTCGAGTTTCTTCGCATCGGAGTCGTAGTACTGATAGTCGCCCTTCGACATGAGCAGACTTCTCAGTTTGTCGTTCGAGAGATAGGTCACGTAGCCGAAGTGGTTGCCCGAGAAGTTCTGCAGGCTCAGCCCGCCGATGATGTCCCACAACTGGTCTTTGTAGTTCACATTGCCTACCAGTCCGTAGACATCTTGTTCCAATCCCTTCTTGCGCACCCAGTCGGTACGTTTCACACCGTCAACGGCATCGTAGCCGAACTCAGCGTTAGGCAGTCCGAGTTTCTTGATTTTATTTTGGGGACGGAACTCCTTGTAGTAGCCGTAGCCGTGGGTGTAGTGCAGCGAGGCGGTGGTGTTCCAGTGGGTGTTGATGTCCCATGCAGCGGTCAGGATGTTGTGGCTCTGCCAGAAGTTGTCGGTGGTCTTGTTCCAATACGAGCCGTCGTTCATCTTATAGCGTTCGGTTAGGTAGTTGCCGTTGGCGTCGCGCGCAAAATTGCCATCGGCATCATAGGTGAACTGCTCGTAGAGCGAATTGTAGCGGCCCAGACCTACCTCGTACATGTCTTTATAGGTCTTGATGCCGGTGTTGGCACCGTAGATGCCGTCCATGATCGACAGGTCGTCGTTACCGGCGGTAACACCATTCCAGGCCTGTCCAGTCTTCTCGAAGTTACCGATATTCTTATAGCGCAGCTGGAAGTTGTCGCCCATCCAGGTCAGTCCGCCGTAGTAAGAGCCCGAGCGTCCGCTGGTGCCGTGGATGTAGCCGTCCGTGTTTGTCTCGTGGTAGGCTCCGTCCAGAATCCAATGGTTCCACAGCAGTCCCGATGAGAAGCTGCCACCCACGTTGAACGTGTTGTAGCTGCCGTAGGAACTGCTGATTTCCAGCGAGGGCGTTTCCGATGGAGCCTTCGAGGCCAGTGCAACGGTACCACCGAAAGCTCCGTCACCGTTTGTCGACGAGCCCACACCACGCTGTATCTGCACGCTGCCCAGCAGCGAGCCATACGAGTTCATGTTGGCCCAGAACACGCATTGGTCTTCGGGCGAGTTGAGGGGCACACCGTCGAGCGTCACGTTAATGCGTGAGTCGCCTGCGCCGCGTATGCGCATGTGCGATGTTCCCGTGCCAAGTCCGTTCTCGCCCCATGCCAGAACGCCAGGTGTCTGAGCGAAGAGCATGGGCAGCTCGCGTCCCGTCTTCGAGAACTCTTGCAACTGCTGCTTCTTGATGTTGGCAGTGGCAAAGGGAGCGTCCTTCTGTCCGCGCACACCGTTGACCACCACTTCTTGCAATTGCTCCAATCGTAGCGAATCGTCAGCCTCCGTCTCTTTACTGCTTTCTTCAGCGAAAAGTGGTGTGACCATCATTGATGCGACAATGGTGGCTGCGATAGTCATTGAGATTTTTTTCATAGTGAATACCTTATTAATATTAGTAAATACGAATAAGGGGAGAGTGAAACAAAAACTTTTCCCTACGCGGGCATTATCCCGGTCAGGTCAGAGGGTATCATCTCAGCCGTCTTCCCACGTCGTGATGGGCGGAAAGGCAGCACCCCTTAATCCACGCTTTGTGAATCGGGGGACAAAGGTACGATTAAGTGAGGAAAAAACCAAATTTTATTTGAGTTTTTTCGAACGTGAGTACCTTCAACGCAGTTAAAGGTACTGAAAACCGAGCACAATGCCAAATAATTTTATTTATTTTTTCCTCATTTTCCCATCGCCATTTTACTTGGCATTAAAAAACAGGGCACACTGCGTCTGGAATTGAGCAAGATTTTTTTAAAAGCTAGATATTGTCAATTTCTTGCATAATGCATTCTGTTTGCTGAAGCACGTAGATGATGCGGCCATAGTGCTTCACGTCTTCAAAACTCAGTGTCATGCCCTTACGATCTTTGAGCCATTTCTGGGCGGGCTGATAGCCACCAATGAAGAACTGCCATGCAGATTCTGGCACACCTTCGAAGTATTGTTCTGCATTGATATAAACACGATTGTCTTGCCAACGATAGCAATCTACTCTTAATGAGCCTGCCACAGGGAAAGTGACACCTGTCTTTGAAGGCAAGTCATCCATGAGGTGTAGTAGTCGTAGTTCCTCACCCTTCTCTGCCAAATCACGGAATTTCTCCCAGTCTGTAGGATAAGGTATGCGTGGGAAGTCTATCTTCAGGAATTCCTTGTAGCGTTCGCGATACGATGGGCTATGAAGCACGGCATAGATATAGTCGAAGAGGTCTTGGGGATAGAGCACGCCATTATAATCACTTGTCGGATCAACCAAAACGTTATCATCATAACAAGGAAGATAATTCAGGCCTTTGGCTATCTTGTCATACATTTCCTTGTTGAAATTGACTATGCGCTCTTCTTGGCCCAAGTTCTCCTTATAGATGTAAAGAGGAAAAACATAGCCTCTTTCCTTTGTCTTTGAAGAAACTCGGCAATCATCAACTATGCCATCTGCTATAGACACATGCTTCCACTCATTACCAGCTAATTGCCTGCATGTGAGCAAAGCTATGTTTTGATGCGTCATCTGCCGCATTGTTGTTTCACGAGGACGTTCTATCTTTTGGACGTCATAATACACAAACCTGTCATCAAACGGTCTGTAGTTATATCTTTTTATAAGTGATGAATCTGCAGAGCCATACTCCTGTTTGACCTTTGCAAACAAACTGTTTTCATTCATGTCAACAAGTATAGCATCTTTAGCTGTAACAACAGATACTGAACTAACATTAAAGAGTTCATCAACTTTGAATCCTTTATCGTATTCTTCCTGTAAATCAAAATTCTTTGGAACAAAGAAATACATTGGAGCCTTAGGTTTCATTTCTTCATATCCAACGTTTCCTAAAGTTGCCCCATCGAGGAAATCATATTTCTGTTGTCGTAGTCCATATAAATCTTTATGGTACACCTTTCCTAATTCGTCTTTTCCTTTCTTGCCTGTCTTGACAAACAGATTGATGCTGACACCTTGCATAATATCAAAGACATTCTCGTCTTTGCTTCCATCTGGACACGTCTCTTTCTTCTTGCTGTTACCGTGGAGGTCGATTGTGTAAATCTTGTCGAAGGTCTTCAACAGGTTCCAACGCATTCCTCTAAACGTAGGATTATCGAGATAACCGTGAGGATTGATAAAACCAATTACACCTTCACCACATTTTTCAATATAGTCTTGAGCAAGACGAATGAACTTCACATAGTCGTCATTAAGCCATTTTGGATTGCGTTCATTGAGTGGTTGTTTGCTACCAGGTTCTTTTTTGTAAGCATCCATCAAAGAGATAATCCATTTGCCCTTATTTGTACTGCTACCATTATAGGGCGGATTACCAATCATCACCATCACGGGATAGTCACGTTTGATGATATTTGCCTCTGTAGCCTCACGGCTGAGCCATTGGGCAAAGAGGGTGCGTGGCTCGTTGTTGCTCTCTTCAAGGGAATTGGTCAGATAGACATGCAGGCGCTTGTCCGTATTGTGCTGATAGCCAGTTTCTCCCAATAGCATATCGAGTTTAATGTGAGCAACCGCATACGAAGCCATCAGTATCTCGAAACCATTGAGGCGAGGCAGCAGGTGTTGCTCGACATACTCCTGCCAGATGCCTTGATTGTCGCGATAACGGTCGTAAATCTGATTGACCACCTCGGCAAGGAATGTGCCTGTGCCTGTGGCAGGGTCGAGAATCTGCACACGATGGAAGCGTTTCGGGGCATGCTTCATGCCATCGGTTGTGCGACGGTCGCGACTCTGCTCGACGGCCACCTCGCGCTCTATCATCGAGTAATCGGCCAGTCCTTCAGGCAATCCAAACTCCTTCTGAAGTATCTCATCGACAGCCCTCACGATGAACCCCACGACTGGTTGCGGTGTGTACCAGACACCTTTCGACTTGCGCAACTTGGGATTGTATTCCGATAGGAAGTCCTCGTAGAAATGAATCATTGGATCATGGTGCAGTTTGTCACGGCTATAGCTCGCCATAATCTTCTGTAGGTTGGTGGCTTGAAAAACAGTCACTAAGTCATCTACAACCCATGCGATGCGCTCGTCAAGGTCGTTGCCAGCCAAATTGTTGAATATCTGACGTAGGAAAGGATTGGTCTTCGGAATCAGGCGTGCAGCCTCCTCACGGCTAAAGTCATCAGGAGTATCATCGTGCAAACGGGCTGCAAACATCCCGTAGGCTATAGTTTGGGCATAGATGTCGGCAAAATCGGCAGGTTTCAGTTCCTGAATAAGCACATCCTTGAATGCCTGATACTGGCCTTGAAGGTTTTCGTTGGCATAACTCTCTGTTTCGTCGTTCATAGCCTGTTCGATGATGTTCTCCAACAAACGGGCTTTACCAGCCATCAGCTTAGCCAAACGCGAGGCAGACGTAATGCTCTGAATTGCATTGCTACCCACATTCTGTACAAGACTTAGGAACTTCTCTTCATTTTCCTTGATGGCCACTATCTTGTCGCCTTTCACTTCGGCAATGCGCACGCTATCGATATACTCACCATGTTCGTAAAAGTGGAAGTCCAAATAGTCTGTGAAGATGATATAGTCGAGAGCCTGTTTATAGCGCGTGAACTGCTCTTTATGACCATGTGGATTGCGACCGTCAAGGTCGTTGTCGCCAATATCTTTCGCCTCGATATAGAACACAGGCATGCCATCTTTGCGACTGGCGATATAGTCTGGCGCACCACACTTCTCCCTTTTGGGTTCGTTCACGATGCGGAGTTTGGGCAATAGGTTTTGAATCAATTGTTCCAGCGCACCTCTATAGGTGTGCTCAGTAGCGTTGCCTGCACGATATTTCTGATTGACAGTGCTGATATATTCTTTTATATCCATAAAATGAGGCGATATAGATTGCTCTAGGTTTCTATTGATTGGGACAAAAGTACAAATAATCTTCGATAATTCCAAATGCAAAAAAGTCAACAAGTGTCAAAAAGTATTGCAAATCATGAATTTTATGGCAAAATTATGTCTAAATCATGAATAAATCCTAATTTTACTTTACATAAATTCGTTTTTTTTTTTTTTTGTTAACTTTGCGACATGAACGTTCATGCACGCAAATTATTAACCAAAAAATTCAACAAATGATGAAGTATCATGCGAAATTGGACCACCACTCCGACGGGTACGACCCCGTTGGTTGGGCAGAACAATGTGAACGTGAAGCTGAGTGCCAAAAGGAGGAGGCTGCCCTGCGCTCTTTGGGCGGGTGCGACATCCTCGACGAGGCTTGGATTGACGAGTTTGAATCGACATTGAGAAAGGAGGACGGACGTCATGAAGAGTCTTGAAGAGAGACAGCTGCGCAAGGCGCTGGCCGAAGGGATGGTCTCCATGCGCTACGTGAAGAAGAACGGTGACACGCGCAATGCGGTGGGCACGCTGTGTCTGGCGCTTGTCCCCAAAGACAAGCACCCCAAAAGCCCCCTCCAACCTCCCCCAAAAGGGGGAGGCTCCGAAATAGAAGTCGATGCGACTGATACCTCCCCCCTTTGGGGGAGGAAGGAGGGGGCTCCTGGTCTCGTGCGCTACTACGACTTCACCGTGCAGGATTGGCGCAGCCTTTACTGTGACGAAATCATCGAGTGGAAACGCCTGAATGTCGAACTGGTCATGGGAGGGTAGCTTATGCAGAAGATAGATGACTATATCAAGCACCTTGCAAGTGGGTTGCTTGAAGAGGTTCGGAAATTCGATGACGTCGACGCAGAGTATGACGAAGGCTATCTTCTCAAAGCCACTTCACGGGCAAGTTTTGAGGAAGGGAACCTCCACATGGATTTTAGGTTTTCCTATGAAGGCCACAATGACAGCATGGAGTTGGAGGTTTACAATCTGAAAAACGAGCATTTCTACGACCGGATTTCTGATGCAGTGGAAGCCAGGATGCTCGAAGAGGTGCATCTTTGTGAAATCCGTAACGCTCTGGATGATAATCAGTGTGAAGCGGCAATGGAAGACGAGTGGACATCCCACGGCTTCCGCGATGCTGCAGACTATTACCATTGGAGATATGGATAGTTCTCCCCCCTGGGGGAAATTAAAGATTAAAGATTAAAGATTAAAAATTAAAGATTTAAAAAAATATGGAAAAATGCGAGAATGGGAGGAAAAGCGGAACCCGCTCAAGGAACGCAAGGACGAACTGCTTAGCGGTTGCTTCGTCGCTGCAATGTTAGTATTAGTATGGTTTTTAATTATGATTTTCCATTAAACATTATGAACGAAGAATTTATAAAAAAGCTCTATCATGTCTGCAAATGGCTTGACAGGGCAAGAGTGATCAAAGGCTCTGACTGGGTAAGAGTGTTTTGTGAGATAGCCCAAGAACTTGACGAACATCTTCCTCAATGGCACTGTATCATTGAAACATCTTACGAAGATGTCGCAAAACAGCGTTTGCATTCGTTGACGATTGCGAAATACTATCCTCGCATTCGCAATTTCTCGGTATGGGAACGGCACACGTGCAAAGATGAAAGAACGCTGACGGTACCCGACATTGGCCACCAACGCCAGGAGTTGAAACGGAAATTAAAGAAAATCGCTAAAATCTTGGAGAATGGAATCAGTTGAATACCGCACCATCAACTATCGCGGCCGCGACGTCCGCGTGGGCTCCGACGGCTCCATCGACGGCATCAAGTATTTGGGCGTGGGGACAAGCGGTTACATGCGTACAACCCGGAGCTTGAATGGGAAACTTATCACTCTATATGTCCATCGCCTGGTGGCCTTGGCCTTCCATGCTGACACCCATACGGAGGAACACTGCCAGGTTGACCACATCAACGGCATCAGGACCGACAACCGGGCCGAGAACATCCGATGGGTCTCCCTGAGCGAGAACCGCAAGAACAGGTCGCGACTGCGCTGCCGACGGGTGATGATTGTGAACATCATGACAGGCGAGCAGCATGTGTTCTATGGGTTGTGGCCTGCAGGCAGATTCCTTCATGCAGGAGCGCCCACCTTGGTGAAACACGATGCTTCGCGGCAGCCTTTGCATGGCGTTTGGATTGTTGACATACTTCCTCCCTTGGCTTCTTATCAAGATGAAAAAGGATAGTGTGATTATCTATGCTGCGCAGTACCAAGCACTGCGCAGCCTCTCCAACGAAGAAATGGGCAGATTGTTTCATGAGATTTTTCGTTGGTTGAAAGACGAGCAGACGGGGCAGGACGAACTTTCGCCCGCCCTCTTGCTTGCCTTCCAGTTCATGACGTTGCAGATTTCGATTGACAATAAAAAATATTTACAAAAGAAGGGTCGCGTCTTGGAGTGGAAGAAAAGATACGCTGAGAAGAGTGCAACAGAAATTAACAATTCTTCCCGCACGCGCGTTAATGTGAATGATAATGAACATGAAAATGGAAATGAAGATGGAAATGATAATGAGAATGTAGATGAAAATGAAGATGTGTCTTTTTCTTTGTCTATAAATAGCCAAAGTGAAAATATCGATGCGTGTGAGGATGAAGAGCAGAAAAAAGAAGAAAAAGACGAAAGAGCAATCAAGAATTTCGTTGAATACTGGAACAACGCCATCGAACAGACGGGTAGTGCCATGCGAAAGGTGAAACTCATGACGGAGGCGAGGCGTGAGAAACTCCTGAAGATTGTACACACCATTCCCGCCGAAGACTCGGCGCGCGCCATCCATCGGGCCATGAACTCGCCCTTTTGCAACGGGGCGACAAAAAGGCGCTCGCGCCCCGTGGATTTCGACTGGCTGATTGAGTATCAGAACTTCATCCGGTTGTTGGAGAACAGTCTCTGACGCTTCGGCCTCGTTGCCGCACGAACTATAATTCACGCCCACAGGCGCAAATCTCTTGCAGGTTTGCGCTTTTTGTTTTATCTTTGCAAGCGAGAACAGAAGACCCCCTCAGTCCACCTGTCTAGGGGGAGGTGGAAGGTACTTAAAAACTAATTTACTAACCAACTAATCAACTAATCATTATGGCAATTCTTTACAGAGTTTATCAAGACACTCGCGAAAACGCACTGACCTCAGGCCAGTGGTTCGCACGCGCCGTGCACACGCAAGCCGTGAACTTGCAGCAGATGGCCATGGAAATCGAGGAGAACGTGAGCGTGAAGTATTCCGACGTTGCGGCCGTGCTCATCGAACTGGTGAACGTCATGAACCGCCACCTCAACGCCTCCGAGCGTGTCGTGTTGGATGGCTTCGGCTCGTTCAAGATTGGTTTGAAGACCAAGGGTAGTCTCCGCAAGGAGGATTTCTCTGCGTCGAAGAACATCGTGGGCAGCCGCATGAACTTCCAGCCCGAGTGGAAGGTGACCAAAGAGGGAAATCGCATCAAGAAATTCCTCAGCGACGTCACCGTTCGCAACATCGCTGACCTGCTTCCTGCTGAGGAAGAGGAGGGCGAACAGCAACCGTAGGAGCCCCCTCCAAACCTCCCCCGTAGGGGAGGATTCCGGTTTGCTACATGCCACATCTGAGCGCCTCAGGTGATACATCTGGGGCGCTTACATTTATCCTCTGAGAATGCTACATGCCACATGTAATGGAAAATCATAAAATTAAAATATTTAAAAAAGTCTTGACTCAATGTTCAATGAAAAGAAGTCGGATTCTTGAAAAATCTATCGCCACGGCATCTTTCGTCACGGCAGCAGTGCTTGCGTTCACGGCTTTGCTATTGAATGGCAATGCCGATATCAATACGGGAGCCATCTACACTTGCGCCCAATTTCTCACACTTACCGCCACAATACTTGGCGTCGATTATAAATTCAATAGCAAGGAGTAAAGCGGGCGAAGCCCTAAATTAAAAAGTAAAAATGAAAAAGCCCCAACTCAAAAACTTACCAACTCAAAATCTTATGATAAAACTTTCGCCTCACTTTTCGCTCTTTGAAATGATTGCAACAAGCCACAAGGTCGACAATACACCGCCAATGGAGGCTGTGATAAATCTCTGCCGCCTTTGCCACGAGGTGTTGGAGCCAGCGCGAAAAGAATACGGCAAACCTATAAAGGTGTCCTCTGGATACCGCTGTGCCCGGCTGAATGCGCTTGTCGGTGGCGTGAAGGGCTCTCGCCACCTGACAGGCCGAGCCGCCGACCTGCGCGTTGAAAGCAAGGAATTAGGACGAAAACTCTTCGACGCCCTGAAAACCCTGCCCGCCATCGACGAACTGCTGTTCGAGCACAAGGGTTCAGCGCGATGGATTCACGTCGCATGGAGCGAACAACCACGCCACAAAATAAACTTCAATTATAAGGTTTGAGCCTATTGCCCTAGGCATCATTAAACTCACTTGCGCATTAAGCAAACAAAAGAGCGGAGTCCACGAGTGGGCTCCGCCTTTATTGAAGGGTAATGTTTTCAGTTGTTATGCCTTTTTCGGGCACCACGGTTTCAGTTGTTTGAAGAAGTCGTTGCCCTTGTCGTCGACGAGGATGAAGGCGGGGAAGTCTTCCACTTCGATTTTCCAGATGGCTTCCATGCCGAGCTCGGGATATTCGACGCACTCAATGGACTTGATGCTCGACTGCGAGAGAACGGCGGCGACGCCTCCGATGGAGCCGAGATAGAAGCCGCCATGTTTCTGGCAGGCGTCGGTGACGACTTGCGAGCGATTGCCCTTGGCAATCATAACGAGCGATGCGCCGTGGTCTTGGAACTCGTCCACGTAAGGATCCATGCGGTTGGCGGTGGTGGGGCCCATCGAGCCGCAGGGGTAGCCTTCGGGTGTCTTGGCTGGTCCGGCATAGAGGATGGGGTGGTCTTTGAAGTACTGGGGCATCTCTTCGCCAGCGTCGAGGCGTGCCTTGAGCTTGGCGTGTGCGATGTCGCGAGCCACGATGATGGTGCCTTTCAGGTTGACGCGCGTGGAGACGGGATACTTGGTGAGTTCCTTGCGGACGGCGTCGATGCCCTGGTTGAGGTCGATGACGATGGTGTTTTGTCCCTCGCCAGCCTTTGCATATTCAGCCGGAATGAGTTCTGCGGGGTTGGCGTCCATCTTCTCGAGCCACACGCCGTCGGCATTGATCTTGGCTTTGATGTTGCGGTCGGCAGAGCATGAGACGCCCATGCCGATGGGGCAGCTGGCTCCGTGGCGAGGCAGACGGATGACGCGGATGTCGTGGGCAAGGTGCTTGCCGCCGAACTGAGCGCCGAGTCCAATCTTCTGTGCTTCCTTGAGCAGTTTCTCCTCGAGGTCGATGTCGCGGAAGGCGCGTCCTGTCTCGTCGCCTGTGGTGGGCAGCGAGTCGTAGTACTTAATGGAGGCGAGCTTCACGGTGAGCAGGTTCTTTTCGGCACTAGTGCCTCCGATGACGAATGCGATGTGATAGGGCGGGCATGCTGCTGTGCCGAGGCTCTTCATCTTCTCCACGAGGAAGGGCAGCAGCGTCGATTCGTTCTGGATGGTGGCCTTCGTCATGGGGTAGAAGTAGGTCTTGTTGGCCGAGCCTCCACCCTTGGCAACCATCACGAAGCGGTATTCGGCGCCTTCGGTTGCCTCGATGTCGATTTGTGCGGGCAGGTTGCAACGGGTGTTCACCTCGTCGTACATGTTGAGCGGTGCGTTCTGCGAATAGCGCAGGTTGTCTTGCGTGAAGGTGTTGAAGACGCCAAGCGAGAGGGCCTCTTCGTCTTCGAAGCCGGTCCACACTTGCTGTCCTTTCTCGCCGTGGATGATGGCTGTGCCGGTGTCTTGGCAGAAGGGCAGGATGCCGCGTGCGGCCACTTCGGCGTTGCGCAGGAACTGCAGTGCGACGTACTTGTCGTTTTCGGAGGCCTCGGGGTCGTTGAGTATGGCTGCCACTTGCAGGTTGTGCTCGCGGCGTAGCATGAACTCGACGTCGTGGAAGGCTTGCTGTGCGAGCAGGGTGAGTGCCTCGGGCGAGACTTTCACAATCTGCTTGCCTTCAAACTCGGCGGTGGTCACTCCCTCCTTGGTGAGGAGGCGATACTCGGTGGTGTCTTTGCCGAGTTGGAACATGGGTGCATACTTGAATTCGGTCATGTGTTTATGATTTTAGATGATACATGTTTTTGTTTACAAACTGATGCAGATTAATATCCGAAGATTTCTTCTGTGGTGATGCGACGGATGGGTGCGATCTTCTGCAGCGACTGGATGTCGAGCTCTTTCTCGTCGCCCAGGATGACGTAGCGGTAGGGCTTGCGGGCCATGCTGCGCTGCTCGAAATCGACGATGTCCTTCAGTTGCAGCTGGGGCAGAGCCTTGTAGATGCGCTGGTTGATGTCGTAGTCGATGTCAAGGCGTTTGGCGGCGAGCCATGCGTTGATGAGCGAGAACTTCGTGACGCGTCGGCTGGCGAGGCGCTTGGTCAGGGCGTCTTTGGCAATCTTGAAGGCCGACTCGCTTTGCGGGATGGTGTCGAGGATGGTGTGGAACTGGCGTATGCAGTCCATCATCTTGTCGTTCTGCGTGATGATATGGGTGAAGAAATACTCGGGTTGGTCGATGTAGGAGGGCTCCACGTAGTCGGCGTAGGCGTTGTAGGCCAGTCCGCGGGCCTCGCGCAGTTCCTGGAAGACGATGGTGTTCATTCCGCCGCCGTAGTATTCGTTGAACAGGGCTTTCACGGCAGCCTCCTCGGGATCCCACTGCTTCTGCTCGTTGTGTATCATGCGCATGTAGATATTCTTGGCATCGTAGGGCGCGATGAGGATTTCGTTGGAGGGTGTGGGCTGCAGGGTGTAGTGCTGGGCTGTGGGAACGGGCTGGAATTTCTTGCCGGTCTTATGCGTCTTGGTGACGATGGCGGTCACCTCCTGCTCGCTCATGGGGCCATAATATAATAAGGTGTGCTCAAACTCGGCGAGGTTTTTCAGCAGGTTGAGCAGCACTTGCGGATTGGTCTGGCGCATCTCTTCGATGGACAGCAGGTTGCGCGCGGGGTTGTAGGCTCCGTAGATGCCGTAGTTCACGAGGCGGCTGAAGTTTTCTGCCTGGTTGAGCTTGGCGTCGGTGCGAGCTTTCTCTTCCAGTTGGATGAACTGTTCCCAAGCCTGCTGGTCGACCTTGGCGTTCTTCAACAGGTTTTCGAGCAATGCCAAAGCTTGCGGCATGTTCTCGGAAAGGCCGTTGAGCGAGACGGTGAGTGTGCGGTTGCCAACGCTGATGTTATAGTTGCAAGCCAGTTTGTAGAACTTTTGCTTGATTTGTTCGTTGGTCATCTTGTCGGTGCCGAGATAGTCGAGATAGTCGGCGGCATAGCTGTAGCGCACGTTGTTTTCGGTACCCAGCTCGTAGTAGAAGGCGAGGGTGAAGCGCCCATTTTCGGTATTCTTGACATAGGCGAGGGGGATGTTTTTCTTTGTCTTGCCCAACGTGAGGTCGTTGTTGAAGTCGACGAAGCGCGGCTCGATGGGCGACACCTCGGTGTCTTGTACGTCTTTGACGAACTGGCTCATCAAGTGGCGGTTGGTGGGGATGGGCGTAATGGCGGGTTTGTCAATCTTCTTCAGAGTGGTGTCTTCGCCTTGCCGTTTGTAGACCACAACGTAGTTGTTGGAGAAGTGGCGCTGTGCGAACTCCACAATTTGCCGCTTGGTCATCTGCGAGATGCGGTTCAGACGCCCCACGCGCTGTTTCCAAGGCTCTTCGTTGATGAACGAATTGACGAACATGTCGGCACGTGCCTGGTTGCTCTCGAGCGAGTTGTAGAAGCGCAGCTTCATGTTGTTGATGACGGAAGGCAGCAGGTCGTCGGAGAATTGGCCTTGCTTGAGTTTCTCAATCTCGGCCAGCAGCAATGCCTTCACGTCGTCGAGCGACTGTCCTTCCTTCGGAGTACCGGCCAGAATGAAGCACGAGTGGTCGCGCAAAGTCTCGGCTCCAGCCCAAGCATCAAGCATCTTCATCTGCTGCGTGATGTTGAGGTCGATGAGTCCGGCGGTGCCATTGCTCAGAATATTTTCGATGACGGCGAGTGTGTCGACTTGCAGCGAGTTGCCTTTCCCGAACCGCCAACCCATCCAAAGTGTCTCGGCCTCAAGGCCCATGACGGTGGTGTCGCGAGGTTGCGTGATAGGTTTCAGTGCGGGGAACTCAGGCTGGCGCACGTCGTTTCCGGGCTGCCATTTGCCAAAATACTTGTAGATGATTCCGATCACCTTGTCGGGGTCGAAGTCGCCCGCCATGCAGATGGCCACGTTGTTCGGGCGGTACCACTTGTTGAAGTAGTTCTTGATGTTGGTGATGGACGGATTCTTCAGGTGGTTCTGCGTTCCGATGGTCGTTTGTGTGCCGTAAGGATGGGTGGGGAAGAGCATGCGGCTCATAGACTCCCAAAGCTTGCGGCTGTCTTTGGCGATGCTGATGTTGTATTCCTCGTAGACGGCCTCGAGTTCGGTGTGGAAGCCGCGGATGGTCATGTTTTGGAAGCGGTCGGCTTGAATCTTCGCCCAGTTCTCCACTTCGTTCGACGGGATGTCCTCGGTGTAGCACGTCACGTCGTTCGACGTGTAAGCATTCGTGCCGATGGAGCCGATGACCGACATCAGTTTGTCGTACTCGTTGGGGATGAAGTATTGGGCGGCGACTTGCGACACGCTGTCGATTTCGTGGTATTTCTGTCGGCGTAGGTCGGGATCGCTGATGAGTCGGTATTCCTCGTAGCGTTGCTCGATTTCCTTGAGCAGCGGGGCTTCAGCTGCAGGGTCGGTGACTCCGAACTTGTCGGTGCCCTTGAACATCAGGTGCTCCAGATAGTGGGCAAGGCCCGTCGTCTCGGCTGGGTCGTTCTTCGAACCTGTCCGCACGGCGATGTAAGTCTGGATGCGTGGTTTTTCTTTGTTGACCGAGAGGTAGACCGTCAAGCCGTTGTCGAGCTTGTAGACACGCGTCTTCATCAGGTCGGTTGGGATGGTGGTGTATGTGAGTTGTGTTTGTGCTGTGATATTCAGCGTGAATATCATCAGCAAGGCGGTAATGATGGTTTTTGTCTTCATTTTATTGTTGTTACATGTAAAGTTTCTGGTTTTCAAAATCTACTTCGCGGTCGAGCTGGCTGATGAAGTTGTCGAACACTTCTTCCTCGACGTCGCCGAGCGAGTATTCTTTCTCGGCATCTTTACGGATCTCGGCAATCCATGCACGGCGTGCTGTCACATAGTCTTGGCGCACGCGTTCGGCATCGGCTTCGGTGATTTCGTCGAGTCCGTAGTAGTCGCAAATCATCCGATAAGTCCACGCCCAGCGGTATTCCGAGTAGTTACGATGAATGTCGTTGAAACGCTCGATGATCTCTTCGATGGTCTCGAAGTTTCCTTGTTCGAGGTCTTCGATGAGCCGTCTCTCTTCGGATTCGGGCAAGAGGAGTCCGGAAAGGTCGTTCCAGTTGCCGACGCCAATCTTTGTGGACGGCTTTTCCAAAGCGTGGCGTTTCAGCACGGCGCCCATGTAGATGCGAAGGGCGATGTCGTAGTATTTGATGCCCTTCTTGAGCGATGAGTTCTTAATCACGTATTCGTGGTAGTTGTACTCGGAAACAGAGTCGCCTGAGGCGGTGCGCAAGGCTTCAAGGATTTCCTTTCCGCGCAAGATTTCGCCCACCGAGAACGGTGAAAGCCAGTCGAAGTTCACGATGCTCTTGCGTGCGTCTTGTGCGCGTTTGTCACGCTTGGGCCATTTGCGGATGTCTCGGTAGAGACCCACGGTGGTGATGTTTCGTCCGGGAATGAGGTACATCGTGTCGCCGTAAGCCATGAGATAAGAGAAAGGCAAGTCGCGTGTGTCGGGGTGATACATCAGTTTTCCGAAAAGCACAGAGAATGTCCCGATGTTGGCAGGCATCAGCAGATAGGCGCCGCTGGCAGTCTTCGACCCACGCTCCAGTGTTCCGTAGTGCATGGGGCCCATCTTGTAGGCGTGGTTCGAGAAGTTGGTGCCCGAACCAGCGTTGTAGAATGAGAACTCGCCACCGATGAGCAGCGAACTCTTGTGGTGGCTGGCTGAGAATGGTCCGCAGAAAGCGGCGCAAGCCTCACCGTTCGACATATAACTGTTGGCGAAGAACACGCTCTTCTCGGCAGTAAATCCGTTGCTGATTTGGCAGGCTTCACCCACGAAGCAGTCCTGCATCTTCACCGAGTTGATGATGCTTGAGCCGTCGCTGATGATGGAATTCTCGCAAATCACACCCGTTCCGATATAGACGTTGTTCTCTGCCGAGCTCATGATGGAGCAGTCGCTCAGGCGTGAAGCACCGCTAATCTCGCAACTGTCGCAGATAATCGTGTTCGTGATTTCCTTGGTGTTCACAATCTTCACGTTGTTGCCGACGCATCCTCGTTCGGGCATGTTACGTTCTATCTGCTCGTTGATGAGTCGTCGGATGGCATCTTTCACGGGTTTGTTTTGGAAATGTTTCACCATGAAGGCGGCCAACTGGCTGTTCAATCCGCGGAAAAGGATAAGGTTGCCGTCGCCCACTTCGTTGAGCACGGAGATGAGGTTGCCTTCACCATAGGTGGCGCCTTCAGTGGTCTCCATCGTGCAGATATTCGATATGTAGCAGTCGTCACCAATCGTATAGTTGTTGATAAAATTGCCCACATTCTCAATCAGGCAGTTGTCGCCCACCGTTACGTTTCGAAGCGTGGCGTTGTTGATGCCTGAGTGTTTAACGAATCCTTTGCTCACTTCCACATTCTTTTCGAAGTTGCCCAAATTGATTTCGCCATAGAACAGCACGCGATGGAAATAGTTGGGGCGGAAATACTCGCCTACATGAACGTTAGTCCAGTCTTCCGACCAGCAACTGTTGTTCTCCAGAACTGTAATTTCGTGTTCTGTTAATTGTCTGTAGTTATTCATGTGTTTATGTTTTTTTTATTCTTTATTCTTTATTCTTTATTCTTCGTTTTCCTCTTCAGCTGCGGGGTAGAGGAAGTCGTTGTAAGGATATTTCTGAACGTGTAGTTCGCGAACTTTCTTGTAGATGGTGTCGCGGAACTCGTCGATGTTCTGCTTTTTCAAGGCCGAAATGAAAATGCAATTGTCGTTCATCTTGGCCATCCACGTGCGTTTCAGGTCTTCGAGTGAGATGTTCTCACGCGTAGGAGGCGTAAGGTCGTCGGGCTCCTTTTCGGTCCATTTGTAGTTGTCGATTTTGTTGAAAACAATCATCGACGGCTTGTCAGCACAACCCAAATCGGCGAGTGTCTTCTCGACCACCTGAATCTGCTCTTCGAAGTCGGGGTGGGAGATGTCTACCACATGGAGCAACAGGTCGGCTTCGCGTGTCTCGTCGAGTGTCGACTTGAACGAATCCACCAAGTCGGTGGGCAGTTTGCGGATGAATCCTACCGTATCAGCCAACAGGAACGGCAAGTTTTCCACCACCACCTTCCTGACTGTTGTGTCGAGGGTCGCAAAGAGCTTGTTCTCAGCAAACACGTCGCTCTTGGCCAGCATGTTCATAATGGTGGATTTGCCCACGTTAGTGTACCCTACAAGCGCCACGCGAATCAGCCGTCCGCGATTCTTGCGTTGAGTAGTCTTCTGCTGGTCAATCTCCACCAACCGTTGCTTCAGCAGGGTGATGCGGTTCAAGATGATGCGGCGGTCCATCTCAAGCTGAGTCTCACCAGGTCCGCGAAGTCCCACGCTTCCTTTTCCGCCTCCGCTTCCACTTCCACCGCCTTGGCGTTCCAAGTGGGTCCACAAACGTTGCAAGCGAGGCAGCATGTACCGATATTGCGCCAGTTCCACTTGCGTCTTGGCGTTGGCAGTTTGTGCGCGCATAGCGAATATGTCGAGAATCAGCGTCGTGCGATCCAGTATCTTCACCTTCAGTTCCTGCTCGATGTTGCGCAGTTGCTTGGCCGACAGTTCGTCATCGAAGATGGCCATTCCCACTTCGCGGTCGTTTTCTTCCTCTTGCTGGATGAATCGGCGGATTTCCTCCAATTTTCCTTTTCCCGTGTAGGTGATGGAACTGGGGCCTCCCACTCGTTGCGTAAACCGCTTGACGACCACCACGCCAGCCGTCTCGGCCAAGAATTCCAGTTCGTCCAGATATTCCTTGGTCTTGGCTTCGTCCTGTTCTTTCGTGATGAGTCCTACGAGCACTGCGGTTTCGGCTTTGGTCTCTGAAACCGCGAATTGGCTGCCCCCCATCGGGCCACCCATGTTAGGTTCTTTCATGTGTTGATATTATTAATAATGTGCAAAGTTAAAAAAAAATAGTAATATTGCATACGAAATGAAATGAAAAAAGCTGTAGGATTGTTATTTTTTCGTAAACGTTTGCGTATTTTTTTGCGTTTTTTTCTCTTCAAAATTTGATTTAAATCAATTTAATCTCTAATTTTGCAAGCAGAATAAGTAAATCGACTGATTTTCAAAGAGAGCATAACTACATAGAAAAAACTGCTGAAACATTCAAAAGACTCGCCCCGACGTGATGTCGAGGCGTTTTTCTTTATGTGCTGTTCCATCTTTTAATTGTAAAAAAGTTTCCGAATTTTTGGCTTCTTTTTTGCTTGTTCTTCGTTCGTAGTCAGGTTTTGGGCCGAAAAACGTGATTTTTCTGCATATTTGTTAATTGTCTGATAACCAGTCGGTTGTGGATTATCTGTTTTTCCGGCTTATTTTTCGATTTTGTCAAAGCATATCTCTTGGGCGGTCAAAGATGGCTTTTGAGCTCTTCAAAGCATAGCTCTAAGAGGGTCATAAGTGGCTTTTGGAAGTCGTAAAAAGCCTTTTTTTGATGAAAAACGTGTGTAATCTGTCATAATTAACTCCATTTTTGCCCCTTCAAACCATCTTTTTCTGTTTTTCTGAGTCTGTTTCAGAAATAATGGTGATGATGTTTTGTTGAAAAAAATCATAAGAAAAAACTTCCGCTGGCCACGCCAATAACCAATCAAAGAGCAAGATTTTTTACTTGCACTTCATAAAAAAAAGATGAAAGATTTTGACTTTTTCGATGTTTTTCGTAATTTTGCGACAATAAAAAAAGCAAAGAGAAAATAATTAAAACAATAAACACAATTAACGAATTATGAGACTGATTATTGAACCTGATTATGCCCAAATGTCACGTTGGGCTGCTGAGCATGTGATTCAGCGTATTAACGAATTCAATCCCACACCCGACCGCAAGTTCGTGTTGGGCTTGCCTACTGGTTCTTCGCCCGAAGGCATGTATGCTTGCCTTGTGAAGGCTAATAAAGAAGGGCGCGTTTCGTTCAAGAACGTGCTGACTTTCAACATGGACGAATATGTGGGATTGCCCGAAGATCATCCCGAGAGCTACCATTCGTTCATGGCTCGCAACTTGTTTGACCACATTGATTGCCCGAAGGAGAACATTCATATTCTTAACGGCAACGCCCCCGATTTGGAGGCTGAGTGTGCACACTATGAAGAGATGATAGCCGAAGCCGGAGGCATTGACTTATTCCTTGGCGGTATCGGTCCTGACGGACACATCGCTTTCAACGAGCCCTATTCATCGCTTGCCAGCCGCACACGTGTAAAGACGTTGACTACAGACACCATCATCGCCAATTCTCGTTTCTTCGAAGGTGATGTGAACAAAGTGCCCAAGCTGGCTCTGACAGTTGGTGTGGGAACTGTGATGGACGCTCGTGAAGTGATGATTCTGGTGAACGGACATCACAAGGCACGAGCACTGAAAGCCGCAGTTGAAGGAAGTGTCTGTCAAGAGTGGACCATCAGCGCTTTGCAGATGCATCGTCATGGAATCATCGTTTGCGACGAGCCTGCTACTGATGAACTGAAAGTGGGTACTTACAAGTACTTCAAAGACATAGAGAAGAACAATCTGTAAGGTTGAAATGGGGAAAGGTTGGGCAAGCCCAATCCTTCCCCTTCTTTCTTACTGCCTGCCTATAATCTAATCTTTTATCATCTTCCCTTAAACCTAACAAAAGCTTTTGCTATGAGACTGAACCTTAGCTCTCAAATCGTATTAAACAAAGTACCTGAAGAATTCTACAAACCGAGAACTGCAGTCGACCGTTCGGAAATCACCCGAATGGAAAAGATTCCAACCGACATTTTCCCCAAGATAGAAGAAGCCGTTGGCAGTATCGTTGATGTCGTTGTGGCCGAGATTCAGAGTCGGCAGCGCGAAGGACGGTTCTGTGTGCTTGGATTGGGAACAGGAACCTCACTCACTCCTGTCTATGCAGAGCTGATTCGCCGTCATCAGGAAGATGGCGTGAGCTTCCGCAACGTGGTGGTATTCAATGCCTACGAGTTTTTCCCGCTCTCGCAAGATGCCCCTCATAGTGCTTTCCGTCAGCTTTGTGAGCGGTTTCTTGATCATGTTGACATCGACCGCCAGAACATCTTCACGCCCGATGGAACAATAGCGCAAGACTCTGTTCAGCAATACTGCCAGCTTTATGAGCAGCGCATCAAGACTTTCGGAGGCATCGACTTGATGCTTCTGGGTATCGGGCGTATAGGAAATATTGCCATCAACGAGCCGGGATCGGGACTCACTTCGTCTTCACGCCTGATGCTGATTGATGCTACTTCGCGCGAAGAATCGACACTCAGTTTTGGCACCAACGAACCAGTTCCGCCTTGTGCTATTACGATGGGTGTGCAAACCATTCTTTCTGCACGAAAGATATTCCTCACAGCATGGGGAGAAGAGAAGGCCGACATCATTCGCAAAACCGTCGAAGGAGCTATAACCGACACCATTCCTGCCTCGTTCCTGCAAACTCACAATGATGCACATGTGGTTATCGACCTTGCAGCAGCTGCACGTTTGACCCGCATTGTGCACCCTTGGTTGGTTACTTCGCTCACGTGGACAGACAAGTTGGTGCGGTCGGCTTTGGTTTGGCTGTGTCAGAAGACTGGCAAACCCATTCTGAAACTGACGAACAAAGACTACAACGAGAACGGCCTTTCTGAACTCTTGGCGCTTTATGGGTCGGCTTATAATGCCAATATCAAGATATTCAACGACTTGCAGCATACCATCACGGGCTGGCCGGGCGGAAAACCTGATGCAGACGACACCTATCGCCCAGAGCGAGCGAAGCCTTATCCCAAGCGTGTTGTGGTGTTCTCTCCGCATCCCGATGATGACGTTATTTCTATGGGCGGCACCATTCAGCGTTTGGTGGCGCAAGGACATGAGGTTCATGTGGCCTATGAGACGAGTGGTAACATTGCTGTGGGCGATGAGGAGGTAACGCGTTTCATGCATTTCATTAATGGTTTCAACCAACTGTTTGGAAACTCGGAAGACCAAGTAATCAATAACAAGTACAAAGAAATCAAACAGTTCTTGGCGTCAAAGAAGGAAGGCGACAGCGACACGCGTGACATTCTGACCATTAAGGGGCTTATACGTCGGGGCGAAGCTCGTACTGCGAGCACGTTCAACCATATTCCATTAGAGCGTGTGCATTTCTTGGATTTGCCGTTCTATGAGAGTGGTAAGATTGAAAAACTGCCTATGGGTGAGGCTGATGTGCGTATTGTACAAAAACTCATCAGCGAGGTGAAGCCCCATCAGATTTATGTGGCGGGCGACTTGGCTGACCCGCATGGCACCCATCGTAAATGTACAGACGCCGTACTTGCCGCTATCGATGAAGAGAAGCGTGCTGGAGCCGAGTGGTTGTCGGATTGTCGCATCTGGATGTATCGTGGTGCATGGGCTGAATGGGAGATTGAGAACATTGAGATGTGTGTTCCGATGAGCCCAGAGGAACTCCGTGCGAAGCGCAACGCCATATTGAAGCATCAGTCGCAAATGGAGAGTGCTCCTTTCTTGGGTAATGATGAGCGGCTGTTCTGGCAGCGCGCAGAAGACCGCAATCGTGGGACGGCAGACCTCTACGACCAGCTGGGACTTGCTTGCTATGAGGCTATGGAAGCCTTTGTGGAATATAAACCATTATAAATAATAATAAAACATATGAGAATATGAAGAAATTGATTTGCCTATTGGTGTTTTTTGTTTCTTTGTCGGTGTCGGCTGAAGAGAAGACAGTCGCATCTCCTGACGGAAGATTGGTAGTGAAAGTGACAACAAATGAAGGTCGCGTTTGTTACTCGGTAGAGTATGACGGACAAGAAGTGTTGAAGCCTTCGTGCCTTGGTTTGCGGACGAACGTGGGAGACTTTACTGAGGGACTGACGTTGAAAGAGGCGAAGAACGAGCGTATAGAGAAGCAATATGACATGACGCGCACGAAGACTGCGCACGTTAATTATAACGCCAACCAACTGACGCTTCGTTACGAAACAGCCAATGGTTTCCCTTTGACGATGACATTCAACGTGTCGGACAATGATGTGGCATTCCGTTATGGATTGGGACGAGGACCGAAAGACAATCCGAAATGTGCGTTGGTGTATGAGGAGGCAACGTCGTTCTTACTCCCCGATGGCACTCGGACGTTCCTCACGCCTCAAATCAATCCGATGACAGGGTGGGAGCGAACCAAGCCGAGCTATGAGGAAGAATATGAGGCAGATGCAGAGATGACGAAGCGTTCGAAGTTTGGAGTGGGCTACACGTTTCCTTGCCTGTTTAAGGTTTCTCAGCCCTCGGGACTCGTATGGTTGCTCATTAGCGAGACAGGCGTGACAAGCGAATATTGCGGCAGTAGGCTGAGCGATTATGAAGCGGGTAGGGGATATCAAGTTGCTTATCCCCAGAAGGGTGAGCAGAACGGTTTCGGTTCTGAGTTTGCCGCTATACCTTTGCCCGGTAAGACACCTTGGCGCACTATCACAGTGGGCAACAGCCTGAAGCCGATTGTGGAGACGACTGTCGCTTATGATGTTGTGGACCCGTTATACGAGGCAAAGTATGAGTACAAACCAGGCCGCTACACATGGAGTTGGTTGATTTGGCAGGACCAGAGCATCAATTATGATGATCAGGTGAAGTTCATTGACTTGGCATCAGCAATGGGATTTGAGTATACGTTGGTGGACAATTGGTGGGACACGCAGATTGGTCGTGAGAAAATAGAACAACTGTCGAAGTATGCCCAAGGAAAGGGCGTTCATCTGTTGCTTTGGTACAGCAGCAACGGCTATGAGAACGATGCTCCTCAAGGACCACGCAACATCATGAACAACTCGATAGCCCGAAAGAAGGATATGGCATGGATGCAGCGCATTGGCGTGAAGGGTATCAAAGTTGACTTCTTTGGTGGAGACAAGCAGGAGACGATGCGGCTGTATGAAGACATCTTGAGTGATGCGAACGAATATGGTCTGCAAGTGATTTTCCATGGTTGTACATTGCCGCGCGGATGGGAACGTATGTATCCGAACTACGTGGGATCTGAAGCAGCGTTGGCAAGCGAGAATGTGTATTTCTCTGATTATCATGCGAAGAAGGAAGGCTTCGAGTTGTCGATGTATGCTTTCACTCGGAACGTTGTGGCTGCGTTCGACTGGGGAGGCGTGATAATGAACCATTGGATGAGCAAGGACAACAAGAGCCGGCACCAGCGATTTACGAGTGATATCTTTGAGATTGCTACGGGAATCACCAACCAATGCAGCGTGAATTGTATGGCCATGCAGCCTAACAACCTGAGTGAATTGCCCCAGTTTGAACTTGATTTTCTGAAGACGATTCCCACGGCATGGGATGAGACGCGTTTCATAGATGGCTATCCTGGAAAATATGTGGTGATTGCCCGTAGGTGTGGAGAAAAATGGTACGTAGGTGGCATCAATGGAGGAAGCGAAGCACTTGCGCTCACTCTTCAACTTCCGATGCTGACTGGCCAAACAGTGAACCTGATGACAGATGAACCGTCAAAGGCTAACCAACGGTCGCTGGCCAATGGGAAAGGCAAGAATGAAGGGCCAAAGGCTGTGAAAGTGAGCAAAAAGGGAGAAGTGAAAGTGACACTTCAGCCAATGGGCGGTATCGTGATATATCAATAATACTTAACTTGTCTTACGCAGGTATTTGATCCATGCGTAAGGCTTGCGTTTGAGCAGATAGTTGGGGTCGTGCATATTGTCGTATGCTTCTCTCTCCATAGAGAGGTTCGAATATGCACGACCTTTCATCGGAAGGCGTACGAGCCACTCGATAGTGTACCATAAATAGAATCCCACAATCAACAATTCCCACATCTGGCGCGTGTGTATGCGTTCATGCTGGATGAGGTCGGTGGTGATGCTGACGCCTTTCCGACAGAACAGGATACCGAGAACATTGATGGCCTCGTATTTCCTGAATGGTATGATTCTATTGTGGATGATAATCATGTCTTCTTTCGTCGCAAAGGTACAACAAAAAGATGAAAGATGAAAGATGAAAGATGAAAAAATAGGATGAAAGACTAAAAAATGGAAAAGAAAGAGTTCGTTCCCGACGAGAGTCAGCAGCGTGTGATTGATGCTGAGGGTGGCTACCATCTTGTGCTTGCGCCTCCGGGCTGTGGGAAAACACAGATTCTCACAGAGCGCATCCGTCGTGCCCACCAGCGGGATGGCGTTCCTTATAAGGATATGCTTTGCCTGACATTTACCAACCGTGCTGCGCGGGCAATGGTGGAACGCATCAATGAGCATATCAATGACGCAGATGTGGCTGAGGTCTATGTGGGAAATGTGCATCGCTTTTGTTCGAAATTCTTGTTCGACAACGGGATCCTCGCTGCAGAGACCTCTATCATCGATGACGAAGACGCCATCAGCATCATCGCCCGCTATCAAGGAGAAGACGAGGCTCAGGTGGCAGAGAATGCTGTGCGTCGGCGCGAATACTTCGAGATGGTTCACTTCTCTCATTTCATGCACCAAATCCGAATGTCCCATCCCCGTTCCTTGCGTTTGCATCCCGAGTGCTGCAACAGCAATGATGTGGCAGCCATGCAGAAAATCTGCGAAGTGCAACGCATGGAATTCAACGCGCAGGCGATGGTTGACATTTACGACCATAGCGATTTCTACTCCGATGCCTCTCGTATGGACGGCTACGATATGGGCTCTCAGGCCATCATTAGCACTATGCTGCGAAAGATGACCCGCGCACGGCAGTATGAACAATACAAACGCGAAAACAAGTTGGTTGACTTCGAGGATTTGCTGATACTGTCTTATGATGCAATGATGGCATGGGACGAAGATGAACACGATGGTCCTTATCGCCGTTACAAGTGGATACAGGTGGACGAGGTGCAAGACCTCAATCCGCTTCAGCAAGCTATCATCGATTGCCTACTTCTTTCCCCTGCCACCCAACAGCCATCTTCCTTCACTCTCATGTATCTTGGTGATGAGCAACAGGCCATTTTCTCGTTTATGGGCGCACGGTTGGCAACGCTCGACCTTCTGCGCCAGCGTTGTGCGGGAAACATCCATCACCTTGCCACCAATCATCGTTCGCCAGCCTATCTGCTCGACGTGTTCAACGAATACGCGCGCACCATTCTCAACATTCATCCCTCTCTTCTTCCGACACCTAACATCCAACACCCATCGCCTAACACCCAACATCCTTCTCTGCGCATTCTTCGCAGCAATGTTATCGATACCGAGTACTTCGATGTTGCCCGTATGGCCAGCAATCTTGCTGCCGACTATCCTGACGAGACGACAGCCATCATCGTGAACTCCAATACCGATGCCGACCATCTCAGCGATGAATTGAAGAATATGCAAGTTCCTCACTTCAAGGTTTCGGGGCAGGATGTGTTCTCGTCTCCACAAGTGAAACTGCTCTTCGCCCACTTCAACATTCTTTCCAATGAGCATAACTTCATTGCATGGGCAAGGTTGATGAAAGGCATTCATGTGTTCGAGACGCAGAACTTTGCCCGTAACTTCATGCGGTCGCTGCTCAATCGGGCCATGCTGCCCAGCGACTTCCTGCTCTATCAGGACAGCACCTACATACAGGAATTCTGTAAGGCATACGAGGCGGAAGACATTGTAGTCTTTGATACCGAAACCACAGGGCTCGACATTTTCTCCGATGATATCGTGCAGATTGCAGCTGTTCGCATGCGGCAAGGCCATATCGTGGAAGGGTCTCAGTTCAACGTTTTCATTCAGACAAGTCGCGAGATTCCCGCTATGCTCGGCGACATTCCCAACCCCATCATCGAGGAGTTGCGCCACAACGAGCAATTAACACCTATCGAAGCTTTTACGCGCTTCATCGACTATGTGGGCGACAGTGTGCTTTTGGGGCACAATGTGCAGTTCGATTATCATATCCTGCAAAACAATCTGCGACGCCATCTGCCACAAGTGGACCTCAGTCGGCAATGCCCACGTGTCTTCGACTCTTTGAAGCTCATCCGACTACTCCAGCCCGACCTCAAGGAGTATAAGTTGAAACATCTGCTCGAAGTGCTCCATCTGTTGGGGCAGAACTCTCATCTCGCCGATGCAGACGTAGATGCCACTTGTTCCGTTGTGCGTTATTGCTATAAGAAGGCACAGACCGTGATTCCTTCCCAGCGTGAGTTCATGGTGCAAAAGCGTGTGCAGAATCGTGTGGAAACACTCAGACGCAACTATCAGCAACTATATCTGCATGCACTTGAAACCCTCTACGCCCAATCCACAAACACCAATCCCCCAACACCTGACACCTCAAACCTTCCTGCCCTTGTAGCCGAAATGCTTTATGTCTACGACCAATTGCTCGATGCGACCATCATCCAACCTGTGGAAAGCATTCGGCGCATCACGCAATATCTGGCTTGCGATGTCATAGATGCCGACAATGAGTTTTCACTTGTCAGCCAACTGGGCAACCACATTCTTGAGCTCAACACCCTCAAGGAGGCCGACCTCTGCAACAGTCCCCACCTTCACGATCGCATTTTTGTCACCACCGTGCACAAGGCGAAAGGGTTGGAGTTCGACAATGTCATCGTCTTTGATGCCGTTGACGACCGTTATCCTAGTTATTTCAATCGAGACAATCCCGCTGGAATCGCCGAAGATGCCCGTAAGTTCTATGTCGCCATCACTCGTGCGAAGCGTCGTCTTTACGTCTCGCAATGTCTCTCGCGTATCGACTTCCGAGGGCAGGTGCGTCAACGACAACTCACCCGTTTCATGAATCCCATCCTGAAGTATTTCGATTGAGTCCTTAAGTCCCCTAAACAAGAGGGATCCCATCATATCCATAACCCTCTGAAAGGGATTTGGATTTAATAGAGCATAGGTGTGAACTTGCCAGATGTGGCATCTAATGCCGTCAGATGCCACATGTAGCGTTGTCATATGTATCCTTTGATCAAGTAAAATAATTTATTTTACTCGATAAAATAATTTATTTTACAATGCAAAATAATTTATTTTACTTTGCAAATTAATTTATTTTACAAGACCAGATGAATGGTTTGATTGTGTTAGAAGCCACGAATGACTGTTTCAGAGTGGTGCTCTCGTGCCGTTGGATGATAGGTGTTTGACTTTTTATTCATAGAAAAAGCCAGCCACGAGATGATGGCTGGCTTTATGCAATTGATGCTATTTGTAAGTTTTATGCTATTGTGATGCCCCTTATGCTTTGTCCTTCTTCCGCGTTGCCATGATGAAATAGGCGATGAGGAGGAGATAGGCGGCGAGTGAAAGGAGTTCGCTCGATGGGTTATTGAGCCATGCTTCGTTGATGGGGTTGAAACCGGCGAAGCGCAGCAATGCCGAGACGACTCCCATGAGTGCACCTCCGGCGATGAATCCGCTGGCGATGAGCGTGCCGAGTTCTCCGCGTTCCTTGTTGACTTTCTCATCGTTGGAGCGTGAAGTGACCCACCAGTTGACTGCACCACCTACAAGCAACGGGATGTTGAGTTCCAATGGGATGAACATGCCGAGGGCAAAGGCGAGTGCGGGAATCTTGCAAAGGGTGAGGATGATGGCGATGGCGGCTCCGATGGCGTAGAGTGTCCAGGGAGCGCCCACACCATTCATGAGCGGATCGATGACGGCAGCCATAGCGTTGGCTTGTGGTGCGGCCAGTTGTCCAGATGCAAATCCGTAGGTCTCGTTGAGCAGCATCATCACACCGCCCACCGTGGCAGCCGACACAAGCACGCCGAGGAACTTCCATTGCTCCTGCTTGCGTGGCGTGGTGCCGAGCCAGTAACCAATCTTCAGGTCGGTGATGAACGAGCCGGCAACGGAGAGTGCCGTGCAGACCACGCCACCCATAATGAGTGCGGCAAGCATGCCGCTGGTGCCGCTAAGTCCGATGGCCACCATCACGACGGATGCGAGGATGAGTGTCATGAGCGTCATTCCGCTGACAGGGTTGGAGCCTACGATGGCGATGGCGTTGGCGGCAACGGTGGTGAAGAGGAATGCGATGAGCGATACGAGGACGATGGCCACGAGTGCGAAGAGCATGTTGCCGTCCATCACACCAAACCAGAAGAAGATGAATGTGATGAGGATGGTGAGGATGGAGGCGATGCCGATGAATCGGAACGAGAGGTCGCGCTCGGTGCGCTTGGCTACGGCGCCATCCGCCTTACCGCCTTTCATCTCTTTAGCGGCAAGTCCGACGGCGCTCTTGATGATGCCCCACGACTTGATGATGCCAATGATGCCAGCCATTGCAATGCCTCCAATGCCTATACTCTTGCCATAGGCCTTGAAGATTTGCTCGGGTGACATGTCGCCCACGGCAGTCGTGATGGAGGGGTCCCATTGGTTGAGCACAGCGTCGCCCCAGATGAGTGCGATGCCCGGCACGATGAGCCACCACACGGCGAGTGAGCCGAGGCAGATGATGAGTGCATAGCGGAATCCGATGATATAGCCAAGTCCGAGCACAGCCGCACCCGTATTGACCTTGAATACAAGCTTTGCATGGTCGGCCAACTGTTGTCCCCAGCCGACGACACGCGTGGTGAAGTTCTCGTTCCACCAGCCGAAGGTGGCGACGATGAAGTCGTAGAGGCCGCCCACGATACCAGCGATGAGCAGCGGGCGGGCTTGGTCGCCGCCCTTCTCGCCCGAGACAAGCACTTGAGTGGTGGCAGTGGCTTCTGGGAAGGGGTATTTTCCGTGCATGTCTTGCACGAAGTATTTGCGGAAGGGAATGAGGAAAAGGATGCCGATGATGCCTCCAAGGAGCGATGAGATGAAGATGTTGATGAACGATGCGGTCATCTCGGGATACTTGGCCTGTAGGATGTAGATGGCTGGGAGGGTGAAGATGGCACCAGCGACGACAGATCCTGAGCAGGCTCCGATGGATTGTATGATGACGTTTTCGCCGAGTGCTTTCGAACGTTTGGCAGCGGTGGAAACACCAACGGCGATGATGGCAATGGGGATGGCGGCCTCGAACACTTGTCCGACCTTCAGACCCAGATAGGCAGCTGCGGCTGAGAAGAGCATCGCCATGATGACGCCCCACGTGACCGACCATGTGTTGACTTCTGGATACGACTTGTCGGGCGACATGATGGGCTCGTAACGCTCGCCCTCGTTCAATACTCTAAATGCGTTGTCGGGCAGTCCAACTGCCTCTTTTTCTTTTTCTTCCATTTGTTAGTCGTTTGTTTAATATTTTGCACAAAGATACACGCAATTCCGCGGATAACAAAATTTATGATGGATAATTTTGGCTTTCAGCTGAAAAAATGTAATTTTGTGCCAACATGAAGAATAAAAGGTTTTTAATACTATTGGTGATGTGCGTTGGGTGTTGGATGATGGCTAATGCCGTCCCCGCCCGTCGCGGCCAATGGAAGACGTTGCGTCTGAAAGACGGAACAGAGGTGCGGGCACAACTGATGGGCGACGAGATTCTGCACTATTGGCAGGATGCCGAGGGGTGCCAGTATGTCTGCACGGGTGACGATGAAATATATGTACGCGCGACGCCCGATTTGGAGGCGAAGCGAAGTGCACGTGTGGCACGTCGCATGCAGGTTCGCAAGCGAGCCATGGATTCACCCCATCGATACAAGGGAAAGAAGAAGGGCCTCGTCATCCTTGCCCAATACCCGAACATGAAGTTCACCGAAGGGAGCGACAGCCTCATGTTTACGCGGCTGCTGAATGAGCGTGGCTTTTCAGAAGGTTATTTTAGAGGTAGCGTAAAGGATTATTTCTTTGATCAGAGCGGTGGATTGTTCGAGCTCGACTTCGATGTCTTCGGCCCTGTCACGCTTCCTCAGACCTACGGCTATTATGGAAAGGATGTAGGCGAGGAGGGCGACGATGTGCGCCCAGGCGAGATGATTGTCGATGCTTGCAATTTGGTGGACCATATGGTGGATTTCGCCGACTACGACTGGGATGGCGACGGATGGGTCGACCAGGTGTTTGTGGTCTATGCAGGCATGGGACAGGCTGATGGTGGTATAGCAGCCACCATCTGGCCCCATGAGTGGGATTTGTGGGATGCCGTGGGCGAAGTGCTCAATCTCGATGGCGTGGTCATCAACACCTACGCCTGCGGGAACGAACTCGACGGCCAAGAGAAACTGGGAGGTATCGGTACCTTCTGCCACGAGTTCTCGCATTGCTTGGGACTTCCCGACATGTACGACACGCGCCCCAATGGCAGCAACTTTGGCATGGGGCCTTGGGACTTGATGGACCAAGGGTCGTATGGTGGCGACGGTTTTCGTCCTTCTGGCTACACCAGCTACGAGAAGATGGTCTGCGGTTGGCAGGAGCCCATCGAACTGACGGAAGACATTGATGTGAGCAGAATGAAACCTTTGAGCGAAGGTGGCGACACTTATATCATTTATAACGACAGCTTCAAGGACGAGTATTATCTTTTGGAAAACCGTCAGCTCACGGGATGGGATAGCGATTTGTATGGTTCGGGTATGCTTATCCTACATGTCGATTACGACCCGTATGCATGGGAACAGAACACAGTGAACAATGTCACCTCCCACCAACGTTGTACCATCTTCCATGCTGACAACTCCAGTGGTTGGTCGTATCGTGATCTCAAGGGTGATTTCTATCCCAATGTGGGGAAAGATAGCTTGACGAACAAGTCGATACCAAGGACGTCGGTGTTCAACGAAAACACTGACGGCAGCCGCCTGATGAACAAGGCCGTGTTGAATATCAAACAGAACGCCGATGGAACCATGTCGTTCAAGTTCAGAAATGACAACAAAACCTCTGCAGGTATTCACACTCCAACGATGGATGAGCCGACCAAGTGGAATGGAAGAGCTTATGGTTTGGACGGCAGCCTCTTGCAAACCATTGGCGGCAATCTGCCAAAGGGAACCCTCTACATCGAGAACGGGAAGAAACGCATAAAGAAGTAAATGTTTACGAGGCCTTTATAAATCATGTGCAGGAAAACCGCATGAGGTTTGTAATACGTAAAAAGCCTTCCGCTCATTATTGGGCGGAAGGCTTTTTGAATCTACACTCTACACTCTACACTCTACACGTTCCGTGTGTCGTCTTTATCTTTCATTTAGGCATCAGCCGTTCTGAACACAAGGCCATCGCCAAACGAGTCGACAACGATGGGCTTGTCGCGTGACACCTCTTCGGCCAACAGCTTTTTCGACAACTCGTTCAGCACGTGAGTCTGAATGGCCCGCTTCACAGGACGTGCGCCGAATTCGGGATCGTAGCCCACTTCGGCCAAATATTGGATGGCTTGTGGTGTCCAGTCGAGTTGGAATCCCTGTGTCGTGAGCATGTCTCTCACCTTCTTCATTTGTAATGTGACGACATCGGCAATCTGCTGTTGTGTCAACTGTTGGAAGGTGATGATGTCATCGATACGGTTGAGGAACTCAGGACGCATGATGGCCGACAGTTGCTCGCGTCGTGCATTGGAGGTCATGATGATGATAGTGTTCTTGAAATTGGCGGTACGTCCCTTGTTGTCGGTCAACCGGCCATCATCGAGCACTTGCAGCAGGATGTTGAACACGTCGGGATGAGCCTTCTCGATTTCATCGAACAGCAGCACAGAGTAAGGCTTGCGCCTTACGGCTTCAGTCAGTTGTCCGCCCTCGTCGTAGCCGATGTAGCCCGGAGGTGCACCGATGAGTCGCGATACGGTGTGCTTCTCTTGATACTCCGACATGTCGATGCGTGTCATCATCTGCTCGTCGTTGAACAGGTATTCGGCCAAAGCCTTGGCAAGTTCTGTCTTTCCTACGCCAGTAGTGCCGAGGAAGATGAACGAAGCAATAGGACGTTTAGGGTCTTGCAGGCCAGCACGCGAACGTCTCACTGCATCGGCAACGGCACGGATGGCTTCGTCTTGTCCGATGACACGGTGGTGGAGTTCCTCTTCCAGATGCAGCAGTTTCTCCCGTTCGCTTTGCATCATCCGCGTGACAGGGATGCCTGTCCAGCGTGACACCACCTCGGCAATATCGTCGGCCGTGACCTCTTCACGCACCAAGCGGTTGCTGGTTTGCCCGTCGAGTTGGCTCTGAATGGCTTTGATGTCGTCCTCCAATGCCTTTAACTGCCCGTAGCGAATCTCGGCAACACGCTGGTAGTTGCCTTCACGTTCGGCTTGATCGGCCTCGAAGCGCAGGTGTTCCATCTGTTGCTTGTTCAATTGGATTTTGTTCACCAGTTCGCGTTCACCTTCCCATTTGGCGCGGAAGGCCGTTTCCTTGTCACGCAGTTCGGCGATTTCCTTGTCAAGTTGGGCGATTTTCTCTTCATCGTTCTCGCGGCGGATGGCTTCGCGCTCAATCTCCAACTGTTTCAGCTGACGCGTGATGTCGTCGAGTTCCTCAGGCACCGAGTCGCGTTCCATACGCAGTTTTGCAGCAGCCTCGTCCATCAGGTCGATGGCCTTGTCAGGCAAGAATCGGTTGCTGATGTAACGCTCAGAGAGTTTCACGGCAGCAATGCAAGCATCGTCCTGTATACGCACCTTGTGGTGGTTCTCGTAGCGCTCCTTCAGTCCGCGCAGGATGCTGATAGCAGACAGTTCATCGGGCTCGTCAACCATCACCGTCTGGAAACGTCGCTCCAAAGCCTTGTCTTTCTCAAAGTATTTTTGGTATTCGTTGAGCGTCGTTGCTCCGATGGCGCGCAGTTCGCCACGTGCCAAAGCCGGCTTCAGGATGTTGGCAGCGTCCATAGCGCCTTCACCACCTCCAGCACCTACGAGCGTATGAATCTCGTCGATGAAAAGTATGATGTTGCCTTCCGAAGAAGTCACCTCTTTGACCACACTCTTCAGTCTTTCCTCGAACTCGCCTTTGTATTTGGCACCAGCCAATAGGGCACCCATGTCAAGTGAGTAGAGTTGCTTGTTCTTCAGGTTCTCAGGGACATCGCCACGAACGATACGTCCTGCCAGTCCTTCAACGATAGCTGTCTTACCAGTACCCGGCTCTCCGATAAGTATCGGGTTGTTCTTTGTGCGGCGAGAGAGAATCTGCAACATGCGTCGAATCTCGTCGTCACGTCCAATGACGGGGTCAAGCCGTCCGTTGCGTGCGTCGTCAACCAGATTCTTGGCATATTTCGAGAGGGCTTGGAAATTCTCGTCACCACTCATCGACTGTACTTTCTGTCCCTGCCGCAATGCTTGGATAGCCTGTTGCATAGCTTTCTCAGAAATACCAGCATCCTTCATGATGCGGCTGGCTGTGCTGTTCACAGCGAGTAAGGCCATCAGAATAGGCTCTACGCTAACAAACTCGTCGCCCATCTGTTGGGCCGTGTCCATAGCGCGTTGTAGTACCTGACTGGCTGAGTTCGAGAAGTAGGGTTCACCACCCTGCACACGTGGCAGATGAGTGATTTCGCTCTCCACCAAGCGTTCCATTTGTTGGCCGTTCACGCCCAGTTTGCCAAAGAGGTAGTCAGTCACATCTTTGGCTTTCTGTATGATGCCATAAAGCAGGTGGACAGGTTCGATGGCCTGTTGTCCTGCCGATTGTGCACGCCCTGCAGCTGCCTGCACGGCCTCTTGCGCCTTAATCGTAAATTTGTCGAATGTCATAATAGTTTCCTCCTTAATTATTTTTGTTTTATTGTTATTTTTTTCGATGGATTACCTATTTTCTTTTCTTCAAACGTTATGCCCATTAGTGGTGTGCTGACAAAGTGGCTTGGTATTCTGCCAACTTGTCAACCGCCCAGTACATCAATTTTGTTTGGTCGGTGTTTTTTCCTGATTTGTTTGGTAGATTTGTTTTATTTGCTTATCTTTGTGGTATTATTGCAAACTTCAAACATCATTTTACAATCATGGAAAACAAGAAGCTGGCATTGAATGCCAATCCTGTTGTGGCTTTCCTTCAAAAAGAGCCACATGAGTTTACAAAACAAGACATTATCCGTTTTATTAGTGAGAACCAGATTCGCATGGTAAACTTCATGTATCCGGGCGGTGACGGGAAGTTAAAGACGCTGAATTTTGTCATCAGCAACCTGGATTATCTGAACACCATCCTCACTTGCGGTGAGCGTGTTGATGGGTCGAGTCTTTTCTCTTTCATCGAGGCCAGTTCGAGCGACCTCTATGTGATCCCTCGTTTCTCGACGGCATTCGTTGACCCGTTTGCTGAGATTCCGACACTATGCTTGCTTTGCTCGTTCTTCGACAAAGACGGCCAGCCGTTGGCATCGTCGCCAGAGCAGACCTTGCGTCGTGCAGCTGAAGCGTTCCGGCTGGTCACGGGAATGGAATATGAGGCGATGGGTGAGTTGGAATACTATGTTATCAAACCCACGGAACCTGTTTATCCCGCTATCGACCAGCGTGGCTACCACGAGAGTGCGCCATATGCCAAGACAAACGACTTCCGTGCCCGTTGCATGCACTGCATCGCGCAGGCTGGTGGACAAATCAAATATGGCCATTCTGAAGTGGGCAACTTCGAACAAGACGGCTTGACCTACGAACAGAACGAGATAGAGTTTCTGCCAGTTCCCGTATGCGATGCTGCCGACCAGTTGATGGTAGCAAAATGGGTTATTAGGAATCTTGCTTGGCGCGAGGGCTTGAACGTGACGTTTGCACCCAAGATTACTACTGGCAAGGCCGGTTCGGGTCTGCATGTCCACATGCGTATCACAAAGGACGGGCAGAACCAGATGTTGGCATCAGCTCCCACTAACTCCAGATATGGCTCTCCGCTCTCAGACGATGCCTTGCGCATGATTGCCGGCATGATGACTTTGGCTCCCAGCATAACCGCCTTTGGCAACAAGAATCCCACGAGTTATTTCCGTTTGGTGCCTCATCAAGAAGCTCCCACTAATGTGTGCTGGGGCGACCGCAACCGTTCGGTGCTCGTTCGTGTGCCGCTGGGTTGGACGGCCAAGACCGATATGAGCAGTCTCGCCAATCCGTTGGAGACTCCCGAACTATTTGACACCAGGCAGAAGCAGACTGTGGAGATGAGGTCTCCTGATGGCTCTGCCGATATCTATCAGCTGTTGGCCGGGCTATGTGTGGCTTGCCGCTATGGTTTTGAGATGCAGGATGCGTTGGCTGTGGCTGAAAAGAATTATGTTGATGTTAACATCCACGACGCCGCAAATGCAGACAAGTTGGCAACACTTGCACAGTTACCCGACTCATGCGAAGCTTCTGCCGACTGTCTGGAGCAGCAACGCGCAGCTTTTGAGGCACATGGTGTGTTCAGTCCCACAATGGTAGATGGCATAATTCGTCAACTCCGTGCCTTTGGCGACCGCACGTTGCGAGCCGATATTGCCGGCGACCAGAAACGCATCGCCCAACTCGTACGCGAGTTCTTCCACTGCGGATAAAGGAACAGAATAGGAGAAGAAGTTAGCTATAAGGCAATTCTCGCCTGTTCTGATTTCTCTAAGCTTTGGAATTGAATAAAGAAAAACAGATTGCATATCCGTAACGGTTATATGCAATCTGTTATTATTTGATAAGCAAGAGAAATCAATTAGCCCATTATCACTTCCACTTTGTGCTGTCCGTCACTAAAGGGCACCACTTGGCCGTCAAGTTGCTGTCCATCGAGCGTGATGCTCTTCACGCCTTTGCTTATGCCATTTGGATTCAGCACATGAATCTGATAATCAGCACCACGGAACTTACGACAGACAGTGTATTCCTTTGCGGTCTTCGGCAGACATGGGTCGATAAGCAATCCGTCGTAATCGGGTTTGATGCCGAGGATAAACTCCGATACGGTGTACCACATCCAAGCAGCCGTACCAGTGAGCCACGAGTTCTTTCCTTCACCAGGACGAGCGGCATCCTTACCAGCCACCATCTGGCAGTTCACGTAAGGCTCCACCTTGTGCAATGTCTGGCGGTCTTCCTCCACATACGAAGGCAGAATTTTCGCATAGTGTGCCCAAGCATCGTCGCCACGTCCGGCAACTGTCTCTCCGATGATAACCCAAGGGTTGTTGTGGCAGAAGATGCCTGCGTTTTCCTTATATCCGGCAGGATAGCTAGAAATCTCACCCATCTCCACATGATAAGTGGTGAAGGCGGGGTTGTTGAGCACGATGCCATGTTCGCAGTCGAGGCGTTCCTTTACCGAGTCGAGCGATTTGTCTACCAAACCCTCTTCCAATCCGATGCCCGCCATCGTGCACCAGCCTTGACTTTCGATGAAGATTTTTCCTTCCTCGTTCTCGTTGCTGCCAATCTTGTTGCCAAAGAAGTCGTAGGCACGCAGGAACCACTCGCCGTCCCATCCATGCTTCTTTACAGCTTCGGTCATGTCGTCAGCCGCTTTTTGCATTCTCTTGGCCTCGTCTTCCTTGCCGATTTTTTGGCAGAGTGCTACATAGTCCTTGGCGGTTACGACAAAGAGGCCGGCAATCATCAACGACTCAGCCTTCGAACCTTCGCTCTTGTTCTCTGTGGTTTGGAAACTCTCGTTAGGATCCCACGAGAAGCAGTTCAGATTGAGGCAGTCGTTCCAGTCGGCACGTCCGATGAGCGGCAACCCGTGAGGACCAAGATTCTCGATAACGTGATTGAGCGACACGCGCAGATGCTCGAAGAGCGATACCTCTGTTCCAGGTTGGTTGTCGAAGGGCACCATCTCATCGAGGATGGAGAAGTCGCCCGTCTCCTTGATGTAGGCAACGGTACCGAAGATGAGCCAGCACGGGTCATCGTTGAAACCACCGCCAATGTCGTTGTTGCCGCGTTTCGTGAGCGGTTGGTATTGGTGATAGCATCCGCCGTCGGGGAACTGTGTAGAAGCAATGTCGATGATGCGCTGGCGGGCACGTTCGGGAATCTGATGGACAAAGCCCACGAGATCTTGGTTGGAGTCGCGGAAGCCCATGCCGCGTCCGATTCCACTCTCGAAGAATGATGCAGAGCGGCTCATGCAGAATGTCACCATGCATTGGTATTGGTTCCAGATATTCACCATGCGGTCGAGTTTCGCGTTGCCCGTCTCCACTTGATAGATGTTGAGCAGATTGTCCCAGTATTCGCATAGTTCCTTAAATGCCGCTTCAACCTTGTCCGTAGTATCGAAACGGGCGATGGTCTCTTTGGCTTTTGTCTTGTTGACAAAGGTGCGGTCCAATGCACCCAGCGAAGAGAGGAGCCCCTTGCCAGTAGGAGTTTCGTATTTATCCTCTTGTTCATTCTCCACATAACCCAATACGAAGATGAAGTCTTTCTGTTCGCCCGGTTGCAGTTCCACTTCGATATAGTGCGATGCGATGGGGCTCCATCCGTGAGCCACAGAGTTCTTGGGACGTCCTGCCATGACGCAGTCGGGATTTTCAAAACCGTTATAAAGCCCGATGAACGACTCGCGGTCGGTATCGAAACCTTGAATAGGCACGTTCACGCTGTAGTAAGCGTAATGGTTGCGGCGTTCCTTGTATTCCGTTTTGTGGTAGATGACGCTACCGTCGATTTCCACCTCTCCGGTAGAGAAGTTGCGTTGGAAATTCTCCATATCAGTAGCGGCGTTCCACAAGCACCACTCTTGGAACGAGAACAGTTTCAGACGCTTAACTTTTTGCGACTGGTTGGTCAGTGTCAGTTTCTGCACCTCTGCCCATGTCTTCAATGGAACGAAGAACAGCACCGAGGCTTCCACGTCATTCTTGCGACCTGTAACACGTGTGTAGTTCATCCCATGTCGGCACTCGTAGAAGTCGAGTGGCGTCTTGCAGGGTTTCCAACCAGGATTCCAAACCGTGCTCTCTCCACCTTCCTCATCAACGATGTAGAAGTATCGGCCACCGTTGTCCATCGGTACCCCATTGTAACGATAGCGGGTGATGCGGCGGAATTTTGCATCCTTGTAGAAGGAGTATCCCCCAGCGGTGTTCGAGATGAGCGAGAAGAAGTCCTCGTTGCCCAGATAGTTGATCCACGGCCACGGTGTCTGCGGGTCGGTAATCACATACTCACGATGTTCGTCATCGAAATGACCATAGCGTTTTTGTTCCATATTGTTTTGTTTTATCTTGATTATTTTATTGAAGTGTCACGTTTCAACGTTTGTCTTGTTCAGCCACATCCGGCAAGCGGCGGCCATTGGTATCGATGTAGAACCACTCGTCGCTCATCCAATACCAATGTTCGTCGTTCTCGTCGTTCTTCCATCCGTGTAGGGCTACTTTGGCACGTCCGCCGTTGAAGGGCAGAGCGCATTGGTATTGTGGTTGGACGATGATGTTGCCCAATGTGTCGGCATATCCCGTCAGACCGTTGTCGCCGATGATTCTAAAGCGCCCATCGCACACAACGTCGGGCTCGAAGTTATCGATTTGCATCACCCCGAAGAGACGTTCGCCATGTGTGTTGAGTGCCACAAGACCATGATTGGGCTCGGCCACGATGCCGATGGGTGCAATGGAATCGCATCCCACATATTCATATTTGCCGAAGGGTACGATGGTGTCGCCCCTTTCGTTGGTGAAGCAGACGGATTCAAGGAAGTTGGCACCTTTGTTGGCGAAGAGTTTTTCGCCCTGCCAGCCACGCAAGCGTCCGGCCTCCATATAGCCGAAAGGAGCAGGATTGCGGATGCTTTGGTTGTTGGATTGAACGATGATTCGGCGCAGGACATCGTTGTTGAAGATAAATGTTGTGCGCTCGTAGAGGCCTCCGTCAACCTCAAGCACTCGAAAATTTTGGGGTGCCTTCGATGCATGGAGCTTCTTCAGTACCATTTTTCGCGTCTGTTGTGTGTGGATGCCGGGTTTTAAGGTGATGCGCTGGTCGCTGATGTCTGCATAGATGACAGTATGAATGTCGTCGTCGTAAGGGTTTTCCAGTACGATGAGGTTACTATTGTTCTTCAGTTCATAATAATAGGGTTTGCCCTGATATTCGGTCAATTGTGTTATATGGAGAAACGGATAGTCGCGCTGATAATCGTCCAATGGCTTTTGGAAACCAAAGGGGTAGGGTGCCGTACATTCGCTCATCACGGGCGAGATGGTCAGCGTGTCGCCGTGAAGGACTACGCTATTAAGCGAGTGCCGTGAAATGTTTGGCTCAACGTCGCGATGGGCGCAAGCCACGAATAGCATGACGAGAAGGATGGACGTGAGAGCTTTTGATTTCATTGCTGATGAACGATGGTTGTTAAGGATAATGCAAAGATACTGAAAAATGAGTGCAGAACCAAAGAATTTCGTTTCTTTTTTTGCCGAGATGTATTAACTTCGTGATGTATTCGAGAAGTTAAGGAAAAATCATTCAGTAATTGACGATAATAGCTTGGCTTTTTCCTTGGAGATTGAATTGGCACATGTGGCATGTGATGCTGTCAGGTGTGGCATTTGACCTGCTTACATGTGGCATCTGAGGCCCTCAGATGCTATAAGTGACGGGCTCAGACGGTACATGTGACAAATCCATTGAAAAGATCTTCTCATGCAAGTTGACGGAAATAAAAACGGAAGCCGTTGATGAACAGCTTCCGTGATTGTTTTTTGAATTTTACTATCATTTCAAGATGCGATACTTACCGATGAGAGGCAGCTCCTTGGCGCGTCCTTTGGCAGCATTGATGATGCCAATGATGGCCAAAATTAAGATTCCCACTTCAACAATCCACATGAAGATGCCCAAAACGGCAGCCAACTTCCATGAGATGGCCAATAAGACGCGGAAGATGAAGTAGAGAATGATACCGCAAATGCAGAGGATAAGGCCCTGATTCGTGTGGAAACGGGCAAACTTAGACTCTTTTGCAGCAAAGAGGGGAATGAGTACGAGAATGCCAAGGTAGGCAAGGATAGCCATCACCTTGTTCTGTTCGATGTCTTGCGGATTGTGTTCGTTAGTAGTGTCCGCGGTGTTGTTCATTGCTTGGAATTTCTCTTCCAGGCTTTCTTGCTGATTGTTGTCCATAATGTTAATAGTTTAGGTAAATATTAAAATGAAAGATAGCTAAGCACAATATGATGATTGTTTTTGTGGATTTATCGAACAATATATTTACGGCCTTTACTCAACAAGATGGTAGATGAGGCGTGACGAGGATTGACACGCCTTCCTTGCAAGTCGTAGCTGGGTTGGTTGTCGGTTGATAAGTGTTGGTTGTTTGTCGTTGGCTGTTGAATGTCAGCAGAGAAACCGACGTTTTCCACATCGATGGTATAGATGTTGAGTGAGAAGGGGGGCACTTGCAAGTTGAAATGGGATTCGTCGCCCTCTAATGTGACTTCTTGTGCCCCTGTAGGCTTGACACGTTCGGGATACACCATCGTGTTTTCGGTGGTTCCATTGGCGGCAGCCAGCGTGTTGACGGTGGCATAGCCTGTTGTAGTCATGTTTTCAAGATGCACATTGACTTGTCTATTCTCCGCACTCGGGTTGGCAATCTTTATAATCAGTTTGTCTTCGTCCTCATTGAGTTGCACGCTTTGGTAGACGGCCTGAGCGGTAGGCATGATGGCTTCGTGGATGAGTTGGCCGTCTATGAAACAACGTACTCGCACGCCCCTCACTTCTATGCGAATGTCGTACCACTTTCCGGTTTCGATGGAGCCCTTTGCTGATGCAATGGTTTGTTTGGTTCCGTTGTTGCAAACTTCGATGCCGTGTTGTGTGTTTCCCCATCCGCCGATGTTCCACCAGGCATAATTCTGGTTGTTGGCGTAGTTGAAGATGATGAGGAATCCTTCAGCGCCGTTGTCCTTTCGTGCACGTACCGTCAGGTCGAAGTCCTCTTCTGTAATTTGGGTTTTGTTGATGGCTGTGCAGTTGTCGGTTTGCAAGGTTTGCCTCAACGTTCCGCCACTGAGGAGCCATCGCCCGGTGCCGGTAGTCCATGCTGAGAGGTTACTTGAGAAATCGTCGCTTGTTATAATATCACCAACCGTATTGGTGACAGCGAAATCATCGAAAGTAGCATTGGTGTTCCATGCGCCGATGCCCGTTTTCGTTGACGAGATAGTTGAGTTTCCAGTTTCTGTCCACAAGAGGTTTTGGTATCCCAAGTTGGTGGCCAGCATTTGTTGTACGTGGTATGAGGGCGTGACAAATGCGCTGTGACAATTGAAGTGAATCATGTCGTAAGGCCATCGCGAGTCGGTTTCGTGCATGAAGATGGGCGCGAACGATGCCATGCGGCATACATCACTATTGCGTTCCATACCGAGCATGTAAACGGCTTCGCCTAATGCACTGTTCATGTTACCATATTGCCCATATGTTCCGCTTTCGTTAGCGGCATATTCTCCATTGTAAACACCGATGTCTCGACTATAGGTGTCGTATTTCCTATAGTTGTTAATCATCCACGTGTAACTGCGGTAGTAATGCTCATCGACCAATTCAACAGGATATTTGTTTCGCCATGAGGGATTGTCGGTGCCCCATGCCTCCACGTTTCCAATGGTGATGATGTCGGGATATTTCTTTTTGATGGCCGTGTAGAACTTGTTGTAGCGCTCAGCGTATTGCTGGCTTTGCTGGGATGCGTTGGCCTGATAGTTCTCGTTTCCAATCTCTATGAACCGCAGGTTATAGGGGGCCGCATGTCCGTTGGTGATTCGGCGGCGTCCCCATGTGGTTGATGCGTCGCCGTTGGCGTATTCTATGGCATCGAGCGTGTTCTGTACAAGCGTGTCGACATCAGCCATTGGAACGGTATAACCATGTCCCAACCCTACGTTGACAACAAACATAGGTGCGGCACCAAGGTCTTCACACAGTTGCAGATATTCGTCGAATCCCAATCCGTCGCTCGACCGATAACCCCAGTTCACATTCTGGTGTCCATTGCGTAGCTCAATAGGACCGATAGTCTTTTTCCATTGGAATGCATTCTCCAGTGCGTCGGTGCCTTCCACATAACAACCGCCAGGGAACCGAAGGAACGAAGGGTGCAGGTCGGCAAGCAGTTGGGCGAGGTCGGGCCGCATCCCGTTCTTGCGTCCGCGCCATGTATAGGGGAAGAGCGACACGACATCAACCATCAAGTGGCCATTGTTGGAGGTGAGTAAGGCAAACCGGCCACGCTTCACGCTTTCTGTGGCTCGAATGGTGGCGGTCAGTTTTGTCCATTGGCCGACAGGGACTTCGCCCTCGATAGAGGTTTCACCATAGATGGTCTGCCCGTCGGTACTAATCAGTTGGGCAACCAAACTACCCGTATATCCTTCGTTCATGGCTTTCACCCATAGTGAGAGGGTATAGGTGGAGTCGGCATCGAAGCGCATACTCCAGAATCCTTTGTTAACAACACCCTGTAGCTGCGTTGGGGAGGCGTCGGTGGTGGTCAATAGCATGGAATGCTTCTGCACGTTGTTCATCAGACCGTCGGAAACCACCTGGGCAGTTGCTCCGTTGGTAGTAATCCAATTCTCAGGAATGGTTTGTTCAGTAGGATTGATGTCGTCTTCAAACGAGCGGTTGCGTATCAGTTCTGCATAGAGCCCGCCATCGCCGGCATGGTTGATTTCTTCGAAAAACAATCCGTATTGCCAAGGGCTGATAAGAGGTCCTCGGCACTGTGCATCGATATTCATGACGACTTGCGCCCGTATGGGGAGAGTCGCCACTATTGCTATCATTGCAATAAGCAGTTTTGACAGAAAAGGTTTCGTCATGGTGTGATGGTTATTTTTTGCAAAGATAGTAAAAATATTTGAAAGATGCACTATGAATGATGCATTTATTTCTCTATTCTGATGCGGGCATCGACAGCGGTGATGGTTTCTGTATCAGCGAGCAGTGGGTTGATGTCGATTTCCTTGATTTCGGTGGCGAAACGGAGGAGTGTGGACAGGCGGACGATGATTTCGGCAAAGCGCTGGATGTTTATTCCTTGTTGGCCGCGTGTGCCCTTCAGAATCTTATAGCCTCGAAGCGAGTTAATCATGGAGTAGGCTTCGGGATAAGAGAGTGGGGCAAGTCCGCTCGAAACGTCTTTGAGCACTTCGACAAAGATACCACCAAGTCCGCAGAGAACAACGTGTCCGAAGCGTTGCTCGTATTTTGCTCCGATGAAGAGTTCTGTACCCTTGAGCATCTTTTGCACCATCACGCTTGTGGCATCTTGTATCTTCATCATTCGTTGGAATTCCAATTGAAGGTGTTGGGCACTGCGGATGTTGAGTGCCACTCCGCCCACATCGCTTTTGTGGATGGGCCCCACGACCTTGGCTACAACGGGATAGCCAATGCGGTCGGCAAAGGCGGTGAGTTCTTCTACAGATGCCGACACCATCTCGGGAACCATTGGAATCTTTGCACACGAGAGCAGCTCGCGTACCATATCGGGTGGAAGATAACCTCCGTTTTCATCTGTGGCAGGCAGGCGTTCGATGATGTTCCTGATTTTGGGAACATCAACACCGAAGAGTTCCACCTCAGGCGGTGCAGGTTGTGGTGTGCGCATAATTTGCGTGAGAGCAGTGGCAAGGGTGACCTCATCGCTGAAGTTGACATGGCCTTTGCCAAGGAATTCTTCCACTTCGGCTTCTGCTGTATGCAACGAGGGCAGGATGGGGAAAATGGGTTTCCGGCATTCTAGTATCTTCTGATGAAGCACTTCGTAGGCATCATAGAGCGTGACAAGTCCTGGTGTCCCGAAGATGACGAAGATGGCATCGATGCCTTCAAAACGGTTTTCGCAGTAGTCGATGGCGATGCTAAGTTGTTCGGGGGTTCCTGTTGCCAGAATGTCGATGGGGTTGGAAACGGAGGCACCGGGAAACAGCTTTGTCTTCAGTTCTTCAGCGGCTTCTCCCTCAATCTTGGGAACGTTGAGGCCGCCTTTCGAAAGAGCGTCGGTCAACATCACGCCTGGTCCTCCTGCATGAGTGACAATAGCGAAATTCCTCAGTTGCTGGGTGTTGGCAGAAGGGTGCTGGTTGATGGCCGTGAAGATGCAACCCACGGTGGTGAGTTCCTCTCGGGAGAAGCAACGCACGATACCTGCTTTACGGAACAAAGCTTCAACAGCAGAGTCGCTACTGGCAATGGCACCAGTATGACTGGATGCCGCACGGCTTCCACTTTCGCTGGAACCTGCCTTGATGGCGGCAATGCGACATCCTTTGCGAATGAGCGAAGCTGCATGGAACAACAATTTGTCAGGATTCGCAATGTTCTCGATATAAAGTAGCTTTACAGGCGAAGAGGTCGTGGCATCATAGTTCTCGTCCATATACTGCAGCACGTCCTCAATGCCAATCTGCTTGCCGTTACCGATGCTCCACACAGAGCGGAACTGCAATCCCTTGATGACTGCTGACTCAAGGATGAATACGGCAGTAGCACCCGAGCCGCTGATGAAGTCAACCCCTTGCGGATGAAGTTGCGGGATGGGCTTGGTGAAGACGCTGTGGTGCCAGGCATTGAGCATGCCGATGCAGTTGGGGCCGATGAGCGCACATCCATATCGCTCACATGTATCAAGGATGCGCTGTTCGAGTGCGGCACCGGCTTGGGTCTCTTCGCCAAAACCGGCAGAGATGATGATGAAAGCGCGAACTCCTTTTTCGGCTGCCAGCATGTCGACATAGTCGGGGCAGAAACGGGCTGCGACAACAAGGATAGCCAGCTCGGTGTCGGGGATGTCTTTGGCATCGTGATAGGCTTTGATGCCTTGAATCTCTTCTTCTTTTGGATTCACGACACGCAACTGGCCTTGATAGCCACCGCTAATGAGGTTTCTGACGATGGCACCGCCAGGCTTATGTGTGTTGTTAGAGCCGCCGATGACGACGATGCTCTCTGGTTTTAGCAATTGTCGGTTAATCATATGGATATAGATAATATTCTTTTTTACGCAAACTCCCAATAACTCCTGCTAACTTCTGCTCATTCTATTGATATTGTTTCTTGAATTGTATGACAACATCGCATTTGCTAACGTATTCAGCAGTCTTGCCCGGGTTGGAACGTTCGAGGTCGACCAACCTCTTTAGAGCTTTGTATTGTGTACTTGCAGGGTTGGTCTTGTATACCCAATCGTTGCTGCTGCTATCCCACTCACCTTTGCGCCAAGGTTCTGTAGGGATAAAGGCGAGTCCGTAGTATGCCTTTTCCTTCATCTGGAAATCCTTGCTCTCGGCAGCTTTCTGCAGATAGCGTTCGCAGCAAGCCAGGAAGTCTTTCTCACCGACGCGCAATGTGTCATATGTGCTGCTGGCATAATGGGTGAGGAACCAGCAGTCGCCTTTATGGCTGGCTTGATAGTTGCGTATGGCGTACTCATAAGCTAGTTTTGCAGCGGCCTCTTTGTTGGCGATGGCGAGCTTTGTTTCCAAATCAATCATCTCGTGGGCGAAATCGATTTTCTTGTTCGATGTGAGAATTACTTTGGGTTCTTCTTCCCACGAACTCTCCCGTTGGAAATTTCTCCACGGCTCCACGGAATAAGAACGTGTACCCATGTAGGGGTTGATGTTTTGCTGGTTGAGGAATGCAAGGGGCACCTTTTCCAAGAATTTGATGGCTGTCGGCCAGTCGCCAAGTGCCATATATTTGGTTCCCACAAAGTCGTTCATGAAGTCTTCCGACTTGTAAGCGCGCTCGTGCAACCACTTCTCAAGTTTCCCCTTCGGATTGCCCTGAATGAAAGATTGATAGGCAAGTGCATCATCGACATCTCCATTGTTGAGGTACGAATAGAAATTGCTGCTATAGACGCTGCCAACATTCTCCAACTCGCTTGACGGTGGGTCGATGAGCGAAAAGAATGCAGTAGCAATTTCGTTGCGATGGGCTTTTTTGTAGTGCGTGGCGATGGGTTGGAAGACCATTCTGTCGAACACTTCCGAATAGTGGTTGTAACTCCAGTAGGTATTCCATTCTCCGTTGGTGGATTCCTCTTTTGCCTTTTCCGTGAGCCACTGCATTTCGTTGCACAGGAAATCGTCGAACGAAGGAGAGTCAATGGCGTTGCTGGCTGTGATGAACAGGCGGATGACGCGAGCGTTGTCGCGCATTCTGTCGGTGCCTTCCATTTCCAGTGCCTTTTTGCTTTTCGTCTCTGCCAGTTGCTTGTTGCCGAACATGAATTCCAACCAAGCCGATGCAGTCTTCCAAAGGGCGGGCGTCTGTGTCTTCCCTTCGGCCACAGCACGCTCTGCAAGTGCGATGAAGTCAGCCACTTCTTTCTTGTATTCTGAGCTTACACCGTCGTCATTCCATTTCGATTGGTCGAGTGTCTCCTGTGAATCGTTTACAAATTCTTGAACGAGATAAGGTAGTGCTGGCGAGTTGGGCGACTCGGCGTAGAGTTTGCTGATGCCCTTCACGTTCCAGATGTCCCACATGCACCACCGAACACTCTCCATGTCGTTCAGTTCGGCATAGATGTCGAGTGCCTCGTCACGTCGTCCTTGTTTCACCAATGCGCCGGCATAGATGTCTTTCATCATGTCTTTGTACACACTGTTAGGATATTGGTCGGCAACGGTGGATGTCCAGAATGCGATATTGTCTGCATGACGACCCAGCAACATGTTGGCTCGCATGTGGAGCAATGCGTTCTGGCTGCGCAATCGGGTTTTCAGCTTTTGTGAAGTGACTTGGCGGATGTTTTTGAGTTTGGTGTCCATGTCCATCTTCTCTTCCTCGGTGGGATAGTTCCATGTTTCGCTCTGTCTCTCACAAATGTTGAGATAAATGTCAAGCAGCGTCAGGTATTCGGCCATCTGCGTGTCGCCCTTTCGCTTGGCGAAGGCCAGCAGTTTGTCGTGGTCGTATTCTTTCACCTCTCCGTTGGTGTATGCGTCCCAATTGCTGTTGATGCGGTCGATAAATTGGTTTTGCATAAGAGCGCGATTGTAGACGCTGAAGAGGTAGTAGTTGTGTGTGGGTCCCCACCCGCATGCCAATGCTTTTCCTGCCAACAGCAAGATGAGCAGGCTAGTGGCTAAAAATCTTTTCATAATCTTCGTGTTTATAGTGATTTAGACTTTGTTTGTCAAGATGATACAATATGACTCGGTTGTTGATGCCGCTCCGATGTTTCTCCACGGCGTTCTTCACCTTCAGTATGTCGCTGATGTCGCATTGCCAGTGGCGAATGGTGTCGCCCACATGCAGGTGAATGCCAGCAGCGTCTCTTCCTAATGTTGTGGGCAATGTACGACTTGCCAGTACCAAGTATTTGCCGTCCTCCAATGGCTTGTATAGCGTTGTGTCTTCCAGCGAATGACCATAGAGCAAGTGGCGTAGCGTCTGGTGTTGGGTGTTGGGTGTTAGCTGTTGGGACTCGTTTCCATAGAGCGCCACCCAGTCGAAGATGGGATAGGCTGCGCAAAGGGGTAGGGGATAGTCGTCCAGTTTCTTCAGGAACGGTGCTACATCCTCGATGCTCAAGATGGGGTTTCGCCCATTCGGATTGGCAACATTGCCCGTGTTATAAACCATCAGTGCACCATAGTCTACAGGTGGTGGTGGCATGGATAGTTGGTGTAGGCGTATGGTGGCCGATAGGCGTATGCCCTTTGGTTGCAGTTCGTTGCGCATCTCGTTGAGAAATGCATAGAAGCGTTCACGAGAACGATGCGTGTAGTCGCAGTCGATTTGTATTTCCTTGACGTTGCCGCGATGATGCGTTTGGTTCATTTGCAAGATGCGTGCCACCAATTTCTGCGCGATACTGTCCATGTTGTGCTGCAGACAGTTCTCCACGATGAAGACTGTGGGGATGATCTCTATGCCTTCGAGCGTGTCGGTTGTGAAACTAACGGTAGCATTGGGCATCACTTGCCCTGTTTCGTTGACGGTGACATCGAAATAGCGAAGGTAGATTTTCGAGATGTCGTGAGTGCGCAAGAATGCTGCCTCTTCTTCGCTTAGACGGAAGTCGGTGCGCCAGAAGTACATAGCACGAGCCGCCTCGACATTCTTTGCCGATTGTCGGGTGCATGCTGTGAGTGCCAAGAGCACAAGCAACGCAGAGCTGATATGTGATAACCGCTTTTCCATCTGATTGCAAAAGTAAGCAATATTCCAACAACCTCCAAATTATTTTGAACAAAAAGAAGACCTTTCCGCAACAATCTTATATTGCGAAAAGGTCTTCTTGGTTGAATGGTGACGGAGAATTATTTATCCCACACGTTGAAGTCGCTGGTCATAGGTTTGGATAGAACTTCGTCTCCTTCTTCATCTCCAATTTTAGGACCGCCTTCAGTTTTTTTATACCATTCGAGGCTTTCTCCAGCCATCAGACTTTCAACTTCTATCTCCTTTACCTTGATGGTGGGTATGATATAATACTTCTTTTCCATAATCATAGTCTCCTTTATACCTTATTATTATATTTATAAGTTATTTCACAACCACTTTCTTTCCGTTCTTGATATAAACACCCTTCATAGTGGTCTTCTGAACTTTCTGTCCACCCAAGGTGTAGATGTCGCCCTCTTCCTCAGCCAAATCCAAGGCATCGATGCTTGTAGCTGTGTCGTCGAATACAATCATCTTTGCGCCGTCAGCGCTGGTCATATAGGCTTTATACTGAGGAATCACAAAACCGTCACTCACAGGATAGAAGGCGGTCTTGCCACTCTTCTTGGCTAAAGCATAGAAATCATCATTTTTTCCTACGGTTATACCACCTTTATCTCCATAGGTTCCTAAAAGTTTGTTACCTGAGATGGGATCCATAGGATCATCATCTTCTTCATAATTGATTGTTTCTGGGTGTACAAGTCCTGCACTTCCTTTGATAATAACACCTGTACCAGCAGGAATCTGCTTGCCAATAGAAGTCAAGTGTAACCACCCATTAGCGGGGGCATCTTTGGCAACGTAAACATCTTCCACATTTGTATCATTCGATAAATCTACGTCACGGGGCCAACTGAATGTACCGTAACCATCTGCACCAACCTTTGCATTGATTTGAATCGTGAAATTGGAATCTTTAATGGGACAATTTGAACCTGTGACAGTTGCTGTACCACCAGTATTATCAACGCTATTTGAAACGATTGCATTCTTAATATAAGCAGGATACGTACCTGTGCTCGCATCGTCTTTAGCAATGAGTCTAACTTTAAATATCCATTTTTGGCTATTATCGAATGCACCACCGCCAGTATTAGTGTTGGTTATTCTTTTATTATCCATGTTGAATGCAATGAAACGATATGCACCATCAGCTTGTTGGGCGCACTTTGTTGTCCAATATTGAGGTTGATTATCCTTCGTGTATGGCTTAAATCTGTCAGTTGTGTTTGCTTTCCAATCTTGAACTTCTTCAGTTACCCAATCTTCTTCATCATAGTCCCAATATTTGTTCTCATAAGTTCTCAATTCAACTCCTTCCGGCAAATACAAGTCAAATTGCAATGCACACCATCGATTTTCAATTTCTAAATTGATGGAAACAAATCCTTCTTCACTGTCTGATGCATAATCTACGACGCCTGCCACGATAGCTTTGTCACCAGTACAGTCTTCGATTTGGATGTAATCAGTCGTGGTTTCTTGGGCATAAGTAAAGCCCGTCGTTGTAAGCAGCAATGCGCTTAACAAAAGTTTTTTGATACTCATAATCTTTTATGTTTTATTGTTTATTTTTTAGCGTATATTACTCCACATATGTATATACTTACAGTATATGGACATGCAAAAGTACAAAAAAAGAAAATACCAACAAAGAAAAAGTGTAACTTTTTTCTTTTAAAGGTCAAGAATTATCGAATTATAGAATTTTTATTTACATTTTAGTTGTTTTAAAGCTCAAGAGTTTGAGAGATTTGTCGAAGACGCACTGACCATATGGGAAGTAATTCAAGAATAATAATTATTATCTCATTAAGATTGACTAACTACTATAGATTAATTCTCTAATTCATAAATTCTTGACAATAATAATACTTGTTTCATTCACCCCAAACAGTAGCTACGATTCGTCGCGCTCCGCCATGATTGCGGAACTCGCAGAGGTAGATGCCCTGCCATGTGCCCAAGTTAAGATGGCCGCGCGAGATGGGGATGTTGATGCTGACACCGCAGATGGTGCTTTTGGCGTGTGCAGGCATGTCGTCGGCTCCTTCGAAGGTGTGAACATAATAGGGGGCGTTCTCGGGAACCAACCGATTGAAGATGTTGGCAAGGTCGGTCCTCACATCGGGATCGGCATTCTCATTGATGGCCAGGGCACAGCTGGTATGCTTCACAAAGAGGTTCAGCATTCCCGTTTGCGGGAGTTCTGACAGTTGTCGACAGATCTCTGAGGTCACAAGGTGGCAACCCCTGCTTTTGGGAGAGAGGGCGAATTCCGTTTGTCTAATCATGGACTGTAGTGTTCGTCTTATCCTAATATCTGCTCAGCGTGCTCCTTCACCTTGATTTGCTTGGGTCCGTAGATTTCAGCCACCCGTCCTTCTTCGTCGATGACAAACGTGGTGCGCAGGGTTCCCATATAGGTGCGCCCAGCCATCTTCTTTTCACCCCACACGCCGAAAGCTTCCACCAACGTGTGGTCGGTGTCAGCAATGAGAGGGAAGGGCAGTTGATATTTCTCAATGAACCGTTTGTGGGATTTCTCGTCTTGAACGCTCACGCCCACAACAGCATAGCCTCGCTCGAGCAGTCGCTGATAGTTATCACGCAGGTTACAAGCTTCGCTGGTACATCCTGGCGTAGAGTCTTTGGGATAGAAATAGAGTACTAATTTCTTTCCCTTGAAGTCGCTGATTTTCAACTCGTTGCCGTTTTCATCGCGCCCCAGCAACTCGGGTGCTTTGTCGCCTATGTTCATAATCAAGAATTATAGAATTTTAGAATTGTTTTTTACTACCTATTAGATTTGTATTTTTTACCAAGAGATTTGTCATTATAGAATAATTCTCAAATTCTTGATTTATCCTATACTAGCTTTTTCTCTGTAATGCCACTCGTTCGGATACCATTTGTATTCTAGACTTGTAGTCCCAAAGTTCAGGAGCAGGCCAAGTTTGTGATTGCTTACATGGAGATAGTTGATGATTTGGGCTTCGAATTCTCCGATAATCTCAGACACTGCCTTTATTTCCACACCTATCTTATCCTCAATCAGGAAGTCATAGAAAAAGTCATGCTCCAACTTTATTCCATGATATACAAGGCTAATCGACTTTTCTCGTTCATAGTTAATCTTGTTTTCTTTTAAGAGAACCTCAAAAGCGTCTTGGTAAACCTTTTCTTTGAACCCGCAACCCATTTCGCGATGCAGTTGCATGGCCAATCCAAGAATAACCTTGCTTTCTTCTTGATAGATCAATGCCATCTCTTATTTGTTTAGGTCAAGATATTCATTGTTATCAAGAATTAGAGAAATTAAGAATTATTCTTATTTGCTACAATCCAGCTTTTAGTAGTATGATTTTGAAAGATTCTCAAATTCTCTAATTCTTGACCTTTTTAAATCAGTTATTCTTGATTAATTATTGTTGAGGATGATATTCACGAGTGCTGTGAGGTCAGGAACTTCTATCTTACCATTGTCATCTAAGTCAGCGGCCTCGAGGTCGTATTGTGAGCTGTCTTTGCCAAGGATGATGTTCACCATTGCCGTTATGTCTTGAACATCGACTACTCCGTCGCGGTTCACATCGCCCGGCTTAGTTGGTTCCTCGAATGGTAGCACGAGTTCTGCCGTCCCTGTGTACTCCAACCATGCTTTATTAGCTGGCATTGCCGTTCCTGTTGCCTTCACGAATCCCAGTTTGCCTGATTCCGTAATGCCGAGAACGTACTTCTGAGGATTGGTGGCGGCGGTGTAATTGTTGGCATTGAAGGAGCCTTTATTAGTTCCGGATGTTGTGTCGTAGTACATTGCTCCGTCTTGATTGCACAAATATGTACCCTTAAGAAGATTCGTACTTAGATAAGCAGATGAGTTGTCTGTTTTAGGGGTTCCATAAGGTATAAGCTGGCAATCGGCTGCAGAATTCGATTTGCATTCTAAAATTACAGGTGTTCCAGCCGGAACAGTTTCACCCGAAGAAGCTATAGCTTCGCCAATCTCTACAGAGCCGTCATTGCCAATGGCCAATACAGCATAAGCGTTTTCTACTTGTCCGCTCAATTTAAAAGAAAACGGCACGTACAATGTTGTGTAGAATTTCCCACCAAACTCCACCTCAGGTTGTACATTGAAATGAGTAACAGGCTCAATATACCATTTGGCATTCTGTGCAGTATTTGATTCATTGACATTAAAGATTCCATTATCGTCAACGAAGTACATATTCGTAAGGGTTTGAGTCTTATTTAACCCCACGCCAGCAACTTTAGTAACTGTTCCTGTCAATGGAATTTTAGCTGTATATAGCGAGTTGGCTCCATCGCTATAGCTGTTCTCTATAGTGACATACAAATTGCTAAACTCAATAGTGATTTTCTCCGTCTCATACTTTCCTGTAGTAAGAGCGGTCATACTGACGGATTGTCCAAGAAGGTTGTATTCCTTATTGTTGGTGTTCCCGGGATAGCGTTTATCAGCATATACGATTGTAGCTGGGTCAATAATATCATTAACCATGTGGATATCTGTCTTAAGAAAAGCTCTGGCACATGATAGGCATCTTGCCACACCATCAGCCTTAAATGTGACATTACCACCAAATAATAGACTAAGTGGATTACTAGTATCTACCAAATTGCTACCACCTCCACAAGCTTTGGCAATGATTTCATTATAGTCGAATAGATTATTTGAGAGTCTGATATAATCTGTGTTATATTGAGCATTTCTGAAACGATAATAGCCCGTGCCATTAAGTTGAGCTTGTGAAGTTATAACTGACACAAGTAATAAGATGATTGTGTAAACCTTTTTCATAGTTCCTTGTTCATATAAAGATAAAACTCCCCCTTGCACACGCGTAGGGTAACAAGGGGGAGCATATAAATGATTAGTTATTGTTTAAATTGTTTAAGATGATACCCACTAATAAAGTAATGTCTGGGACAGATATTAGATTATCACCATTGGCGTTAGCGGCATCGAAGTCATAGTAGACAGCATCTCTTGGGTATATAAGATTTCCTAAGATGATATCCACGACAGCTGTCACATCAGCAATTGAAATTTTACCGTCACGGTTTACGTCACCTCTCAAAGACAGCAGGATAGGATTGTAATCCTCACTGAACATAAATGCCTCATTGCCAACCAAGTTGCTGTCATAGTTCGAATAGAAACCTATTCCATCTTCGCCATTTGCCAACACCTTTATTTTGCCATTCATGAAATCCTCCTTGAAGTCTCCCTCCTCGGTGGGGACGGGGAGACCAAAGAAGTACTTGTTATTTACAGTGCCAGCATTCAAGCGCTTCAAGTGCTCATATTTTTCGCCGAGAGAACTGCTCAGTTTTGTAAGCAGAGCAAAGATGGTTTCCAACTGAGGGGTATTCATCTCATATTTATTTATCAGCCAATCGTTACCATAAAGAACACCTTCCGGTGCACTGGCGTCGTCCTTCACAAGAGTAAGCTCTGCGCTCTCAACATCTTGGCCAATCAGTAAAACTTGTGTCTGGGCAGGAATTGTACCCTTTAACATTGTCTTCTCAACAGTATTAAAATCTTTATTGATACCAGTAATTTTGTATGCCTTTACTGTTTCGGGTAAGGTGTAAGCAAAGTCTGTATATAATGTTGCGTAGTTCTCACTATAAGATGCTGTTTGTCCTTGCGTTGTCAAAACGATATTCTTCTCATTCTTTATGTTCAACTTAGCAATAAACTTATCGCAAGGAGTCATGGTCCAAATAGCATTAGCATCATTATTCAATATTTGGGTATTACCCTCGCTGACAAAGTCAACACCTGATTCACTAGGAACTATGTAATACTTGAAGTTTGGTCGGATATTTTCCACTTTGTTCAGATATTTGCCATAATCACCGAGTTCTGAGAAGTTTTCACCAACGTAGTTCTTCACTTTGTCCCAGTAAATCATCATGGTCTCATGAGCGAAGTTCCAAACATTGGTCTCACTTGAGAGCACTTCTTCATAGAACTTTGTTTGGTTCTCTTCGGGATTTGTCAGAGTACCGCCCATTGCAACCCAAATGTCGTGAATGTTGAACATATCCACAAGGCTATATCCTCGTCCCATTTTATCTGCAATTTTTTGAAGGATATCCTTAACAAACGATTCCAAGTTTGGAAGTCTGCTGTCTATCAGTTCCTTGTTTTCAGCATAGAAGTCCACAACAGGTTTCATGCTTGGCGTGCGGCCAAATATACGATAGCCGTCCCCAACCTTTTCGAGATACAAATGATAGTCAAACTCCTTATTGAATTTGTCAACAAGTAAATCAGCTCCTTGTTGGCCTATAACATCGTTTGCACCGAGCCTTTGTACAAGTGCTGTTGCCAATTCTGGCACGTAATTCATAGCCTTTTCAGCATAGCTGGGAATGTCGATGCCTTGTGAGCGGAGCTCTACCAGCTGGCCCTTGTCATTCGTTTCCACGCTGATGACAGTACCGGGTTGGCCTTCTGGGTCGCCAACCAAAGTAACAGTCTTGCGGCCTGCCACATTTACATACTTATCTTCGCTGGTCTTAATATTATAATAACCAGTTTCTACAGTAGAACCTGTCATAACAGGAACGATGGTGAACGTCTTGCTCACCTCATCGCTCTTTACGCCCTTTAGCATGGCATAAGCCGTAACTGTAGTGGTGGAGCTGATGGTAAGAGGCTGAGCGTACTTCGAGAAGTTCTCTCCGTCAGTTGAGTAATAAATCTCAGCACCATCCTGTGCGTACATGGGCACAGTCAACTGGCTTTCATATTTACCGCTATCGTGGAAGATGATAGGAGCTGCAAGCTCTACAGGAACAACTGGCTTGAGGGTACTTGTTCCGTAGCCATTGCTTTCCCATTCATAACCTTCGGGAGCAGCCTGCTCGAATCCGTCGGCCTTGGTGATGGTGCATTGGTCCGCACCTTGTTCCATGACGATGACGCCTGAATGTGTGCCTGAGGTGAGAGTGAGTGTTGGAGCGGTTCCTTCACCATAGAAGCTTACCTCGATGCCACCTGTGATGACACTGTTGCCAGTCACCTCCACGCTGTTGCTGGTGTAGCCACCCCAACCGGTGCAAGTATCAAAGGCTGTGCCATTTTCCTTGGCGACAATGGTAGTATTGTTGATGGTCGTACCACCGTTGTTGGTGGAAAGGACGTATCCGATGTTGTTCGTTCCTTGAGTGGCGTCGAGAACCATGTTGTCGAGCGTGAGGTTCGCATAGTTCTGAATAATCATCTGAACATCGGCGTTGTCACCTACGATGGCGCCGTCCTTGAACGTGATGGTATTGCCCTTGTTCAATTGGAAAGCCTGCGTTTGCGAGCCCGTCGATCCAGCCAAAGTCGGCCCCGTGATTGTATATGTGAAGTCGTCGAAGTCGACCGTCAGTCCGTTGGCAAACTTGCCTACTGCCACAGAGATGCCGTTTCCAGCGCAGCTCTTGAGCAGCGTGATGGTTGCGCCGTCCTCAGCCTCGGCGAATGCAGCCTCGAGGGTCTCAAACTTTTGTGTTCCGATTTGAGCGACGTAGTCACACGGAGCGAGTGTGCTGGTGTTGTTGTTACCGGCTACCCACTTGTAGCCTTCGGGAGCAACCTGCTCGAAAGCGTCACTCTTGGTGATGGTTGCCAATTCAGCGCCCGATCCCATGACGATGGAACCCGTATGTGTGCCGGAGTTGAGCAAGAGGCAGAATCCTTCGCCAGCGCTGTTGTTCGATGCGGACACCTCGATGTTGCCGTTGATCACGCTCTCGCCCTTCACCTCCACGCTGACGGAGGGATAGCTGTCGTATCTGCATACGTCGAATGCCACGCCTCCTCCGGTGTTGACATTGATGGTCGTGTTGTCGATGATGATGTTGCCGTTGTTGTTCGACAGCGTATAGCCTGATTTGTAGTTGTCGTTCGCCAGGGTGAGCGTCATACCCTCAAGTGTCAAGTCGCTGTAGTTCTGCACCAGGAACAAAGCCTTCTCGGAGTAGATGGTACCGTTCTTGAACGTGATCTTGTTGTCCTTGAGGAGCTGGAAGGCCTGGGTCTCTGTTCCGGTGGAGCCGACCGTCGTTCCGTCCATGGTGTAGGTGAACCCGCCGAAGTCGACCGTCAGTCCTTCAGTGAACTTGCCCTGGGGGGCGATGATGCCGTTTCCAGCGCAGCTCTTGAGCAGCGTGATAGTTGCGCCGTCCTCAGCCTCGGCGAATGCAGCCTCGAGGGTCTCGAACTTTTGTGTTCCGATTTGAGCAACAGGGGGTAATACTGTTGTGCAGTAAGCGGAGTATGTAGCGGGGATACCATAAGTAACTGAGATTGATTTGAATTGAAGAGCATCACTTGCAGTTAAAGTAAACTGATAAAAAAGGGTTCCATTAAGAGATGCTGTGAGTTCTACATCAGAAGTGTTTGCACTTACTGCCATTGTTCCCACTTCTGTCTCGCCATCTTTTAGGGTAAAAGATCTATCTTTAGTTGTACTTCCGTTAGTAACAACTATTTTTACTTCTGTAATCCGTTCATTATACAAAGGTGAAGTCAAGTAAGGACTCTTTGAATTATCAGCTTTCGTTAAACCATAACGGAAGACGTTATTATTATCCTTTTGCCCAGAAATAACGCCACCCCACGAGTTTCCTTTATCATCAGTGATAGTTTTTTCTGAGTAACCATTCCAACTGTCATTGGCGGTCAAAGTTGCAGAGGAAAGGGAGTTTGCTCCCTGTTGGAAAGCATATACAGCAAAATAAACAATGTCCTCTGTGCCCATAGTAGCAGAAGAGACTATAGTAGGCTTTTCATCGGTATTGCCAGCGATGGCAGTTGTTGTCCATCCTACGAAAGTTTTGCCTTCGATGTCGGCAGGGCTAGCGGGGAATGTGACAGCTGTTCCTTCCTCAAAATCGGCAGTAGATGTTGTGCCATTAATAGAGAACGTTGCGGTATGAGAAGGATTGTTGACCGTAATGTTAACAGTCATGCTTGCAGTTTCGCCGGCCTTGTAGTTCTTGTCAGAAACGGGTATATTTAGCTTAGCGGTGATAGTCGCTATACCTTTGCCGACAGCAGTAATAACACCATTTTCATCAACCGTAGCAACACTTTCTTTGTCAGAAGAATAAGTGTAAGTTGCTGTCCAACTAGATTGATCATTAGTAATGTTGGTTGTCGTGGTTTCGTTTTTGATAAGAGTAGTACTAGTTGCTGAAAAACTTGTCAAGTTGACAGGGGTGCGATTATCTTCTATTTTTTTATAAAGAGTTAAATCTCCATTTGTGGCTTTGGCATAGCAAGCAAAACCATAAACACCATTATTTTGGAGATAGCAATTTATATTTTTAGATTGATTATACTTATTTACAAACTCATACACCTCATTTCCATTTATAGTCCAAAGTGATTTGTCATCAGTTCCGTTTTCTACCATAGCAGCTTGGTTCTTTGTGCCAGTTGAAGCTGCATATTTGTTTACGTCTGCATTATACAAAGTCCAATAAGAACCACTTATAGCTATGTGCCAAACAATAGTTGCATCAGTTGTAGTAATAACATCATTTACAGGGGTGATTTCAGAATAAGTCAATCTATTAGAAGAAATAGTATTCTTTATTACCTTACCTTTGAAATAAATAATGTAATCTCCTTCAGTGATTGTCCCAGAATACTTTTGGAAAGTGCCTCCCCACGCTGTTCCTAGGCCGCAGAGAATGAGTGCAACGAGCATGAGCGCTCGCAAATGAGTTTTTTGCAATAGATTTTTCATGTTTTTATGTTTTTAATTTATACTTATATTAATATTAATTAGTTCTATTCCAAATCTTGTTAAGGATTTCAAGTAGATTTATGGATTATATAAAAATATGTATGCATGCGAAATTAAATCGCGCGTGTATAACTTTGCAAAAATATAAAAAAAGTATTAGAAACGTGTTTTTTGTCTATGTAAATGTAATTATTTAAGGAAATTTAACCAATCGGGCGTTCGCGGATAATCGTGTTTCGTTGTAGATGAAAGGATGATTTGGGGGAGTGGGAGAGGGACGGGAATTGGACTGGGGCGAGGGTGAAATTGTTGAGATAATTCTGAATTTTAGCCCTTAAAAACGGCCTGTTTTTTGAAGTGGACAAGAAAGTGGTGCGGAAAACGCAAAAAAATGACGATTTTGGAAGTTGTTGATTATCAAGCATTTCCGTTTTCTTTACATTTTCGGAGTTGCTGAAAGATGGTATTTTGGGTTGTCACTTGTGGCTTTTGAGAGCGTCAGAGATATGGAGTGAGGCCGTCAGAAGCCACAAGTGAGCGTGTCAGAAGCCACATCTGACACCCTCAGAAGCCACAAGTGACAATTCCACCAGCTAAAAGTTGGGGTGGAAGAGTGGAAAAGTTGCTTTTTCCCACTCTATTTCACTCTAGAATGAAAGATAAAGTTGACAAGATTTTGTCAGCTTTTTTCAGAAAAATAAACTGCTATTCGAAGTTCCAACGCAAGCCCACTTGCAGGTTGAAATTGCAAGGCTTGTCTTTGAAGAATGTGCTGACGTTGGAGCCATTATCGAAGTAGTATTTCACACCAGGCTCTACATACAAACCCACTTGCGGCATCACGTCAAGTTGCAAGCCAACAGCGGCCTGAGTTGAGAACTGCGGGCGGTCTTTCGGCATCTCGGTCTCCACGCCCTCTGTGGTGCTCTTCGCCTTCACGTTCACGTCCATTTGCGCGCCAGCGGCAGCATACGCCCGCAGCCGTTTGGTTTGCAGGAAGCGATAGTTGATGTTCACGGGGCAGCCCACATATTGCAATTCCTGTTCCTTTGCCAACCGCTGCTTGTTCATGATTTTGAGGAAATCGGCGTGCAGTAGCGTGTAGGCAAGTCCTGTGGTGAACGTCCAACGCTGTGCGATGGGAATTCCCACCGAGAGTCCCACGCTGAAAGGCTGCTGATGTTGCTCGCGCTCTTCGTATCCAGCCATATAGATGACAGGTGTGGGAGCGCCTCGTTTCATCGACTCGGCAGCCATCGCATAGCGGCTCGCCATAGGCTCAGCCATCCGCACAGCATTTGCATTCCGACTTTCGGCAAAGCCGTTGGAGGTGTAGAGGGCAAGGGTTGGGTGATGGGTGATGGATGATGGGGGTTGGCTAATGGCTGTTGGATGTTGGCTGTTGGTATTCGTCCCAATTCCCTCCGTAGGAGAATGCAGATTGGCGAATTCGGATGATGAAGGAGTCGTTTTGTCCGTGTGATTCGTGTTGTCCGTAGCCGCAGGGTTAGCGGGATGTTCCGTAGCCGCAGACACGGGGGCTTGGGAGTCCGCATTATCTGTAACGGCGTTATTATCCGTATTATTTGTGACTATAGAAACAGACGGATTCGTGTTGTCTAAAGCAGAAACCGATGGTTCGGCCTTAGCCAGCAAGGAGGAGAGGGATTCTTCCCTCGCCCTTTGCCGTAGGGAGGGAGCCTGTAAGGGAAGGGCGGAATCGATGTTGTCAGTTGCGTTTTCCTGCTCGGGTGTAGCTCCATCAGCAGCTTTCGCAGCTTTTGGTTGTATGGTTTGAACGGAGGATAGGGAGGGCTCGGAGGACATTTCATCATGCTTCATGAACTGCCATCCAACCACAGCCAAAGCGGCAATTGCGGCAGCAACACCCCATCTGCGCAACGGCGCAAGGGCTGCACGACGCTTGCGGGAGCCTGTCTGTAGACTTTCCTCCGTATGGAGGGAGCCCATAGAAGGCTGACGGGCGGCATCAAGACCAGCCTCGATGCCAGCCCACAGATCGTCGGGAGCCTCCATCTCGTGGCTCTCCAGTCTGTCGCGAAGCTTTTCGGTCCAATCTTTGTTGCTCATATTCGTCGTGTTTTTGTATATTCATTAATCATTTTGGCCAGCATTTGTTTCGCTCGGAAGAACTGCGAGGCCGACGAGTTCTCCTTGATTCCCAGCCGTTGGGCGATTTCCTTGTGGGTCATTTGTTCGAAGACAAACATGTTGAGCACCACCCTGTAACCCACAGGCAACCGCCCTATCATCTGCGTCAGCACATCGGGCGGCACACGTTCCACGTCGGGCTCGCCCTCGTCAGCATCGTCGGGCATCTCATCAACAAAAGCGAACCGCTCTTGTTGGCGCACATGGTCGATGGCTTCGTTGGCCACAATCCTCGCCACCCACGCCCTGAGCGACCCCTCGCCCTTGTAGTTGAACTGCTCCAGATGGGTGAGGATACGCAGAAAAGAGTCCTGCACCACGTCCCTCACTTCTTCATGTTGGGGAATATACCTCGACGCGACGGCCAAGGCATATCCCGCATAGCAATCGTAGAGCCTGCGCATGGCCGTCCGATCACCCTTCTTTATATCATGAACAAGTGTGAGCTCGGTCACTATTTAAAATCGTCGTTTGTCGATTATTTGATTTTCTTCGTTGTGATGAATTTATATTCAAGGGCAAAAGGCCAATCAATGATGTCATGAAGTACTGCGCTTTCATAATAGAGGAACACCCCCCACTGCTTATTCATGATATCGTAAACAGCTATCGACTTGCGAGGAGCCAGCCGAATGGTCATTTTATCGAATACATAATCCAAGATTTCTCCTCTCAACGGGAACGTCTTGCTCTCATCGGTCAATTCAAAGAACAGCGACATGTTGGAATTGGCAGTGTTCACAATAGTGAAACTTGCACTCGGCTCTATCGTAGATTTAGCTGTTCTTTTGAAGTTCTCTTCAAGAGCCTTCCCAAATTCCGTTGGTGGCCCCCCCGACTCTCTGGATAATGTTTTAGCGAAAAAATTGATAATGGAGTCACAGGGTACCGACGAAAACGACATGCTGCCATTTTTCTTCACAGTCATAATGGCCGTATCGACGGGCTCTTGGTAGTTTCCGATAGAGAACCACACACCTTCAAACTCTCCCTCAGGAATGGCAACTGGCTTATACGGTTCAGAGGAAGACACTCCATTTTCTTGAGGAATAATAAGGTCTCCCACCTCATCCTCGTCATCCACAGCACACGAGGCCATCAGCAGTCCTACTATACCTATTATGATATAGGCCCAATTGAAACGTTTAGTTTTCATATTTCCATTATATTTATTAGTGAATCATCCATTGCTTTTTATTAGTAAAACGTGGAAATTCGGAAATCTTGCATCACTTTCCTCATTTTTTTTTTAAAAACACTTATGCGTAATAATTCTCCCTCACCATGTGGCGCGGTTCTTCAGCCCAAGCCACGTGTATCCAGCATCATCTGAATGATGAACTTAATCGTTTCCTTTTTCATGTTTTAGTTTTTAACGTTTAATTTTTGTTAATGTCACTATCGCATTCTGACTTTGTCAGGTGTTAAGAGTAAGCCGCTCAGGATGATGACCTGAGCCGCTCAGGTGTCATGTGTGACAGGGTCAGAGGGCATGAGTGAGAGGAGAGAGAGCTGCTTAGGAATTTGGGAGCAAACTAGTGCATAGTTAAGAAACATTTTCGTGTACTCGGCCTGCGTACCACTCTCCATTTCCAAAACTGTTCTCTCTCCTCTCTCCTCTCTCTTCTCTCCTCTTTTAAGGTTCCTCCTTCTTCTTCTTTCCGTTGAGCTGCTCTTCCTGCTCATCCGCGGGCTCATCTAGGCGCCCCCATCACCGTCCTGGGCATCATCCTCCCCATTTACACCATCATCGACATGGTGGAGACGGCTGAAAACGTGTGGTCCGACTCGTGTGTGGCGGCGATGGTCGACAAGGATTTGTAGTGCTCCTCGTTACTAAAAATATCGCTAGTTACCGCCGTGTGGTAGTATGTCTACAGCATACTGGTAATAACGTTACCGCATACTGGTAATAACGTTACCGTATACTGGTAATGGTGTTACCACATGTTGGTAATGATGTTACCGCATACTGGTAACGATTCTGGAAATGCGTCAACTGAAGTTGTTGCCACCAATGCCACGCTTTTGCAACACATTAACTACTTGTTTCCCAATGTGTTATGCGAGGGAAACCAGCCATTTCCCACGTTGTTTGGTGCCTCGCCCGTTGCGAAACGCGGAAGGCTTTTTTGATGGAACTAAGAAACTACAGCTTCTTTGTGGAATACAAATTCAGCCCCCTTCTTGTTTGCACCAGAATCTTTGTCGTTTGATACAATCGTCACTCAATTGCCCTCGATTGACATGTTTCTATCTTGTTGATTACTGTTTAGGTTTTGCCGTTCTCTTTTCCCTCGTCCGCGCTGTGTCGCGTACTGAAAGGGATTCAGAAACGGGAAGAGAATTTTTTTTAAAAAAAACTGGGAAATCCCATGCAAGATTTGCAATGCCCGTTCGTTTAAGGAGTAGAATATGGTATATAACCATTTCATATTCCAAAACTTTTGCCTATATTTGCAACAAAGAATAAAAACAGGAGGAAACAACAATGAAGAGGTCAACATTTGTTCTGATGGCGCTGCTCCTTGCATTCATTCCTCTGCTCAGTTTGGCGCAAGACAACTACCACCAGTTGGTGGTGGAGGGCAAGGAGTGGCGGTATACGAAAGAGTCGGGTGGCCAACAGGACGGAAAAGGATATGTCGCCTTGGTGATGCGTGGCGACACCATCATTCATGGAACGTCATACAAGAAACTGCTCTTCGAGGACGATGGCGAGACAACCTATTGGGCCGCCGTCAGGGAGAACGACAGGAAGATTGATTTTATCAGTTATGGGACCGATGCCGTTGTTCACTACTTCGATTTCAATCTTCATTATGGCGACCTCATCAAGCACAACGGTTCCACCTATAAGCTTCTGGATGAACAATATGTGGATGTGTCGGGCGAGCAGTTTCGCGTAATGGAGCTGTGGCACGAGATGTCGGGCGGCAAGTACGTGAGTTCCGACATTTGGATAGAGGGCATTGGCAACCTGACCGGATTGCTGGATATCACAGGCAACTGGTTCCCGTTCGTTTTCCCCACGGGAAACGGCATGGGTCAGTTCACGTCGTGCTATGAATCGGGCACGTGCATCTTCAGCGTGGAGGACTTCATGAAACAGCGCGTCGCCTTCATCAAGACTATAACGACAAGAGGCTCCGATGGCCATACCTACGACCTGCAAGGCCGCCGCATGTCGGAGGGCAAGCCCCTGCAGCGCGGCATCTACGTGAAGGACGGCCGGAAGTTCGTGGTGAAGTGATGGAAGAATAAGCAATGCCCGTTCGTTTAAGAAGTAGAATATAATATGTATTAATTGCATATTCCAAAACTTTTGCCTATATTTGCAACAAAGAATAACAAACAAAAACAGGAGGAAACAACAATGAAGAAGACATTACTCATTATCATGGCATTGGCAGGCCTGTTCCTGTCGGCATCCGTGTCTGAGGTGAAGGCACAAGACTATTTTTATTACTACAAAGGGAAGAAGATTCCTTTAACCCTAAACGAAAGTAAAGTCATTGTCAGCATTCCTAAAGAATATGATGAAACAATTGAAAGGATTCGTGCAAAAGTTCAGGTTCTGTCTACGATAAAAGACGAGACTCTTGACATCATTATTATTTCCCGGTCAGACTATGAGAAATTAGCCTCACAGGATTTCTGGGAAGAAGACGCAAAGTCTGTGATACTGACTTTAAGTTATTTTACAGAGGATAACGTAGAGGTTTATACTACTCCATATCTGACTGTAAAACTCAAAAAGGAAGAGGACAAAGACTTGTTGGTTTCATGTGCAGAGAAGTATAATCTAAAAATTGTTGAGCAGAATTCATTCATGCCTTTATATTATATTCTTTCTCTCACTCCAGGGAATGTAAAAAACTCATTGCAATGCGCGAATGAATTATACGAGAGTGGTAATTTTTCATCATCACAACCAGATTTTTGTGATGCAAATCCTGACATAGAATCTGTCCGAAGCATCACCACTTCCAAAACAGGTGCATCTTCAGATACCTACGACCTGCAAGGCCGTCGTATGGCGGAAGGCCAGTCCCTGCAGCGCGGCATCTACGTGAAGGACGGACGGAAGTTCGTGGTGAAGTGATGGAAGAATAAGTAATTAGCCTATGAAGACAAAACTCTTTTTCCTTTCCGCCCTGCTCCTCGCCCTGCTGGGAGTCTGCGGATGCAGTGGCGATGATGAAGACGGATTAATCAATAGTCAGCCAGCTGTCCTCCACTATCTGTTGATAAAAGATGCAAAGGGAATGGACTTGTTGAATCCGGGGAATCCAAGTGGTTTCAAGAATAATGAAATCACATTAGAATATAGAACTGCGAGTGTGCATCCGTTCATCATTTCTTCTGAAGCGATTGTTGACCAACGGTCTATGCAGCCCATCTATTTCGAATTGCGTTTCATAGCGGAATTCTCGTCATATGTCTTGGTACTGGGTGGTTTCGACACAAGCCTCCCCTTTAAAAAGGAATTCATCATACACTGGCCAGATGACACGAGCGACAGTTTCTGTGCAGAGAATATGTACAAGAATCAAGGCTATGACTATTCTCTTCGCGTTAATGGCGTGAAACAGGGGAATGTCGTTGAACTGAGAAAATGACTTGCAAATGATATAATAATATGCCTATGAAGACGAAACTATTTTTCCTTTCCGCCCTGCTCCTTGCAATGCAGGGAGTCTGCGGATGCGGTGGCGATGATGACGATAAAACAACTTTTCAATCACGTTGGTCGGGATGTAAAAATGAATCTTATGACACGCGTAGCGGCAATGAACACGCAATTGGAAATATGTCGGCCAACTGCATCTGCCCTAGCGATGTGGAATGTCTTTTGAGCGGTCTTTCAAAAGGGAAATACGCTATTTCTATCTATAGAAACATGATCAGCGATGCTCATTTGCAGTTCAGTTTCTCTATTGATTATGATGAATCACTTAAAGGAGATTTTAGAAAGTAACAAATACAAAAAGAATCAGTTTCAAAGACGTTGTATTAAGAAAAGCCACCAATGAAAGGGCTTTTGGCTATATATTGTTAGGAGGAATCATTGGACTTGCTGTTGATTCGGGGACAAATGCGGTAAGCAAACCTGCACAGGATGTGTTTTATGTGAAGACAATTCAAACGTTTTGTCTTCATATTCTCCTAATGTTTTTATTAGTAAAACGCAGAATTGCAGAAATCTTGCATCACATGAAGCATTTTTTTCAAAAAAAACGTTATCTTTGCACCTCGAAACCCATTCTACAGGTTTAATCATCAGACGAACATGATAGTTTGTATTGCAGAGAAGCCCAGCGTGGCTCGCGACATCGCCCGAATCATCGGCGCCACTAGTTCGCGCGACGGATATATGGAGGGCAACGGCTATCAGGTGACTTGGACATTCGGCCACCTGTGTACGCTGAAAGAACCGCACGACTACACCGACCAATGGAAACGGTGGAGCCTGTCGGCGCTGCCCATGATTCCGCCTCGTTTCGGCATCAAGCTGATTGAAGACGAGGGTATCAAGAAGCAATTCGCCATCATCGAACGTCTGATGAAACAAGCCGACGGCATCATCAACTGCGGTGATGCCGGGCAGGAGGGTGAACTGATTCAGCGATGGGTGATGCAGAAGGCGGGTGCGCAATGTCCTGTGCAACGGTTGTGGATTTCGTCGATGACCGACGACGCCATTCGTGAGGGTTTCCAAAAGCTGAAGGACCAAAAGGAATACCAACCACTCTATTTGGCTGGGCTGTCCCGAGCCATTGGCGACTGGATTCTGGGTATGAATGCCACTCGACTCTACACTCTGAAATACGGGCAGAACCGCCAAGTGCTTTCCATCGGACGCGTGCAGACGCCCACGCTGGCGCTCATCGTGAACAGGCAAAAGGAAATCGACTCGTTCAAGCCTGAGCCTTATTGGGTGCTGGCAACGGTCTATCGCGACACCACGTTCACCGCCACCAAAGGGCGGTTCGACAGCAAGGAGGAGGGTGAGAAAGCCTTTGAGCAGATTGCGGGGAAACCTTTCACCGTGACCAACGTGGAGAAAAAGAAGGGCACCGAAGCCCCTCCACAACTCTACGACCTCACGTCGCTTCAGGTGGATTGCAACAAGAAGTTCTCCTATTCCGCCGAGATGACGTTGAACCTCATCCAAAGCCTTTACGAGAAAAAACTGACCACCTACCCGCGTGTGGATACCCGATACCTCTCTGACGACATCTATCCGAAGTGTCCGGGCATCATGAACGGTCTTTTCCAGACGAAGTTCAGTGGTCAGGCACCGTATGCCGAGCTTGTGAAACCGTTGGGAGGGAAGGCGTTGAAGAAGACGAAGAAAGTGTTCGACACGTCGAAGGTGACCGACCACCACGCCATCATTCCCACAGGTGTTGTCCCTGGCGCTGGTCTCAGCGATGCAGAGCGCAACGTCTTCAACTTGGTGGCCCTGCGGTTCATTGCCGTGTTTTATCCCGATTGTAAGTTCTCAACGACCACGGTATTAGGCGAAGTGGCAGCCGACGATGGAGCCATCGAGTTCAAGGTGTCGGGAAAAGAGATTTTGGATGCTGGTTGGCGCGTGGTGTATAAGAAAGAGGAGAAGCCTGTCAACCAAGCACAAGATGGCGAGCAGAACGAGGAAAAGGCAGATGATCCTGAACGTACGCTGCCCACATTCGTCAAAGGCGAGAGTGGTCCGCACACGCCTACGCTGACAGAAAAATGGACAACACCACCGAAATACTACACTGAAGCGACCTTGCTTCGTGCAATGGAAACGGCAGGAAAGTTTGTTGAGGATGAGGAATTGCGAGCCGCGTTGAAAGAAAACGGCATCGGACGGCCGTCGTCGAGAGCTGGCATCATCGAGACATTGTTCAAACGCCACTACATCCGGAGGGAGCGTAAGAATCTTTTGGCCACACCTACTGGCATCGAACTCATCGACACCATCAAGGAAGAACTGCTGAAAAGCTGCGAACTGACGGGCATTTGGGAAAAGAAACTCCGCGACATCGAGCATCAGAAATATGATGCCGGGCAATTTGTGGAAGAGTTGAAACAGCAAATCACCCAAATTGTGAACGATGTGATGCGCGATAATTCGCCTCGACACATCACCATCACGACTGAAGAAGAAAAGAAAAAGTCACCCAAAACTTCACCCAAAAAGGGAAGCAAAAGCCAGGATACGGCAGGCAGAAAGCAGAAAAAAGAAGGGAAACAAAAGAATACCGATAGCGTACCAGCCGTTGGTTCGCCTTGCCCGCTTTGTGGCCAAGGCACCGTCATCAAGGGAAAAACCGCCTACGGATGTTCGCGTTGGCGCGAAGGTTGTACGTGGCGTTTGCCTTTCCAATCACAATAAACACACACTTTTCTCGTTATTATACCAAATGAAAAATAAAACGACGATATTCCTGCGTGTTGTCGTCATGGTTGTTATGGCCATGACGTATGTGGCGTGTGGCGTTGACAAGAACATGAAGCGAGGCGAGAAATTCTTCGCTATCGGTGAGTATTACGATGCTGCCAACGAATTCAAGCAGGCTTATCGCAAGACGCCGCCTAAGGAACGCGACGAGCGTGGACGGCGTGCGCTGAAGATGGCTGTCTGTTATGACCGCATCAACCAAACCACCGCTGCGCTTGCCGCCTACCGAAATGCCATCCGCTATAAGCAGACATCGACAGAAGACCGGTTGGCTTTCGCCCGTCTGCTCTTGAAAAATGGCGAATACAAGACTGCTGTGGAGGAATTCAAGGCCGTACTCGACTCTATGCCTGACAACGTTCTGGCCAAGAATGGATTGAAGTCGGCCCAGCAGGCGCCCGAATGGAAGAAGGAAGGCTCACGCTACACGGTGAAGAAGATGGATTTCTTCAATTCCCGGCGAGCTGAATATTCGCCCATGCTGCAAGGCGATGAGTCGGACAAACTCTATTTTACGTCGACGCGCAACGATGCCCAGGGCGATGAGCTCAGCGGCATCACAGGTACAAAGGCTGCCGACATTTTTTTCTCAGAGAAAGACGACAAGGGGAAATGGAGTCGCCCTGAACCTGTCAATGGAGGACTGAACACCGATTATGAAGAAGGCGCATGCTCGTTTAGCCCTGATGGACGGGAGATGTACCTCACTCAATGTGTCACCGACCCAAGTTATCCGCGCTATGCACAAATCATGAAGTCCAACAGGTCGGATGCTGCATGGGGAAAAGCATCCGAAGTGAAAATCTCTAACGACACGCTCTCCTCATATGCTCATCCCGCCATTTCGCCCGATGGCCAGTGGCTGTATTTCTGCTCCGACATGCCTGGTGGCAAGGGTGGGCTCGACATTTGGCGCGTCCGACTGATGGGAGGTGGGGCCTTCGCTGGTGTCGAGAACTTAGGCGACCCTATCAATACGCCCGGCGACGAGATGTTCCCCGCATTCCGTCCCAATGGTGACTTCTATTTCTCGAGCAATGGCCACGTGGGTATGGGCGGGCTTGACATCTTCATCGCAAAGATTGACGAAAGGACAAAACGATACAAGCTGGAACACCCGGGATATCCCCTCAACTCGCAAGCCGATGACTTCGGCATGACGTTCGAAGGTCCTTACAATCGAGGATTCTTTTGTTCTAACCGAGGTGACGGACGAGGATGGGACCACATCTATAGTTTCGAAAACCCAGAGATTGTGCAAACCATCAAGGGTTGGGTTTACGAAATCGACGGTTACGAACTGACTGCGGCACAAGTACATCTCGTGGGCGACGACGGAACGAATGACAAACTCAGCGTCCGTTCAGATGGGTCGTTCACTTATGTCGCTACGCCAGGCGTGACCTATGTGTTGTTGGCCACTTGCCGAGGATTCTTGAATCATAAAGAGGAATTGAAAGTTGTGCAAGCCGAAGAGTCTGAGGAGTATACATTACAATTCCCCTTGGCTTCTATTACGGCACCTGTCTTGATTGACAATATCTTCTACGACTTCGACAAAGCAACTCTGCGGCCCGAGTCGGCCACTGCTTTGGACGAGCTCGTTGGCTTGCTTAACGAGAATCCCAACGTGACCATCGAACTCTCAGCCCATTGCGATTATAAAGGTTCGGCTGAATACAACAAGCGGCTGTCGCAACGTCGTGCCGAGAGTGTGGTGAACTACTTGATTGAGCATGGTATTGCAGCCGACCGTCTCACGCCTAAAGGATACGGAAAAGAAAAACCAAAGACCATTAGGAAAAAAGTTGCTGCCAAATACAAGTGGCTGAAGGAAGGTGATGTGCTGACTGAAGAGTTTATCAAGAACCAAGACGAAAAGAATCAGGAAATCTGCAACCAGTTGAACCGCCGCACAGAGTTCATCGTGTTACGCACTACCTACGGCATGTTCGACGAACATGGTAACCTTAAGAATCCGCCCAAACCCAAGCAGCATGTAGAAGAAACCATCGAAGATGATGGCTATGAATTGATTATTGACGATTGATTGCAACCGCTTCGCAATAACCGTCAATAGTCAATGGGCAATTGTCTATTCGCTCATGCCTCAGAGCGAACAACTTCGTAGAAAGCGAGCGAACTCAGAATCATCAGCGAAACCCAGATGATGGCGGGCGACACCGTGAATATCTCCATTGATGAAAGTGCTCCTACCAGATTGCCGTAAGCATTCCCGGCCAACACGCAAAGTTGCTTCCACCCATTGCAAAGGAAGAAAGCGACGATGCCCACCAACCAGCAGGCTGCTGTCCAGATGCGATTCAGGCGTACCGACCGCGTCGGCAGCTGATTCATCACCCGCTTAGAGAAACCGTCATCGGGTAACTCCACCCGATTCTCCTCGAAGAACATCATGACCAGTTCGTCGTCTGTTAGTTTCTTATTTTCCATCATAACCGTTCTTTTTTAAATAGTTTGCTAATTTCTGCTTACCACGCGACAGATGGCTCTTCACCGTGCCTTCTGCCATTCCCGTGATTTCACTTATTTTGTCTATGGGTTGCCCTTCCATCAGCTGTAGCGTGATGCAGGAACGCTCCGCAGGCGACAGGATGTCGAGAGCATCATAGATATCCATTTTCAGATTGCTATCCACCAATGCACAACTGCGCCTTGCCACTGTGGGCTGTTCGATGTCTTCCGTCAGTTTTTTGCTCCGTGCGTGGTCGTATAATACATTGTAGGCTATTCGATAAAGCCAAGTTGAGAAACTCGAAAGGCCCCTGAATTGTGTGATGTTCGTATAGGCCTTGATAAATGTGTCTTGTGCCAGGTCATCGCTCAACTGCGTGTCTCCTAATGTCTGGTTCAGGAAGAACCTGCGTATAGGTGACTGGTATTTCACAACTAAGCGGTCGAAAGCCCGCTTGTTGTGAAACACAGCCACCTGCGTTACCAGAGAGAGATCGTCTATTTGAGCCACGAGTGTATCAGAGTAATGGGTCTATGTTGTCGTTTCTGTCCCTATTTTTGTTTGCTGACGTGCGAGCAATCACCATTTGTCCGATTCCGTAGCAGAGTACGAGTGCGCCCAAGCCCGACAGCATGGTTGATTTCCATATCCAGAACATGATGAACATACCAGCTCCGATGGCTACATTCCGAATGCCCCGGCTCCACAGATAGTCATCAGTTTGCTTGTCAATAGGCTTCAACTCCTCGGGAATCGGCTGTCCCGTCTCCATTGCCTTCTCAGCCAGCGTGATTCTGTCGTTGTGTCTGTTGATGATGAGGCGAAGAATCAGGGCCAGGATGATGAATGGGCTCAATGCTATAATCAGAAGAATCAGCAACATCAAGCAAACGATGAGGATTCCACCCACAGAGCCGGTCAGTGGCCCCAGCCAAGAGAATGGACCATCGTCGTCCCATGGGGAGTTTGAGCGGGTGATGGTTGTAGTTGTTGTCGTTGTGGCTTCATCCTCTTCTTCATCAATGCTGGTCGTGTCAGAATAGGCTACGAGCTCGTCTTGTGCTGTAGTGTCCTTCTGCTGGACAGCTTCAGTCTTTTGGTGATGGCGATGTTTAGGAGCTGCTAAACTCGCGCTTGCACTCAGCGAAAGCATCAGTGCGATAGCTATTAATTTCTGTTTCATATCTTTCTTTTTTTTTGTTACTGACATCGGTTTGACGCATCGAATAACGATTTAGTTGCAAAGAAACAAAAAAAAATCCACTTTTCTTATTATGCCCACCACATTTTCCAAATAAATCAGTAACTTTGCAATCAACATATGACACTACCAGAGGAATTCCAAGCATACACTCGTAAGATGATGGGGCCGCAACGCTATGCCACCTTCGTCGAGGCGCTGCAGCAAGAACCGATGACCAGCATACGGTTGAATCCCGCAATAGCGCAGCCTTTGCAACAGCAGCCTGTGCCTTGGTGTCGGCATGGCTATTATCTCGACAGTCGTCCCAACTTCACCTTCGACCCGCTGTTTCATGCAGGACTCTACTATGTGCAAGAATCGTCCTCCATGTTTCTCGACCTCGTTCTGCAGCAGCACCTCTTTTCTCTTCTTCCCAATGAGCGAGGGGCGGGAGCTGGCTTGTCGTTCCTCGACCTTTGTGCCGCGCCCGGTGGCAAGTCCACGCTCATTCATAGTGCACTTCCCGAAGGCAGTCTGCTTGTCTGCAATGAGCCTAACAAGCAACGTGTACAGGTTCTTTCTGAGAACATGCAGAAGTGGATGCTTCCCAGTGTCCAGTCTCAAGAGGCCGCCCGTTGCATGGTGACCAACAACCTGCCTGCCGACTTCCGGCGTGCACGCCTTACTTTCGACGCCATTCTTTGTGACGTGCCGTGCTCAGGCGAAGGAATGTTCCGCAAAGACCCTGCGACCATTGGCGAGTGGAGTGCCGCGAATGTGAAGAAATGCGCGATGCTGCAACGCGAGATAGTGAGTGATGCTTGGCAATGTCTCGTGCCAGGCGGATTGTTCATCTACAGCACATGCACTCTCAACACGCATGAAAACGAGGAGAACATTCAATGGATGATTGACGAACTCCATGCTGAGCCTCTCTCCGTTGACATCCAGCCCTCGTGGAACATCACAGGTTCGCTTCTCCCCACGCTCTCGGCTCCCGTCTATCGCTTCATTCCCGGATTCACACAAGGCGAAGGACTCTTCATGGCGGTGATGAGGAAAAGAGGAGAGAAGAGGGGAGGGGACACACCTATTAAAGAACGAGAAAAGGAATGCAAGAAGCTGGAGCAATCTCTCTCTCCTGTTTTCCTTCAAGAGATACGCGAGGCGTTGCAGGCGAATTCCCCAATCGTCGACGTCTCTTACCAGCAGGCCATTGCCTACTTGCGACGCGAAGCCATCACGCTTCTGCCCGATACACCGCGAGGCATCCTTGTCGTTGCCTTCCAAGGTCACCCACTCGGTATTGCCAAGAACGTTGGCAACCGCGCCAACAATCTCTATCCTAAATCGTGGAGAATCCTCTCAACCCATGTTCCCAATCAACAACCAACAATAATAATGAATAGTAAATAATACAGCCCTCTTTGTTAATTGTAAATTGTCAATTGTAAATTCTTATGAAGCAATATCTTGATATCCTCAGCCGCATCCTTAACGAAGGTGTCAAAAAAGACGACCGCACCGGTACAGGCACCATCAGCATCTTTGGAACCCAGTCGCGCTACAACCTTGACGATGGTTTCCCACTACTTACCACCAAGAAACTCCACCTCAAGTCCATCATCTACGAGCTGTTGTGGTTCCTTCGTGGCGACACCAACGTCCGTTGGTTGCAGGAGCATGGCGTCTCCATTTGGAACGAGTGGGCCGACGAGAATGGCGAGCTTGGACCCGTCTACGGACACCAGTGGCGTGCATGGCCCGACCAACAAGGCCGTCCTATCGACCAAATCAGCCAAGTGGTGGAGCAACTGAAAAACAATCCTGACTCGCGACGCATGATTGTCTCGGCGTGGAATGTGGCCGAGGTGAACCGCATGGCGCTTCCTCCTTGCCACACCATCTTCCAGTTCTACGTTGCCAACGGTCGCCTCTCGCTGCAACTCTATCAGCGCAGCGCTGACACGTTCCTTGGCGTGCCGTTCAACATTGCCAGCTATGCCCTGCTGCTGCAGATGATGGCGCAGGTCACAGGACTGAAGGCGGGCGACTTCATTCACACCACGGGCGACACGCACCTCTACCTCAACCATCTTGAACAGGCACGTCTGCAACTTACCCGCACGCCACGTCCGTTGCCGCATATGCTGATTAATCCCGACGTGAAGTCCATCTTCGACTTCCAATACGAAGATTTCCAACTCACCGACTACGACCCCTGGCCACACATCAAGGCCGACGTCAGCGTCTGAAGTGAAGGGCGTAAAAGGCCTAAAGGGGAGTGAAAGAGTTTAAAAGGTCGTTTCTTTTAATCCCACTTCGGTGTTTGATTTTCCCCTTGCTTTAGCCGAAGCTTGGGCTTTTCCCACACTTGCCAGCCATCAATCTCCTTGAACATACGCGAGAGGGCAGGGCGGTAAGTGTCGGGGAAGACCATCGTATAGACAAACCACAGTTTGCGATGGGCCACGAATTTCGAGTAATAGCTGTAACCGCTGATAGGTCTTCCCTCCTCGTATTGCGGTCCTGAGAGGGTGAAGCTGTTGTTGCCGAGCCGGCGGTTGGTGGCATGTAGCGCCTCGCCCAGCGAGTCCATCCCTTCTTTGAGCGACATGCCATTGTTGCGTATCGCATAGCCTTCAATCACCATCGTCGCACCTTCTTCGTAATAAACGAAACGAGCGCGGCCCTCATCGTTCGCTTCTGAGTCTTCAATTTTGCCGTCGCTGAAGAACGACGGATAGCGAATGGTGTAGCCAAAGTCTTCATCCTTGTATTCGTACATGTCGGCAAGCGTCAGCCGATGTGCAAACCGTTCTTGGGCAGTCCTATTGCTGCTGCACCAGCGAACCCAGCTCACACATGCACACGCCACGATGGCAGCGATGAAGATGAATATGGTTTTCCGCATGCTAATTCATCAATAGCAAGTCGTATCGAATCTTGTCGTCGGCGACAGGGCGTCCCGTTGGCTCAGCCTGTTGACGCGGGCTGTTCATTGCCTTGACATCGGCAGCCTGTCTTTTCTGCGCTGCAGCCATAGCGTGCGGCCTCTCGTCTTTGTAGCGTGACGCTGCCTGAGGCTGCTGGGGGAAAGAGTCGCTGCTGGCAGGTTGTTCCTTCACCTTGATGTAAACCGTATCGGTGAGCGCTGTTAATGGTGCATCGGGCTGTGCTCCCGCGTTCACCCACAGGCCGAACACGAAGCCGATGACGGCAGCGGCAGGCACGGCCACGAGCCACGCTGGAACGTGAAAGCGGCGGTGGTGATGCCACGGTGCCACGTGCAACTGCTGGTTGTCCTCGTCGCGCAAGTCTTGTGCAGCGCCGACGATGTCTTGTTCAGTGATTTTCATATTGCTTCAGTTTTGTTTTTATCAATGTCATGGCTTTATGCAGACGCGACTTCACCGTGCCTTCGGGCAACTGCACGATTTGCGCCACTTGCGGGACGGTGAGTTCCTCCTCGTAGTGCAGGGAGAAAAGTGTGGCCAACGGCTCGGGCAACGAGTGGAGTGCGTCGCGCAACGCATCGCGGAAGAGTGCCGAGTCGAGTTCCACCTCGAGGTTGCAGTTTTCGTCAACCAAGCTGGGAGACGGTTGCGTGTCGCCAGTATCGGGTTTCTTGTTGTGGTTCTTCAGCAAGTTATAGGCAATGGTGAACAGCCAGGCGCGCACGTCTTTCCCCTCGCGATACCTCTCGCGCGCGGCATAGAGCCGTAGGAAAGCGTCGTGTGTGAAGTCGGCTGCAAGGTCGGCATCGCCCGAAAGCCTACGCGTGAAGAAACCCTGCAACCGTCGGGCGTGGCGGTTGTATAGTTCTTCGAAGGCGTGGTCGTTGCCTCGTGCGGCCCGCTTCATCAGTTGTTCGTCAGTCTGTGCCGACAGTCTTAGTGCAATGAGCATCGTTCACTTTCCAAGCAACACGTTCATGTATTCCTGTTTCTTCTCTTCACTCAGCGACGTGTTCGTCACACCGCAGACCAACCGTTTCATCAGCCATTCGTAGCGTTGCCGGTCGTGCTGTGCATAGTAGGGCAGTAGGTCGGCCAGCAGCACGGCATAGTTGGCTGTGAGGCGCTGGCCGGCTGTCCATTCAGGCCGGAACGACACGAGCAGATACTCCATCTGGTAGCGCTCTTCCACGTTGCGGCGCTTTACCGCCATGTTGTCGTATGCCTTTTTGGAATACTTCAACATCAGCCCCTCATTGTACAGGTTGTCTTTCCAATAATTGTTGGTGTTGGCGTTCAATGGCGAAAAATACACTTTGTCGCCGTATTTTCCGATGATGGCGTTGATGAGAGCCACCTCATTGCTGTCGTAGTCCTCTGCGCTCATGGGCTCTTTCAGCGCAGGCTGCTCGATGCCCAGCTTCTTGAACAGCCAATCGCGATATTCCTTCACCATAAGGAACGAGGCGCACACGATGGTCTTGTCCTTGTGCAAGCCCATACCCTCCTGGATGAGCCACTTCGGAATGATGGCTGCGTCGCCGTTGGCGATGTAGATGCCGCCCTCTTCCATTCCCGCCAGCTCGTTATAGCTATAGCGCAGCACGGCCTCCGAGTAGATGCCGCTGTCGAAATAGCGCTTGGCAAGAGGTCTCATGCGTGTTTCGTCGCCCTGCATAGCCAGGTAGCACACCCATTGGTCGTAGTCGAAGAACTGCATCTCGTCGGGCAGTTTCTTCAGCGCGGCCTCAGCATAAGTCTTCGGGTCGCCGTAGCCTTTTCCCGATACCGACTCGCGGTAGGCGCACAAGTTGAAGGTGTAGGAGTCGGGGATAGTGGCCTCCATCTCGCGCACCACCTGCCGCGCCGTTGTGTCTTCCTCCTGATACCACGCCATGTAGCGAGCTGCATGATAGTAGTTCAGCCACGCCCTCTCGTCCGTGGGGTCCTTCTGCGTCAGCGCTTTCCAGGCATTCTTCTGCTCCACATACCACACGAAGTCTTTCTCTCCCACGATGGGACTTTCCACTCTCACGGCTTTCGTCTGCGCCAGGGTGCATACCGCAAAGGCAAGCGACGCGAAAACCATTATTGCTCTTTTCTGTTTCATTTCTTGTTCTTTTCTTTTTCGGATTCATTCTGTTTGTGGCAGCCCGGCCGGGACACGCTCTATTTAAGCATACAACGAAACAGCCGAATCGTTCAAAAAAACTCGTTCCGACATTGCAAAGATAAACAATTTCCGCAAAAAGTCCAAACGATTGAACAGGCGGGAGTGGGCTACAGTTATGTTCTGACGTTGCCACTTCTATCCTCTGATGTGCTCACTTGCCGCAAGTAATGTCGTCACTTGTGGCTTCTTGTCAAGTAAAATAATTTATTTTACTCGATAAAATAATTTATTTTACACGGCAAAATAATTTATTTTACTTTGCAAAATAATGAGGCCGTCAATGAGGACACTAGATGATGCAAATGAGAATTCAAGAAGCCCTATCTGAGCAGATTGACAGGTGGAAAGAATAGGAAAATGGGCGGCATTGGCGCGAATGCCAACACTGCCCAATTGCAGAGAGATGGTATGGGAAAGGCGCCCTTCTGGCATGTTCTCTTTACGTTGTAATGATGAAGCAGGTAAAGAATCTGGAGCCATGGGGGCGCCATCAATGGTTATAGTCTGTTCTTCTCGGCATTACCTGCGCCCGTACCTTTATATTTCGACGGGGTGACGTTGAAGCGGTAGCGCAGGGAGAGTTGGACGCAGCGAGAGTCGTTGTCCTCCATCTTTCGAAACATCATGCGGTTGAAATAGAACGTGCCGCGCCCCATACCTTGGTTGAAGAGGTCATTACCCGTCAGTTTGATGTTGAGGCGCTGTTTCAGTAGGTCCTTGCTGACGCTGAGGGAGAGCATGGCGTTGGTGGTTTCGATTTTGAAGTTAGAACCTGTGTAGCCATGCGTGTGCATGGTGAAGTCGGCTTGAAGGAGCCAGTCGTGGGGCAGGGTGACGATGTTGCCCAGTTGTAGTGACAACTGCGGTTGGTTGAGATGCTTGTCCAGGCCGTTAAAGGTTGTCGTGAGCCATTGCTTCATAAACGTGACGTTATACTGCGGAGTCCATATGATGCCGCTTGCCAGCTTGACACTCTTCTGTGCGCCCAGTGTGACGATGAGCCAGTCGCAATCGTTGTAGTTTCTGATGGTTGCAACGTTCACCTTACTGTCTTGCTCCAGGCTCTCCATCATTTGCAGGAAGGGGTCGATGCAATGTACGAAGTTGGTAGTGGCATAGAAACCCTTCCACATCACCATCGCATTCAGGCTGTGATACTTGACGGGGCGCAGATAGGGATTGCCGGTCTGCCTGTTCAGGC
>CACXPX010000002.1 GCA_902769705.1 uncultured Prevotellaceae bacterium
TTTCATGATTTATTCCTCTGTTTTTACTTCAACACTTTTCACTTCAACTTCCTTCCCCTGATACTTTTCATGCAGTTTCTGGAACACGATGAAGAAGGCGGGAACCACGAAGAGCAGGGCCACGGTACCCACGGACATACCGCCCACAACGCCAAGGGCGAGGGCACGGTTGCCGTTAGCACCAGCACCACCCTCGATGATGAGCGGAATCATACCGGCAATCATGGTGAACACCGTCATCAGGATGGGGCGCAGGCGCTCCTTGCAAGCCTCGAAGGCGGCATCGCGGATGCTCATGCCCTGAGCACGTCGCTCAGAGGCAAACTCCGTAATCAGGATGGCGGTCTTGGATAGCAGACCGATGAGCATGATGACACCCGTCTGCAGGTAAATGTTGTTGTCCATGCCCGGCAAGTGGAGCAGTGACCCCAAGTAGGCGAAGACAAAGGCACCCATCAGGCCGAAAGGTACGCTGAGCAACACTGCCCAAGGGGTGAACCACGAGTTATAGAGCGAAGCAAGGATGAGATAGATGAGAATTACACATATTATATATATAAGGGCTGTGGCATTGGAACCTGCAGCCTCCTCCAATTCGCGCGACATGCCACTGTATTCATAACTATAGCCATTGGGCATGGTTTCTTTGAACACCTCGGCTATCACCTTGTGGGCATCGCCCTCAGTATAGCCACCGGCAGCCTGCACAAAACAAGTGATGCTCTGGAACAGGTTGAAGTGCTCGATGCTCGACGCACCTACAATTTCCTTCAACGTTACGAACTCAGAGATGGGTGCCATCTTGCCACCACGAACCCTGACGAAGATGTTGTTAAGCGAAGAGGGATCAAGACGGTACTCGGGCGCGGCACTGGCCATGATGCGGTACACCTTACCGAACTGGTTGTAGTTGCCGACATATGAACCGCCGCAATAGGAACCTAACGTCCTTAACACTGCAGCAGGCGAAACACCGGCACGGTCGCATTGGGCGGCATCGACATCTACTTGATATTTGGGGAAACGTTCAGAATACGAGGTCATAGCCATACTGATTTCTGGACGTTCACCGAGCTTTGTCAAGAAGTTGGTAGCCAACTTGGCAAACTCCGACAGGTCGCCATCGTTCAGGTCTTGCAACACCAAGTTCACGCTGTTGTTCGATCCATATCCTGGCACCTGTGGCAACTGGAACGGCATCACCTGCACATTCTTGATTTCCTTACAAGCAAAATACAGGCGGCCAATGACGAGGTCGACATAATGGTTGAAGCCTTCACGCTCCTCCCATGTCTTCAGGCGGATGATCATCGTGGCATAGTTTGAACCCGAGCCCGACATCATACCATAACCGCAAGCTGTTGCAAAGCTTTCCATCTCAGGAATCTCCTGCACCTTTGCCTCAACCTTCTTCACAATCTCACGCGTCTCATGAAGCGTGGTACCTTCCGGTGCACGAATTTCGGCAAGAATAACTCCTTGGTCTTCTTGAGGAACGAGACCTGAAGGCAAGTTCTTCATAAAGAAGATAAGCAGAAGGGCTGCAACTGCCAACAAGCTCCATGCCAACACGGGACGCTTGATGAACTTCTGGACGCTCTTCGAATATTTCTTGTAGATGGCGTTATAGCTGGTGGTATAAGCTTTCTTCGTGTAGTAGGTCAGGCTCTTGCGCTCGCTTTCCTTCTCATTAATCTTCAGCATGATGGCACAGAGGGCAGGGCACAATGTCAAAGCAGACACGCACGAAAGACCTACAGCCGAGGCAATCGTCACACCAAACTGGGTGAAGAACGAGCCCGACGTACCTGGCATGAAGGCCACAGGAATAAACACAGCCATAAAGACCAGCGTACACGAGACGACAGCCACCGACACCTCACTCATAGCCTCACGTGTAGCTTGGTGTGCATCGGTGATGCCACCCTCCATCTTCGCCATCACAGCCTCAACCACCACAATGGCGTCATCCACCACCGTACCGATGGCCAGCACCAAAGCGAACAGCGTCAAGATGTTGAGGGAGAAGCCTGCCAGCGAGACGATGGCAAAGGTTCCCAACAGGGAAACGATAATGGATATTGACGGAATGATGGTAGCCTTGAAGTTCTGCAAGAAGAAGAACACCACGAGAATCACCAAGATGATGGCGATGATGAGCGTCTCTACCACGTTGCCAATGGCAGCATAGAGGAAGTCGTCAGATGTTTCGAGTTTCACGAATTCCAGTCCTGCCGGCATCATCGGCTTCAGTTCCTCATAGAGTTTGTTGATTCGGGCATTTACTTCTGTAGCGTTGGCGCCCGGGGCTTGGAATACCATGAAGATGGTGCCTGGCTTGCCGCCAATGTTCGACACAAAGTTGTAGCTCATGGCACCAATCTCCACGTCAGCCACATCGCTCAAGTGCAGCAAGTGGCCGCCATCGCTGGTACGAAGCACGATATCGTTGAACTCCTCGATGGTTTTCAGCGTACCTTTGTACTCCATCGTGTACTGGTAGTTGTTTTCCGACTGAGCACCCAAAGAACCTGTGGCAGCAACGAAGCTCTGGCCGCCAATGGCAGCAAACACGTCATTGGGCTCCAGACCATACTGGGCCATCACGTCGGGCTTCATCCAAATGCGAAGAGCATATGTATTACCGAGGGACATGACATCACCCACACCAGTAATACGCATCAAACGAGGTTTCAGGTTGATATCGATGTAGTTGGCCACGAAATCGTCGTCATACTTGCCATCGGCACTTCTCAAAGCGCCAATCTGCAGAATGTTGCTCTGCATCTTGAACACCTGAACGCCCACCTTCGTAACGTCAGCTGGTAACATGGCCGTAGCTCGCGTCACACGGTTCTGCACGTTCACCGCAGCCAAGTCAGGATCTGTACCCGCCTTGAAATAGACCACGATGCTCACATCGCCTGATGACGAAGCCGAACTGGTCATATAGGTCATGTCAGGCACACCATTGATAGCCTCCTCCAATGGTTGCACCACCGATTTCATAATCGTATTGGCATCGGCACCCGTATAGGTAGTTGATACACGTACGGTAGGCGGTGCGATGTTTGGGTATTGCTCAATGGGCAGCGAGTTCATGCAGATGTAGCCCACCAAAGCAATAACGATCGAGATGGCACATGCCATCACGTATCTGTTAATAAATATATTATTCTTCATGACTTACTTCTCGTTTTTCGCTGCTTCGGGAAAGAGTACACGCTGTCCTTCCTGTACGTTGTTGGCTCCGACAGTCACAATCCTATCGCCCACATTGAGTCCTTCGGTCACAATGACATCCTTGCCGTTGCCTGTATTCGTGATGGAAACAGTAATGGCCGTTGCCGTGCTGTCACCTTTCACCTTATACACCAACGACTTGTCCTGCAAGCGTACAACAGCACTTTGGGGAATTACCATCACACCCTTTTGTGAGAAGGGAAGCACTACCGTGCCTTGAATACCCGAAAACAAATGTCCGTCAGGGTTAGGGAACGAGGCTTTACAAGCCAGCGAACCCGTAGCTGCATCCACCACACCAGTCAAACTGGTGATACGACCCTTGTGCGGATATTCCGTACCATTCTTCATCACAAACGTCACATCAGGAAGGCTAGCTATATGTTTTTCCTTATCGCCGGCCTTCATACCCGCTTGCACTTGGGATTCGATAATTGCCTCAGTCACCGAGAATTCGGCGTCCATTGTCGTATTGCCACTCAATACGGTCAGTTGCGTCATAGGTGTCACTTGGTCGCCACCACGTACAGGAATCTCACCGATAACACCCGACACAGGTGCCGTGATGGTGCAGAAGCCCAAGTTCACACGAGCGCGGTTTACGGATGCATTGGCTTGGCTGACCGAAGCCTTGGCCTGGCTGACAGCTGCTTGTGCCTGGTTATAGTTGTTCTTTGAGTTTTCAAGCATATAACTGCTCACTATCTTTTTCTCGAACAAGTTCTGATTGCTTTCATATTCCAGCTTGGCGCTGTTGGCTTGTGCGAGTGCAGCTGTCAGATTGGCATTTGCAGCCTGAAGGTTAGCCCTCGCAGCCTCCAGTTCGTGTTGGGCATTACGTGAGTCGATAACGAAGAGCGTCTGCCCTTTCCTCACCTGCTGGCCCTCGCTCACGTATATTTTCATCAGCTGACCACTCACCTGAGGCATGATTGTCACATCAGACTGACCTTTCATCTTGGCACTGAACTTCATAGGGAGTTCTATGTCCTTCTTCTCTACCGTCATCGTCTCATACGATGATTGTGTTTCTTTGGGAATGTCAAGTCCGCAGGAGGTCAGTGTGCCAACCGCCATCCCGAACATCAGAACCCATGTAGTAGCATTGATTTTCTTCATATTCATTAGTCTTTAAATATTTTTATCTATTCATTCTTAGCCTATAAGCAACGTTTGGGTTTTAAAAGGTTCAATATTTGTCTGCAACCTAGTTAACAAACAAATACATACATTATTAAACTGCAAAAATAGATTTTTTCCGCGACATCTCCAAAAAATCAGCAAAAAAATTGCAAGTAAGTGAAAATGATGTGATAAACTAAGGCTAAAATGAAATAAATGCTTGATTTTGAACCAACTATTATGTTGTTACAAAAAAATCTCATCCCCACGAAAGAGGATGAGATTTTCATTAACGATTTGTATAATTTCAATTACCTTACACGCCCATAAATGCCTTGACAAGCAAGTACACGAGCGGAATGGTGATGATGAACACACCGATGATATCGAGTATGACACCCGCCTTGATCATCTTCGTGATGGGGATATAGCCAGAAGCATAGACAATGGCATTTGGTGGAGTGGACACTGGCAACATGAATGCCAATGATGTGCAGAGTGCCATCACAACACAGACAGGAAGCGGGCTAAAGCCTAACGATGCGGCCGTAGCGATGGCAATCGGTCCCATCAGATTGGCAACTGCAGTGTTGGAAGTCAGCTCTGAGAGCAACAGGGAAGTTACGGCAAACAATGTCAAGAATACCAACTCTGACGGCTCACCACCCAGAAGTCCCGTAAGTGACGTACCGATCCATTCAGACAAGCCTGTGGAGAACACCATTCCTCCAATTGCCAGACCACCACCAAAGAGCAACAGAGTTCCCCACTCTACACCCTTTACGCCTTCTTTCCAATCCAACGTCATCTCACCAGTCTTGGTGTTGACAGGCATCAAGAACAGCAACAGACCACCAATCATAGCAGCAATGGCTTCTGGGAAGTATTTATTATAGGTCTTCACGGCATCAGCATCCAAGACTCCGGGAGCTATGTTTTGGATGGCACTAAGGACACCAGGAAGCACCCAAAGCGTTACGGCCACAATGAAGGCTATGAGGGTGTTCTTTTGGGCGCGTGTCCACTTACCCAGACCTTTCACTCTTTCTTGTATGAAATCTTGTGCGCCTTCAATATGCTTCACATCTGCGGGGAACATCTTCTGCAGAACGAAATAGGTGACGATGAAATACAACACCATAGCAGCGAAGCCCCAAACCATCCAGTCGAAGAATGTGATTTGAGGAGCATCGGGAGCCAGCTCGCGCAAGAAGCCCATCATGATGATGTTAGGAGGTGTTCCAATAGGAGTGAGCACACCACCAATAGAACAAGCATAGGCCGTCATCAACATCAAACCTGTTGAATATTTATAAGTACCCAAATCGATGACTTTTCCGTTGGCAGCCATCATCTCACGAATGGCCTCCAGCAGACCGAGGGCAATAGGAAACATCATGGCAGCCGTTGCCGTGTTGCTGATCCATCCTGAGCAGAGCATACATGCCAATCCGATAGCCAAGAAGATGCGGCGAGGCGAATCGCCCACCCATTTCATTGACATGATGCCATACGCAATTCGTTTGTCGAGACCATTCACCATCATACCCTTGGCAATCAAGAAGCCTCCCATGAACAGGAAGATCATCGGACTGGCAAAGGCCGAAAAGGCGTCTTTCACCGGCACCACTCCAAACACGACACAAAGTGTCGGGCCCAGAATCGAAGTGACGGGGATGGGCACGGGCTCACAAATCCACCAGAATGCCACCAGCGTCACGATAGCCAGTAGCTTGTGGGCCTCAGGCGACAATCCAGCAATAGGGATAAACCATACTAGCAAAGCACAAATAGGTCCCATTACGGCACCAAAGATGTGGCGTTTGCGATCAAACGAGGCTTCTTTCGAACTAATCCTCGCAGCAGCAGTGTTTTTTTCAGTTTCCATTCGGTTAATACATTTATTGTTTATAAGTTAAGTAATGTCCTATGCAACGATGAAACCACTCAATATTCTGAGATGGGAATCGGCTCGTTAAAATGGATTGTTTTAGACGAATGTTGGTTGAGTTCGTTCAAAAACAAAAGGTCTGTAATAGATAATAATGGCGCAAATTTATTAATTTTTTTACATAAAACAATTAGTTCTATCATTTTTTTTGTATATTTGCGCCAAATTTTTAATCTTTCATTATAATAACATGAACAATTTGGAATTAATACTGGGCATTGTTTTCGTGATTGGAGTGCTTCTGATGTTTGTGAAATATAAGCATCGTATGGGTATTCACAACAATGTGGAACAACTTCGTGAGGTAACGGACTTGATTTTTGAAGAGGCTGCCAAGTCTCCAATTTCACAAAACAGATATATCAGAGGATTGAAGGAACACTTACACGTCAACGAGAAGATGGCCTTGAAACTGATTGGAAAGGCTCGCATGGAAAACATCATTCGCGTTGAAGGCAAGGAAGTGACAAAAGCGTAAACATCTTCTTAGAACTCCACATAAGGTGCCAGGCGTTGTCTGGCATCAGAGGGGAATTCTGGTAAAAGTTTCAAATCATCGAGACTTTTGAGCGGCTCGCGAAGCCGCCGATAGTCGATGATGGCGCGTGCTTGATAGAAATCCAAATATGGATGAGACTTGAGCTGGTTGAGTGTCAACTGGTTCAAGTTTATTTTTTTGATGTGTGTTGTATTGAGTTTGAAAAAACGGATAGATTCTTCAGGGAAACCATTGATTTCACGGAGTTGTTCTGTGCTGACGTAACCACCTAACCTTCTACCATAATCGGCAATCCGTCGGGCATAATGGCTGCCGATGCCTGGCACCTTTTTATATTGGTTGGTGTCAAGACTATTTAGCATGACAAATTCGTTTTCCTTTAGTTTTAAAGGATATTTCAATGTGTCGCGATATTGACTCCGATTATCTGATGTTGATGACTGGGCATCTCTTGACGACTTGTCAAAAAGCTCGGATGCTGGGCGATAATCTTTGCTAATCCTGATGTAAGGCTCCAGCTCATGATATTCCTTCTGCGTGAGACCGTAAAGTCGGGAAAAGTCACTCGGCGTTCGGTAAACACCCCCATTTGCCCGATACTTATATATATTCTTCACCTGCCAAGAGCGCAAGCCGAGACGAAGCAGTTGAGTGCTATCGGCTGTATTGGGGTCAAACGGGAATCGTTCAACCCGATGTTCTCCTGAATAATAACCACCCGAGTAAGCTGCAGAAACTGAAGAAGAGGAGCCTGCTGCATCGTAATATCCTTGTTGTTGAGCGGCATACCTTTCTTCCGATGAAATGGGCGTTTTTTGAAACAAAACGCTGTCTTCAGCAGTAAATGCCGTTTGCCTGTTTCTGCCGCCAATCAGATAAAATCCACCCACAATGACGGCTATCAACAACAAGAGGAATAGCAAAACTTGCCTGTCGGACTTGTTGAAATAGAAAAACTCATGTAGTTTCATTGCAATGAAATGAGGGATTTTTGTTGATTAGAGCAGTTCTGGCAGTTGCGACAGATGGATGCTGTTGCTTCCTTTGATGAGAATGCAACGTCCTTCGGGGCGGGATTGCGCAATTTCTTTCTTCACTTCTTCCACATCATGGAACTTGCGGAAAGCACAATTCGTTTTGCCGAACTCTTCACCTACCAACCAAACATCTTTTATATTAGCAGACTCGATGAAATCGATGATTTTTGCATGTTCCTTTGCACTATCAGCTCCTAATTCACGCATGTCGCCCAAGATGGCCATCTTGTTTTCAACTTGCATATCGCGGAAGTTCTTCAGCGCAGCCATCATGCTGGTTGGGTTTGCGTTGTAGGCGTCAACGATGAGTTTGTTGTGCTGGGTGACTGTCAGTTGCGAACGATTGTTCGATGGTATATAGTTTTCAATAGCGTGACAGATTTGTTCGCTAGAAACACCGAATCTGATGCCTAAAACGATTGCTGCTAATGCGTTGTAAACGTTGTATGAACCAATAAGGTGGGTTGTAACTTCATAAACGGGCGTTTCATCAGCTTTAAAGTAGCCCATTCTCCAAGTGAAACGCAGGTAGGGGTCGCATGCGATGACGTTTCCGATGACATAAGCACGTTTCTCGTCTGGATTCAACGAATAGGGCGTTCCAATCACTTGCGAGACACTAACCCCGAAACGTTGTTCTGCCATTTCCACCAAGTCAGCATCATCAGCGTTGACAACAAAGTTGTCAATAGCGCCCGTAGAAGCCAGAAAGTCATAAAGCTCGCCTTTGGTTCGCTTCACGCCCTCAAAAGAGCCGAATCCTTGCAAATGAGCCCGCCCAACGTTGGTAATGAGACCGGTGGTTGGCTCAACTGTCTCCACTAGCGTCTTGATGTCGCCAGGATGGCTCGCTCCCATCTCGATAATGGCAATTTCGTGTTCATCGTTCAAGCGGAAAAGCGTCTTGGGCACGCCCACATCGTTGTTGAAATTGCCTTCTGTAGCCAATACATTATATTTCTCGGCCAATACGGCACGAATCAGTTCTTTTGTTGTGGTTTTTCCGTTAGTTCCAGTAATGGCTATAACCGGAATCAAGAACCGTCTGCGATGCTCGCGAGCCATATCTTTGAATGCTTGAAGAGTGTCATCAACAAAAACAAGGCGACCTTCTTCAACCAATTGAGGATTATCTGTACAAATCTGCCGGTCATCAACGATAGCAACAGCACATCCTTTTTCCAAAGCCGAAACAGCGAATTTATTCCCATCGAACGAAGCTCCTTTCAAAGCAAGGAAGATGCTGCCTTCAGGACATTCACGCGAATCGGTAGTGATGACAGGGTGCTGTTCATAGATTTTGTAGAGTTCTTTGCTTTCCATAATTAATGTTAGTTTGGTTCTTTGATGGCAAAATTACGAAAAAAGGATGAATTGTTGTCTATGTTTTTGAGAATATTTGATGAGATAACAAGAAAAATCATCAAAAAGCTCTCGTTTTTTTTAATTTATAATTTGACTACCAATTGACAAGCATTTGTATTTTTAAATCATTGATATACTTATAGTTGCATCACTTTTAGTTTCGATTTGTACAAATAAAAACAGCATATTTTCGGTTGAAAATGACCATATTTTGGTTGGAAAAACCAACACGCCAACTGATATTAATGGTAACTTTGCAACGTCAAAAGATGGGAAGTGGGATTCAATATCACGACCCATTGATACAACTCCTCTGATACGAAAACGAATGACTTAAAACTTGATTACCATTAAAAAAAGCCCTAGAGCCGTGAGTGATGCCTCATGGTTCTTTTTTTATATGCGCCAGCAATGAAGCCAACTATCATCTTTCAAAGAAACGCTTCATATTCATTGTTTTTGAAAAAATACGACAAATTTTTGTCAACTTTTTCATGCAATCCAGAAAAAGATTGTGTAAAGAAAAATTACTTTCACGCTCTTCCACCTTCACTTTTTGCCACGAAACTTGTCACTTGTGGCTTCTGAGGTTGTCATTTGTGGCTTTTGAGGTTGTCATTTGTGGCCTTTGAGCCGCTCATTTGCCACAAGTGAGAGGCTCAAAGCATAGCTCTGACAACCCTAAAGCATAGCTTTCACAAGTCGAAACGATGTAAAGAAAACGGAAAGGCTACGGGTAGGCGACGGAACGTCGGGAATGGTCTTTGATAATCAACGACTTCCGGAAATGCTCATTTTTCGCACAAATGCCCGCAAAAGATTATTTTTTTCAACCGATGGCCTTCTCGTGAGGGTGAAATTAAGAATAATATTTACAATTTAGCCTTTTCTTATCATTTATGTTTTCGGGAGCACGAAGATTGAATCTAACCTTTTTTATCCCACGACAGAATCAGCATTTTCCCCAGCCAATATATATTATAATGTGGAAAAGCTTCCTTTTTTCGCCGCTTTACTTGCAAAAAAACGGAAATGGCGGTTGTTGTTTGCGTTTTATTTGTTATTTTTGCAAACGTATGACAAAACCTTTATCCTACACCATCAATGTGCGTGGCAGATTGCTCGACTTGTCGAAGCCAAAAGTCATGGGAATCCTGAATGCTACGCCCGATTCGTTTTATGCGGGCAGTCGTCTGCAGACAGAGCGCGAAATAGCCGAACGGGCTGTGCAGATAATGGCTGAAGGTGGTGACATTATCGATGTGGGAGCATTTTCCACGAGGCCTAACGCAACATTTGTGACCGAAGATGAAGAGCTGAGCCGGCTTCAGGAAGCATTGCACATAGTTCGTAAGGAGTTTCCCGAGGCCGTAGTCAGCGTTGACACTTTCCGCCCTCGAGTGGCTCGTTGGTGTGTAGAAGAAGGACTTGCCGACATCGTGAACGATGTGAGCGAGGGAACTGGCGAGATGTCCGTTCAAGGCTTGAAGGATGAAGGAAAGAAAGTTGGAACCGACTCTATGTTTGCTACTGTCGCCCGTTTGGGTGTTCCATATATCCTGATGTCGGTACAACCCACGGTGAGGGATATGCTCATGCATTGGTCTGCTGACATTCGACAATTGCGGGCGCTGGGAGCGAAAGACATCATTCTCGACCCAGGTTTCGGCTTTGGAAAGACGTTGGAGCAGAACTACCAAATCATGAATGAACTGGAAAAACTCCGAGTGATGGACCTTCCTTTGTTGGTGGGCGTTTCGCGTAAGAGTATGATATACAAGCTGTTAGACGGCACTCCACAAACGGCATTAACCGGAACTGTTGCGCTCAACACCATTTCCCTTTTGAAGGGAGCGTCGATATTGCGCGTCCACGATGTGCGCGAAGCCGTCGAAACCGTCCGCATCGTGGAGCAGTTGTCAGTTTCTGAGCCTATGGTGGGGGAAGAATAAACAGTTAAGTCAAGTAATAATCCGTAAAAATCAATATAAAACCGAAGAAGACATGCTACCTTTTGATTTCGGAATCAAAGACATCATCGACATTTTTCTGGTCGCATTGATGCTTTATTATATCTATCGCTTGATGAAAGAGAGCCGTTCGCTCAACGTCTTCATCGGCATCATGGTGTTCGTGCTCCTCTGGCTTTTCGTCAGTCAGGTGCTGGAGATGCGTTTGTTGGGTTCCATTCTCGACAAGTTGGTCAGCGTAGGTGTCATAGCTCTCATCGTGTTGTTCCAAGAGGAAATCCGGAAGTTCCTCTATACATTAGGCGCCCATCAGCGATTTAAAGGGCTTACCCGCTTCTTCACCTCGAAGAAAAAGGAAATCAAGGAGGACAAAGAAACCATTATGCCCATCGTGATGGCTTGCATGAGCATGTCGAAAGGCAAGGTTGGCGCACTGATTGTCATCGAACGAAGTGCTCCACTCGATGACATTATAGAGACCGGCGACCGCATCAATGCCAATATCAACCAACGATTGATTGAGAACATTTTCTTCAAGAACTCTCCTTTGCACGACGGAGCTATGATTATTTCAAAGAAACGTATTGCCGCCGCCGGTTGCATACTTCCGGTATCGCACAATCTTGACATTCCCAAAGAGTTGGGATTGCGCCATCGTGCTGCCCTGGGAATGTCGCAAGACAGCGATGCTATCTGTGTCATTGTGAGTGAAGAGACTGGCCGCATATCCGTTGCCATCAAGGGCGAGTTCCGTTTACGTCTGTCGGCTGAGGAACTGGAATCTGTGCTCGCCACAGAGATGTCGGAGTAAAATATAACATTATTTATCTTTGCGGAAAATGATTTCTCGTGGAAAATGATTAATTTTGCAATCTCAACTTAACAAATCAGAATAGAGCGATAAATAATTACAAACATTCAAATAAAAAACAAACAATGGATTTATTACAACAGATTGTTGCGCGTGCCAAGTCTAACAAGCAGCGCATCGTGCTTCCCGAAGCAACGGAGGAGCGCACCCTGACAGCCGCCGACCGTGTAATAGGCGACGATGTTGCCGACATCATCCTGATTGGCAATCCCGATGAAGTTTATGCTTTGGCTGACAAATTGGGCTTGAAAAACATTCGCAAAGCCACACTCATCGACCCTGAGAACAATCCGAAGAGTGAAGAGTATGCACAGTTGCTGGCCGAGCTTCGCAAGAAGAAGGGAATGACCATCGAGCAAGCTCGCGAGTTGGTCAAGAATCCTCTCTACTTGGGCTGCATGATTATCAAGACCGAAGGAGCCGACGGACAAATCTCAGGTGCCCTTTCCACTACTGGCGACACCTTGCGTCCGGCTTTGCAAATCATCAAGTGTGCTCCTGGCATCACATGCGTCAGCGGTGGATTGCTGCTCATCTCGAAGGAAAAGCAATATGGTGAGAATGGTGTGCTAGTTGTGGGCGACGTGGCTGTCACTCCGATGCCCGATGCCGAACAACTTTCTCAGATTGCTGTTTGCACAGCTCAGACCGCAAAGAGTGTGGCTGGATTTGCTGAGCCTCGCGTGGCTATGCTGAGTTTCTCCACTAAGGGAAGTGCCAAGCACGAGGTGGTTGACAAGGTGATTGAGGCTACTCGTTTGGCTAAAGAGAAGGCTCCCGACCTGAAGATTGATGGTGAACTGCAAGCAGATGCTGCTTTGGTTCCGTCTGTAGGTGCCAAGAAGGCTCCTGGTTGTGAGATTGCCGGTAAGGCCAACGTGCTTGTGTTCCCCAATCTTGAAGTGGGCAACATCGGTTATAAACTGGTGCAACGTCTTGGTGATGCCATCGCCATCGGTCCGGTTCTGCAAGGTATCGCCCGTCCCGTGAACGACCTTTCACGCGGTTGCTCCGTTGATGACATCTATTATATGGTGGCCATCACAGCTTGCCAGGCTATAGACGCTAAATAGAAGGAGGAAGGAGAAGGTTTATGAAAATATTAGTTCTGAACTGTGGTAGCAGTTCCATCAAATACAAACTTTACAACATGGACGACGAGTCTGTGTTGGCACAGGGAGGTGTGGAGCGCATTGGCCTTGACAACGCCTTCTTGAAACTGGCATTGCCCAACGGCGAGAAGAAAATCCTGATGCACGACATGCCCGACCACAAAGAGGGTGTGAACTTCGTGTTCCAGACATTGCTTAGCGAAGAATATGGTGCCATCAAGAGCCTCAATGAAATCGATGCCGTTGGCCATCGCATCGTGCAAGGTGGTGACCTCTTCGAGAAGAGTTGTCTTGTGAACGAGGGTGTTGAAGCTGGTATTGAGAGCTTGTGCGACCTTGCACCAGTACACAATGCCGGCCACTTGAAAGGTATTCGTGCGGTAGACCACCTGATGCCCACCGTTCCTCAAGTGACTGTCTTCGACAACGCTTTCCATTCCACGATGCCCGCTCATGCTTTCCTTTATGCCGTTCCCTACGAGCTTTACGAGAAATATCATGTGCGCCGTTACGGATTCCACGGAACATCTCACCGCTATGTGTCGCATCGCGTGGCTGAGTTGATGGGCCGCGACATCAAGGATTTGAAAATCATCACCTGCCACATCGGCAATGGTGCTTCGGTTGCAGCCATCAAGGACGGGAAGGTGATTGACACATCGATGGGTCTTACTCCGTTGGCTGGTGTGATGATGGGTAGCCGTTCTGGCGATATCGATGCAAGTGCTGTCACCTATATCATGGACAAGCTGCATCTGCAGCCCCAAGAGATGGCCGACTTCCTGAACAAGAAGTCTGGCGTACTTGGTATCACAGGCATCTCGAGCGACATGCGCGACATTGAGGAAGCTGCCAAGAATGGCAACGAGCGCGCTCAGCTGGCTCTGCGTATGTATAACTACCGCATCAAGAAATATATCGGGTCTTATGCTGCCGCTATGGGTGGTGTAGATGTGATTGTCTGGACTGCTGGAGTGGGAGAGAATCAGATTTCCACACGTCTTGAGTCATGCTCGGGCTTGGAGTTCCTGGGCGTAAAGATGGACGTGGAGGCCAACAACTGTCGTGGTGAAGAGAAACTGATATCTGCTCCCGACTCGAAGGTGCAGGTATGGGTCGTTCCCACAGATGAGGAAATCGTCATCGCTCGCGACACGATGGAAATCGTTCTGAATCAGCAGCCAACAGATGAAGCAGAATCAGATGAACTAGTATGATAAATCAACGAGAAGGGGAAGGCTTTTAACTGGTCTTCCCCTTCTTTTTTAATGTATAGGAAGTTTTGTTCCCGAACTTAAAAACCTTCTTCGCTATGATGCGAGGAAGGTTTTTGCTTATGAAACATTCCAGTTTCTTGTAGGAATGTCAACTTTGCAGTATCTTTGCAAGCAGAAACGAGATGGAAAAAACTAGGCTTTTTTCAAGGCAAGAACAGCTGTCTCAGAAACAAAAAACGAAAAAATAATGATTTTTTTGCGAAAAACGTGAAAGGAATCTGCAACTTTGGGTACTAACTGTTTGAACTAACTCCCAAAAAGATGAATGAATTAGAACTTGAATTCACGAAAATGGTCAGAGAGCACCGGAAGACAATCTACACGGTGTGTTATTTCTTCTCAGACAATCCCACCTATGTGGACGACCTTTTCCAAGAAGTGTTGGTAAACCTGTGGAAAGGCTTTCCAAAGTTCCGTGGCGAGAGTGAAAGGAAAACGTGGATATGGCGCGTGGCCTTGAACACTTGCTGTAACATTGAGCGAGGCAAGAAGCGGAGGGTGACGACCGTTCCGCTGCTCATCGACAAGGATGTGATGAGCGAAAAAGACGAAGTAGGACAGCAAATCAAAATGCTCTACAATCGTATCAACCGCCTTGAACTATTCGATCGTGCTATCATTCTTCTTTGGCTGGAGAGTATGCGGTATGACGAGATTGCCGCGATAGTGGGCATATCCACTTCGGCAGTCACCAGCCGCCTGTTCCGCATCAAGGAACAACTCAAATCAATGTCAAACAATTAAAACCGTAAAGCTATGTCAGAGAATGTTTTAGAACTCCATGAGTTGGATGAACTGAGAGCCATCTATAACCTGATGGACGAGCGTCTGGACGGTCAGGAGATTGTTTCGGAGGAGCAACTCCGTGTGGTGATGGGTCGTAGAATGAATTTCATACGAAAGGATGCCAAGCAACTGGTTATTATGATTAATCTAGTGTTGTTGCCGTTGATCGCATTTGTAGAATACTACAATGGCAGACTGAACTGGTTGGGTAGCATCGTGCTCGCCGTTGACTGGATTACAACATTGCTGTTCGGACTGTATCTTATGAGACTGGCACGTACTGATGAGTATTCCACGTCGGATGTGAAAACGCTATGCGAAAAGAATTCTTTGTACCAAAAGTTGACGAAATGGTTCGTTCCGATAATTGTACTGTTTATCCCCGTATATTTCGGTTTGAGTTTTGTTGCAGAAGGCCGATGGGGCGTGGGAATCATTTTCTTCTTCTTGTTCACCATTCCTTTGGTAATAGGTTATTTGGTAGGTACTTTGTACCGACGCAGAATCATCAAGAATGAACATAACGGTATAGATATGGATCCGGAAACTGGTGGCCCTGTCAAAATTGCAAAAAAGCACAAAGGAATCTTCATCTTGCTGATATGCCTTTTTAGTATTGTTACAATACTTGGCAACATCCCCGTTTTTTTCGGATTTGCTTACATCGATAATATGACAGACTTGATGGTCTATCTGTACCATGCCTCAAACGTTGCCATCGGGATTGTCTTAATACTGTCGCTGCTTCATGTGATCAATGCAATTAGGATTCCCGAAAAACTATTTTATACTCTTCTTGCTATTGTAGTGCTCGTAGCTGTGGCTGTTGTCGTTGTTTCGATGTATTTGAACATTACAGAATCCGGCAATCCCGACATATTAGTAAAAGTCATTGGTATGGCATTTTTAGCCTATTATTTCTATAAGAATGCTTGAGCTGCAAACTATTGCAAACAGGACGCAAACTATTGAGAACAAAAAAGTTTGGAGGCTTGGGAAGTGAGCCTTAATTTTGCAACCAGAAATAATAATTAATCACAAATATGAAAAAGATAATGTTTATGACAGCCCTGATGATGGCTGTGCTGCCCACATGGGCACAGCAAGTGAAATATACCGTCAACGGTATCAGTAATAACAATGGAGCCACCGTCATGTTGGTGAACCGCCAGACTTTGCAGCAGCTGGGCACCACCGTCGTTACCAATGGCAAGTTCACACTCAGTGGAACCGCTGAAAAAGATGCCCTCTTGGCTGTCGGCCAAACGGGGTTGGACTGGGGCACGCTGTTCTTCAACGATGGAACGCCTGTCACTATCAACCTCAATGATAGTACGCTGAAAGGTTCACCTACGAACGAACGCCTTGTGGCCTACGATGTAGCAACCAACGCTCCCATCGGCAACATACAACGCAAGATGCTGAGCATGTCGGAGGAGGAACAGGAGAGCAAGAAACTTGAATTGACTACTGCGATGGTGTTCGCTATGATGCAGATGTCCTATCAAGTGGAGAAAATCTTCAAAGAGGAGAACGAGACGCTGATTCCTGCAGCCTTTATCGATGAATATCTGCAAATGTTCGGAGAGGAAAAACTCGACAGTATCCTCAACCTGAAACCCGTTTGGGCAAACCATCCCCTCGTTCAGGCTAAATTGAAGCAGATTGCCCAGCAGAGGGCTGCTGAGGAGAAGAAGAACGCCTTCATCGGTCAGCAGTTCACGGATTTGGAAGAGGCAGACGTAGACGGAAACATGCACAAGTTGAGCGAGTATGTTGGCAAGGGCAAATGGGTGCTCGTTGACTTCTGGGCTTCGTGGTGCGGACCTTGCAAGGCCGAAATGCCTAACGTGGTGGCTGCCTACAACAAATATCATGCAAAAGGTTTCGACATCGTAGGCCTTTCGTTCGACAACAAGAAAGAACCCTGGGTGAAAGCTATCAACGAATTGAAAATGCCGTGGACGCATCTGTCTGACTTGAAAGGCTGGAACACGGTAGCCTCAGGGATTTACAATGTCAATGCCATTCCTGACAACTTGCTGATCGACCCGCAAGGCAAAATCGTGGCTCGTGGCCTTCGAGCAGATGCTCTTCATGCGAAGCTCAAAGCGATATTCGGTGAATAATCAGCAAAAGAAAAAGGAAGTAGCAGAAATGCCACTTCCTTTTTTCATGTCGGGATGAGGCGACTCGAACGCCCGACCCCTACGTCCCGAACGTAGTGCGCTACCAACTGCTTTTGTAAGCGGATGCAAAGATACGATGTTTTTTTGAAATACGGGCACAAATGGCGCAAAAAATTTAATTTCCCAAGTTCATAGATTCTTTTTGCAAACTGCTGTCTTTGTAAATAAACAAGCCGATTTTCAAAAGATTCACTAGAAAATTGTAAAGATAATTCCGAATTATAGGCTCAAAAAACGTGTTGTTTTCTAAAAGGAGCTAAACTTTGGTACGAAAATGACAAAAAATCGGCATTTTTGTAAATGGCTGACAATCAGTGGTTTTCATTTTTTTTACATTTTTTCGACTGGTAAAAACGATGCTTTTGTGCAGCAAAAAGCCCCTTTTTGATGTACAAGAAGCGGCAAATGAGGCGGTCAAAAGGGGCTTTTAGCACGGTCAAAAGCCACAAATGACAACGTCATTGATGGCTAATGACAATCCGACAACACAAAAATGAAGGAAAAAGAACGGAGAAATGGTGTATTTTCGCTTTTTCTGTTCTAAAACAAACAGAGATGCCGACAGGAATTTGTCGAATTATTTCAGAATTATTTCTTCAAACAAACAGCCTCAAATGATGCCGAACTGATGGAGGAAAACGGCTGCGATGCAGAGTGGACAAACATAGCGAACGGCAAAAAGCCAAACCGAAAAGAGGCTGGAGCGCAGCGTTCCCCAATTGCTGAACTCGTCGCGCAAGATGCGGCGTGGAACATACCACCCCAAGAACAGGCACGTGAGGAACGAGCCGAGGGGCAAGAGGTATTGCGCTGTGAGGTAATCGCAGAAGTTGAGGAATTGCATTCCAAAGACCTTCAGCCCATCGACAGCACCTTGCGAAAGAGAGCAGAAAATGGCGATAGTGCTGCAGACGAGCGTGGTAACCCATGCACCGCTTCGCCGCGACACGTGCAGCTCCTCATAAAAGAACGCTGTGCCGATTTCGTGCATCGAAATGGTGGACGTTAGTGCGGCCAACGAGAGCAATCCATAGAACAAGATGCCCACCACATAGCCCGCGACAGGCATGCTGGAGAAGGCTTGTTGGAAGACGTTGGGCAGCGTGATGAAGATGAGCGATGGACCGCTGTCGGGATTCACACCCACCGAGAAGGCGGCAGGGAAGATCATCAAGCCCGCAAGAATGGCGATTAGCGAATCGATGAGCGCTATTTGGACAGCCGACCGCAGGAGATTGGTTTGCCGGCTGAAGTAGCTGGCGTAGGTGCAAAGGCAAGCCGTACCGAGCGAAAGCGAGAAGAACGCCTGCCCCAATGCTTCGAGAAAGACGCTGTGGTTAAGTTTCGAGAAGTCGGGCTTCAACAGGAACTCCACGCCTTTGCTGGCACCTGGCAACATGCACGATGCCGCCACGATGATAATCAGCAACACGAAGAGCGTAGGCATCAGCAGATTGGAAGCGCGCTCAATGCCGCCACGAACACCGCGAATCACCACCAGATGGGTGATGAGAATGAAGGCGACCGCCCAAAGCGTGGGCTTCAAGGGATTTGACGAGAATTCGATGAAGTAGTTTTTCACATAGTCGGCGTCGCCACTGAGTTGTCCCATCAACGAAGCGAACAGATATTGCAGACACCAACCTGCCACAACAGCGTAGAATCCCAAGATGATCATCGACGTGAATACGCCGAGATAGCCGATGAAGGACGAGGGATGGGAGATGAAGGATGAACGAGGGGCGGTGGAGGACAAAGGCTTTTCGGTCATTTTGGCGTAAGCACGTGCGGCATTCGATGCTCCATGACGTCCGATGATGAACTCGCAGAGCATGCCTGGAATACCCAAAAGCACAACGCAAAGCAGATAAAGAATGATGAAGGCTGCACCTCCGTTTTGGCCTGTCATATAAGGGAAACGCCAGATGTTGCCCAATCCGACCGCTGACCCGGCCGTTGCCAGTATCACGCCTATTTTGGTTCCGAAGTTTCCACGTTGTTCCATATCTTCAAATCCTAATATACTGGTTTTGATGGGTTATCAGATGACACCGAACTGATGCAACATGATGGCGGCAATGGCTGCCGGACACACGAATCGAATGAGGAAAAGATAAGTGGAGAAAAACGTGGTGCGGAGCGTTCCCCAGTTGGTGAACTCGTCCTTCACCAACTTGCGAGGCACAAACCACCCGAGGAACAGGCATGTGAGGAATCCGCCAACGGGTAGGAATATCTGCCCTGTTACAAAGTCAAACACGTCGAACAACGAGTGGCCGGCAATCGAAAGACCTTCAACAGCACCTAACGAGAGCGAGCAGAACGCCCCGATAATGCAAGTAGAGATGGTAACGATGAGTGCCCCACTCTTGCGCGAGATGTGCAATTCTTCGAAGAAGAAGGCTGTGGAGACCTCGTGAAGGGACATGAGCGAGGTTAAAGCCGCCAGAGACAACAGCACATAGAACAGCAAAGACACCACCCATCCAAGCCAAGGAATGGTGGCAAATGCCTGATTGAACACGTTGGGCAACGTAATGAAGATGAGCGAAGGGCCGCTGTCGGGGCTTACACCCACCGAGAATGCTGCGGGGAATATCATCAATCCGGCCAGAATAGCCACCAAGCAGTCAACTACGCTAATCTGCACAGCCGACGAAAGCAGGTTGGTTTGTCGGCTGAAATAGCTGGCGTAAGTGCAAATGCAACCCATCGCAATGCTCAACGAATAGAAACTCTGGCCCAATGCGCCAAGGAACACACCTCGGTTGAACTTAGTAAAATCGGGCTTAAACAAGAATTCTATTCCTTCATTAGCCCCAGGCAAGAGGCAAGAGGCAACAACTATGATGAGCAGAAGGATGAATAGCGCGGGCATCAACAACTTGGAAGCCCGCTCAATGCCTCCACGAACGCCGTGGATGATGACAAAATGACAAACTAAAAGAATGACAATTGTCCAAAAGATGGGACGGATGGGCGATGATGAGAAATCTTGGAAGTAAGTGGACACGAATGTCGCATCGCCTTTCAACTCACCCATAATGGAAGCATAGACATATTGAAGGCACCATCCGCTCACCACGGCATAATAACCTGTGATGAGAAAACCCGTGAGCACACCCATGTAACCAATAGCCGCAGGCAACTTGCGAAGACGGCCTTCGCCCGCCACTTTGGTGTAGGCGCGTGCGGTGTTTGACGCTCCATGACGGCCAATGATGAACTCGCTCACCATGCAAGGAATGCCCAGCAACAATACACATATTATATAAATAAAGATGAAGACTGCGCCACCATTCTCGCCTGCCATGTAGGGGAAACGCCATACGTTGCCCAATCCAACAGCCGAACCTGCCGTGGCCAGTATCACGCCTAACTTACTACCGAAATTCGCCCTTTCTTCTGCCATATTGCCATTTTATTCCTTTATTGGTTGCAAAATTATAAAATTATTGGCACAAAAACATCAAATCCGAAAGAAAAAACCAAAAGCAGAGCCAAACTCGTTTGAGCTATGCTGAGTGGTATATAGAAATCAGCAGGAATACTACGATGCTATCACCTGACGCTGGACAGTCGGCCCCCTTTATTGACAAAGAAAAATTCAACACTCAAAGATTAGGGTTCAAAAAACATTAATTATCAATTCAAGCGGATGGTTTTTGATGGAAAAATGTGATGAGAGACTATCGGGGATGAAACAATCGGATGGGGGAGAAAGATTAAAGACTTCAAAATGCAACTATAAATTTTTAGTTTTTGTTGCAACAATGCCACCACTTGCATAACGTATTGGGAAACAAGTAGTTAATGCGTTGCAAAAGCGTGGCATTGGTGGCAACAACTTCAGTTGACGCGTTTCCAGAATCGTTACCACTATGCGGTAACATCATTACCAATATGTGGTAACACCATTACCACTATGCGGTAACGTTATTACCAGTATGCGGTAGACATACTACCACACGGCGGTAACAAATATACAAATAGTTGGCAATAATTGTTCTTGCAAGGTGAGTTTTTATAAAAAAGAAATAAGGCTTTTTCTTTTGTTTTGCTTTCGGCTTTTAGTAACTTTAGCTTCGCTGAAGTTACTAGCACTCGGAATAAAAAAGAAATAAGTCTTTTTCTTTTGTTCTTCTCTCGTTTTTTCGTAACTTTGTCATTAAATGACGAAGTTGTTACATCTCGGCATAAAAAATAAATTCATTTATTTTATTCTGCTCTCGATTTTTCGTAACTTTGTATTGCAAAAGAGAAAGGAAATGATGCATAAACTAAAGAATATGATCAAGAAATATCCAGCGACCAGTTTTCTGATTGTGGTCATCTGGATTATTTGTCTCATACCCATTCCCGAGAATGTGCCGTTAGGCGATGTGCCGATGATGGACAAATGGACCCACTTCGTGATGTACGGAACTCTTTGTTCTGTCATGTGGTGGGAATATCTGCACCGCCATAAAGACAAAAAAAATGCGGGCAAATTGTTTTTGCTCGCATTTCTCGCGCCCATCGTCATGAGCGGGTTGATAGAATTGGCACAATCCTACCTTACTGGCGGTAATCGCAGTGGCGATTGGCTTGACTTCGCGGCCAACAGCATTGGGGTGGTGTTGGGCAACCTTATCGGTATTCTTCTGGCAGCGTTTCGCGCCAAAGGGAGAAGGGATACTTGAGCATGTGCTTGTTGTAGAAACGGCGGTCGCCTGTAACTTCAGGCCCGATGAAATCGGGCTTTTCGAAGGCATCCCGTTCATTTTTGAGTTCCACTTCAGCCATCACAAGCCCATCGTTGTCGCCATGAAACTCGTCAACCTCGAAAGTGTGGTCTCCGCTTTTCACAAGATAACGATGTTTGTCAATAACTCCGCCTCGGCACAGCTTGAGAAGGTTCTCAGCCTCTTCGATGGTGATTTCCTTCTCGAACTCATAGCGTGAGAGTCCACCATCTATGCTTTGCCCCTTTATGGTAAGGAAGGCCCCCTCCAAACCTCCCCCCGTAGGGGAGGCTTCTATTTCAGGGAGAAGTTCGCTCTTGCGCAATCGGATGCGCACAGTAGCATTGTCGCACGGTATGTAGCCTTGCTTGATGTGGCTGCACGAAAAGGCGGCGCGTTTATATGCGTCGCCTTTTTTCACAAGGAACTTACGTTCTATTTCCAGTCCACTCATTTTATCATTTACTATGGCCGATTACATATTGACAAAAGTCCAAATCAGGTAGAAAACGGCAAATGCGATGAGCACACCGAAAATCCAGTTGACAACTTTACGTCCTTGTTCCTCTTGTTTTTTCTTGTAAGCCTCACGCTTGGGATTGATTTTTTTACTCATAGTCGTAATATTTGTTTTTAGGTTATTGTTCTTCATCATTGACGGGGAATTCCATGAGATAGGCTTTGATGAACGGGTCTATCTTCCCATCCATGACAGCATCGACATCTGTGGTCTGATAATTTGTGCGATGGTCTTTCACGCGTCGGTCATCGAACACGTAACTGCGGATTTGGCTTCCCCACTCGATTTTCTTCTTCCCGGCCTCAATCTTGGCCTGCGCCTCGAGACGTTTCTTCATGGCACGGTCGTAGAGCTGAGACTTGAGCAGCAGCAAAGCCTTCTCCTTGTTCTTCGGCTGGTCGCGGGTCTCGGTATTCTCGATGAGGATTTCCTCTTCCTCACCAGTGTCAGGGTCGGTGTACCAGTAACGCAGACGCACTCCAGACTCCACCTTGTTGACGTTCTGCCCGCCAGCACCACTGCTTCGGAAGGTGTCCCACGAGAGTTTGGCGGGATCGACGTAAACCTCGATAGTGTCATCGACAAGAGGAGTGACAAACACGGAGGCAAAAGAGGTCATGCGTTTGCCTTGGGCATTGAACGGGGAAACACGGACGAGCCGATGCACACCATTCTCGCTTTTAAGGAAACCATAGGCATATTCTCCACCTTCAATCTCCATGGTGACGCTCTTAATTCCAGCCTCGTCACCGTCCTGAAGGTTGGAGATGACGACTTTATGCCCATGAGCCTCGGCCCATCGCATATACATTCGCATAAGCATGGACGCCCAGTCCTGGCTCTCGGTGCCTCCAGCACCCGAGTTGATTTTCAACACGCAATCCATCGGGTCTTCCTTCTGGCGGAGCATGTTCTTCAGTTCCAAGTCTTCAATAGCCTTGATGGCCTTATCATAGTCGGCATCAACTTCCTCTTCGGTCACCATCTCGTCACGATAGAAATCGAAAGCCAATTGAAGTTCATCGGCCAACTGCCGCACTTCTTTGTATCCTTTTATCCATTTTTCGATGCCCTTCACCTTTTTCATCTGCTCCTGAGCCCGCTTCACATCTTCCCAGAAATCGGGTGCTTGTGTTCGTAATTGCTCTTCCTCAAACTCCATCTGCTTCTGTTCAATATTGAGATAGCGATAGAGCGAGTCAGCTCGGTCGAGGACATCTTTCAATTGGTCTTGTGTTATCATTCTCTTTTTACTACGGATTGCACGGATGAATGGTCAATCACTCCGTTTATTCTTCGTACATTTTGTCAATTACGTCCTTGAAGTTCCGGCTCACAACCGCACGCTTCAACTTCAAGGTGTTTGTCAACTCGCCACTCTCCATCGAGAAATGGTGGGCGATGAGCGTGATTCGCTTGATTTTCTCGTAGTGTGCCAACCGCTGTTGCAAGGTGTCGATGCGTTCCATGATCATGTCGTGAACCTCCTTGCTCTGACAGAGTTGCTCACGATTCTCGAACTTCAACCCTTTGCTGGACGCCCATTCTTCAACCAGTCGGAATTCGGGTACTATCAATGCCGAAACGAATTTGCGCTGGTCGGCAATGACAGCCACTTGGTCGATATATTTGTCAACCAACAGCATGGCCTCTACCATCTGCGGAGCTATGTATTTTCCGTTTGATGTCTTGTACAAGTCTTTGATACGCTCCGTAAGGAACAATTCACCATTGCGCATGTATCCGGCGTCGCCCGTGTGGAAGAAACCGTCTTCGTCGAAGGCCACAGCATTGGCATCGTCGCGCTTGTAATATCCACAAGTGATGGTGGGACCTTTAAGCAGGATTTCACCATCGTCGCTGATTTTCACCTCAATGCTACTGATGGGCCTTCCCACAGATCCAATGGTGTATGCCTCTCCCAAATGGTCGCACGAAACAGTAGCAAGGCTCTCGGTCAACCCGTACCCAACCACCATATTGAGGCCGACCGAATGGACAAACTCTTCCACTTCTGGCGACACATAAGCACCGGCCGTTGGGAAGAAATGGGCGTTTTGGAGTCCCAGCTCTTTTCGCACAAGACTCATGACGGAACTGTTGAGCAATTTATACTCCAGAGCCAGCGACATAGGTGGCCGCTTTCCACGGCTCAAGTATTCGATGTTATATTTCCTTCCAACTGCCAAAGCGTGACGGAATATCTTCTGCTTGGCCGCACTCGATTTCTCGATTTTGTCTTTCACAGCCATATACACTTTCTCCCAGAAGCGGGGAACAGAGCACATGCACGACGGATGTGTTTCGCGCATCGACTGCTGGATTTCCTTCGGATAGGTGTTCAATATCAAGTGAGCACCCTCAGTCAAGCACAAATAGGCCCATCCGCGCTCAAAGATATGAGCCAACGGCAGGAAACACATCACTCGGTCTTTCTCGCCTACAGGCACGCATTCATCGTTGGCCTTCATGGCGGCATCATATTGCTTGTAGGTCAGCACCACACCTTTCGACTCACCTGTGGTTCCGCTGGTATAAATGATGTTACAAACATCTTCGTAATTGGCCTGTTTCCACAGTTCTTCCACCTGCGTCTGGCGCGGCAGATTCTCTCCCAAAGCGATGAAGTCTTCGAAATAAAGGGCATTGGGATCGTGGGTAGAAATGCGAACACTGCGGTCGAAGATGATGATACGCTCCAGCGTGGGACAAAGTGCAAAAATGCGGTGAGCCTTGTCGTACTGTTCCTGCTCGCCTACAAAAAGGAAGCGAGCACCGGAATCTTGCACAACGTATTGGATTTGTTGCTCGCTCGACGTGGCATAGATGGGTATGGAGATGGCCCGGATGCCATAAGCGCCAAAGTCGGTGTAAAGATACTGAATACAGTTCTGCGCGAACACAACGATGCTCTCCTGAGGCTTGATGCCAAGGTTCAGCATGGCATTTGACACCTGTTTCACCCTTAACGAGAACTGTTTCCACGAAACTTGTTTCCATTCCAACGAGCCGAACATGCGGAAAGTCAAAGCCGCACGATTGCCGTATTTTTCAGCTTGCTCGTGAATGAGCACCGAATAATGACTGTTGTTCTGCATAGCTGTTTGCATTAATAATTGCAAAAGTAAAGCAAAAACGGCAAAAAAACAAACTTTTCCTCATTTATTTTGAGCCACAGAGGAAAATACTCAAAAAAAACAGGGTGTTCGCACACCCTGTCTACACATTATATATTATTAAGAACCAATCTTCTGATGTCATTTATAGAAGTTCTTCTCGTAGGCGGAAAACTCGTCTTTCTTCAGCACACAGCGTTTGAACCACGAAACGATGAAGCCAGTGCCATAGCCCATGAGCTGGACAAAGGCAGCGGGCACACTGAGCAGGCCCACCCAGAGGCTGCGGTTCTTGATGGAAGAGTGGACGAAGATGATGAGCGAATAAAGAAGCAGGGGGAATAGGCCCAACACACAAGAAACGAGACCTACTCCTTGGTGCATATTATCGGTGGGACGAAGTCCGTGAGCATCCAACCATTCGCCTTCGGCATAGAGTTCAATACCATTCAGAATGAGCAGGAGCAAACAGATGACACCCACGGTGAAAACCGCAGGCAACAGATGTACGAGTTTCAAGGTTCCGGGATGGCGTTTCATCAAGTTGATACGGGCAATGCCGCTATTGTAGACCTGCTTCCAGAACTTGCGGAAGTCTGTTCGCCGTTTGTGCCACACCCACGCGTCGGGTAGCAGTCGGGGCTGATGTCCGGCCTCGCAGATGCGATAGGAGAAATCGATGTCCTCACCAAAGCGCATACGCGAGAATCCGCCCAACTGCATATAGACATCACGGCGCACGCCCATGTTGAACGAACGTGGGAAGAACTTGTCGAGCTTGGCCTTTCCACCACGTATTCCACCCGTTGTGAAGAACGACGTCATCGAGTAGCTGATGGCTTTCTGCACAGGTGTAAACGAGTCGTGGGCAGCATCTGGACCTCCCCAAGCCACAATGTCCCCGTCCTTGAGTCCTTCATCGACGGCCTTCAGATAGTCGGGCGGCAGCACCACATCGCTGTCGAGCACGATGAGCCATTCGCCCTCAGCACGCTCGGCACCATAGTTGCGGCTCTGACCGGGCCCGCTGTTGGGTTTCATGAAATACCTCAGGTGGAGTGTCTGCTCGTATTTATGACAAACCTCCTCGCATGGAACGCTGGAGCCATCCTCCACAACAATCACCTCGAAATCGCCAACGGTCTGTTGTGTAAGGCTCTGAAGCAACTCGTCCACTTCGTCGGGACGGTTGAAAACTGGAACGATGATTGAATATTTCATGATTGCTAGCCATTAAGTAATAATTCGTTGTTTGGTTGTTTGACGCAATAACGAATAAAAAAGTTGCATAAAACAATAAAAGTGAACAGTTTATGATGCATTTAACTTCGTGCATACAACACGAATGAACATCACAAACTATTCACTCTTCACTATTCACTTTGCTCTTGTGAATTATTCCTTCACACGCTGCAGATAGCTGCCGTCGCGGGTGTCAACGAGCACCAGCTCGCCTTCCTCGATAAAGAGGGGCACACGAATCTCCACACCAGTCTCCAAAGTTGCAGGCTTCAGCGAGTTTGTGGCGGTGTCGCCCTTAATGCCAGGCTCAGAGTGAGTCACACGCAAGGTGGTCTTCACGGGCATCTCAGCATAGAGGATAGTGTTGGTGTCGGCATCGCTCACCACTTCCACCACATCGCTCTCCTTCATGTAGTCCACACCGGTGATGAGGTCCTTGGCGATGGGAATCTGGTCGTAAGTCTCCTGGTTCATGAAGATGTAGTCGGCTCCGTCGATATAGAGGAACTGATAGGGACGGCGCTCGATGCGAACGTCTTCAAGAGCCTCACCGATGTTGAAACGTTTCTCCAGCACACGTCCGCTGACCACATCCTTCAGAGTGGTGCGCATGATGGTGTTACCTTTACCGGGTTTCACGTGCAGGAAGTCGATGCACACAAACAGTTTGCCATCCATGCGGATGCATGTACCTTTCTTGATGTCTTGTGATTTAATCATTGTCTTTATTACTTGTTTTGTGATAGTATATTCTGCAAGAGTCGCTCTTTTGCGGTGCAAAGTTACGAAAAAATGAGAGAAATGCAAAAGGAAAACTTGTTTTTCTTTTCTTTTCCGCGTGCAAAGTAGCTTCGGCGAAGCCAAAGTTACGAATAAAATATAAAAAAACAGCCTTTTTGCATTTAAAAATCACATAATTCTTTGTTATTTCAAAAATTATGCGTACTTTTGCACCCCAAAGTCTACAAATCGGGTTTCGATTTTAGTTGATTAATAACAATAAAACAAATATAAGACAATGAAAAGAACATTTCAGCCGCACAATCGCCGTCGCGTGAACAAGCATGGTTTCCGTGAGCGCATGGCAACGAAGAACGGTCGTCGCGTCTTGGCTGCTCGCCGCGCACGTGGCCGCAAGAAGCTTACCGTTTCTGACGAGAAGCACGGAAAGTAAATCCCTGCGAGTTCGCAGTCGGAGATTCCGAACGACGAGAAGCAGCGAATCAGCTCAATGAGTTGGTTCGCTGCTTTTATATTGCAGAAAACGACATGATGATGAAAATTTAACGTGTCATTGGGTTATATAATCCACATTTTTTGTATCTTTGCACCGCAATAACAAATTACTTGAACCAATGAAGAAAGTTATTCCCAACACATCAACGACGAAGCGGTGCCTTACAGCTCTGGTATTTCTGCTTGCTGTAGTAGTTCCTACTCATGCACTCACCATCAAAATCACCGTAAGCGACACCCGCCTTCAGACCATCACAGGTTTTGGTGCAGCTTGTTGCGATGGCGCCATGCGCCCTTTCGCCGATGACACCCAGCCTGTGAAACTGCTCTACGGCCCCAATTCTCCCATTGGGCTGAACATCATGCGTATGGAAATCTCGCCGAATTTCAAAGGCGACATGTCTTATTCTGACGTCGGATGGGATACTCCCTACGATTGGAAAGGGTCTCTGCCCTCGGCAAAGATTGTCAAACAGCGCGGTGGCATTGTTTTCGGCACACCTTGGTCGCCCCCAGGTGAGTATAAGACCAATGGAACGGCTCAAGGCGGACATTCTGACAGCCAAGGAAACAAAGAGGGCAGGCTGAGAAAAGACTGTTATGAGAAATTCTTCCCTTGGCTGAACACATTCCTGAAGTATATGAAGCAGAACGGAGTGAACGTCGATGCTGTGTCAATCCAGAACGAACCCGATTGGTGGGTCGATTATTCCGGCTGTCTCTATACCCCACAGGAACAACTCACCCTCGTGAAGAACTACGCCCACATGCTCGACCGTGAGACCTATAAGGGCGTACGTCTGATTAGTGCCGAGCCACTCGGCTTCCGCCAAGACTATTCCGACATGCTGTTGAACGACCCTGTGGCTCGTGAACAAATTGACATCATCGCAGGACACCTGTACGGTCACCCGCCCCTTGACAACGGCAACATGAAGAGTGCGGCAGTTCTTGCCGAGAAATATGGAAAAGAGGTCTGGATGACGGAGCACTCTGTGACTGACAACATCGACCATCTGCCCAACTGGAACGAGCAATTGGTATTCGCCAAAGAATTGAACGAGTGTATGAATGCCGGCTGCACGGGATATATCTATTGGTATATGCGTGCGCATTGGGCCTTCGTGGGTACAGGCGAATCAAAGTACAACCCGGGTAACACCAAGAACAAACTGTTGCCTCGCGCCTATGTACTGTCTCATTTCTCCAAGCACGTCACAGGTTCTACCCGCTTGAAACTTACAGGAATCACCTCTTCCCAGACGAATGCAGCTATCCAGATGTCTTCATACATCAAAGGCGACTCGCTCATCGTGATGGCTATCAATGCCACCAAAACCTCTCACGACATACAACTCACGTTGCCCTACAATGTGAAAAGTGGCGTTCACCTTATATCCACAGGAAACGAGACTGATAAACTCTGCCAAGAGTCACCCATCGAAATCGACCAGCCGACTAACGAACAGACTGTCCCCCTTACTGCATATAGTCTGAACACCTATATCTTCATGCTTGATCAAGGCAGTTCGGCTATCAAGGAAGTGAAGCTAACAGAATCTGACGGACCCAAGACCTATTACGACCTGATGGGACGGCGTATGGACACGCCTCATGGACTTTGCATTGAGAAAAATGCTGACGGTTCTTCCGTGAAGGTTTACATTAAAGAATAAGAATCCCTTCCAGTCCTCTCAAAAAACTGCTGGAGATTACCCCTTAAGCAACAAAATGAAACGCTTTTGGGGAAGCAAAGCAAAAGACAGAGGGGCTGTGTCAAAATAGTAGTGCATATTTCTGAAAAGTGTACATGCCACATGTACGGACTGTACAAGCTACATGTACAGTTCTTATATGCCACATCTGCTATTTGACACAGCCCCTTTTGTTTCTTTCAAAGCACATAGGTGGGATAATTACCGATTCGTTGCGGCTTTACCCTCAACCACCTTAGTTGATGAAGAAAAGCCTTTTCATCTTGTCAATCGGACGCTTTTAGACGGACAAACGCCTAAAAAACGTTCGCCATAATCAAATTTCTTCATTCTTCTTTATTCATTATTCATTTTATTATGTATCTTTGCATTCAGAAACAAACATTCATAGGATGAAGACATCTGAATTTTTCCGCAAGTTCGTCAGTGGCTACCTCTGGGGCAATCTGTTGGCTATGGCGGTTGTCGTGGTCTTGCTGGCTCTCGGCGTAAGATACGGGCTCGACCTCTACACACATCACGGCGAGACGCTTGTTGTGCCAAACGTGAAACACAAGGCCTATAAAGACGCTGAGCGCATTCTCGACGACTTGGGGCTGGTTATAGAAGTGAGCGACACGGGATACGTGAAGTCGCTACCGCCCGACTGCATTTTGGAACAATCAGTAAGTCCTGGCGACCGCGTGAAATCTGGGCGCATCATCTATGTAACAATCAATGCGCCAACCACACCCACCATCGCTTTGCCCGACGTCATCGACAACAGTTCGCTGCGTGAGGCTATGGCCAAGCTCTCGGCCATAGGATTCAAGTTGGGTATGCCCGAGTTTGTGCCTGGCGAGCGCGATTGGGTGTATGGCATCACAGTGAAAGGCCGTCATGTGACCACAGGTGAGAGAATATCCATTGAAGATGAACTCATCATTCAGGTTGGCAACGGTCAGCGTGATATGAGCGACTCTGTTGACTATATCGACCCTGTCTATCCTTTCGAAGACGAAGAAGAGGAAGACGAATTCGAGGTGGTGGAGAATCCTGAACAGAATTTCCCTGAGCCTGCCGAACCGCTTGACGGCACGCGCGGAGAAACTCCGCCTACGGAATAACCTTTGTCTCGCAAAGAGAATGCAAATGAAGGAAGACTACATGGAACAAGACGAACTGTTCGACATCGGGGCCGCTTCAGAGGATCTCGATGGTGAACAGCCTGAGTTATACGAGCATTTCAAATTCATCGTTGACCCCGGACAGACTCCCTTGCGTGTCGACAAATACATGCTGGAGAAACTGCAACACTCGTCGCGCAACCGCATACAAAAGGCTGCCGATGCTGGTTTTGTGCATGTGAACGAGCGGCCGGTGAAAAGTAATTATAAAGTGAGACCCGGTGATGTGGTAACGCTGATGCTCGACCGCCCTCGCCACGATTCTACCATCGAACCCGAAAACATTCCGCTCAACATCGTCTATGAGGACGACCAGCTGATGGTCATTAACAAAGAGGCGGGTATGGTGGTGCACCCAGGGGCAGGAAACTTCCACGGCACACTTATCAACGCCATCGCTTGGCACCTGAAAGACAATCCGGCTTTCGATCCTAACGACCCTGAGGTGGGACTCGTGCACCGCATCGACAAAGACACTAGCGGACTGCTGGTAGTAGCTAAAACACCTGATGCCAAGTCTAAACTCGGCCTGCAGTTCTTCAACAAGACCACCCACCGTTCTTATTTGGCCCTCGTGTGGTGCAATTTCACCGAAGACGAAGGACGTATCGAGGGAAACATAGGCCGCGACCCTCGCGACCGTTTGCGCATGATGGTTTTTCCGCCCGACTCAGAAATAGGAAAGCCTGCCGTCACGCACTATCGGGTGGTGGAACGTTTCGGATATACCACACTCATCGAGTGCATCCTCGAGACTGGACGCACACACCAGATTCGCGCCCACATGCGGCACATCGGCCATCCGCTATTCTGCGATGAGCGGTACGGAGGAACGGAGATTCTGCGCGGGCAACGGTCGTCCACCTACAAGGCATTCATACAAAACTGTTTCAACTTGTGCCCGAGGCAAGTGCTTCATGCCCAGACTTTGGGATTCCGGCATCCCACGACCGGACAGCAGATGGACTTCACGTCACCATTGCCTGCTGACATGCAAGCTGTCATCGACAAATGGCGCAACTATATCAACGGCACAGCACAAAATACTTTCGAACAATAACAATAAAAGGTTGCGCAACGCGCTACCAAAAGAAGATAAAAAACAATGAAGACAACTAAACGGAACATAGCCATCGTATGCGGTGGCGATTCGTCTGAACACGACGTTTCCCTGCGCTCGGCACAAGGACTCTACTCTTTCTTTGACAAGGAACGATACAACATCTTTGTTGTCGACATCAAAGGACTCGACTGGCACGTGAACCTCGACAACGGAGACTCGGCGAAAATCGACAAAAACGATTTCTCGTTCAAACTCGACGGCAAAACGATATGGTTTGACTACGCCTACATTACCATCCACGGAACACCAGGCGAGAACGGTATTATGCAGGGATACTTCGAACTCATCAACATCCCCTACTCCACCAGCAGCGTGCTCATCGAGGCTCTGACATTCGACAAGTACGTGCTCAACAACTACCTGCGTGCCTTCAACGTGAATGTGGCCGACAGCATCTTGTTGCGACGGGGAGAAGAGAACAAATATTCCGAAGCCGAAATAGAGGCCCGACTGGGTATGCCTTGCTTCGTGAAGCCTGCAGCCGATGGTAGTAGCTTCGGTGTTTCCAAGGTGAAGAACACCGACCAGATTGCTCCAGCGCTCCGCAACGCTTTTATGGAATGCGACGAAGTAATGATTGAACAATACATGCAAGGCACCGAGGTGACCGTGGGATGCTATAAGACCAAAGAGAAAAGCGTGGTGTTCCCCGTGACTGAGGTTGTTACGTCGAACGAGTTCTTCGACTACGACGCCAAATACAACGGACAGGTGCAAGAAATCACGCCGGCCCGTATCTCGCCTGAGCTTACCAAGGCTCTGCAAGACGAGACCAGCCGCATCTACGACATCCTTCACTGCAACGGCATCATCCGCATCGACTATATCATCACCCGCAACACCGATGGTTCTGACCGCATCAACATGCTGGAAATCAACACCACACCCGGCATGACTGCCACCAGTTTTATCCCGCAGCAGGTGCGTGCCGCCGGACTCGATATCAAGGATGTCTTGACGGAGATTGTTGAGAACCAGTTCTGAATGAGTTGTAATTAGCGAATAGTGAGCACGATAGCCATGAATGAATTCGACGAGATACGTCCCTACGAGGCAGGCGAGATGCAGCAAGCGTTTCGCGAACTGCTCGCCGACCGCCAGTTCTCTCTGGTGATGAAGGGCTTCGCTCCGTGGTTGCCCAAAGCAATTCGCAACAGTCTGCTGAAGTTGGCTTTCACCGGTGTGAAGACTCCGCTTGACTTCCAACTGCGTTTCATGAAGCCCGTCGTGCGCCACATCATCCGTAAACACACAGACGGATGTACTTTCGATGAAGGACCTTTGGCGGCAAACGAAAAGACTCAACGCTACACATTCATCAGCAACCATCGCGACATCGTGCTCGACTCGGCATTCCTCGACGTGATGCTCGTAGACCACGGCTATCCCACGACTGTAGAAATTGGCATTGGCGACAACCTGCTCATTTATCCGTGGATTAAACGTCTCGTGCGCATGAACAAAGCTTTCACCGTTCGCAGAGGCCTCACCCCAAAAGAGATGCTCCGCGCCAGTCAGCTCATGAGCCGCTACATCCACTATGCTGTAACTGAAAAGAAGGAGAACATCTGGATTGCCCAACGCGAAGGACGTGCAAAAGACTCCGATGACCGCACTCAAGACTCTGTGTTGAAAATGCTAGCAATGGGCGGCGAAGGTTCTATGGTTGAAAAACTGCGTGAACTCAACATCGTACCTCTTACCATCAGTTATGAATTCGACCCTTGCGACTATCTGAAGGCGCAAGAGTTCCAGCAAAAGCGCGATAACCCAGCCTTCAAGAAAAGTCGGCAAGACGACCTCGACAACATGAAGACGGGCATCTTTGGCTATAAGGGGCACGTGCACTACCATTGTGGAACTCCCGTAAACCAATGGATTGACGAACTCGCCAACCTTCCTAAAAACGAATTCTTCACAGCACTCAGCCAACGTATCGACAGCGAATTGCATCAGCACTATCGTCTCTACCCCAGCAACTTCATCGCTCTCGATGAACTAAACGGCAATACAGCCTACGCTGACAATTATTCGAAGGCTGACAAACAACGCTTCGACGATTATCTGAACGAGCGGATTGCGAAAGTAGAACTCGATGGAAAGGATGAGGTTTTCCTGCGCGAACGCATATTGACGATGTATGCCAACCCCGCAATCAACAAGATGAAACAGGAAAAGAAATGACCAATAACACCAAAAGACAGACACGAAAAGTAGGGAAGACAGCACTTGTTGCATCTTTCATACTTTTCGTGTCTGTTTTTTGGAGTTGCACCAACGACAACTACGATTCTGGCGATGGCACCTACAGTTACTTGCGAGCAGAATTCGCTATGACTCACATCGCCAACGACAGCACCATCGATTATGCCATCAATGATGACGACCGTCGTATTGACATCAAAAAATCCTTTAAACCACGCTGGACAACTACCACAGACTCACTCTACCGAGCGCTACTCTACTACAACGACAAGCCCGAAGGCGCCGAGGCTGTCAAACTAACACAAGTCTATATACTCACCCCTGTCGACACGTCAAAAGTTGAGAAGTTGGTCTTCGCCCCCGTGAACTTCGAAAGTTCGTGGATAAGCCCCAACGAAAACTATCTGAACTTCTCGTTCTTTGTCAAAACAGGTAAGCCTGATGACGAAGACGCCCATCATTCCATCGGAATTTTGTCCGACACCACCGACGATGGAACCTATATCTTCACGTTGTACCACGACCAAGGAGGCGTACCCGAATATTACAGCACACGTGTTTATGCCAGCATCCCCTTGACCGACGAGATGCGGCAAAAGAAATTAAGATTAGTCATTAATACCTATAGCGGACTAGTCATCAAAGACTACCCTGCTTTAACAACCGCTCACTAAGTTTCTCCAACATGTCTTTTGTCATAGCTGGCAGATTGTATTCATGATGCCAGTCCCATTCTTCGCGAGCACACGAATCGTCCATCATGTCGGGCCAGCTTTCGGCTATGTGCTGCTTCAACGGATCCACATCATACACCATCTCAAAATTGGGTTTGTGCACTTTTATGGCATGATAAATCATATCGGGATCGAAACTCATTGCCGCCACATTGAAACCATTGTGATGCACCAACCGCGTGGGATCAGCCTCCATCAGTTGTATGGCAGCCTTCAGAGCATCAGGCATATACATCATGTCCATACGCGTGCCTGCTGCAATGGGACAAGTAAACCGCTCGCCACGCACGGCATAATAGAAGATGTCGACTGCATAATCGGTAGTTCCTCCGCCCGGAGGAGTCATATACGAAATAATCCCAGGGAACCTTACCGACCGCGTATCCACGCCATATTTATGATGATAATAGTCGCTGATGAGTTCAGTAGTCACTTTCGACACACCATATATGGTCAACGGACGCTGGATGGTATCTTGGGGAGTCATGTCATGTGGTGTATTGACACCAAACGACCCGATGCTACTTGGGGTGAATACGGCACATCTTTCCTGACGCGCCACTTCCAATATATTCCACAGACCATCGATACCAATTTGCCAAGCCAAACGAGGCTTTGACTCGGCCACCACCGACAAGAGTGCGGCAAGGTTGTAGATGGTATCGATGTGATATTTCCGCACCACTTCCATGATGCCCTCGCCATCCATCACGTTGGCCATCTCACATGGTCCGCCATCACGTAGTTCGCCTTTTGGCTCCGCACTTGCAATGTAGCCCGCAACAACGTGATTGCCACCATATAGTTTTCTCAATTCCCTTGTCAGTTCAGAACCGATTTGGCCTGTCGATCCAATAACCAGTATATTTTTCATGACAATTGATAGGTTATGTTTGATGTTTTACATATCACAACGGCAAAATTAAACAAAAATAACATGGAATGCAACACTTTATCGATTTTTTTTGTTTATTTTGCGCATAATTACTCACTAACCATCTTAAATAAAATACCTATGTACGGAAAAATGAAAGATCATCTCAGCAAGACTATTGCTGAAATCCGCGATGCAGGACTTTACAAAGAAGAACGTCTGATCGAAAGTCCGCAACGTGCCGCTATTACCGTGAAAGGACAAGAAGTGCTTAACTTCTGCGCCAACAACTACCTTGGATTGAGTGACAATCCCCGGCTCATCGAGGGCGCCAAGCGTATGATGGACCAACGCGGCTTCGGCATGTCGAGCGTGCGATTCATCTGTGGCACACAAGACATCCACAAAGAACTCGAAGCCGCCATCTCCGAGTATTTCAAAACAGAGGACACCATCCTTTATGCCGCATGCTTCGATGCAAATGGAGGCGTCTTCGAACCCCTCTTTACGGATGAAGACGCCATCATTAGCGATGCGTTGAACCATGCCTCCATCATCGATGGCGTGCGCCTCTGCAAAGCCAAACGCTACCGTTATGCCAACGCAGACATGCAAGACCTCGAGCGTTGTCTGCAAGAGGCTCAGGCACAGCGTTTCCGCATCATTGTCACCGACGGCGTATTCTCTATGGATGGCAATGTGGCGCCAATGGACCGCATCTGCGACCTTGCTGAGAAATACGATGCTCTCGTAATGGTCGATGAGAGCCACTCGGCAGGTGTAGTGGGAGCTACAGGCCACGGAGTGAGCGAATTCTTCCAAACCTACGGCCGTGTTGACATTTACACAGGAACATTAGGTAAGGCCTTCGGCGGCGCACTCGGCGGATTTACCACAGGCCGCAAGGAAATCATCGAGTTGTTGCGCCAACGCTCGCGCCCCTATCTATTCTCCAACTCCCTCGCACCCTGCATCATCGGTGCTTCACTCGAAGTGTTCAAGATGCTTAAGGAGAGCAACGAACTTCACGACCGTCTCGTGGAGAACGTTAACTACTTCCGCGACCGCATGATGGCTGCAGGATTCGACATCAAACCCACACAGAGCGCCATCTGCGCCGTAATGCTCTACGACGCAAAACTCTCACAGGTCTATGCCGCCCGCATGCAAGAAGAGGGCATCTACGTCACAGGTTTCTATTACCCCGTAGTGCCTAAAGGTCAGGCTCGCATCCGAGTGCAAATCTCTGCCGGACATCGCCGCGAGCACCTTGACAAATGCATTGCTGCCTTCATCAAGGTTGGACGGGAACTCGGTGTACTGAAATGACAAACTGAATCCATCAGCAATTAGAATGAAGGAGCATCCGTTGATGTTCCTTCATTCTTTTTTGCAGCAACCTCCCCATCTCAGCCGATTTCAACGATTCAGCGAGCCATCATAAAGGATTTATTATTCTGAAATAAACCGACAAAAGCCAATCAGATTCACCATTCGTTCCAGAACGAAAAAAGAGCACAAAAAGCCATTTCTGTGCAATTGCTCTCCATTTTTCATGCAGCCGCATTGTCATTTGCCGCTAATGACGTTGTCATTTGTGGCCTTTGACCGTGCTAAAAGCCCCTTTTGACCGCCTCATTTGCCGCTTCTTGCACATCAAAAAGGGGCTTTTTGCTGCACGAAAGCATCGTTTTGACCAGTCGAAATAATGTAAAGAATTCGGAAGTCTCTGATTGTCAAATGTTTACAAAAATGCCGATTTTTAGTCATTTTTGCACCATTATCTTGTCAGATTCAAAAAATCAGCCGTTTTTAGGGGTAAAAATTCGGAATTTATTTGACAATTCGCCCTCCTCATTGTCTACTTATCAGCTATGTAATTATGAAAAGATTGGCTGCCAACGCATCATTAATCTTCTCCAATCGTTTTTGTTTTTCATTTTTATTTTGTATCTTTGCGTTGAAAGAAAATGAACGAATAAAATGGCAAAACGGATTTTAGTTGTACCCGATGTGCATGGTCGGTTGTTTTGGAAAGAGCCTGTCAGCAGGTGTATAGACCAAGTTGACCGGATTGTTTTTCTGGGCGATTATCTCGACCCATATCCCATTGAAAGCGAAGTGAGCACCGACATCGTTGGAAACTTGATGGAAATCATCGAGTTGAAACGTGAGCATATGGAGAAGATTGTGCTGCTCAAAGGCAATCACGACGAGCACTACAGTTCGTTGACATTCAAGAAGTTGGCTGGCGGAACCCGCATGGATGAGGGAAACTGGAGCAATCTTCATCAATTGTTCAACGAGTATAAAGACTTGTTCAAAATTGCCCATCTCGAACAAGTCAATGACATTCCGTATCTGTTCACCCACGCGGGAATAACGCTGTATTGGCTGAACAAAGTGAACTCGAATCTGTGGCATCTGAGCGACAACGAGATTTCGCTATCTGACCAACACATCATTGAGCGAATCAATGCATTAAACGCTGACAAGAAAGGCCTGGAAATGTTGTCGGTTATTGGCCGAAGACGAACATGGTACGGAGGAGAAAAGACTGGGAGTGTGTTGTGGGCAGACGTTGAAGAGCAATTGGAGCAATCTGCAACAAATGCATATGGTTTGGACAAAGTGTTTCAAGTGTTCGGACACACCCGGCTTGTCAAAGGCTCCAACATGATAAGCTCCGACAACTTCGCGATGATTGATTGTCAGGAATGTTTCATGATAGCCGAAGATATCGAGGAAAAGATCGTAGCGTTGAAAGATTTTGACGGCAACTCTTCACTTTAATCACTTTTTTGTGTATTTTTGCAAATGATTATGAAACAGGACACCGCAAACACGGAAGCCGACGTAGCAGGAAAACTCTCCATCACGCAATGGGCCGAAGAAGATCGCCCTCGCGAGAAACTGATGAAGAAAGGGGCTCAGGCACTGAGCAACGCTGAACTGTTGGCCATTCTCATCGGATCGGGCTCCACGAAGGAGACGGCCGTTGAGCTGATGAAGCGTGTGCTGAAAGACTGCAAAAACAACCTGAACACGCTGGGCAAGAAGTCGATTCGTGAACTGTGCCAATACAACGGCATAGGCGAAGCAAAGGCCATCACCGTGCTGGCAGCTTGTGAACTGGGCAAACGGCGGCAGTTGGAAGATGCCGAGGAAAGGCTCGATATGGGGTCTGCAACAGCCATTTACAACCTCATGCTGCCTCGCATGCAAGACCTTGATGTGGAGGAGGCTTGGATTGTGCTGATGAACCAGCACTATCGGCTCATCAAAGATCCTATTCGCATTTCGCACGGAGGGATTTCAGAAACTGCCGTAGATGTCCGCATCGCCATCAAAGAGGCATTGTTGGCCAACGCGACTATATTAGCGCTTTGCCACAACCATCCATCTAACAACATCAAACCCAGCCGTGAAGACGACAAATTGACGGAACGAGTGAAGAAAGCGTGCGAAGTGATGCGCATTCACTTCCTCGACCATCTGATTATTACAGATGGACATTACTACAGCTACCACGAACAAGGAAGACTATAAAGCAACAACGATATGATGGATTTCAAGACATACACCGAAGATGCCGTCAGCCTGCTGAAGGAACTGATTGCCACACCCAGCGTGAGCCGTGATGAGACGGCTGCTGCTGACGTGCTCGCTCGACATATGGAAGGCTACGGACTGAAATACGAACGCGAGGGGAACAACATCTGGACAGTATGTTCTGACTTCAATCCCGATCGTGAGACGATTCTGCTGAACGCCCATATCGATACGGTGAAGCCTGTGGATTCGTGGACTCGCGACCCGTTTACACCCACTTTGGAGGGTGATATACTATACGGATTGGGGGCAAACGACTGCGGCGGAGGATTGGTGAGCCTGCTGCAAGCGTTCAGGATATTAGCCGGCAAGAGTAAAGTTAATCTTGTCTTCCTTGCATCGTGCGAGGAAGAGGTGTCGGGACAGAACGGCATTGTGCGTGCATTGCCTCGATTGCCACACATCGATGTAGCCATCGTTGGCGAGCCTACAGGCATGCAACCCGCTGTGGCTGAGAAAGGTTTGATGGTGATTGACATGATTGCCCATGGACGTAGCGGACATGCTGCAAGGGCTGAAGGAGTGAACGCTATTTATGAAATGCTCAATGACTTGCAGTGGATTCGCAGCTATCAGTTCCCGAAAGTCAGCCCCTTATTGGGTCCCACACTGATGCAAGTCACGATGGTGAATGCCGGAACACAACATAACGTGGTGCCCGACAAGTGTCAGGCAGTCATCGATGTACGCACCAACGAACTCTACACCAACGAGGAAGTGTTCGAGATTATTCGCGAAAATGTGAAGTCGGAAGTGAAAGCTCGCTCGTTCCGACTGCATTCATCAAGCATTCCGCTCAATCATCCGCTCATCCAAAAGCTCGATGAAATGGGCAAAAAAACGTTCGGTTCACCCACTTTGAGCGATCAGGCACTCATGCCGTTCCCCTCGTTCAAGATGGGACCTGGCAACTCTGCACGCTCACATAGCGCTGATGAATTCATCCGCGTGAGCGAAATCAGCGACGCCATCGAAACATATGTGAAGGTTATTTCTTGCTAAGCCAGCCTTCAGGATTGAGTTTCTGGTCGCCTCTACGCAACTGGAACTGTAGGATATTATCCATACCGACGGCACCGAGTTGTTGGCCTGTGCGCACTTTTTGGCCATTCGTGACTGACACCGATTTCAAATTGCAATAAACGGAAATATAAGCACCGTGACGGACCATAACATACATGGATCCTGCGTAGCCAAAGACAGCACTCACCTCGCCATCATATATGGAACGCGCCATACACCCAGGTTTTCCAAGAATATTGATGCCCTTGTTGTCGAGTGTCACTCCTTTCAAACCTTCCACTGTATTCGTGCCGTAATGGCTCACAATGCTATAGCTTCCCGTGATAGGCATGGGCAGTCGGCCGCGGTTGGCCTCAAAACCACCACTCATCATGCGGTCGGCCGCTGAAAGAGTATTTGTCTCTTCGGCTGACTTTTTGGCTGCAGCAATCTCTTTTTTCGAACGATCGGCTTCGGCTTTTGCTTTGCGCTCAGCAGCCAAGCGTTCAGCCTCAGCTTCGCGGGCGGCCTGCTCTGCTCGGGCCTTGCGGGCAGCAGCGGCCTCACGAGCAGCTTCGGCATTGTCTTTTTTGGCTTTCTCTGCTTCAGCTGCAGCAGCACGAGCCTCTGCCTTCGCTTTCGCTTCACGCTCTTTAGCCTCAGCGATGCGACGCTCATTTTCGCGAGCGGCAGCGGCTGCAGCGGCTTTCTTTCGTTCCAATTCTTCCTTGCGTTTCTTAGCGGCTGCAGCGGCTTCTGCCTTACGTTTGGCTTCGGCAGCGGCACGTTGACGTGCCTTCTCCACCTCGATGGCAATCAAACGGTCAATCTGCGCATTCACCGCAGCGTCTTTCTGTTTCTGCTGGTCTATGATTTTCTGAATGGTCTTTTGCTGCTTCTGCAACGTATTCACCATTTTCTGTTGTTCGTCTTGCTGTCCCTGCAAGGCGGTGCGTTCCTTCTGGTCTTTCTGGAGCAAAGCATTCTTCTGCCCTTTTACTGTCTCCAACTGTTGGCGTTTTTCGTTCACTTGGTTCTGCTTGGCCATCACAGCCTCACCTTGCGCACGCTGGTAAGCAGCATACTGTCGTACAAAACGCGTGCGACGGAACATTTGGGCGAAGTCCTTAGCAGAAAAAACGAACATCAACTTGTCCTGAACGTTGCGATGACGCGCCATATATCGCATAGAATTGATGTACTTTTCTTTGCGTTCCTGCAGCTGCTGTTCAAGAGTCTGCAACTGTGCATTCAAGATATCTATGTCGCTATTCAATTGAGTGATGTCGCGCTGAATACCGTCGATGCTCTTTTGACGCTCACCGATAGCAGTGTTCAGCACCATCAAATTTTGCAGTCGTTCCTTCACGTCGGCTTGATTGGCTTTTAGCGCCTGTTCTTGCTGCTTGATCTGCTTCTGAATCTGCGAACGCTGGTTTTGCAAGCCTTTGATAGAGGCATTGGTATAGGTCTGGTTCTTGGTTTGTTGCTTTGCAACCTGTTTCTTCGACTTCTGCTGCACAGGCTGTTTCTTGGCTGTAGTTGTTTTTCTCTTTGTCGCAGTCTTAGTTGCAGATTTGGTTCGCTGCACAGGTTGCTTGGTGCGCGATGTAGTGCGTTGCTGCCTCACAACGGTCTTCCTCTGCTGTGCCGACTGCCGTTTCTGACCAGCCACAGGGCACATCAGCATCAAAGCCAAGAGCGTGTATAGTATTCTTTTTGCCATAGGTGGGTGGAAGGGTGATAGTTACAAACTCAGCAATTTACCCAAAACATCATTGGGTTCCACCTTCTTGTATTTCTTAGAAACAGTAGTCTGCGGTTCCCAATTATCCTTGTTCTTCACTTCACTCATATTGATGGTTATCTTCACATCCTTTACCTTGTTCGTAGAAGTGGTTGTAAACTGGAAATCTTGATGCGCAGGGAACTGCTTGCGTCCAACTGCCGTGAAATCAGAATAATTCCATTTCAGCTCCGACTTTCCATGATTGGAGCTGGCGTAAGTGACATCTGCCGATGAAATTCGTCCGTTGGCGGCATCCACATTCCAAAGCCAATTCATATTGCCATTCTTCAAACGCAAAGGCAACGTGGCCTTGCCACCGTCAAGTGTCACGTCGAACTTGCCCATGTCTGCTGTAGAAACCGTCTTGGCACCAGGCACTGTCAATTCATTCCAGAAAAGAGCCTGCAGGCTATAGAAGGTGAGTCCATTGTTCTTCAGGAAATCCAATTGGTTATAATCGGCTTGCACATACTCTTTGTGCATGCGGTCAACAATTAACACATAATCGGGTGTAAACTCCAAACGTCCGACCTCGCTACCCAAGATAGGAACAAAAAGCTGCAAACGGATGACTTGATTCTTCCGCATATGTACGGAACCAGGCACCGTAATGTCTTTTGAACCCGACTTGACATTGAATTTCATGTCGCCTACGATATTCTGTACCTCAACTTGATTGTCGCAAACCTTTTTCACAAAAGCCACACGTGCTGCAGCCAAAGCCTCAGCACTGCTAGCTGATGGACTGACAGAGGTGGGCTTTGTAGGCGAGGTAGGTTGCTCTGCCGTCAGTTTCTTCTTACTGGCACAAGAGGCAAGCAACAACGAAGCGCTTACGATAACGAGTTTCAAAACATTTGTTCTTTTCATATTCCTCTTTTACTTTTTTCCTTTTAAATCTTTAATAAATTTCCTCTCTCTGATTTTACGCGGCAATAAAGGGCTGTCTACACCAGCATCCAAAGCTTTCTGCCAATATTCCACGGCTTTGCCAATGTCACCGTTCATTGCATAAATGTCACCGGCGTGCTCTATAATCACACCACTTTGTACCGAATCTGTATCGCATGCAATTGCCTGGTCGATATAGATTTTCGCTTCAGCATAGCGTTCCTGCATGAAAAGTATCCATGCGTAAGTGTCCAGATAGGTCGAGTTCTTAGGTTCTTCTTTCACTGTCTTATAACTCATCTGCTCTGCTTTCTGAAGTTCCCTCCCCTTCACACTCAGATAATACGCGTAGTTGTTCAGACAAGCAATGTTGTCGTCTTTCCATTGCAAACAACTGTCATATGCCGCCATCGCCTCTTCTTCCAGGCCTTTCGAATACAGGATGTCGCCCATGAAGTAGTAAAAATCGGAGACGATTTCCACATTACTTTGTGGCGTGATTTGCGAAACTCCACGGCGGAAAGCATCGAGAGCGCCATCGTGGTCATCCTTTTGGTAGTGGGCAAGTCCCAAATAATAATAGAACGGCATCTCATCTGGATTATAGAGCGTTCCTTCTTCACAAATAGCAATGGTTTCATCCCAATTCATATCCGCCAATGCCATTTGCAATAGTTGAATTCTGGCACCTGCATTCTCAGGTGCAATGGCAAGTACCCCCTGCAAACCCGACTTCACCACCGAATCAGGCATGTTCTTCAGTGACATATACGCCACTTTCATCTCCGCCATATCGGCATCTTTCGGTGACGCAGCGAGTATACGATCAAATAGTTCCAAAATCTGCGTGCTATCACCTTGTTCCTGTTCGTTCCGCTGAATAGCTTGACGCATCATTGTAGCTTTGCTCTCCGTCTCAGTCTTGGGACTTATTACGATATTCTCCAACATCTGCTTCGCCAGATCTTCTTCACCTGTTGTACGGTAATAGTCGTACATCGAAGCCTGCACATAAGCATTATCGGGCTCTTCCTTCAATGCAGCCGTAAAGATCTTATAAGCCTCCTTCGGTTGGTCGTTCTGCATCAGCCAGTTGCCCATCATCACACGATAGTTCAGGTCGCTAGGATGCTCTTCCGACAAGGTCTTTAACGCGTTCCATGCTGATTTCTTGTCGTTCATCAGTTCATACACGCGCATTTTGGTCAAAGTAATCTCTTCAGACGAGCCTTCTATGGCCTCCATACGATTAATGGTCCCAAGCATTTTGTCATACTCGTTGTCCTGTTGGTAAAGACGCATCAAGACACTAAGCACATCGGTACGGTCGCGATGTTCGTCAGCCAGACGCTCATATACTGTCTTTGCGCGGTCAAACAGCTTTGTACCTATATAATACTGTGCCAACCGCTCTTGGTAGATTTCATTCCTTGGGCTCAGTTCCGCTGCCTTTTCCAAGCATACCACGGCAAGTGAGTCATCTGATATCTCGCTTTCATACATCGCTAGATAATACCACACCTCTGCAGCATGTGGATTGATTTGCAAAGCACGCGAAAACAATTCGTAAGCCGCATCATAATTACCAGCATTTTGTTGGCGAACAGCTTCAAGGAAAACATAGTTGAAATGCAATGAATCCTCGTAACTCAAGGGGGGATAGACTTTAACCGAAGGAGTAACAAAGGATTTGTCAGTTTTCGCCTTCGTCTTCTTGGTGGTTTCCGTCTGCATTCCAGCAACAGCACCACTCATACCACCAATCAGCGCAGGGGTCAATACCGCACCACATGAAGTGGCTACAACTGCCCAAACAACTAACAGCCACAACCTAACGTTCTTCTTCCTTAGTTTCTCTCTACTCATCACATTCCTCATTGCTTTTCCATTCGGTCAACAACCATTAGGGCCTTATTTAACGCCAGTATGACCGTAACCACCAGCACCACGTTCTGTTTCGTCTAGTTCTGTCACCACCTCGAAATCAGCCTGTTCGTGACGCGCAATGACCATTTGTGCAACGCGTTCGCCATCATTCACAATAAAATCCTCTTGCGAAAGATTGATTAACAACACGCCAACCTCACCACGATAGTCGGCATCAACAGTGCCTGGAGCATTCAACACGGTAATACCACGCTTTAGAGCCAAACCACTACGTGGACGAACCTGAGCCTCATATCCTTCAGGCAGAGCAATATAAAGGCCTGTTGGGACAAGACAACGCTCTAAAGGACGTAACACAATGGGTTCATCGAGATTAGCACGCAAATCCATACCAGCACTCTGCAGTGTGGCGTAACGGGGCAAAGGTTGGTGCCCTTTGTTAATCACTTTTATTTTCAGCATTTCGTAAGTCTATTAAATAATCTGCAAAAATAATTAATAATTCTCACTTCTCTGCATCATTTTCCATTTTTCGGTGGCCTTTTCAGATTTTTTACATTATCTTTGCGACCATGAACTGGCAACAACTCATTTCAAACAAGCGATTCGGACAAGAGGAGCGGCACGCTACGCGACATGATGACCGATCAGAATTCAAGCGCGACTACGACCGACTAATCTTCTCTGCGCCCTTCCGCAGACTGCAAAACAAGACCCAAGTGTTCCCCCTACCGGGTAGCATCTTTGTGCATAACCGCCTGACTCACTCGCTCGAAGTGGCCAGCGTAGGACGCTCATTGGGTGACGATGTAGCGGCACGACTCCTTACACGCCATCCTGAATTGCGAGGAACAATGTTCGAAGAGATTGGTACTATCGTCTCAGCCGCCTGCCTTGCTCACGACATGGGGAATCCTCCCTTCGGGCACAGTGGTGAAAAAGCCATCCAGACATTCTTCTCAGAGGGTCCCGGATTGGCACTGAAAAACCAACTGACACCCGAATTCTGGGATGACATCACACATTTCGAAGGCAACGCATACGCCTTCCGTCTGCTCACTCACCGCTTCAAAGGACGACGTGCCGGAGGGTTCGTAATGACCTACACCACGCTTGCCAGCATCGTAAAATACCCTTACGCATCATCGGTTCCAAGCAAGAAGGGGAAATTCGGATTCTTCAACACCGAGACGGCAGATTATGTGAAGATTGCAAACGAACTGGGAATTCCGAGAACAAAAGGAAGTGAAACCGAAAACAATTTGAGATACGCTCGTCATCCTCTGGTGTACCTTGTGGAAGCTGCCGATGACATCTGCTACGAGATTATGGACATCGAAGATGCCCATAAACTAAAGCTCATTACTTATGAGGAAACCGAGCGTTTACTACTCAATTATTTCGATGAAACCGGCAAAAATGGAATCAAACAAAGGCTTATCGATGAATGTGTGACTGACACGAACGAGAAGGTAGTCTATTTGCGCTCTTGCGTTATCGGAACTCTCGAGAGACTTTGCGTTGAAGCGTTTGTAGAACACGAAGACCAACTTCTGGCGGGCGAACCCATCGGAAGCCTTATCGACCTCATCCCAGAACGCGAACGGCAAGCCTACCGGCAATGCATGGAACTGTCGGTGGAACGTATTTATCGAAGCAAACCCGTTCTTGATGTGGAACTGAGCGGATACAAAATCATCGAGAACTTAATGCAGACTTTCATCAATGCCGCCATTCATCCCGACCAATTCCACTCGAAGCAACTCATCAACCGAGTCAGCTCTCAATACCACATCCACGACGATGACTTAGAAACGCGTGTGATGGCCGTCATCGACTATCTATGTGGAATGACTGATGTCTTCGCACTCGAAGTCTATCAGCGCATCAACGGACTTTCGCTTCCTATAGTATAATTGGCAAGAAGTACCGACTAACATAAGAAAACAACAAAGAGGGTGGAAACTTGCACTTCTACCCTCTTCTTTTTTATGTCTACAATAAGCCTTAAATCTACTTCTCTCCGTCTTTCGGTTGATAAATCACATTATTAGCACCACTTGTAAGGCGCAACGCATCGGGGTGCTGGCGGATGAACGAATCGACATGACGGATGCGTTTTTCTTCCAAAATCTCGTCAACAGCAATCAAGATACCCGTCTCCTCAACATCGCCAAAACCGTAATTGATAGCGGTTCCGAAGAGTTTCATTGTTGGCGAAAGACTCATATACGCGTTTACGAGTGGTGGGATGTCATAGCCCAACTTGCGCACCTCAGAGTTCAAAATGCGATAGTCTTTCTTGAAGTCGTCTTCGTGGAAAATGGCAGCCAATTCTTGAGGGTCTGCCTCAATTTTCAACGGTTTCATCGGTGTAATGAGGTTTTCCTTATCATCGAAATGCTTCTTCAGGAAATACAAAATCATGTCACGCCCCCGACGAATGTAAGAAGGATACATTGTCATTTTTCCGAAGAAATATTTCACGTTGGGATTGAGTACCGTCAAAGCGCCCAAACCATCCCACAAATTATCCAAAGCAAAAATGCTCTTCGTGTTCTTGCGCACATTCTGATAATCGAGTGAGACGAACGAACGGCCAAGTTCTACTGTCCAAGGCATATAATCGCGCAAAAACTTCTCTGAAAAATGGAACATGTGGCTAGTTGCCAAGATGGGTTGTCCATCAGCACCTATCTCCCAATCAGTACCGTAGATATAGCGATAGCCGCCAATGATTTCTTCGGCTTCAGGATTCCAAACGATGAGCTGCTTGTAACAGTTCTCGCAAGTGTCGAACTCGTCGATGTCAACCTCCTTTCCTGTGCCACCACCGCCTGCACGGAATGCTATCTCACGCAGACGACCAATCTCGCGCATCACATTGGGAGCGTTGTGTGCCGTTACCACATAGATGTGATTACGGCTCTTGTTTGTCATTCGGAGCATGCGGTCGGGAGTTAGTTCAGCCTTCAGCAACTCCACATCGACAGGTTGGATGATTTCTTGTTCCATTTTTATTTATTGCGATTGTTTTGAAGTTTATTCTGTTTTTAATGACGCCTATAGTTCATAAACGCCGTCCTTCACCCACTGAGCCCATTGAACTGCTGACTTACTCTTATCGAATGTCTGCCAAGGAATAGGCTTGCCAATAGCCACGCGGAATGTCTTGCCAACGTTCTTATACATCTCGTCAACCAAATAGAGCATAGCAACATTGAACTTCAAGTTCAGCCGTTTGCACCAATTGGCGATGTTGTAGAATTTCTCCGAATTCCGTCCACTAAAGTGAATAGGAACTATATCACGTTGAGTTTCAACACTTTTCGTGATAAACGTTTTCTTCCAATCCAAATCGCGAATCTTCCCATCGGCACCTTTTCGAGAGCAAATGCCTGCAGGAAACATCAGCATATGATGGTCGGACTTGAAGCCAGCTTCAACCATAGCAGGAAAATCACGGCTCTGCTTGCCCGTCTTGTTAATAGGAATGCAAAGAGGGGCCAACCCTGGCAAATTCATTAGCAAGTCGTTCACAAGATAACGGAAATTTCCATCATAGTGCTCGCCGATAATACTGCCCAAGGCCACTCCATCAGGACCGCCAAGCGGATGGTTCGATACAAAAGTATAAAGACGTCCATCATCCTTAGAAGGAAGATTCTCCTCGCCCACGATTTCAAGTGTCATTTCTAGATAATCCACACAAGCTTTCAGCCAAGGAGTTCCCTTCAAATCACGGCTTTCCCACAAGAATGCGTTCACACGATCTTGATGAACGGTGCGCTTCAGCCACGAAACTACAGGACGCGGAACCCACTTGGCCTTTGCGCCCATCTTGCTTTCAAGAACCTTGTCAATATCTATGGTTTTCTCCATCTAAAACTGTCTTTTTTCGGATACTAAGTAGTAATTGATTGCAAAAATAACACATTTTTTCCGTTTTCATAACATTTCGATTGAAAAATACTCAAAAAGGTGATATTTTTCTTTTTTAAAACTTTGAAAGAATTTTAATCGGGCTCTCAAAAATGCCGTTGCTGAAACCTTTCCCCACCACAAATGCAAAAAATGCACAAAATAGAAAATTCGTGCAATAACATGATTTTCAACAACTTGTAATTTCTTTACATTTTTCGCAAATTGTCAAAGCTATGTTTTCACCCTCTCAAAGCATAGCTTTAGCAGTTCAAAAGCATGCATATTAGCGCTTAAAAGATGGCATTTAGAAGAGCAAAAAGGCCGTTTTCATCGAAAATTTCCTATTTTTTGCTACAAAAAAGAGGGACTTGAGATACATTAAAGTCAAAAAACGATGAAAATTGAAAATATTAGCTAATTTAATTTTTACGAAATTTTATTACAAAACACGGTATTCAAACAGCATTTCAATCCCATAGAAAAAGTAGAAAAATTAATATGCTTAAAGAGTTAAAAATCAAGAAAATCACTTTTTTTGAAAAAAAAATCAAAAAAGGTGGGGAAAAGTGGGGGGAAATTATTACCTTTGCGAACGGATTCGTTTTTAACATAATGTACACATGCGATTTTTAGGTAATATAGAAGCTAAAACCGACGTTAAAGGCAGAGCATTTCTGCCAGTCGTCTTCCGCAAGGTGCTCCAGGCATCTGGCGAAGAATCGCTTGTGTTGCGCAAGGATGTCTTCCAACCCTGTTTGGTGCTCTACCCCCAATCGGTGTGGAACGAGCAAATGGACACCTTGCGGCGGCGGCTCAATCGCTGGAGTGCTCACCAGCAGCTCATCTTCCGCCAATTTGTGGCAGATGTAGAGACCTTGACACTCGATGGAAACGGCAGATTCCTCATTCCGAAACGCTATTTGAAGATGGCCAACATCGAGCAGAGCATCAAATTCATAGGCATGGGCGACACCATTGAGATATGGAGCAGCAACGTTGCAAGTCAACCCTTCATGGAGCCCGACGAATTCAGCCGCGCATTGGAAGCTATCATGACAACACCCGAGACCCCATACACAGCCGAACAAACAACCGACTGACACCGCTAACTCAGCATCTTCCGAAACGATTATATGGCGATGACCGCAGAATCATATCACGTACCTGTCCTGCTAAAGGAGAGTGTCGACGGACTTAGTATTAAGCCCGATGGCATCTACGTGGATGTGACCTACGGAGGAGGAGGCCACTCGAAGGAGATTCTGACGAGACTGGGGCTGAAAGGACGACTTTTCAGTTTTGACCAAGATGCTGACGCCGAGCAGAATATCGTAGACGATGAACGGCTGACCTTTGTGAGGAGCAACTTCAGATATCTTGTCAACTGGATGCGCTACTATGGTGTGGAGCAAATAGACGGCCTGCTGGGCGACTTAGGTGTGTCGAGCCACCATTTCGACGATGCTGAACGAGGATTCTCCTTTCGCTTCGAGGCACCGCTCGACATGCGGATGAACAAAAGGGCGACGATTACGGCTGCCGATATCGTGAACAAAGCCGACGAAAAACAATTGGCCGACATCTTCTACCTCTACGGCGAACTGAAATCAGCAAGGCGGATAGCGGCGGCCATCGTGAAAGAACGGACTCAGAAACCCATATTGACCACGAAGGACTTCATCGATGCGGTGGAACCCTTCTTCAAACGGGAAAGCGAGAAGAAAGATATGGCCCGACTGTTTCAAGCGCTACGCATAGAGGTGAACCACGAGATGGACGCTCTTAGGCAAATGCTCAACGGAGCCACTCAAATCATCAAACCTGGTGGAAGGCTCGTCATCATCACCTACCACTCGCTCGAAGACCGAATTGTCAAGAATGTGATGAAGGCTGGGAATCCGGAAGGGACTGTCAACCAAGACTTCTTCGGACGCATTGAAGCCCCTTTCACCCCACTCAGCAACAAGGTGATTACACCCACCCCTGACGAGCAAATGCGAAACCCGAGAAGCAGAAGTGCAAAACTAAGAATTGCGACAAGAAAATGAAGACGGAAGAAGACAACAACAAGATAAAAGGTCCACAACTGACCATCGAGACGGCTCCCGAACCCGAGAGTGCATCTTCTGCTGAGCCTCAAAAGACCGACGAAGATACGCCTGACAAAGCCAAAGAGCAGATAAAAGGCAATTCGAAGCCCAAGAAGAAAGAAGAGGCAACGGCACCAGCTGAAGAAATTGTGGAAGAGCCCTCATCGCTGAGGGAAGCCATCAAGGAAACGGCTACCGAAGACGAGGCTCCGCAATCGAAGAACTTCACGCTCCGCAAAATATTGGGTGGTGACATCCTCTCCACGCAAACCATCAGGAGCCAGATATGGGTCATACTGCTCATCACGGCATTCCTCATCATCTACATCTCGAACCGTTACAGCTGCCAGCAAGACCTCATACAAATCGACAAACTCCAAAAAGAACTGCAAGACGCGAAATACAAAGCACTGGCCAGCAGCAGCCAACTGACAGAGAAATGCCGCGAAAGCCACGTGCTCGACATGTTGAAAGCTAACAACGACAGCCTGCTGAAAATAGCCAATCAACCACCTTATATAATAAAGGTGCCAGAATAAGGCAGCCAAAGTACCACCAAATGTCAACCGTTAAATGTGAATTGAACAAATGAGCAAATTCGACTATAAGAAAATCATGCCGCGCTACAGTGCCATCGCTATCGTGATGACATTGGTGGCCGTTGCTGTGGTGGGAAAGACGATGTACATCATGACCGCCAAGCGAGACTATTGGATGAAAGTGGCTGCTAAAGTGAAGAAAGACAGCGTCAGCGTGAAGCCTTCACGTGGAAACATTCTTTCATGCGATGGACAGTTGATGGCCTCGTCATTGCCCGAATTCAAGCTTTTCATGGACTTCGACGCCCTTCATAATGCCAACAACGACTCGCTCTGGGATTGCAAACTCGATAGCATCTGCATGGGATTGCACAACATCTTCCCAGAAATGTCAGCTGAAGCTTTCCGCAAGCATCTGGATGAAGGACGCGCCAAGGTGAACAAAGATGGAAGCGTGGGCTCGCGCCACTGGCCTATTTGGAAAAAGCGTGTGGACTTCAACACTCTCCTCGAAGTGAAGGAACTGCCTGTATTCAATATGCCGTTGACTTATGAGAAAGTGGTTGACGAGTACGTCATAAAAGCATCGTTCAAGAGCGGATTCAACATCGAGGAATACAACTCACGCCAACGTCCGTTCGGTTCGGCAGCCCGCCGAACTATCGGCGACCTTTTCGGAAGTAAGGACTCAGCCCGCTACGGACTTGAACTGTCCTACGACTCTGTGTTGCGCGGCACCAACGGCATCATTCACCGCCGCAAAGTGCTCAACAAGTTCCTTGACATCATGGACACTCCGCCCATCGATGGCGCAGATATCATCACCACTATCGACGTCGAGATGCAAGACTTGGCTGAGCGTGCAGTCATCGATGAACTGAAACTCATTAACGGAAACGTGGGTGTGGCCATCGTGATGGAAGTGCAGACAGGCGACATCAAAGCCATTGTGAACATGGAGAAATGCAGCGATGGTGAATACCGCGAACTGAAAAACCACGCCGTGAGCGACCTTCTGGAACCGGGTTCTGTCTTCAAGACTGCCTCTATCTTGGTTTGCCTTGACGACGGAAAATGCGATACTACCAAACGCGTGGAGACAGGTGGAGGCGTATGGCCTATGTACAAACGGCAGATGAAAGACCACAACTGGCGTAGGGGAGGCTATGGAATGCTGACTTTGCCACAAACTTTGCATGTGAGTTCGAACATCGGTGTGAGCCGCATTGTCGATGAATATTATCACAGCCATCCAGAAAAGTTCGTGGAGGGACTCTGGCGCACAGGACTTGCCGATGATTTGCACATTCCACTCGTAGGTTCAACACCAGCCAAAATACGTATGCCTCAAAAAGACAAGACTGGAAAATACTGGCTCAACTGGAGCGATACCGCCCTACCCTGGATGTCTATCGGCTATGAGACTCAGGTGCCACCCATCTCCACGCTCACCTTCTACAACGCCATAGCCAACGATGGGCGCATGATGCAGCCACGCTTCGTGAAACAAATCGTAAAAGACGGAGAGGTGTTGATGGAATTTGAGCCCGTAGTGTTGCGTGAGCATATCGCCAAACCCACAACCATCAAGACGATGCAAACCATTTTGGAACAAGTGGTTAGCCAAGGACTTGGAAAGAAGGCTGGCTCGCCATCGTTCAAAGTTGCTGGAAAAACAGGAACCGCACAGATATGGACAGCGAGCGGTAAAACCGCTAATTATCTGTTATCGTTTGCTGGGTTCTTCCCCGCCGACGCACCACGCTATAGTTGCATCGTCTGCATTCAGAAGTCGGGATTGCCCGCATCCGGTGGCGGCATGAGTGGTGTGGTTTTCCACAACATCTCGGAAGGAATTATGGCGCAAGCGTTGAAACTCGATGTGAAAGACGCCCGCGACTCCAGTACGATAACTATCCCCGATGTTAAAGACGGAAACATCCTAGCTGCTGACTACGTGTTACAACACTTGGGCGTGAAGTCAGACATTGATTGGGGCGCCACCACTCCAAACAACAACACGACCATATGGGGGCGTGCTGAAAAAAATGCTAATAAAGGTGTTGCATTACGCCACGAGAAGTTGTCTGCTGACAGCGCAATGCCTAACGTTCACGGAATGGGTGCACGCGATGCTGTCTATCAGATTGAGAAGCGCGGAGTGAAAGTGGTACTGAAAGGACGGGGAAAAGTCACCAAGCAAAGCCTCTCGCCTGGTCAAGCCATCAAGAAAGGCGACATCTGCATGCTGACACTTGAATAATAAAGCAAAAAGAAAACGACAGATATATGAAACTAAGCGAATTGCTCAAAAACATCAAGCCGACTGTCATCATCGGCGATACCGACATCGACATCACAGGCGTGAACATCGACTCACGACGTATTGCCGACGGTCATCTCTTCGTGGCTATGAAGGGTACACAGGTCGACGGACATAAGTTCATTGCCAAAGCTATCGAGCAGGGAGCCAAGGCCATTTTGTGTGAAGATTTGCCCGAAGACGCCAACAACCAACAAACATCAAACATCACCTACATACAAGTGCCATCTACTGAAGACGCTGTAGGCCGTGTGGCTACGCTCTTCTATGGCGACCCGTCAAAGAGACTAAAACTTGTGGGAGTCACCGGTACTAACGGTAAGACGACCATTGCCACGTTACTCTATAATATGTTCCGTAAGATGGGGCATCGTTGTGGTCTGCTCTCAACAGTCTGCAACTATGTTGAAGGCGAAGCCATCCCGGCCAGCCACACAACTCCCGACCCCATCGAGCTGAACGCCCTACTTGCTAAAATGGTGGACGCAGGCTGCGAGTACGCCTTCATGGAGTGCTCCAGCCACGCCATCGCTCAGAAACGCATAGGCGGTCTGAACTTCACTGGCGGCTTGTTCACCAATCTCACTCGCGACCATTTGGACTATCATAAAACCTTCGAGAACTATCGCAACGCCAAGAAAGCGTTCTTCGATGCACTTCCGAAAGGCGCTTTCGCCATTACCAACGCCGACGATAAGAACGGCATGTTTATGGTTCAGAACACACGGGCTACAGTGAAGACTTACTCTACCCGTTCGATGGCCGACTTCAAGGCACATATTCTGGAATGCCATTTCGAAGGCATGTATCTCGAAGTCGATGGACGTGAGGTGGGTGTGCAATTCATTGGCAAATTCAATGTGTCGAACCTGTTGGCTGTCTATGGTGCAGCCATCATGCTGGGCAAGAAACCCGAAGACGTGCTTCTCGTGATGAGCACGCTGAAAAGTGTCAACGGAAGGCTCGACCCCGTTCGTTCACCCGAAGGATTCACCGCCATCGTTGACTATGCTCACACACCTGATGCTTTGGAGAATGTGCTCAACGCCATTCACGAAGTACTCAACGGCAAAGGCCAGGTTATTACCGTTTGCGGAGCTGGTGGTAATCGCGATAAGGGAAAACGACCTCTCATGGCGCAAGAGGCTGTGCGTCAGAGCGACCGAGTCATCATCACAAGCGATAACCCACGATTCGAAGAGCCACAAGACATCATCAATGACATGCTTGCCGGCCTCAACGCCCAACAGATGAAAAAGGTGGTGAGCATTGTTGACCGCCGCGAAGCCATCCGTACGGCCTGCATGATGGCACAGAAAGGCGACGTGATACTCGTTGCTGGAAAGGGCCATGAGAATTATCAAGAAATCAAAGGTGTCAAGCACCACTTTGACGACAAGGAAGTGCTGAACGAAATATTCGCCCAATAATTGAAAACAAAAAAAGACAAAGATATTTATGCTTTACTATCTTTTCCGCTTTCTCGAGCAATATCAAATACCCGGCTCCCACATGTGGCAATACATCTCGTTCCGGTCGTTGCTCACACTCATTCTATCGCTACTCATCTCTGCGTGGTTCGGCGAAAGATTCATCAAATACATGAAGCGCCACAACTTCAAAGAAGCGGCGCGCGATGAAATCATCGACCCGTTCGGCGAAAAGAAGAAGAACGTCCCCTCCATGGGTGGCATCATCATCATCGTCAGCATCCTGGTACCCGTCTTGCTGCTGGGCCGTATGCGCAACATTTATCTGCTGCTCATGATCGTCACCACCATGTGGTTGGGATTCCTGGGATTCCTCGACGACTACAAGAAGCGCAAGAACAAAGAAGGACTGAAGGGCAAATACAAGATCGTGGGACAAGTGAGCATCGGACTCATCGTGGGACTCGTCTTATGGGCAAGCCCCGACGCAAAAATCAACGAGAACATATCGACCGAGCGCCAAGGAATAGAGACCGTTGTGACGCATAAGTCAGAGTCAGTGAAATCGTTGAAAACCACCATCCCATTCGTGAAGAACCATAATCTCGACTACTCCAACATCATGGGGTTCTGCGGAAAATACAAGAACGCTGCAGGATGGGTGTTGTTCGTGTTATTGACCATCTTCATTGTGACAGCCGTCTCCAATGGCGCCAACCTCAACGACGGCATGGACGGCATGTGTGCCGGCAACGCGGCCATCATAGGCGTCGCCCTGGGCATATTGGCCTATGTGTCAAGCCATATTGAATACGCTTCCTACTTGAACATCATGTATATTCCTGGCTCGCAGGAACTTGTGGTATTCCTCTGTGCCTTCATTGGAGCCATGATTGGTTTCCTTTGGTATAATGCTTACCCCGCGCAAGTGTTCATGGGCGACACCGGCTCGCTGACGATTGGCGGCATCATCGGCGTTTGCGCCGTCATCATCCACAAAGAACTGATGCTCCCCATTCTGTGCGGAATCTTCTTTGTGGAAAGCGTGAGTGTCATCATGCAAGCCTACGTTCCACGTATGTACAAGTCATACTGCAAGTTGCGCCACAAACCAGTGAGAACGGTAAGGCCGTTCCGTGCCACCCCGCTGCACGACACATTCCGCAAGACAAACATGCAAGTGCTCAGGACAATGGCCAGATATAAAGTGGATGGCATCTGGCTCTATAATTGGCCACAACGCCTGTTCCACGAATCGAAAATCACCGTACGCTTCTGGATTACCACCATCATCTTGGCTGCTTTGGCCATCATCACTCTGAAAATAAGATAGTTACAATATAAAACAACAACAAACGGCAAATAAAGAATGCAAAGCTATGCTCTAGTGCAGTAAAATAATTTATTTTATCGAGTAAAATAATTTATTTTGGTGAGTAAATTAATTTATTTTACAATGGAAAATAATTTATTTTACAACACGAAAGCAATGCAATGGAGACACCAAAGATATGGAATTGAAGAATAAGATAGTAGTTCTGGGAGCAGCAGAGAGCGGTGCAGGTGCAGCCGTGCTGGCCAAGAAGCAAGGATTCGACGTGTTTGTTTCAGACATGTCGTCCATCAAAGACAAATACAAGAAGATGCTCGACGACCACGAAATTGAATGGGAAGAAGGGCATCACACCGAAGAGCGCATCCTTGAAGCCGATGAAATCATCAAAAGTCCGGGCATTCCGAAGGAAGCACCCATCGTTCGCAAAGCTATTGAACGAGGCATCGGCATCATCAGCGAAATTGAATTCGCCGGACGCTACACCAACTCGAAGATGATTTGTATCACGGGTTCGAACGGAAAGACCACAACAACATCGCTCATCTACCACATCTTCCGCAATGCGGGATACGATGCTGGGCTGGCTGGAAACATAGGAAACTCGCTGGCGTTGCAAGTGGCTGAGGATCCGCACGAATATTATATCATCGAGTTGTCGTCGTTCCAACTGGACAACATGTACGACTTCCGTGCCAATATCGCCATCTTGCTGAACATCACACCCGACCACTTGGACCGCTACGACAACTGCATGCAGAACTATGTGGACTCGAAGATGAGGATTACACAAAACCAAACTGAGCAAGACGCATTCATTTATTGGAACGATGACCCCATCATACGCCGCGAACTCGAAAAATACGACATCAAGGCCATGATGTGCCCATTCTCTGAAATCAAGGAGCACGGCTCCATCGGATATATCGAAGAGGGACAATACAAGATAGAGAAGCCCACACCGTTCAACATGGAACAGGAGGAACTCTCACTCACCGGTAAGCATAACATCTATAACTCGTTGGCCGCCGGTATTGCTTCAAACATCGCGGGAATCAGGAAAGAGGTTATTCGCAAGAGTCTTTCCGACTTCCCCGGTGTGGAGCATAGATTGGAAAAAGTGTGCAAAGTGGGTGGCGTTCAATACGTTAACGACTCGAAAGCCACTAACGTAGATGCCTGCTGGTATGCATTGGAGAGCATGAAGACGCCCACTATATTAATAATAGGTGGAAAAGACAAGGGCAACGACTATAGTCCCATCATGGATCTGGTGAAGCAGAAGTGCAAAGCGCTGGTTTATCTGGGAGCCGACAACAAGAAGTTGCACGACAACTTCGATGCTCTTGGGTTGCCCATTCGCGACACTCACTCTATGCGTGAATGCGTTGAAGCATGCTATGAATTGGCTTCGCCAGGCGACACCGTGCTTCTTTCGCCCTGCTGCGCCTCGTTCGACCTGTTCAAGAATATGGAAGACCGCGGCGAACAGTTCAAGACACTGGTGAGAAATCTATAAATCGTTGAGCCATAATCGGAAAGGCAAACTATTATAGAAAACGGACAACCTGAACAAAAAAGGCAAAACTGGAAAAAAGAAACGATAATGAACAAGACTCTTGGCAATCTTTTCAAAGGCGACAAGGTGATATGGATGGTTTTCTTCTTCCTCTGCATCATCAGCGTGGTTGAGGTCTATTCGGCTTCATCACAACTGACGTACAAAGGCGGAAACTATATGGCTCCTGTCATCAAGCACATCGGAATCCTGTTGCTGGGCATCGCGGCCATGATTGTGACGCTGAATGTCAAGTGCAAATACTTCAAGATTCTCACACCTTTCCTGCTCATCATGTCTATTCTGATGCTTATTTGGGCGTTAGTGGGTGGGCATGATGCCAACGATGCTTCGCGCTGGGTGGGATTCATGGGAATGAAATTCCAGCCTTCTGAGATAGCAAAAGGAACGCTTGTGCTGGCCACAGCACAGATATTGAGCGCCATGCAAACTGAAAAAGGTGCCGACAAGAATGCTTTCAAATACATCCTCATTGTTTGCGCCTGCATCGTGCCGCTCATCTTCTTCGAGAACTTCTCCACCGCTGCGCTCATCTGCGCCGTCATCTTCATGATGATGATCATCGGCAGAGTTCCCATGCAACAATTGGGGAAACTGTTGGGAGTGGTTGTTTTGGCAGCTGTTCTGGCGTTGGGAATGATTTGGTTCTTAGGCAATAGTGCTGAAGCTCAAGACTCCAAAACATTGACCGAAACTTCTGCATCCGCCAAAGACGAAAAGCCCAGCAAACTTGCAAAGGTTTTCCACCGTTTCGGCACGTGGAAGGCACGCATTGAGAAATTCTCCGACAACAAATACATCAGTCCTGAAAATGTGGACCTCGACAAAGACGGTCAAGTTGCTTATGCCAACATCGCTATCGCCTCATCGAATGTTTTGGGCAAAGGCCCGGGCAACTCTGTGGAACGCGACTTCCTGTCGCAAGCTTTCTCTGACTTCATCTACGCCATCATCATCGAAGAGATGGGCATCATCGGAGCGGTGGCCGTTGCATTCCTTTATATTGTGCTGCTATTCCGCACGGGACGCATTGCCAACCGATGCGAAAACAATTTCCCCGCTTTCCTCGCTATGGGATTGGCGTTGCTTCTTGTAACACAGGCATTATTCAATATGTGTGTGGCTGTCGGACTTGCACCCGTCACCGGACAACCGCTGCCACTTATTAGTAAAGGTGGTACGTCAACCGTCATCAACTGTATCTATGTGGGCGTCATACTGAGCATCAGCCGAACAGCCAAAAAGAAAAGCGAGGACCGTTATGAAATGCCTATTCCCGCAAAGTCGGCAGCATGAAAATTGAAAGATTGAAGAATTAAAAAACTTAAATATGGACAACGAATTAAGAATCATTATAAGCGGTGGCGGCACGGGAGGCCACATCTTCCCAGCCGTCTCTATAGCTAACGCCATCATGGCTTTGCGCCCTGATGCTAAAATCTTGTTCGTAGGAGCCGAAGGACGCATGGAAATGCAACGAGTGCCGGCGGCCGGCTATGAAATCAAGGGTCTGCCCATCTGCGGTTTCAATCGCGAGAACTTGCTGAAGAACATCACCCTGCCTTTTAAAATGTGGAAAAGCGACCGCATCGTCAAGGGCATTCTGAAAGAGTTCCGCCCGATGGCAGCTGTGGGTGTTGGCGGCTATGCGAGTTTCCCCACGCTAAAAGCTGCTGCATCTAAAGGAATCCCCTGCCTCATTCAGGAGCAAAACTCCTTTGCCGGAAAGGCTAATAAGATTCTTGGCAAGAAGGCGGCAAAGATATGCGTTGCCTATGAAGGGATGGAGCGCTTCTTCCCTGCCGACCGCATCCTGATGACAGGTAACCCTGTACGACAGGCATTGCTCGAAACGACCATTTCGCGCGACGATGCCATCCGCTCATTCGGGCTCGACCCACAACGCAAAACCATTCTGCTTGTCGGTGGAAGCCTAGGAGCTCGCACCATTAACGAGAGCGTTTTGCAACATCTCGACCTCGTACGCCAATCCGATGTGCAGTTCATCTGGCAGACAGGCAAATACTACAGCGCACAAATTGCCGAACGACTGAAAGAACTGGGGAAACCCGACAACTTGATTGTCACCGACTTCATCAGCGATATGGGTGCTGCCTACAAAGCTGCTGACTTGGTCATCAGCCGTTCCGGAGCCAGCAGCATCAGCGAATTCTGCCTCTTGGGTAAAGCTGTGATTCTGGTACCCAGCCCCAATGTTGCGGAAGACCACCAGACAAAAAACACGATGGCATTGGTCAACAAAGACGCTGCCATTTATGTGAAAGACTCAGAGGCTCCTGGCGTCTTGCTCGAAAAGGCCATCGCCACCGTAAACGACAAAGAACGGCTTGAAACATTGAAGACAAATATCTTGAAACTGGCTTTGCCCGACTCGGCAAAAATCATTGCCGAAGAAGTCATCCGACTGGCAACAACCAAATAACGACACAACGAAATGGAAATTAAAAACATCAAAGCAGTATATTTCATCGGAGCCGGTGGCATCGGCATGAGCGCCATCGCCCGATATTTCATCAAAGAAGGACTGGTGGTTGGCGGCTACGACAAGACTCCAAGCGAACTGACAAAGCGCCTGGAGAAAGAAGGCATGATCATCCACTACGAAGAGAACGTTGACGAAATCCCTCATGCTTGCAAGAATCCCGCTTCTTGCTTGGTCATCTATACTCCTGCCATCCCCAATGATCACAAGGAACTGGTCTACTTCCGCGAAAATGGTTTTGAAATACAAAAACGGGCACAAGTGCTGGGAACATTAACCCGCAAGTATAAAGGACTTTGCGTCGCTGGAACACACGGAAAGACCACCACGTCAACCATGTGTGCCCACATCATGAACCAAAGCCATTTGGAATGCAACGCCTTCCTCGGCGGCATCTCCAAGAACTACGGCACCAACTACCTGCTCTCCGACAACAGCGAGTTTGTGGTCATCGAAGCCGACGAGTTCGACCGCTCGTTCCATTGGCTGCATCCCTGGATGACAGTCATCACCAGCACCGACCCCGACCATCTTGACATCTACAAGACGAAAGAGGCCTATCTGGAAAGTTTCCGCCACTACACCACGCTCATCCAGCCTGGTGGTGCCCTTATCATCCATTGCGATTTGGAGATGAAACCCAACGTTGGAGCCGATGTGAGAACCTATGAATATAGTCTCGACAAAGGCGACTTCCATGCTGAGAACATCAGAATCGGTAACGGAGAAATCACTTTCGATTTTGTGTCGCCCATCGAGAACATCAAGAACATACAACTCGGACATCCTGTTCCTATCAATGTTGAAAATGCTGTCGCCGCTATGGCTATGGCACAACTTAACGGTTGCAACGCTGAGGAACTGCGCTACGGCATGAAGACCTATCACGGGGTGGAACGCCGCTTCGACTTCAAGATCAAGGACGAGCGCCATGTGCTGATTTCCGACTATGCCCACCACCCGAAAGAAATATTCCAAAGTGCACGGAGCATACGTCAACTCTATAATAACCGCAAGATAACGGCCATATTCCAGCCGCATCTCTATACTCGCACCCGCGACTTCTACCGCGACTTTGCCGAGGCACTTAGCCAACTCGACGAAGTGATTCTCACCAACATCTACCCCGCACGCGAAGAGCCTATCCCCGGAGTAACCAGCCAACTCATCTACGACAATCTGCGGCCTGGCATCGAGCGCAGCCTCATCAACAAAGACGATGTGCTCGACTTGATCAAGAGTCGTGATTTCGACGTACTGGTAATTCTCGGAGCGGGAGATCTCGACAACTATGTACCCCAAATCGCAAAGATCATCAACAGCAAATAATTCCATCGACGCCCCATAATGAGAATAAACTGGAAGAAAACCATTACCATCGTCCTTGATGTGGTGTTAGCCGCCTATCTTGTGATAGCTGTCACGTCGTTCAACAAACCCGACGAGACAGCAAAGGTGTGCACCAAGGTGGTCATCGACATACAAGACGAAGCCACCAACGGGTTCATCAACACACAGGAAATCAAGCGCCGACTGCAAACTGCAAAGCTGTATCCGCTTGAGAAGCCCATGCGCTACATCGATGCCCGCAAGATAGAGGAGACGCTAAAGGCCAGCCCCTTCGTGCAGACTGCCGAATGCTACAAGACACAAGACGGCCACGTGCACATCACCATCACGCAACGTATGCCCATCATACGCATCAAGGCCGCTAACGGTGAAGACTATTACATCGACGACAACGACTGCATCATGCCCAACTCGCAATACACCAGCGATCTCATCATTGCGACGGGCAACATCAACAAATGGTTCGCCACCAACTATATCTCGCCGTTGAGCAAGACTCTGAACGGCAACCAACTCTGGCGAAACCAGATTGAACAAATCAACGTGCTGCCCGACCGCAGCATCGAGTTTGTACCGCGTGTGGGTAACCACATCATCTGCATCGGACGCCTGCCCGAAGCCAAAACCAAAGGCGAGATTGCCAAGGCCATCAACGACTATACGCTGAAGAAGCTGGCCCGACTGGAGAAATTCTACAAATACGGACTCTCGGAAGCTGGTTGGAACAAATATTCCTACATCAACCTTGAGTTCGACAACCAAATCATCTGCAAGAAACGTGCCGCAACGCACCAATAACCAAGCAAACAAGAAACAAAATAATAAAGACTAAACGTTATGCCAAAGGAGTTTATAGTAGCAATCGAACTCGGTTCATCTAAGATAACCGGTATTGCAGGAAAGAAGAATCTGGACGGCAGCATTTCCATTCTTGCTGTTGTCAAAGAAGACGCCTCAATGTGCATTCGCAAGGGCGTGGTCTACAACATCGACAAAACTGTCGTCTGTCTCACCAACATCATCAAGAAACTGGAAACTGCCCTGAAAACCAAAATCGCCCATGTCTACGTGGGTGTGGGCGGACAGAGCATTCGCAGCATGAAGAACGTCATCGTCAAGGATCTGCCATCCGAGGCCATCGTCACCCAGGAAATGGTTGACGAACTGATGGACGAGAACCGCAACATGTCGTATCCCGAACAGGAAATCCTCAACGCCGCAACACAAGAGTACAAAGTCGACCAGCAATACCAACTCGACCCTGTGGGCATTCAATGCAGCCGGCTTGAAGGCAACTTCCTCAATATCCTTTGGCGAAAGACTTTCTATCGCAATCTGAACAAGTGTTTCGACAATGCAGGCATCGCCATCGCCGAGATGTATCTCGCACCTTTGGCTCTTGCCGACAGCGTGCTCACCGAAACCGAACGACGTGCTGGATGTGTGCTTGTCGACCTCGGAGCCGACACCACCACCGTGAGCGTCTACTATAAGAACATTCTGCGCCACTTGGCCGTCATCCCGTTGGGAAGCAACAACATCACAAAGGACATCGCCACCATGCAGATGGAGGAGCAAGACGCCGAGGGTATGAAACTGAAATACGGTTCGGCCTACACCGACAACAGCGACATCGACAACTCGCTCAGCCTTTCCATCGATGGCGACCGCAGCATCCCCAGCCGCGACTTCATCAACATCGTGGAAGGACGCTTGGAGGAAATCATCGAAAATGTCTGGTTCCAGGTTCCCAATGAATATGCCGACAAACTCTTGGGCGGTCTCATCCTCACAGGTGGCGGCTCAAACATGAAGAACATCGAAGTCGCATTCCGCAACCACACGCACATCGAGAAGATACGCATCGCCAAGTTTGTGACAACCACCATCAACTCAAGCAGCGTGGAAATCACAGCTCACAACGGCACTATGAACACCGTCTTGGCTCTACTCGAGAAAGGAGACATGAATTGCGCAGGCGAAGAAATCACCAACGACCTCTTCAGTCCCGTTAATACCCAACCGGCTGCTGCAGCAGCTCAACACCAAGCTGCCAACCCCGCCCGCGATGCTGCCGGACGCGGAGCCATCCCCACCGAGGCTGACAAGCAGAAAGCCGAGGAAGAAGCCCGCAAGAAGCGCGAAGCCGAAGAAGAGGAGAAGCGCCGTAAGGAAGCCGAGGAAGAGGAGATTCGCAAGAAGAAGGAACGCGAGAACAGTCTGTTCAACCGCATGTGGCGTGGCATAAAGAAGTTCGGTGGACAAATCATCGAAGAGGAATAACGCGAGAAATCTTTCATATTAGTAAAAAGGAAACCAAATAAGAACAACCCCAAAAAGCAATAACATTATGGCTGAGAATCATATATTAGACTTCGGCGAGCCCGAAAAAGAGAACTCCATCATCAAAGTCATCGGTGTGGGCGGTGGCGGCGGCAATGCCGTCAACCACATGTACCGCGAGGGCATTCACGACGTGTCGTTCGTGCTCTGCAACACCGACAACCAGGCACTCAACGACTCACCCGTGCCCGTTCATTTGCAACTGGGCAAAGAGGGACTGGGAGCCGGCAACAAGCCCGAGAAAGCTCGTCAGGCTGCACAAGAGAGCCTCGACGACATCCGCAACATGCTCAGCGACGGCACTCGCATGGCTTTCATCACCGCCGGTATGGGCGGTGGAACAGGCACTGGTGCTGCTCCTGTCATCGCTCAAGTGTCGAAAGAAATGGGCATTCTCACTGTGGGAATCGTCACCATCCCCTTCCGTTTCGAAGGTCCGAAGAAGATTGACCAAGCCCTCGATGGCGTGGAAGAAATGTCGAAACACGTTGACGCCCTGCTCGTCATCAACAACGAACGGCTGCGCCAAATCTATCCCGACCTCACCGTGCTCGACGCTTTCGGCAAAGCTGACGACACGCTGAGCGTAGCCGCCAAGTCGATTGCCGAGATCATCACCATTCACGGCCTTATCAACCTCGACTTCAACGACGTGCGCACCGTGCTGAAAGACGGCGGTGTGGCCATCATGTCCACAGGCTACGGCGAGGGCGAAGGTCGTGTGAAGAAAGCCATCGACGACGCTCTGAACTCTCCGCTGCTCAACGACAACGACGTTTTCAACTCAAAGAAAATTCTGCTCTCCATTGCCTTCGCCAGCGAGAAGAAGGAGAATCCCGGCCTGACAATGGACGAGATGAACGACGTGAACGACTTCATGCTGAAGTTCGGCGAAGACTTCGAACTGAAATGGGGACTCGCCCTCGACCCCGAACTGGGCAACAAGGTGAAAGTCACCGTGCTGGCCACCGGTTTCGGAATCGAAGACGTGGACGGTATGGACAGCCACCTCAAGAAGCATACCGAGGAGGAGGCCAACCGCATCGCTATGGAAGAAGAGAAGCGAGCCGAGCGTCAGGATCGCCGCAACCGCTACTACGGCAAAGACTCACGCAACATGCAATACAAGCGCCGCCCCCACATCTTCCTCTTCAGGCCCGAGGACCTCGACAACGAAGACATCATTCTGGCCGTAGAGAATACACCCACCTACAAGCGTACGCGTCAGATGCTCGACGAGATACGCAACCAGGCCGCAGGCAACGCCCCCGCCGACAAACGCGACGAGACGTCTGAGCCTGTGCAAGGCCTCATCAGCTTCACATAACACACGATACAAATTGGCATAACAACAACAACTAACAACAACAAACTGAGAAGAGAAAAAGTGGAGGCACAGCGGTGTCGCCACTTTTTTCATGACACAAAGAGAAGTTCACCAAAGCTTCACTTCACCACGAACTTCCGTCCGTCCTTCACGTAGATGCCGGGCTGCAGGGGCTGACCTTCTGCCATGCGACGCCCTTGCAGGTCGTAGGTGGGGGATAGGTGTTGGGTGTTGGTTGATGGCTCGGTGATTCCTGCCACGGCTTCGGTTATGTAACCAATCCCCCGATAGATCTGCTGGCCATTCACACCACACCATCGCAATTCCATAGTATCACCGCCTATCCGGTCGCCAAAGCAAGGTTGCAACAACCCATGCATACATCCCGCACCTTCAATCCATAGATTCATCCAACTCCAACTCAGGCTGCTTTCCGGGTAGAACATCAGCACTCCATGCACCAACGAGCCGTCCACCACATCGTAGAAGTCGCCTATATTGGTCATGTCGAATGACCTGTTATCGTCAGAACAGAAGAAAGCTCCCTCGTCTCCGCCCCGCAAGCCGAAATCATAGACTGTCTCAGGTTCCACTCTACCCGGCAAGAAGCAACTCACAACACGGTTTTCCTCCATCAATGCCCCGAGATACTCGTCATGCCCGCGGTTCAACAGATTGTAACCATACAGTTTCAGGCATTTCCTTCCAGCAACGAGCGTGTCGCCTTTCAGTTCCATCGTCACAACCCAAGTTTGGGCGGTTACATCACTCTGTCCCCGATAAACCCACTTCTTGCCGTCTTCCACCAAAGGCTGGTAGCCCGTCATACTGCTTCCTATACCTGGCATGGAGAAGTCCTCTGAACGGAACAACGTCATGTCGCCATCCTGGCAGGAGCAGAAAACCAACTGCCTTTCGTCTGTGAGAGGGATATCATAGCGGGGCATCAGGATTCCCCATCGGGCATCGCCAATGCCAGCCACCCACGTCTCACTGCCCAAATCGCCGGGAAGGGCGAAACTCAGGCGGCGGCGCTTTATGCCATTCTTCTCAACAATGTCTGAACCACGCACCGACAAGCCGCGATACAGTTCATCCCTATAGGCTTTCATTCCAGGCCTGTCAGCCAACAAACTCTGGAAGGGCAACACGCCAAAATCGTCAATATACGACTTCATGTCGAACAACTCAACGGGCGAGTTAACGGTCTTTTCCGTCCATTCCAACCCTTCGTCACCATAAACCAGTTCAGCCATCGGATAGCACCAAACTTCCATCGACACGCGTACATCGTTTCCATATCGCTTCTCGTAATAACAGCCATAGAGCGCACGGGCCGACGGCGTGGACACATACAACTTTTTGCATGACTGCCCTTTTATCACAGTGTCGCCACACAGCTCGAAAGTTACGGACTCCTTCATCTCCTCGCTGTTGGATACTCGATACTCATAGTTCCATCGCCGCCCGTCTTTCAACATTTCCTGATTGCCTATCTCTTGTGCGAGAGTCAGCAAAGGGAATACTGTGACTATTGCTAATGTCAATACTGCCTTCTTCACTTTTGTTTCCTCCTGTTTTGTTTATTATTCTTTGTTGCAAATATAGGTAAAAGATTTGGAATATGCAATGGTTACATCTTCTATTCCTTAAACGAACGGACATTGCTTATTCTTCCATCACTTCACCACGAACTTCCGTCCGTCCTTCACGTAGATACCCTTCCTAATTTGACCATTTGACCATTTACTATTTGACAATTTGCGGCCCTGGAGGTCGTAGGTGGGGGATTCCTTTTCATCGGCTGAGATAAGGCTGATGTCGGCTGTTTCTATTGGAAGAATTTCAGCAAAGCCACTCCAAGGGGCAGTTGCTTTGTAATCATTGAGTAATGCAGCAGGCACATGTAAGATGCGGGTAGAAGACGAGTCGAAAATATTTTTTTCCGCCTTAGGCATTTTTTCTGGAAGACAATATACATCGTTCATTTTTCTACAAGATATAAAGGCTCTTGCTTGAATGTTCGCCACTCGAGCCCCAATCGTAACGGTGAGCAAATTGGAACAATAAGCGAATGCCGATTCTCCGATGGTTTCCACATTATCAGGAATGATGACAGATGACAGTTTCTCACAACTGAAGAACGTCATCGACTCAATGACTCTCATCTTGACTGATAGTGAAACTGACGCCAATTTAAAGCAATACGCAAAAGCCGACTTGCCTATACTTGTCACACTATTGGGGATGGAAACGGATGTCAATCCTTCACAATTCTGAAAAGCACTAATTCCAATACTTGTAACACTACTAGGTATTGTTACGCTTGTCAAACTATTACATTTTTCAAAAGAAAAACCGTTAATGGTTTTAATACTGCCTGGTATGTTGATTGCTGACAGACTCTTACAGCCAGAAAAGACAGCACTTCCCATTTCCTCCAAACTGTTGGGAAGAACTATCGATGTCAAACTCGTACAATTCTGGAAAGCCCTTTCCCCGATTCTCTTCAAACCGTCATAGGTGGTGACTTTTTTCAAGCCACTACAATTCTCAAAAGCCCATGCCTCAATCTCAATCACGGTATTGGGGATGGTCATGGTAGTGAGATTGCCGCATCCTTGGAATGCGCTATTCCCGATAATCTTCACGCTGCTCGGGATAACGGATTTTCCACACCCTATGAGAAGTTTGTCGGTTGCGGTTTCTATGATGGCGTTGCATTGGTTTCGCGAATCGTAGACACTATTGTTTTCATCCACAGATATGAAAGACAAATTCGAACAACCGGCAAACGCTCCATTGCCTATTTTAGTCACTGCGCTACCTATGGTTATTTCGCTCAGGTTTGAACAATCTGAAAAAGCGTAACCCTTTACGACTGTCAATCCATTACCTGTCTTGATGCTTTTGAGTCCTTTACATCCAGAAAACACGCTCTCCCCAATATTTGTCACGCTATTGGGAAATGCGATGGATTCCAATTTCGAGCAATCCATAAAAGCCCTGTCGCCTATATTCTGCACGCCATAAGATAAGGTGCAATTTACCATGCTTTGACATCCTCGGAATGTGTCATTCCCGATATTCGTCACACCACCAGGTATGGTGATGCTGGTAAGAGCAGAACAATTTTGAAACGCATTGATGCCTATACTCTTCACACTTGAGGGTATGTCTATGGATTTCAACGACCAACAGCCATCAAATGCGTAGTCATCGATATCGGTCACCGTATTCGGAATGACCGTCATGCAACACCCACAAACCAGTTTGTTGGTGGCAGTCTCTATGATGGCATTACAGTTGTCGCGCGAATCGTAATATGGGTTGTCATCGGCAATTATTATACTATTCAGGTTATAGCAACTACCCACAACCCCTTGCCCGATACTGTAGACATTCTTGCCGATGGTTATCGAACTGAGGGGACCATTCGAGAATGCAAAACCACCGATTATCTTTAAATTGTCAGGAAGCTCAATCTCCTTCAAGGATGTATAGGCAAAAGCCCGCCCCTTTATCTCGACAAGACTATTGGGAAGATTAATGTTTCTCAACCCACTACCTTGAAAAGCATTTGTGCCAATTGTCTTCAAACCATTTCCACATATGACAGTGTTCAAATCATCACAATCCCAAAATGCGTAGGTTTCTATAGTCTCCACCTCATCAGGTATTGTGACTGAAGTCAGCTTATATCTCTGTGAAAAAGCTCTGGGACCGATGCTCGTAACTTTGTAAGTGGTCCCATCATAATTGATTACGCCAGGAATAACAACGTCACCTGAATAATAATCCCTTACCACTTTATCATCGCCAGAAGTCACTTCCGCCGTTTTATCTTCTAAAGACAGATTGTAAAAGATTCCATCTATGCACGCATCGAATGCTTTCGCAGCTATAGTCTGCAAAAACGCCATTGCCAATGTCAATACTGTTTTCTTCATTGTCGTTTCCTTCTTTAATTTATGTCCCTTTATTTCACCACAAACTTGCGGCCGTCCTTTATGTAGATGCCCTTCCTAATTTGACCATTTGACCATTTACTATTTGACAATTTGCGGCCCTGCAGGTCGTAGGTGGGGGATTCCTTTTCATCGCTTGAGATGAGGCTGATGTCTGAACTATCCATTTCCTGGATGTTCTTGAACTTGCCCCATTCCTTGTGTTTGGCATAGACCTCCCGACAGCCTTCGGGAACCAACAACACACAATCGCCGATGGTGCTGAATTCACGGAATGACAACGCATCTGTGGAAGGCGGAACTTTCGAGAGGCACCTGACTTCTGAAAGATTTATCGATTTGAATACTCTTGTTTTCAGCGTATGGACGTTCTCGCCCAAAGTGAGCGATTTCAACGCCCCATTATAGTCAGTATAAAAGGCGTAATCTCCGATGATTTCTGTCTCGGCAGGGGTCACGTAGTTTTCCGAATGGTATCGTGGGAACTTGTAGAGCACCTTCTTGTCTTTTGAGAAGAGCACTCCGTCTATCGAGCAATACGCGGGATTGTCGTCGGCCACTCTGATTTCTTTCAAGTAATTGCCATAGTAGAAAGCCTTGTGACAGTCTGTCACCTGACTCGGAATGTCTATCTCTGTCAAGTTGAAACAACTATTGAAAGCCGTCCAACCTATCTGCTTCACTCCCTCGCCAAGGTCGATGTGCTTGAATCGGCCGCCATCGAACGCCCAATCGCGTACAACTTTGATGTTCTTGGACAATCTCACGGAGTTGCAATTGAGTGTTTTCAGGCTTTGCACCTCCACAACGGGGAATGTTATGCCTTCAAACTCCACGTTGTCGACGATAATCGCATCGCCCTTGCAGGTTTGGTTATAGGCTACGCTAGGGAAACTTGGATGAAAGGGCGTGTATGGGTCAACATGTATATCTTGGTTAACCAAATCCTCATCAATCACATACGCTTGGTCGTTGTCCCAATCCACTTTATAATAGATGCTGTCTTTATAAACGAAGGGTCTGTATGAACCAGTCAGGTTTAGAGGGTTGTAAAGTTGGTGAGAAGTCGAAGGTGGAACGGTGGGCTCCTCGGATGTCTCCACTATCTTGGAGAACTTGCCCCAGTTTTTATCCTGTTCGTAATATTGTTTACACCCCTTCGGAACATACAACGTACACTTGGAGATGTTGTCGAAACCGTCAAACTGCCCATCGACATAAATCTTGCTTGAATTTAAAACCCATGCGGGAGGCTGTGCGGTCTTTGAATATATCTCCCGCAGCGTCCTGTTGTTCTTGAACGCTTCTTTGCCCACGCCGACCAGGCTCTCGCTGAGCACCAAGGTCTTCAGGCGGCTGTTGTCGGTGGCAGGGTCGCTGTCACACGAGAACGCCCTGTCGTTGATATACATGGTCCCTTCAGGAACCACGTATGTCTCGCATTTGGCCATGGGGAATTTCTGGAGCGCCACACCTCTTCTGTTGAACAACACGCCATCAATGTCCTTCAAGTTTTCATTCATTTTGTCCACGACAAACTGTTGGATGGATGTGTTCAACTCAAAACCGGTGTGCTTTTTCAAATAGCGGGAGACCTCCATGCGAGTGAGGTTCATGCAGCCATCGAACGCCCCTGCGTTGATGGTGTTCACCTTCGGAGAGAGTTCCAATTTGCTGAACTTCCCTCGGCGCATCGACAAAATCCGTCCTTCGTTGATTTTGACCGAGGGGTTCTTCAGGTCTTCCAAGGTGATGGCATCAATCCAACGTTTCTCGTTCTTAAATACCACGCTGTCGGGAACTACCAGAGCCCCTTTGCAGAAACCGACGTCAAACGAAGGGAAGTCCACTTTGTCAGGATACTTGGCCACAAAGGCGTTCACGATATTGCGATCTACGACTTGAACATATTCATCATATATTCTATTATTATAACAACGTATTTGATAGTAAATGCTGTCGTCATAAAACACTTGGTCGAAATAGCTGCCATCGCTGTGCTGAGCCAAAGCGGTGTTGGCCAACAGCGGCAGGAATACCGAGAGAATAATCAATACTGTCTTTTTCATTGTCGTTTCCTCCTGTTATTCTTTGTTGCAAATATAGGCAAAAGATTTAGAATATGCAATGGCTATATACCATAATTCTATATCTTAAACGAACGGGCATTGCAAATCTTGCATGGGATTCCCCGTTTTCTAAAGATCCACTTCCAGTTTTTGTATATACACAAAAAACGTGGACTATTTACATCGTCTACGCTTATCGAGGCATCGCCAAACGCCTTTGCTACTTCAACGAGTAAAAGCCCACGCCCATGGCGTGAGCATTAACTTTTACTCTTGTAGCTTAACTTGATTTTGGCGAATTTCGATAAGCAAGAATATAAAGCTAACGCTTCATCCTATATGTCCTTGATGCTTTCGCATCGATATCTATCTTAGCCCATAGGCAATCTGTTTAAATGGTTCACTTTGCAAATATAGATGATTTTCTGGAAATTTCCAAACAATCAGCTGAAAAGTTGTTGTTAATGCTAAACAAAAGCCTTGTAGAGAAGGTCGCGATTAAATGAGAGCAGAGCCGAACGAAAAGGAGCTCGATAGGAACAGCAAGTAAGTAATCACGACCGAGTCATTCCAATTCCAGTTATTCCAATTAAATAATGAGGGGTCATTCCTATTTCTAAAGACCATATAACTTATTGATATATAGATAGTTATATTTAATTATATATAATAAGAGGAGTTGGGATACCCTTAAAAAAGAAACTGGAATAACTGGAATATTGGAATACGCAATCTATTTGACTCTTCTAAAATACTGATTATCAATGAGATACGATTCTACAAAAGGCTTACACCTGTGATTTAATACCTGTAAAAAGGACAAAAACATGCTGTTTTTTCCTCTAAAAGACCTCAAAAAACGTGCTTGAGACGCTTGTTTTGATGATTTTCCCTATCATTTTCGTTCATTTATGCGATTTTGAAAATCAACATCCTACTCGCATTTGAAAGGTTTTTAGCGGTCAAATGGACAATCTACATTCATTTTTCGATTTTTTTTGTCCGAATAATGGTCATTCGTGTTGAAAAACATATCTCCATTAATGCCCGTGCGATGTTCATGAATAATTATAATCCTCAGGATTGGAATTTGTCAAGATAATTCTGACGGTCTTGCTGATGAAGGTTGTGAATGGTTTTGGGCTCAGTAACCCGCCCGTTTCGCAACGGGCAAGGCACCAAACAGCGTGGGAAATGGCTGGTTTCCCAAAACTTCAACTATAATTTTTTATTTTTTGTTGCAACAATGCCACCACTCGCATAACACATTGGGAAACAAGTAGTTAATGTGTTGCAAAAGCGTGGCATTGGTGGCTACCACACGGCGGTAACAAAATTGTTCTTGCAAGGTGGTTTTTTTATAAAATAATTCGGAATAATTTATCCCTAAAGGTGGAAGCGTAAAGGGTTCAAAGAGGAGTGGAAGGAGAACTGCATAGCTGGCGGAGGAATAGGGAGGGCTGTCGCCACGAACGGGAACAACAGGATGAAAGGAAAGCAGGGCTTTTGTTTGCCCTATATCAAATTCTGCCACGAGGAGTGGAAATATTGTTGTGTTCGTTTCGGTATCTCGATTTTTTGCAGTAACTTTGCACGTTGAAAGCAAATAATAGAACAAACAACAATAGAATTATGGCAAAGAAAGCACTCCTAATGATTCTCGACGGATGGGGAATCGGACAGCACGGAAAGGGCGACGTCATCTACAACACGCCGACTCCTTATCTGGATTATCTCACAGCAGTTTCGGCTCACTCGCAGCTGCAGGCTTCGGGCGAAGACGTAGGTCTTCCCGACGGCCAGATGGGAAACTCTGAAGTGGGTCACCTCAACATCGGCGCAGGCCGCATTGTCTATCAGGACCTTGTGAAGATCAACCGCGCCTGCAAGGACGGCTCCATCATGGAGAATCCGCAGGTGAAGGCCGCATACACTTACGCCAAGGAACAAGGCAAGAAGCTCCACTTGATGGGACTGTGCTCCGACGGCGGCGTGCACTCCAGCCTCGACCATCTGTTCAAACTCATCGAGATAGGTAAGGCTTACGGGCTGAAGAACCAGGTGTTCGTGCATTGCTTCATGGACGGTCGCGACACTGACCCGCGCTCGGGAAAGGGATTCATCCAGCAGGTGACTGACACTTGTGCACAAAACGATGCAGCCATCGCCTCCATCGTGGGACGCTTCTATGCCATGGACCGCGACAAGCGTTGGGAGCGCGTGAAAGAGGCTTACGACCTGGTGGTGGCCGGACAAGGCAAACAAGCCACCGACATGGTTCAGGCTATGCAGGAGTCGTATGACGAGGGCGTGACCGATGAGTTCATCAAGCCCATCCACAACGCCAAGGTCAACGGTGTGATTGAGGAAGGCGACGTGGTGATTTTCATCAACTTCCGCAACGACCGCGCCAAGGAGCTCACCATCGTCCTGACGCAGGAGGACATGCCCGATGCCGGCATGAAGACCATCCCCGGACTGCAATACTACTGCATGACTCCGTACGATGCCAAGTTCACGGGCGTGAACATCCTGTTCCCGAAAGAGAACGTGGAAGACACGCTGGGCGAGTATCTTTCCAAGCAAGGCAAGAAGCAGCTGCATACCGCTGAGACCGAGAAGTATGCTCACGTGACCTTCTTCTTCAACGGCGGACGCGAGAAGCCCTTCGAAGGTGAAGACCGCATTCTGGTGGCATCGCCGAAGGTGGCCACTTACGACCTGAAGCCCGAGATGTCGGCTTATGAGGTGAAGGACAAGCTTGTGGCTTCTATCAAGACACAACAATACGACTTCATCGTCGTGAACTTCGCCAATGGAGATATGGTGGGACACACGGGTGTCTACAACGCTATTGCCAAAGCAGTATGGGCAGTAGACCGCTGTGTGCGCGACGTCATCGAGACCGCCAAGAAGAACGACTACGAAGCCATCATCATTGCCGACCACGGAAATGCCGACAACGCCATCAATCCCGACGGCACACCCAACACAGCCCACTCGCTGAACCCCGTGCCCTTCATCTATGTGACGGACAACAACTCGGCAACGGTAAAGGACGGCCGTCTAGCCGACGTAGCTCCCTCTATCCTCCACATCATGGGATTGGAGCAGCCTGCCGACATGACGGGCGAATGTCTCATCAGCGACAATTAATCAGCTATTTATAGCGTTCATATCAAAAAAAGGAGCGCCTGTCAGATGTTCTCTGGCAGGCGTTCGCTTTTCAATTCCATACAAAAACAACAACATTGTACGAAAAATAATCGGTATCTATCGCGTTGTTGTCAGAATAATTGTGTAACTTCGCAGACAGAAACCAATGTGAAAGCGCTATGAACGTACAAATAGAAGAGTCGTGGAAACGCCATCTGCAAGAGGAATTTGACAAGCCTTACTTCGCCCAACTGACAGGAAAGGTCAGACAGGAGTATCAGGCTGGGACGTGCTATCCTCCGGGTCGGCTGATTTTCAATGCCTTCAACCTTTGTCCGTTTGACGAGGTGAAGGTCGTAATCATTGGGCAAGACCCTTACCACGAGCCAGGCCAAGCGCACGGACTGAGTTTCTCGGTGCAGGATGGAGTGCAGTTTCCACCCTCGCTCCAGAACATTTTCAAGGAGATTCACGACGATTTGGGAACTCCCATTCCCACGACAGGCGACCTCTCACGGTGGGCTAAGCAAGGCGTATTGCTGCTCAATGCATCGCTCACGGTGCGTGCCCATCAGGCCAACAGCCACGCCACATTGGGTTGGCAGACGTTCACCGACGCTGCTATCAGGGCGTTGGCAACCCAGCGCGAGCATTTGGTTTATATGCTATGGGGCGGTTTTGCCCGTGGAAAATCGTATATGATTGACAAACAACGCAACCTGGTATTGGAGTCGGTTCACCCTTCTCCACTTTCGGCCAACCGAGGAGGATGGTTCGGGCAGCACCAGTTCTCGCGTTGCAACGAATATCTGAAACAACACGGCATCGCGCCGATTGAATGGTGATATGAGCAAACAGATTCCCCCCATCCTGCTGCTAGGCGACGTGTTGGTGTCTTCCGACATTCTGACTGAGAAGTTTTGCTGCGACCTTGCTGCCTGTAAAGGCGAGTGCTGCGTAGAGGGAGACGAAGGCGCGCCTGTGACAATGGATGAGATTGCACAAATCGAGGATTGTCTTGATGCTGTCTGGGGTGACTTGTCAGCCTCGGCACAGTCGGTCATCGACCGTAAAGGCATAGCCTATACCGACCGCGATGGCGAACTTGTCACGAGTATTGTGAACGGAAAGGACTGCGTGTTCACTTACTACGACGACCTGACCGACCGCGAAACGGGGAATGTGATTGAGGGTTGCTGCCTGTGTGCATTGGAGAAAGCCTGTAGGGCTGGCAAGACCCAATTCATGAAACCCATCAGCTGTGCACTCTACCCCATCCGCGAGAAGCAGTTTGCCAACGGACTGGTGGGGTTGAACTATAACCGATGGAAAGTTTGCAAAGATGCCGTCGTCAAAGGCGAGGAACTCGGAATGCCCGTCTATCAGTTCTTAGCCGAACCTTTAAAACGACGGTTTGGCGACAAATGGTATGAGGAACTGTGCCAATTAGCGCAACAATTGTTGGGCTGACGGCGTGGGCGAAATCACTTTTCCGCCTTTCCGATATTCCGAAGGCGACATTCCCACATGCTCTTTGAAGTATTTCCCGAGAAACGACTGGTTGGGGAAATTCAGGTCTTGCGCGATTTCCTTGATGCTCTTAGTGGAATTCCGCAAGAGCACTCTGATTTCGAGCGTTACGTAGTTGTCAATCCATTCGTTGGGTGTGCGCCGACTGATTTGCTTAATGGTTTCGGAAAGATATTTGGGCGAGATGCACATCTGCTGTCCATACCAGTTGACACGCCGCTCGTGCCGGAAGTTTTTCTCGACGAGTAGGATGAACTGGGTGAAGATGGACTCAGCGCGAGTCTGCCGCTTGTCGTTGATACATTGCATCTTGTAGATGACATTGCTGAGGTCGTAGAACATCGTCGAAAGCAATGCCGACACCGTTTCACGGCGGAAATGGTGTGTAGGGTCGCCGACTTTTCGTTTCAATATCTGCAGATAACTCAAAACCGTGTCAACCTCTTGCTGAGTCAAGTGGCAGACTGGATGGTTGCGGGAAAACAAGAACAACGAAGACAACTCGTGGACGCCCTTGATGGTTTCATCAAAGAACTCTTGGGATATCATAATGGCCTTGCCATGACAGTCGCGGCTGAACATGTAGTCATCGGTCACCTGCCCTTCGCTAATGATAATGATGTCATTGGGATAGACGGTATGTTGCTCGGTATCAACGCTATATTGCACCTTCCCGCTCAAACAGACAGCCAGCAATTTGCACCCCATACGGCGGGGCTCGTTAGGCAAAGGCAGTTCGGCGATGTCGTCGAAGAACATCAAGTCGTTGTCTATATATGCTCCTTTATAGACGCTTTTCGCCGACTCGATAGTGATGAGTTGAAGTTTCTGTTCATTCATTCTTCTTCACGGTTTAATGGTTTGCGGCGTCCCTGCTGTCAGAAGGACGGTCTTAGACTTTCCATTGACAATCACTTCCAAGTGTTGGTCTTCAACGCTTGTAATAGTAGCTTGGCTCACTTGCCCGTTGTTCCACGAGATATCCACAGTAAGTCCGCCACGTGCTTTCAAGCCGCTAATAGTTCCTGAAGGCCATGCGTCGGGCAGTGCAGGCAACAATTCCAACTTGCCAGTATGGCTTTGTAAGAACATCTCGCACACGCCTGCTGTACCGCCAAAGTTTCCATCAATCTGGAAAGGCGGATGGGCATCGAACAAATTGGGGTAGGTTCCGCCCGAATGACGGCGCCCTGGACCACGATAAGCATCAGGACTGACATATGTGAGCAGCTTTTGGAAGATGTGATAGGCTTGGTCGGGACGATGGAGTCGCGCCCAAAGGTTGATTCGCCAACCTGTAGACCATCCCGTTGTGCGGTCGCCTTTTATTTCCAGCGACTTTGCACATGCCGCTTCAAGTTCTTTTCGATTGGCCATCCGCTGAAGATGGTTGCCTGGATAAAGGCCGATAAGATGGCTTTGGTGGCGATGTTGCCAATCCCAATCGTCCCAATCGTAATACCACTCTTGCAGGTTTCCGCGATGCCCGATGGTGTATGGATGCAGGCGTGAGAGTGTCTGCTGGATTCTTGCAGCAGTTTTCGTATCGATGGAATCGGTGCATATTGCGCTGGCAGTCAGCATGTTCGTAAAGAGTTCGCGCAAGATGGCCAGATCGGCGGTACCTCCATAGCATGTTGTTCCATGATAGCCCTTGTCGGTTTTGTATTCGTTTTCGGGACTGGTGCTGGGTGCGGTAATGAGTTCTTGAGGGTTGTTGGGATTCTCTACAAGCCAGTCGAGCATGAAATCCGTAGCACCTTTCAACAGTGGAAAGGCTGTTTTTTTCAGGAAGTCACGGTCAAGCGTGAAAGCGAAATGCTCCCAAAGGTTCATGCAGAGCCATGCACCACCCATATTCCAATTGCTCCATTCGGGACTCTCGCGCTTTTCACCCACAGGATTGGTCATCGCCCAGATGTCACTATTGTGACTGGAGCACCATCCTCGGTTGATGCCGTAATAGTTTCGGGCGGTGTAATGTCCATTCTCAGCCAATCCTTTCATGAATCCCCACAAGGGTTCCGTCATTTCCGAAAGGTTAGCCACTTCCGCCGGCCAGTAATTCTCTTCGAGATTGATATTCACGGTATAATTACCACGCCAAGGCGAGAACTGATGTGGTGCCCACAGCCCTTGCAAGTTAGCTGGGACATTGGGAGTTCGCGAACTGCTGATGAGCAGGTAGCGTCCGTATTGCATGTAGAGCGTTTCGAGATAGGGATTGTGGCCGCCTTGATTGGTGTAGGCAAGCAGTTGTTGCTCTGTTGTATGGATATTATCGTAAACAGAGCCTTCAAGATTCATCTTCAAACGGTCGTAAAACTGCTGATAATCAGCGATATGACGCTCTTTCACTTGCTCATACGTGCAGTTCACAGTATGCCAAGCGTCGTCCGTTGCTTGTTCCACATAGGGTGCACCCTCCTTCACAGGATGCTTGTCGAAACCGTTGAACGATGTCTCATTGACAACATAGATGGTAGCTTCGGTGGCGTCAAGAATGCGAAGAGTATTGTCTTGCACGCTGACGCGACCGTCAGTAGTGGTAGCACGGATGATGGTACAGAAGTGAATGCTCTCTTGCGGATCACCAATAGCGTGTCCCGTTATGGTGATTTGGTTGTCCGAGAATTTAGTCTTGTACGGCACAAGTGCGCTGGTGCTCAGCTCATAGTTCATCTTTCCGCCATCAGCAGTGAGATGGATGGCTATGAGTTTATCGGGATTACTAGCCAAATACTCTTTCTTGTAAGTCACTCCATTGCGCCGATAGGTGTTGCTACAAACAGCCTTATCGATGTCAAGCTGCCGATAATAATCATATGCGGTATAGTTGAGCCCGTTCCCTCCATCGCAATTAAGGTCGCGGATGTAAAGCGTAGCCAAGGACATGTAATAACTGCTGTTAGGTCCTTGCACATGAAGTTGCAGAGAGTCGGCCTTTGCATAGTCTTCTTGGAACAAAGCTTCACGAATCTTGGGAATCCATTCGTTGGCATTTGCATCCATCTCGCGGTCGTAAGGCCGACCTGTCCACAATGTGATGTCATTCAATTTGATACTATCCACATCAGCTCCGCCATAGACAAGAGCACCCAGTTTCCCGTTTCCTATAGGCAATGATTCTTCAAAAAACTCAGCGGGGCGGTCGTACCATAGCCGCATGGGCAACTGCTCTTGTGCTTCCGTGGCCAACATGCAACACGAAATGAATATAGTAGATAGTATTTTTTTCATCACTTATTAGGTTTTCTATGTAATTTGCTTATATAGGAAATAGGTATCAGTGGCTTCTTTGAAAGAAAAAAGTCAGTAGGTGCGTGTTTCCGCTTTCCCTACTGACTTTAATATCATTTGTCCTTATGCGTCAATGTTAGCATAAGTGGCATTCTGCTCGATGAACTCGCGTCGCGGCTCCACATCATCGCCCATCAGCATTGAGAATATCTCATCGGCTTGTGCAGCGTTTTCGATGGTCACCTGCTTCAGCAAGCGGGTCTTGGGATCCATCGTAGTCTCCCACAACTGTTCGGGGTTCATTTCACCAAGACCTTTGTAGCGCTGGGTGTGAAGAGCACTGCTGTTTTCGTCGCCTGCCACATACTTATCGATAAAAGCTTGGCGCTGCTGCTCGGTATAGCAGTATTCCGAAATCTTCTTGAAGGTACACTTGTAAAGCGGCGGTGTAGCAATGTAAAGGTGACCTTCCTCGATGACGCGCGGCATGAAACGATAGAAGAGTGTCATGATAAGTGTGTCGATGTGCGAACCATCGACATCGGCATCGGTCATGATGATAATCTTGTCGTAGCGCAGTTTGTCAATGTTAGCCTCGCGGTCGGCCTCGCCCTCAACGCCGAAGCGCACACCAATACTCTGGATGATATTCATCACAGACTCGGCCTCAAACACACGGTGCCACTGGACTTTCTCCACATTCAGAATCTTTCCACGCAGAGGCAAAATAGCTTGAGTGTAGCGGTCGCGACCTTGCTTGGCTGATCCACCTGCAGAATCACCCTCAACCAAGAAAATCTCGCACTCCTTCGGGTCTTTGTTCGAGCAGTCGGCCAGTTTTCCAGGCAGTCCACCACCACTCATGGGGTTCTTGCGCTGAACGCTCTCACGAGCCTTGCGGGCTGCAATACGTGCTGTGGCAGCCAGCACAACTTTCTCGCAAATCTGCTTGGCTTCTTTCGGATGTTCCTCCAAGTAATAGGTAAGAGCCTCGCCCACAGCCTGTTGCACAGCTCCCGTCACCTCTGAGTTTCCGAGTTTTGTCTTGGTCTGACCTTCGAATTGCGGCTCAGCAACCTTCACAGAGATGACAGCAGTGAGACCTTCGCGGAAGTCTTCAGGGGCAATCTCTATCTTTGCTTTTTCAATTTGCTTGGCAATTTGCGGTTCGTTGTCGGCATATTTCTTCAGCGTGCGGGTGAGTGCAGCACGGAAACCAGCCAAGTGAGTACCACCCTCGATGGTGTTGATGTTGTTCACATACGAGTGGATGTTCTCCGAATAGTCGGTGTTATACATGATGGCCACCTCGATGGGGATGCTCTGCTTCTCGGTCTTCAAGTAAATGACGTCATCAACCAGATGTGTGCGATGGCGGTCGATGTAGCGTACAAACTCCTTCAATCCGTCTTTGGCATGGAAAGTTTCCTCCTTTGTCTTACCTTCCTCGTCAGGACGCAGGTCGCGCAATGTGATGGTGATGCCGGCATTCAGATAGGCCAACTCACGCATACGGCGAGCCACGATGTCGTATTTGTATTCGGTGGTGGTGAAAATGGAGGCATCGGGCCAGAACTGCTGACGCGTACCCGTTTTGTCGGTGTCGCCTACAATCTTCACGTCATAGAGAGGCTTTCCCTTCTCGTATTCCTGCTGATAGATATGGCCGTTGCGATAGACCTGCGATGTCATGTGCTCAGACAAGGCGTTCACACAACTGACGCCCACACCGTGAAGTCCACCCGAGACCTTGTAACTGCCCTTGTCGAACTTACCGCCGGCATGCAGCACGGTCATCACCACTTCCAGAGCGCTCTTGTGCATCTTCTCGTGTTCATCCACAGGGATACCGCGTCCGTCGTCCTGCACGGTGATGGAGTTGTCTTCGTTGATGGTTACTTCGATGTTTTTGCAGTATCCTGCCATCGCCTCGTCGATGGAGTTGTCCACAGTCTCGTTCACCAGATGGTGCAATCCTTTTTCACTGATGTCACCAATATACATAGCCGGGCGCTTGCGGACGGCTTCGAGTCCTTCCAGCACCTGAATGTTACTGGCCGAGTAGTTATTCTCGTTGTTTTGAATGTCTGCCATTTCTGTTTCTTAAAGTCACTTTTGTTATAGGTTGCAAAGATACAAAAAAAACATGAATTTCCGAAAACTTTTATCTTAAAATAACTCACGAAATTCTAATTATTTCAACTTGTTTTTAACATAAAAAACGGCCATCACCCTTTCGGATGTGGCCGTTGTTGTTTTCCGCATGCAAACGGGCGTCTTCCCAAGGGGAATTATCCCAGTTTCTTGATGTGGAGGCTGAGGCTTGATTTCAGGTTTGCAGCCTTGTTCTTGTGGATGATGTGCACCTTTGCAAGTTTGTCCAGCATCTTCTGAACAAGAGGATACATCTTCACAGCCTCGTCCTTGTCTTTTGTGGCGCGCAGCTTGCGAACAGCGTTGCGCATCGTCTTTGCATAATATCTGTTATGCAGGTTTCTCACCTTGTCCTGACGAATTCTTTTCAGTGATGATTTGTGATTTGCCATTTTTAAATTTAAATTATTGATAATGAATTGTTTTTCTACCGGAAGCTTATGGGTCTTGCGCTTTTTAGGGCTGCCCTGGGCGGACTTTGCAAATGGGGAGATACCCCTTTTACGAAATTCTCCGCCACCATTTCCCAACGGCTTTTCCCATTGGTAGCGCATCGCTGCGCAGATGACGGATTCCTCATTTTTGTAGTCCCTAGGAGAGTCGAACTCCTCTTTAGAGAATGAAAATCTCTCGTCCTAGCCGATAGACGAAGGGACCATGCGACTTCTTTAGCGGGTGCAAAGTTACAGCTTTTTGTTGAACTGGCCAAATTTTCTATTAAAAATTTTCTTTGTATGCCTGTTTTTTCGTATTTTTGTGGCTAAGTATGATGACAAAGACACGTGCGTTAGTACTCCGCACCGTCAAATACGGTGAGCGCGGGCTGATTGTGGACATGCTCTCCGAGGGACATGGACGGCTTTCGTTCATGGTCAGCATAGGGCAAACCCAACATTCACGCATGAAGAAACAACTGTTCCAACCGCTCTCGATGCTCGATTTGGAGTTCGACCTGCGCCCTAATGCGCGCCTACAAAAGTTGAAAGACGTGCGCGTCAACCATCCTTACACATCGATACCTTTCGATCCATACAAACTTTCCATCTCGCTCTTCGTGGCCGAGTTCCTGCTTTATGCCACCCGCGACGAGCAATTCAATGAGCCTCTCTTCGCCTATCTGGAGCACAGCCTGCAATGGCTCGACGGCTCAACGGGCCACTTTGCAAACTTCCACTTGGTCTTCATGATGCGCCTCTCGCGATTCATCGGCTTCTTCCCCAACCTGGAAGACTATCAAGAAGGTTGCTGTTTCGATTTGCGAAATGGCGAATTCACGCCTCACGCACCACTTCACGCCGACTTCGTGCAACCTGACGAAGCCGCCAAGATAGGGTTGCTCATGCGTATGGACTACGAGACGATGCGTCTTTTCCGCATGTCGCGCACCGAGCGCAACCGATGCACCGAGCTCATTCTCTCCTACTATCGCCTCCACGTGCCAGGTTTCCCGCAGTTGCGTTCACTCTCCGTTGTGCAAGAATTATTTTAAAGCGACACCTTTTTCTATTCGCCCGTGTATTTGCCCACGAAGAGAATAACACCCGAAGACGCTTCGCGAATAGCATAGACGAATGGGCGATTGGCGTGGAACGTTGCCTTAGGGAATTCTCTGGGCATAGCCGATGTCATAAGCATACCTGCTACGGTGACGGCAGCAGCTTCTGAACCATCCTCGTTGACCTTGATTTTAGCCTTCTGCCGCATCATGCCGATGTAGACAGGAACTGCACACATATTGCTGATTTCACCACAATTAGGGGCAAAAGCCAAGTTAATACCCATCTGCTGCAGCAGTCCTATCAGCCCTTCTTTCATCTCGTTGGTGTCGGACGATGTCTCGTAGCGCGGCAGCTTCAGGTCAACATCGTAAGGTGTAAACATCTCGCCCTCTCCGCCAGAATAGGTCTTTGTGTACAATCCCCTTTGTGCCAACAAGTTGATGACGTCGTCTGTGGTCTTTCCTTCATTGGGCAACATCACCATCATACTCCACATCCCATTGCCATAAGGAATGCTGACGGCAGTGTAGGTATTATTCTTCAGATAATTAATCCGCACATCCTGTTGCATCATCGGCAGTTCCTTCTTGCCTTTTGGGGTGGTGAAAGTTTCCTTTTTCGTGTTCTTGGGGTCGAATTTCGAGGTCCAGTCGGCCTTGAAATAGATGGCATTCAGCAAGTAAGACACCACATTGGGATCCACCTCATCCAAAATGGTGGGAATCATCTTGTTGGTTTTCTCACCACACCAGCCGTTGATGTGATCGAGCGTTTTCGGCGAAGAAAAGTCTAGTGCCTCTGCTTGAGCATCGTAATATTCCTTCATATCCTTCTGGAACTGCTCTTTCAACTGGTATTTCTTGTTCAGGAAGATGGCGTTGGCAATGTTCAGCGTCACCTTCCCGTCCACCTTCGGCAAGTTCTGGATGAGGTTCTTGCAATAGTCGTTCACGGCCTGAATTCCCCCTTCGTGGAATCCCAAAACCTGCTCCAACTGCTTCTCCGTCTGGCCCGTTGCCGCATCGTTCACCATTCCCAATACATAAGTGATGCTCAACGGCGAGTAGATGAAGCTCTTACCGCTTCGGTCGGCCGCGTTCACCGTCTTCAGGAAGTTCAACGTAAACTGGTTGTTATCGTTGACAAACACCCTCTGCGCCTCAGTCAACTTGATGGGTTGGGGCTCTGCCACCATATTCACGATTTTTGTCTCTCCAGTCTCCTCTGTATCGTTAGAGGAACACGACAGCAACATGCAACCTGCCAGAATTGCCGTCAACATGGGTAATAAACGTTTTTTCATCATTACTTATTTATTATATGGTTCTTTACTTTGTAAACGCAGATGGGCACCTAATCTTGCTTGAGATATGTGTTAATTATTTCAAAAGCATGCTTTAGTCTTGTCAAAGCATACATCTCATCTGGTAAAATAAATTATTTTGCTCAGTAAAATAAATTATTTTAGACGGTAAAATAAATTATTTTGGTCGGTAAAATAAATTATTTTACTACGTCAAAGATGGCTTTTGACAACGCTATATGCGGCAAATGAGCCCATCAGAGGCCACAAGTGAGAAAACCGCATCATTGTTCACAAGAAAAGAAAACGAAAGTGCGACCGTGCCAAGTCTGGGGACGAAACCAGAGGGAAGCCGTATCGCACTTTGCGGATTTGCAGTATTGGTAGTGCAAAGATACGGAGGAAACAAGGCTTTTGCAATACCCTCAACGCGATTGACACAAAATGAAACAACGAAAACTCTGATTATCAACGAGTTAAGAAAACAGCTAGCTGGCGTGTTGACACACGAAAAAAGGCCTGCACCCATGCGCATGGGATGCAGGCCGGTTGTTTAATCATCTATGCTATGAACGGATTCTATATAGTCGGCCGTCAGGTTTTGGAGCCTTAGGCCTGGGAAGCAGTTTAAATCACCTCAATCTGGCGACCCGCTTTCGTGACGGTCTGCTGCATCTTGGGCAGCTGTACGGTGAGCACACCGTTCTCCATACGAGCTGAAATTGAATCCTTCTCCACATCGTCGGGCAGAATGAGCGTCTGCTCATACTTCGAGTAGCTGAACTCGCGGCGCAGATAGTGACCCTTCTTGTCCTCCTCTTTGTTCTCCTGCTTCTGCTCCATCTTGATGACCAGGTTGCCCTCGTCGTTGATGTTCACATTGAAATCCTCCTTCTTTAAGCCCGGTGCAGCCAGTTCCACTGTGTAGTCCTTGTCGCTTTCGAGCACGTTGATAGCCGGTGCGGTGGCTGCTGTGCGCGGCATCAGGTCGGCATCAAACAAACTGTTGAACACTGTTGGTAACCATGCGTTTCTGTGAATCATAGGTCTCATAATTTTGTCCTCCTATTTTTATTTTTTAAAGTTGTTGTTGTTAATTGAATTTTTTATTGAATTCCCTTGCGGGTTCACCAATGGAAATGCAATCTGTATGCCGAACCAAGAATCGTGTCATAATGTCATACATGTGCGCCAATTTGTCGTTTCTAAGTTTTTTATAAACCACACATCATCTTTTTTATAGGATAATTTCGGATTATGAACGAAAAGTCGTAACTTTGCTAACACATTCATGAAAAAGACTTTGTTCGCCTGCCTTGCCGTCGCAACGCTGCTTTTCATCGCATGCTCGACGCAACCCTCGGGACATCGTGCCGAGGACAACTTAGCACGCACGCTGCTCGACAGCGCACTACTCTACATCGACCGGCAAGACTTGCAATCAGCCATGCTGCAACTGAAAAAGGCTGAAAAGCTGTTGCCTGCACTGGAAAACGCGAAGACGAAATACCAAATCTGCCAATACATCGGATGGATTAACGAGACCAGCGGTGCCAACGAACTGGCCTTGCACTACCAAGGGCTCGCCCTTGACTATGCCCGAGAATACGGAAAACCGGAATTGGTGGTCGACGTGCTTATCAACCAAGCCAACACGCTCTACAACATGGGGCTGAACGACTCGGCGTGGAGCATCACGCTGGAGGCTGCACGCTTCTATGAGCAAGCCGACCGCGGCCAGCAATCGGTCATCAAACGTCATGGTGCCTACCACGAAATGCTGGAGGGCGACCTGCAGAAAGCTGAACGCCACGCCTACGAAGCCGCCATGCTGGCCGAAGACCCGTCGGCTGAGGGCAATGCATTGGCGCTGCTCTGCCAAATCTATATCAAACAGGGACGCGACCATGACGCACAGATGCTGATGGGCGTGATGCCGCAAAAGGGTGACGCCACGCTGCGCTACAACCAACTGCTGGCACAAAGCGACATGCTGGAACGGCAGGGCGACTTCCGTGGAGCGCTGATGGCCGAGCGCCAAATGCGCCAGCTAGACGACTCGCTGAATGCCCAAGCCCGACATCTGGATATCGTGAAGATTCAGAACCAGTTCGACCGCGAGACGCTACAACGTGAAAAGGCCGAGCAAAGGCTGTGGTTCTCGCTGGTGGTGAGTGCGCTGCTGTTGGCCATTCTGGCGCTGACAGCATGGTTCAACCATCGCACTCGCTCGCTCTACAAACGGTTCAAACAACGCATCGGCGAAACCAAACAACTATTGTCCGACCAACTGAGCGACCGCAATGCCACCATCGACCAACTGAAACACACTATCGACGAGCGGATGAACGAGCTCGCACAGTTGCAGCAACGGTTGCCCTCTCCCTATAGAAACGAAGCACTCTATAGCCAACTGGCAGAAACAAAACAGGGCGTCGACGTGCTCTACAGCATCGTCAGCGGCGAGAACATCAGCCAGATGGGCAAGCAAGAGCAACGTGCCGTGACCGATGTGCTGTGGCAGATGGACCAACAACTGGCCGAAATCATTGACAATCCCGAGAATCCGCTCACACCGAAGGAAACCTTCTTCTGCATCATGGAGCATTGCGGCATGAGCGACCGCGAGAAAGCAGATGCCTTCTGCAGTTCTGAACAAGCCGTTCGCTCGACGAAGAGCCGACTGGGGAAGAAACTGGACATCGATGCACTAAGAGCGAACAAAGAGAAATAATAACATTATTCATAAATAACAAACCTACATGAAAAAGCTATTGGCCTTTGCCGTGCTGCTGACATGGGCTGTCAGCGCTGGCGCTCAAGAGACTGTGATGCTGAACACGGGAGACATCAAATCGCCTGAAATGCATCAAGACAACGTCGTCACATTCCGCATGAAAGCACCGGATGCGAAGAAAGTGGAGATTGAAGGGAGTTTCCTCAACGGACGGAAGGACATGACCAAAGGCAACGACGGTGTGTGGACTTACTCGTCGGCACCGCTGTGGCCCGAGCTCCACACCTATTGCTTCTACGTGGACGGCATCCGCATGCTGGACCCTCAAAATGTCTACATGATACGCGACATCGCCACCTACACCAACTACTTCCTCATTGACGGGGCGCTTTCAGCGAACTACATCGTACGCGACGTGCCCCACGGAACCATGTCGAAGGTGTGGTATCCAAGTCCAACGCTCGGTATGAATCAACGTCGAATGACAGTCTACACACCAGCAGGATACGACAACAACACGAAGGAGAAATATCCCGTGCTCTATCTGCTGCACGGAGCGGGTGGCGACGAGAACGCATGGAGCGAACTGGGACGCGCCGCGCAAATCCTTGACAACCTCATCGCACAAGGAAAAGCCAAGCCGATGATTATGGTAATGCCTAATGGAAACGGTGGACAGCAAGCGGTACCGGGCGAATATCCCAACTCGATGTACAAGCCTTCATTCATGAACGAACGTACAATGGACGGTGCCATTGAGGCCGCTTTCGTGAAAGATGTGGTGGGCTATGTCGACAGCCACTATCGCACCATCGCCGACAAGCAGCATCGCGCCATCGCTGGGTTGTCAATGGGTGGGTTCCATTCGTTGTGGATCTCTGCCAACAATCCCGAAACATTCGATTTCGTCGGGCTTTTCTCGGCAGCCATCAGTCGCGAGAATCCACAAGGCGAATATGCCTATATCTATCAAGATTTGGACAAGAAGCTGACTGCACAATTCAAAAAAGCGCCAAAGCTCTACTACATCGCAATCGGCGACAAGGACTTCCTTTTCAACGACAACGTGAACTACCGTTCCAAACTCGACGCCAAGGGTGTGAAATATGAGTACTGGGAGACCGACGGTGGCCACGAATGGCGCAATTGGCGCAAATACTTGAACGCCTTTCTACAGAAAATATTCTAAATAGAAAACGATAACTATAAGTATGAAACACAAAACTATCATCGCATGCCTCGCAGCAGGCATGCTTGCAACGACAACAACCATGGCACAACAAGCACCACAACTACGCGCCGACAACATCGACGAAGTGATGAAGGCAATGACATTGGAAGAAAAAGCAAGACTGCTCGTGGGTGGAGCCAACAACTTCTTCGGCACAGGAGCCGTCGTAGGCGGCGAGGCCGACCTCGTGGCAGGTGCTGCAGGCACATCGCCCGCCATCCCGCGTCTCGGCATCCCTGCCACCGTGCTCACCGACGGCCCTGCCGGTGTGCGCATCGATCCCACCCGCAAAGGTACCGACAAGACCTACTACGCCACAGCCTTCCCCATCGGCTCGTGTCTCGCCTCCACCTGGAACACTGATCTTGTAACCAAGGTCGGCGAAGCCATCGGTAACGAAACCAAGGAATACCGCTGCGACGTCATCCTGGGCCCAGGTATGAACCTGCATCGCAATCCCCTCTGCGGACGTAACTTCGAATACTACTCAGAAGACCCGCTGCTGACGGGTAAGATTGCTGCCGCCTACATCAACGGTGTGCAGAGCCAGGGCGCAGGCGTCTCCGCCAAGCACTTCGCCGTCAACTCTCAGGAGACCGACCGCACTAGCGTGGACGAGCGTGTCAGCCAGCGTGCAGCACGTGAAATCTATCTGCGTGGCTTCGAAATTGCCGTGCGCGAGAGTAATCCCTGGACCATCATGGCATCTTACAACAAAATCAACGGCGAGTTCTCGATGGGGAACCACGACCTGCTCACAAAGATTCTGCGCGATGACTGGGGCTATAAGGGCATCGTGATGACCGACTGGATCGGCATCCGCGAAGGCCTCCCCACCATCAGCGAGGTTCATGCCGGCAACGACCTCATGGAGCCAGGACAGCCCGCACAGGTCGAAGAGATCATCAAGGGTGTAAAGGATGGCAAGCTCGACATCGCCGACGTCGATCGCAACGTGCGCCGCATGCTCGAATACATCGTCAAAACTCCCAGCTTCCTGAAGTATCCCGCCTCTAACAATCCCGACTTCAAGGCTCATGCCGCCATCACGCGTCAAAGTGCTGCCGAAGGTATCGTCATGCTCAAGAACAATGGTGCCCTGCCTTGGAAAGACGGTGCCATCAAGACCGTTGCCCTCTTCGGCGAGAACTCCTACGATTTCCTTAGCGGTGGTACCGGCTCTGGCTGCGTACATCCCCCTTACGTCGTCGATATGCTCGAAGGCCTGAAGAATGCAGGCATCCAGTCGTCAGCGGCACTCACCGACATCTACCGAAAATATATCGCCTATGCCCGCGTGAAGTTCCAAGCCGAGCGCCATCCCGCCAAGTGGTTCCAGACTGAGATGATGGGGCAACAGAAGTATCCAGAGATTGGTCTCTCCCCCATCGCCATCCAAAAGGAAGTGGCAGGCTCCGACGCCGCCATCATCACCATCGGCCGTCAGGCTGGTGAAGGCATCGACCGCGACATCGCCACCGAGTTCAACCTCATCCCCGAGGAGCTCTCTCTCATCAAGGACGTCTGCAATGCCTTCCATCAGGTTGGCAAGCCCGTCGTGGTGATCATCAACTCGGGCTCTGTCATCGAGACAGCCTCCTGGAGCAGCTATCCCGACGCCATCCTCTGCGCCTGGCAGCCAGGCATGGAAGGGGGCAACTCTGTGGCCGACCTGCTCACCGGCAAGGTCAACCCGTCGGGCAAGCTCACGATGACCTGGCCGCTGGCCGCCACCGACCATCCCTCAACCAAGGGTTACCCCGGCACGATGGACTTCTATACCTACGAGGTGACGAGAGGCTACACAGGGCAAGTTGAGGGCTACGACTACACCAACCACGAGGAGGACATCTACGTGGGCTACCGGTTCTTCGACACCTTCCAGCGCAATGTGGCCTATCCCTTCGGCTTCGGTCTGTCGTACACCACGTTTGAATATTCGAAACCCGTCGTGAAACTCAACGGCGACAAGGTGAGTGTGAGCATCAACGTGAAGAACAGCGGTACCATGAGCGGAAAGGAAGTGGCTCAAGTTTACATCGCCGCACCCGCAGGAAAACTCGAGAAGCCCGCCAAGGAACTGAAAGCATTCGCCAAGACGCGCGAGCTGAAGCCCGGTGAGAGCCAGACGCTGAACATGACCATCACCGTACGCGACCTGGCCAGCTTCGACGAAGCAGGTTCGCAATGGTTGGCTGAAGCCGGAACCTATAACGTGATGATTGGCGCCAATGTGGCCGACATCCGCGCCACCATGCAGTTCAAACTGGCTAAGGAATACACCGAAAAGACCAGCAACGCCCTGAAACCACAACAGAAGTTGAATTTGCTGAAACAATAAACGGCAAGTGGAGTCAGTACATGTGGCATGTACTAGCAGTACACACGGCATGTACTGCAACCAGAAAGCGCAAGTGCAAAAAAGAAAGCTATGCTTTAGATTGTCTAAGGCATAGCTTTCTTCGTTAAGAACAAATACGGTTAGCGCACCACTTTCTTGCCGCCAACAATATATACCCCCTTGGACAGACCGTCGAGCGACGTGCCTACATAGCGGCCGTTGATGTCGTAGACAGCCTTCTTGTCAGAAGAATCTTCAACAATGACGGCACCGATGCCTGCAGCAGCACTGAAGCTGAACGTCTTCTCCTCACTCCACTGGGAACAAGAGCTCTCCTCGCCCAGGGCACGAACACGATAAACAAAGCGGTTGCGTGTGTTCAGGTCAGTCAGCGTGATGCTGTTTGTCTCCGTCGTATACGACTTCACCTCCGAAGCCTTGCGCGGGCCGGGAGCGGCTTTTGCTGAAGCGATACCAAGTTGCTCAGCCGTCCATGTGCCGTCGTAAACGGCCAGATAGTTCAGATACATGCAAGCCTCGGGACGAATCTCTATCCAGAAGAGGTCTTTGCGAATGGTGAAGTGGAACACCCTCTTTCCATCTGCAGTCAGTTCGAACGGAACTTCTTCGTATGTGGCCTGATCGCCAGCATTTCCGAATGCCACGCTGATCTTACCTTTCACGGGCGTTCCCTCCTTGTAGAGTTTGCCGCCCACCACGATGGTCATGTCAGACGACTGCGGCACCTGCCATGTGGCCGTGCGTACATAACCCGTAGTAGAAGACGTGCCGATACGCAGACGGTTGGGAGTGGTGAATAGTTTGCTGCCCATCCATTTGGAATAACCATAGTCACCCATCTTCGAGGAAATATCTGAGAAGCCGACCGACTTTGACTCAAATGCCTTGAAGTCGTACTCGCGGTCAAGAGCCTCCTCGGGATTGTCGGATGCAGAACCAATCTCCGTCACTTCAACTTCATAGCTGGTGGCACTGGGCACAGCCGGCCAAGTGATGGTGAACGAAGCTTTGCCTTCCACCTCCTTGCCTCCATCAGGTTGCGGGATTCCCAATTCGGGACGGCAGGCAACGAACGATATCAGTCCATCGGCGCTTTCCTTGATGTTGTCGATGGGTTTGCCCAACAATTTCGAGCCGTCCTTGTTCTCGTTATAGAGTGTGGCGGCTGGGTTGGTGTAGTTGGTCAGTTCAGTAACACCCTTACTCCCGGGGAACGGATCTGCATCCTCATTTCCATACGAACGTGAGCCGTCAGCGGGAACGATGGTCATCATCTGTTGGTTGGCATTGGTGTTCACACCGTTCGAAGACCATGCGTCAGCATCATAGAAGGCATGAATGGCCAAGAGGCCATGACCTCTGAGACTTGCATCCCACTTCTTCTGCTGGCGGTTTTCCAATAGATAATACTCGTTCTTGTTGGCCTCGTTATAAAGGATGTAAGCCTCGGGAGAATCTGTCAACGGCTTCATGTCGTTGATGCGAGTCATCGACGTCAGCTCGGTGGGAGTGATCCAACCTGCATACATACGCTCATAAGAGGTATAGCCAGCTGGTGTGCGGCTGGCGTTGTTGTAACTGCCCTGACACATCACGTCCCACGAGCCCATACCATAGTTGCTGCCGCTGTTGCTGGTGTCGTAGAAGTCGGGAATGCCCAGGCAGTGGGTGAACTCGTGGCAAGCAGCACCAATGCCGTCGAGAGTAGCCCCGCTGGTGCCACGCAGTTCGCAGCTGCAAGCGTAGGTGTCTATAATCACGTCGTTCTTGACCAAGTGAAAACCGCCATTCGACAGTTTCCACTCGTGGGGCCAGATGGTATTTGGGTCGGCACCATAGTTCTGTCCATAACCGGCATAGATGACAAACACCTGATCAACCTTGCTATCACCGTCCCAATCGTAGTCAGCGAAGTTCACCTGTTCGGCAGCTGCCAGGCAAGCGTCGTAAATCATCTCGGCAGGACGCACGTCATTGCTGTTATCTGTCGGTGCGCCATAGTAGGCCATCGTCTTATTGAGTTTCACGGGGCCAACCACATCGAACTCGATGTCGAGCTTGCCATAACTTTGATCGAGGAAATAGTCACGAACAGAACCAGTCATTCCATAATCGTTGTATCCAGGCTTGCTAAAGAACTGATGGTAAGTCTCTTGCGGATTGTCCACCACAAAGTCCTGATTGCTGAAAGCCACCAAGATGACAAGGCCTTTCTTCTTTCCCACAATGGGGTCTTTCTGCTCGCCAAGCGGGCGGCGCGCTTTCATACGGCGCGCATTGCTTGCCTTGAGACGCTTGCCCCACGTCTCGCTCACTTCATCAGCTGTGATGAAACGGAACGAGCCGTCGAGATTTCTCACCATAGGTTGGCCGTCATCGGTGGTATAATAACTGAAGTGCTCGTCGCCACGAAGTGTCAGAGTCAGCGTTGTACCGTCGGGCTGAACAAAAGTGCGACGTACAGGATAAGCAGGTATTGCCTTCACACTAAGGCAACCCAAGATAAGTAATGCGAATGTGATAAAAACGTTTTTGTTCATTTACTATTGAAGATATTATTACTTTAAAACACATATTCCGCCTAAACGGAAGAAAAGGTGTACCCCTCCCAAAATGGCTGGGTACACCTTTTAGTATTTACATTACTGTTGTTTCGACATTAGTCGAGCAAGAGATGGCTTCTGATTTTTGCCTTGATCACTTGGTTTTTATTTACAGCAGTCTTTGCAGGGCGGTACAGGCGACGTGCAAAGTCGGCTGCCTTCCTCTGAGCAGCAGCTTTCTTCTTAGCAGCCGGTGTAACTGCATCGGGAAGCACCAGTTTAACGGCACCATTACTTCCTGCATAATAGCCACTATCCTCAAAGAGAAGAGCTTGGTATATTGCGGTAGTACCATCAGATTTCTTACGCTCGAAAGCGGGGAATGTGATGACACCATCCTTCAGCGTGCCAAGCATGCCTGCGGCCTTCACTTCGTCGAAAGCACCACCGATCAGCATCTGGTAGGCACCCCATGTAACGATGGATTGGGGTCCATAACCAAGATCCATACCAATAGGTTGTAAGTCAATAAACACGCCCTCGGGGTCTGCAGCATTGACCTCAACGTTCTCCTCACCACCTTCTACTCCGAAGGCATCAGCGACAGGCTTGTAAGCCTTCACTATGCGATAGAGTCCAGGAGTGTCATTGTTTTCTTCAATCTCAACTTCATAAGTATAAGGCGCACCTTCCTCTGTGTACATAGGAACGACAATGTCATCAGTATAGAGACCAATACCCAGCGAGGTCCAAGGATTCTCGCCACCGCCCCAATACTCGAAGCCTACGGTTTCAACCACCTTGGCTTCACCATTTTCTACGACGACAAGCACTACTTGCAGTTTACCAGTCTCTTCGCCAATGGGAACCTTGTAATAGCCAGTCTCAACAGGTGTAGCTTCTATCTCGCCAGCAGCAACTGCATCGGCAACTGCATCGGGATCGGCATCAGCAGGAACTACCACTGCGAATGTGTTCTCAGCAGAGCAATCTGCACCGAGCTCAGTCTCACCAACAGCATAAACGCTACCGTCAGCCTCTGTCAAAACGCCAGCATAAGAGAACAGATTCACTGCATAATCCTTCGGCACATAGTCGGGGAATGTAATCATGACAACACCATCACCGGACGACTGGTTCCATCCACCTACACCGAACATGTAGTAGTAAGGAGCCAATTGGATTTGACCGGGCAGACCATTATCCTGCCAGCTCAGCACCTTGTTGTGTGCCCAAGCAGCCTCTGACTGCAAGCTGGTGAAGCGACCGGGGAATACCATGTAGATATTAGCACCATAGGTGGAGTGATAGTAACCCGTGTTGATGTCAGGATAGTACACCAAATCCTTCTGGGTGATGGTCACACCATAAATCGTCTGGCCGGGTTGCAGCACAGTTACTGTAACGTAAGGCTCCTGACCATCCAGTTTGCCGTACATGGGAGTGAATGGATCCATGATACGGAACTCGTTGGGGTTCAACGTGTTCTGATAGATCTCCACATCACTTTCAGCCTCGAACCAGAAGGCATCGAGGAACTTACCTGTACCGATAAGCTTCAACGGAGCGGGAACACCAGCCTTGAAGGCATAGGTGGAATTACCATATGGTGTGGAATGAGTGGCCGAATCACCAAGCGAAATGGTGATGTCCATGAACTTGTCATAGGGGAAGTTCTTGCGGTCCTTACCATTATAACCCACAGGAATAGAGGACTCTGTCTGGCCTGCATCGAATGACACAGACGTAGGATAAGTGAACACGCCGAATGTATCGACACACTGAATGGGCACTGTGATAGCGCCACCAGAGTTGATACGCTTCACAGGGATGTTGAAGACAACTGCGTTAGTGTCAAGCTCAACCTTCGAAGCCAAGTCGTTGCTGAAGTACACCTGCTCACCAGCAGCGGTTGCCCACTTGTAATCGTCATCTTCGTTTTCCTTACATGCCGCAAACAGCGTGGCTATGCCAAGAAGTCCGAAAAACAATTTATTTAATTTCATAATCTTCTGTATTTACTATTGTTACAACTTGATTAATTGTTACCAGGAGCGAACTCGTTGACGGGAGTCGGACCGGTCACTGTCTTTGTAGGATTGGGATTGTTCAAACCTCTCAGTGCACGGTTGGAGTTAAGCTCATAAATAGAGATGACGAGGTTCCAGTTCGGCTTAATGCCCTCACAGTTGATCTTATAGTTGTCTGTAGGAGCATTCGTACCATTATAATTCTGAATCACATCGGGCTTCAGACGCTTGGCATTGGGGAATGCGTTACCCTCACCCCAGAACTCGATACGCTCCTGAGTGAGCACTTCGAGCTGGAAGTTGCGAAGGTTGTTGTCCTTGTTCACATAATTGTAGTTGGGGTCACGATAGGTCTGCATGAAATTGTTCAGCAAAGCCATACCAGCCTCAATACCCTGGGAAGCACCAACGGCCTCAGCCTCCAGCAGATACATCTCCTCAATACGCATCACGGGAACATCGGATGCACCACCAGTAGCATAGTCGTTGCAATCGCCACTGACGCAACGGAACTTCAGAGCGCAATAGTCGGGAGCAACATCGTTGAGCCATGTGCTACCCATTGAGGTCTTGTAGTTGTAATACTTATATCTGTCGGGATGCACGAACACTCTCTTGCGGAAGTCCGTAGGAGCGATTCTGTCGTAAAGCGACTTGTCGATGCAAGGCAGATAAAGCTGTGCATAACTCCACTGAGCCTCAGGCGAAATCCAACCTGTCCAGTTAGCCAAGTTACGCATGTTCTCAGCATCATAGTGCAGATACCACATCCAACCAGAGGTGGCCACTGAGAATGCACTTGTGGGATCCTCCCACTCGGTGGCAGTCATAGGAGCGGCACCGTTCTGGGTAGCCAAGTTGATGGCCATGCGGGCATACTTGGCGGCGTTGGCATAGTCCTTGTCCCACATGTAAACCTTAGCTTTCAGGCCATAGACCACAGAAAGGTCGGGCAGTGACTTGCTGGAGGGTACATAGCCTCCGCTGAGAAGTTGCTCAGCCAAATCGAGGTCTGAGAGGATGAACTTGACCATATCCTCGTGGCTGGCACGGGGGTTGTTCTTAGCTTCTTCACCAGTGGTCTTCTCAGTCACGATGGGCACTGTGAGTCCCTTCACTTTCGACACGTCGGTGTAGATATTCTCAACAGGCTCATAGAGCACCATCAACATATAATAGTCGAAAGCACGGGCAGCATAGGCCTGTCCCACCATGCCCTTGATATCGTCGCTCGTGTTGGGATCGTCAAGATCCACAGCAGCAATACAACCATTGGCATACTTCACAAACTTATAGAGTGTGAACCAAGGCAGATAAGCGAAATAAGTGTTGTCACCAAAGTCACGGTTCAATACATTGTAAGACTGATACCAGTCGTATCCAGGATCACCGCCAGGGAACATATCACCCAACATTTCGGTCTGTGCCAACATGAACTGGGGATAAGCCATGTCGGTCTCATGGGTCTGTTCGCCATAGACCAGATAACCTTCCACCATCTTCGCGGGGATACCACGAAGCGAAGCCTCGAATGCAGTCGGCGAAGCGCTGACCTGCTCTTGGGTTGCTGTCTCCGACTCGGGGAAGGTTTCGTCAATACAGCCCGTGAGCACGAAGATGGCTGCCAGGGCTATCAATGAAAATAATTTATTCATCTTTTTCATACGTTTCTCTGTTTACTTTTCTGTTTGATTAGAATGTAAGCGTAATACCTCCCGAGAGGGTTCTCATCGGAGAATAGTAAGTTGCGTTGGTCGTTGTATTGTAGGACTGACGCGGGTCGAATCCCTTGCGCTTTGACCAATAGTACACGTTCTCGGCAGCGAAGTAGAGACGGATGCCTTCTACCTGGAACTTGCGAGTGAGATTCTTCGGAATGGTGTAACCGAGGTTGATGTTCTCGATGTTCAGGTAACTTGCATTGGTCAGGAATCGAGTAGACATGCTCGAAACATAAAGGTCTTGATACTGCCAACGAGGAATATCTGAATTCTTGTTAGTGGGTGTCCATGCGTTCAAGATGTCGCGATGGATGTTGGTACCAGTGCTACTTGCCTGAGGATTAGCCATGAAGTTGGCATAGGTTCCATCATACTGCTTGCCACCCAGAGAGTAAGAACAGTTGATAGAGAAGTCGAAGCCGTAAGCCTTGATGGTGGTTCCGAATCCACCATATACCTTCGGCAGCGTGCTCTGCTTGGTCACATAGTAGTCAGCTTCGCTGTAAGACTTGGTCTTCTCACGACCAGTCACTTTCGGACGGAGAATGTCAGTTCCCTTATAAGTGTCGGGATCGGCAATCTCTTCACCCTTGCTGTTGAACTGGACATCGTACATCACAGGAATCTTGTTGCCTTCGTCATCAAGGACAAACTCGTTGGTGTCAGGATCGGTCTGCCAAACGGGCTCGCCATTGGCATTAACCTCCTGCTTCTGCACATAAGTGTTCTTCCACCACTGTGCCTCACCCGTTTCGGGATCTACGCCAGCCCATTCCTTCATACGCCAAGAATACATCGATGTGTTTTCTGAGATGAAGAAGCTGCCGCTGGTGTAACCTTCCCAAGCCTTGCCGTTAGCATCGAAGAACACATTGGTCTTCTTGTCGGGGTGCAGCTTAGTGATCTTGTTCTTCAGAGTAGCCAAGTTGAAGTGGAAGTCCCACTGGATGTTCTTGGTGTTGAGGATGTTCACATTGAAGTCGGCCTCAATACCAGTGTTGTAGAGGTCACCCACGTTGTCGTAGTAGCTGCTATAACCGAGTGAAGGAGCAACCGAGAATGCGAAGAGCATGTCGGAGGTCTTGCGATAGTAGTACTCGATGTCACCAGTCACGCGGCCTTTGAACAGACCGAACTCGATACCGGCGTTGAAGTTTCCGTTGGTTTCCCAAGTGATGTCACGTGTTCCCTGTCCGGCAAATGCCACACCAGGCAGACCGTTAGAGTTCATGACGGTGAAGGTATCGGTGTAACGATAAGAACCGATGTTGTCGTTACCTTGCGAACCATAAGAAGCTTTGAGCTTCAGCTCGTTGATCCAATCGATGTTGAACCAGCTCTCCTTGTTCATCAGCCAGCTTGCGCCGAGCGACCAGAAGGTACCCCAACGATAGTCGGTATCGAAACGTGAAGAAGCATCACGACGAAGCGAAGCGGAGAGGAAGTACTTGGTGTCGTAGTCATAGAGCAGACGGCCGAAGTAACCCTCGTTGTTGTAACGAGCCTTGTAAGAACCAGAAGACTTGCCATCGACCACAGCACCGTTCAACTCGGTGTTGGACTGCGAGAACATCTGCGACTTAGAAGCCAAAAGGTATGCAGAGCGGCTGTCATAGTACTCGTGACCGACCATTGCACCCAGATTGTGAACCTGCGCAAGGGTGGTATTGTAGTTGAGCAACTGCTGCAAGTTGTAGTTATAGAGACGGACATTCTCAAGCTCTACCGTACCACCAGTTGTGTCGAACTGTCCATAGTAGGGGTTGTAGACATTCTTGTGGCGGGTTTCGTCGAGGTTGTATGTTCCGTTCAATGTCAAAACGAGACCGGGGATAATGGTGAAGTCGGCAAAAGCGTGGCCGCTGGCAGCGTTACCCTCGCTGTTGCGAATGTTCAGACGAGTGTCCATGATGGGGTTGGCGTCGCTGATGAACGGACGGTCGAGACCTGCGTTCATTCCGTTACCATAGTCCATCATCTTCAGGTTGTTCTCGTCGATCTTGATATTCTTGTTTCCTTCACGCACCCAGATAGGATAGATAGGAGCAATCTGCGAGGTGAAAGCCCAGATGTTGGCGGTAGACGAACTACTACCGTTGTTGCCCAGCGTGTTGAAGTCGAAACGTGCATACGACATGTTGGCACCTACCTTCAGCCACTTCTTGGCCTGGTAGTCTGCACGCAGACGACCGGTGAGGCGCTTGTGGTCACTCTTGTCGGTGATACCCTCATTGTCGAGGTAACCCAGCGACATGTAGAACGACGACTTGTCGTTAGCACCGCTGACGCTTACGTTATACTCCTGGCGAAGACCGGTACGTGTACCTTCATCTTCCCAATCGTCGGGCTGAATCCAATAGTCTTCTCCACGATAAGTGGTCTTGCGGCCGAGCGAGGCAGCAGGGTTCAGCTTACCGTCACGACCAATAATCATCTGGCCATCGGGAACAGTCCAAATGTTGTAGCCCAGACCACCGTTAGCGGCACTTCCGGTCAACACGCCATTGGCACTCTGCCAAGCTTCATACGAATTCTGTCCCTGATTCAGGTAATAGTTTTCAAGAGCTTTGTAGTGAGTCTCGTAGTAAGCCTGCGGAGTCTTGAACACATCGTAGTGCTGCAGAGCACGGGTGTTGGCACCCCACTTGGCGTCGAATGTCACCTTAGCATCCTGACCTTGCTTGGCTCGCTTGGTGGTGATCATGATCACACCGTTGGCACCACGAGCACCGTACAGGGCGTTGGAAGCAGCATCCTTCAACACGGTCATCGACTCCACGTCGTTCGGGTTCAGGTTGTTCAGGTCGCCACTGTAGGGAGCACCGTCAACAATCACGAGCGGGTCCATACCTGCGCCCAGTGAACTGAAACCACGAATACGAATGGTGGACGAAGCACCAGGAGCACCGTTTGAAGATGTCAACTGCACACCAGGAACTGCACCAGCCAATGCGCTCGTAACGTCAGACACCTGCGACAATGCCAGCTCTTCGCTGCCCACCACTTTGGCCGAACCCGTGAAGGCCGACTTCTTGGCGGTACCGAAGGCCACAACAATCACCTCGTCGAGGGCGGCCTGGTCGTTTGTGAGCACGATACGCATGTTGGGACGAGCGCTCACCTCGAGCGGCTCCATACCCACATATGTGATGCGCAACGTCTGCTTACCGGCAGGACATGTCAAAGAGAAACGTCCGTTAGCGTCGGTCACAGTGCCCACCTGAGTACCTACAACCATGACGGTTGCGCCGATGATAGGCTCGCCGTCTTCCTGAGATACTACGGTGCCATTGACCTTAGTTTGAGCCAGCGCCATTCCTACAAACAGGAACAGGCAGGCAAAGATCATTGTTAGTCTTTTTTCCATAAAATCTCTCTCTTTTTAAGTTATTAATTAAATAATGTGTTGTTTCAATATGCTATTGTTTTTGCATTATTTTGTTACAAAAGATGATTATATCGCGCAAAATTAATACAAAATTATTGAAACAACAAGCAAAATTATAAAAACGAACGACATCTGAACAATTTTTAACAAAATAATGCGTATAAATACTCAATTTCCCCCGTCGAAGCCCGTAAACCCACACTTTGAAGCCTATATATAATATATAAAATGTACGCGCGTACATCATTTAGACTTCAATAACGTGCCCCCGACTCACTCAAATACGGCATCTGACGCACCCACTTGCCGCTTCTAACGCAGTCAAAGCATACATCTGACGTAGTAAAATAAATTAATTTACCAAGTAAAATAAATTATTTTGCATTGTAAAATAAATTATTTTACCGACCAAAATAAATTATTTTATCGCACAAAATAATTTATTTTACAACATCAAAGACGGCATATGACAAGATGAAAAGCCACAAATGACAAGACCACTCGTATTTTATGACAATATTTCATTTGCACAATAAAAGGATTTTCACTATCTTTGCAAAGGAATGGACGAATGCCACCACAAATAAATACCATCAACCAAGAAGAACAAACACTATGCTCGTAAAAACATACTGCGCCGCCGTGAACGGACTCGACGTGACAACCGTCACCATCGAGGTGAGCCTCTGCACAGGCGTGATGTACAAGTTCACTGGTCTGGGCGACACCGCTGTGCGCGAAGGTCGCGACCGCATAGCCGCCGCTCTGCAACATATTGGATACAAATTCCCACATGGCGACATCACCGTGAATATGGCACCTGCCGACTTGCGCAAGGAGGGCTCGTCGTTCGACTTGCCGCTGGCCATCGCTCTGATGGGCGCCAGCGGAAGCATGGAGTGCGACGACTTGGAAAGCTACATGATGGTGGGCGAACTGAGTCTCGATGGAACGCTGCAACCCGTGAAAGGTGCGCTTCCCATAGCCATCCGCGCTCGCAAGGAGAAGTTCAAGGGGCTCATCGTTCCCGAGCAGAATGTGCGTGAAGCGGCGGTGGTGAACAACCTGAACGTCTATGGGATGCGGTCGCTGGAAGATGTCATCAACTTCCTCTCGGGTCGGAAGTCGTTTGAGCCCACCGTCGTCGACACGCGCCGCGAATTCTTCGAGCAACAGTCGCAATTCGACCTTGATTTTGCTGATGTGCGTGGGCAAGAGTCGGCCAAGCGTGCTCTGGAAGTGGCAGCTGCTGGCGGGCACAACCTCATTATGATAGGCAGCCCTGGAAGTGGTAAGTCGATGATGGCCAAGCGATTACCCAGTATTCTGCCTCCGCTTTCGCTGGCCGAGAGTCTGGAGACCACACAAATTCATTCCATCGCCGGAAAGTTGGGGCGCAACGACACGCTCATCTCGCAACGTCCTTTCCGCGCTCCCCATCACACCATCTCCGAGGTGGCTCTCGTTGGTGGCGGTACATCGCCGCAACCCGGCGAGATTTCGTTGGCTCACAACGGCGTTTTGTTTTGTGACGAGCTAACTGAGTTTAATAAGCAGACACTCGAGGTACTGCGCCAACCGCTCGAAGACCGCAAAATCACCATCAGCCGGGCAAAATACTCGCTCACGCTGCCCTGCTCGTTCATGTTTGTGGCGTCGTGCAACCCTTGCCCTTGTGGTTATTACGGCGACCCCACCCATACATGTGTCTGCACGCCCGGCCAGATTGCCCGCTATATGTCGCGCATCTCCGGCCCGCTGATGGACCGCATCGACATTCAGATTGAAATTACGCCCGTACCTTTCAAGGACATCTCGCAAGCTGCGCCCGGCGAACCATCGGCTGACATTCGTGCCCGCGTCATCGCCGCCCGACAGATTCAGGAGACCCGTTTCCGCGAGCATCCCGGCATTCATTGCAACGCTCAGATGACTGAACGCCTCATCCACCAATATGCCGAACCCGACGAGGCCGGCATTCAGATGCTTCGCATGGCAATGGAGCGTCTCTCGCTCTCCGCCCGAGCATACAGCCGCATCTTGAAAGTTGCCCGCACCATTGCCGACCTCGACCATTCTGAGCACGTCCAAAGCCATCATATTGCCGAAGCGATTGGATACAGGAACCTCGACAGAGGCGATTGGGCAGAGAGGGGAGTATAGAGTTTTTATGCAAAAACTTGCCGGTATCGGCAAAAATCACTATCTTTGCAAGTGGAATCGGCAACAAAACTTGCCGATAAGTGGTTATGGAGTTTATATCTGTTAGACTTTTCGCTGAAAAGTATGGTATTTCGGAGCGCACAGCCCGCAACTATTGTGCCAATGGAAAGATTGAAGGAGCTTTCCTGACGGGAAAAACGTGGAATATTCCCACCGATGCCGCCTTGCCTGAGCGGAAATCAAAAAGGAAGGTGTCGCCACTACTCTGCACTTTGAGAGAACAAAAGAGCAGCAGACTGAAAGGAGGCATCTATCATCGCACTCAGATTGACCTGACCTACAATTCCAATCATATTGAAGGCAGCAAACTGACTCACGACCAAACGCGCTACATCTTTGAAACCAACACCATCGGGATTACAGACGCTGCAGTCAATGTGGACGATGTGGTGGAGACTGTTAACCATTTCAAGTGCATTGACTATATCATTGACCACGCTGAAGAGAAATTGACCGAAAACTTCATAAAGCATTTACACTTGCTGCTGAAGACGGGAACTTCTGACAGCGGGAAAGATTGGTTTGCCGTTGGTGAATATAAGCTTCTGCCCAACGAGGTTGGTGGTATGGAGACCTGTCGCCCCGAGGAAGTGCATAAGGAAATGAGGTCTTTGCTAAACACTTACAACTCACTCAAGACCCACGAATTAGAGGATATTCTTGACTTCCACGTACGCTTTGAGACTATTCATCCTTTTCAAGACGGCAACGGACGAGTGGGCAGGCTCCTAATGTTTAAGGAATGTCTTGCTAATGGTCATGTTCCCTTCATTATCACCGACGAACTGAAGATGTTCTATTATCGAGGACTTCGCGAATGGGAGGTGGTTAAAGGCTATCTAACCGACACCTGCCTGACGGCTCAGGACAATTACAAATTAATCTTGGAATACTTCAAAATCAAGTATTGACAAATGCTCTGAAGAAAAAAGAAGAATGAATTGAACTCACAGTTAATACCTATAAAGATATGAACGACGTTGAATATGAAAAAGCGAGACAAGTAGTCAAGGACAAACTCGCACACGGTTGGCTGCCAAGTGGAAACTACCACGAGGATATTGATGTGAAACTATGGTTGCCAGAAATGAACGCTGTCAACACGACGATATTGTGTGACCGCTTGATTGGGAAATATGGACACGGCCTCTTTTTTATAATTACAGAACTGGACTGTATCTCAACGCTGAACATAGAATATCAAAGCAGTGGGTTTCAAATAGTTGACACTATTAAGAATGAACCTCCTGAGATGCTTGTTCTTAAAACTACTCCTAACAAGATTAAGAAGTATTTGTTTATTCCGAAGCGATGGACTTCGGGGTTCCCATGGGATCCCATTAACCAGAAGTATGGTTTCCGCAAACCTAGTCCTGGACCATTTTGGGAAGACATTAGATACAAGAATGTCCCAACTGCTTCGTTTCAAAACTATTATATTTTGAACTTCTCTGTTTCAGGAGAATTCGGACTGGAGATCATCTTTGTTCCTGAAAAAGGAGAGGAACCTTTTCTCATTTTCCAGAAATCGTATTGTTGCAAATGAGAACGATGGTCGATTTCCTTACAGACGGCTGTAGCTATGGCGATTGATAAGGGAAAAAGCACATTCAAAGCATTAATTTGTTAATATTCTTAAAAACAAGCCGCTACTTCCAATTTATTTCGTAATTTTGCATTCCAATTAAAAAAAGATATTTTTTTACCGTTTTTTCTTATGATTAATAACCATTCCATCGTAGGAGCCAAAATCAAAGGACTCAGGGAAACAAAGAACATCAGCATAGAAGAGATTGCTGAGCGTAGTGGACTGACTGTAGAACAAATCACGAGTATAGAGACCGATCAGAACTTGCCGTCGTTGGGTCCACTGATCAAGATTGCCAGAGCGCTTGGCGTGCGACTGGGCACATTTATGGATGATAACGATGCATTGGGTCCCGTTGTGTGTCGTGCTGAAGACCGCGAGCGCGATAGCAGCATCAGTTTTAGCAATGGTGCCACCGATGCCCGCAAGCATATGGAGTATCACCCGCTGGCACAGCAAAAAGCGGGCCGTCACATGGAGCCGTTCGTGATTGACATCAACCCTGAAGACTCTCCCAACTACCAACTCTCCGAACACGAAGGTGAAGAGTTCATCTACGTGATGCAGGGTGAGGTGGAGATTGTCTATGGCAAAGACACCTACACGCTGAAGGAGGGCGACAGCATCTTCTACGACTCGATTGTAAAGCACCACGTGCATGGTGCTCCTGGCAAATCGGCCAAGATTCTCGCAGTGGTATACATCCCGTTTTAATTGTGAAAGAGAATGAGTAATGTGAAATTAGACATGGCAGGCAGACCTCTGCCAGACAGAACATACCCTGCTGAAACTGGAAGCGCCGGCTATAAACTTTGGGAGCGCACGTTGGGAGAGTGGCTCGAATACTGGGCAGAAACCACCCCCGACAAAGAATACATCGTATACTCCGACCGCAATCTTCGATTCACTTGGTCGAAGTTTAACGAACGTGTAGACAACCTGGCTAAAGGACTGATTGCCATCGGTGTGAAGCCGGGCTCGAACGTCGGCATATGGGCTACCAATGTACCCGATTGGCTGACATTCCTTTATGCTACTGCGAAAATCGGAGCTGTGCTGGTCACCGTGAACACCAACTACAAGCAGTCCGAATTGGAGTATCTTTGCAAAGACTCCGACATGCATACCCTTTGTATTACTGACGGCACATGGGACTGTAACTATGTAGACATGACTTATACCATGTTGCCAGAGTTGAAGACTTGTGAACGTGGTCATCTGAACAGCGAGCGTTTCCCATACCTGAAGAACGTGGTCTATATTGGCATGGAGAAGTATCGAGGCATGTTCAATACTGCCGAGTTGCTGCTCTTGGGTCAGAATGTGGAGGACGAAACTCTACTGGAGATGAAGAGCAAGGTGACTTGCCACGATGTCTGCAACATGCAATACACCAGTGGCACCACAGGATTCCCCAAGGGCGTTATGCTGACCCACTATGGTATTGCTAACGATGGCTATTTCACTGGCGAGAACATGGGCTTTACTGCAGATGACAAACTTTGCGTCTGTGTGCCTTTGTTCCACTGCTTTGGTGTCGTACTTGCCACAATGAACTGTTTGACGCACGGTTGTACGGAAGTGATGGTGGAGAAGTTCGACCCGTTAGTGGTTCTGGCCTCCATCCACAAAGAGCGTTGCACGGCTGTCTACGGTGTACCCACGATGTTTATTGCGGAACTCAACCATCCAATGTTCGATATGTTCGACCTCACTTGTTTGCGCACGGGCATCATGGCTGGCAGCCTTTGTCCCGTGGAACTGATGAAGCAGGTGAGCGAAAAAATGTACATGACCATCACTAGCGTGTACGGACTGACGGAAAGTTCGCCTGGTATGACTCAAACTTGCTTGAACGACACCTTTGAGCAACGTTGCACAACTGTAGGTCGCGATTTCCCATTTGTCGACGTGAAAGTGCTCAACCCCGAGACTGGCGAAGAGTGCCCTGTTGGTGTCCAGGGTGAAATGTGTTGTAAAGGCTTCAACGTAATGAAAGGTTACTATAAGAATCCCGAGGCCACTGCCGAGGTCATCGACAAGAACGGCTATCTTCACTCGGGCGACCTTGGTGTAAAGGATGAGCAGGGATTCTACAAGATTACCGGGCGTATCAAGGACATGATTATCCGTGGCGGTGAGAACATCTACCCACGCGAGATAGAGGAGTTCCTCTACCACATGCCAGGCATCCGCGACGTGCAAGTGGCAGCTGTACCCTCGAAGAAATACGGTGAGGCTGTCGGGGCTTTTATCATCCTCGAAGAGGGTGTAAAGATGGAACCCGAGGATGTACAAGAGTTCTGTCGTGGCAAGATTGCCCGTTACAAGATTCCGAAGTATGTGTTCTTTATCGATCAGTTCCCATTAACAGGTTCCGGCAAGATCCAGAAGTTCAAACTGAAGGAGATGAGCCTGCAACTCTGCGAGAAATTGGGCATTGAAGTCATCTGACATAAAAAGAACGGCTAACAGCGATTCCGCTTGATAGGATTCAATCATCAAACCCATTATACCCTTCCAATAATATGCGTTGCCTTTTAGACATACCTTCCGTTCGTGGGAATATCGGCGAAAGAATCTGTAATTCAGATTCTTATCTATGGATTGTCTTGATTGCGGTTGTTATGCTGGTTCTATGCCTCTTTGCCGCATTCCAATACAAGCGTCGTATGGGAAAGACGAAGTAAAATATACTTTCAATCACAAAAAAGCCCCGAGCCTTCATGCAGTTGAGACTCGGGACTTTTTATTTTTCATTTTTAAATGGGCTTTTAGGATACCCTTTCTTGGAAAGTTATTGGTTATTGCCCAACAAACGGAAAGCCATGCGTAAGTTTTCAGGTACGACATTGAAAAATGATTCTTCGTCTTTCCACTTGTATTCGTCTATCTGTTTCTGGCTGATCGTCACATTCTTCTCCGTATCAATGCCCGTTGTGGTATGCCAAATGGGAACAAGAGACCCGTTGGTGAAATAATAGCGGTCTTCCACCTTGATATTGGGAGCGTCTTCGTTCGAACTGCGCACATAGGCAAATATCAAGTCACCCGTCGTTCGGTCGAAAAGAAACTCGTTGTAATAATTACGAGTGTCCACATTATAGTTGCGACGAATGAAGAATGCTTCATTCTGAGCACCTTTCACAGAATCCTCTTTCAACTCAGCATAGAATTCAAGTGTTTCCATTGAAGGTCCAGAGTCTGGGCGAATGAGCCTTAAACTGATCAAGGCATCGTTCTTGGGAATGTCTTCGTCTTTCTGAACGGCATTGATGTCGGCCAAAGCTTTCTTGTATGAATCGCGGACATCCGACACACGAGCTTTCGTAGCAGGATCATCTTGTGCGTTGGCAACCAATGGCACCAACATCATCATGGCGAAAACCAAGATTCTTATATTCGTTACCAACATATCTATTCCATTTTCATTGATTTCACAATGGCGTCTTTCACTGCACTCATCTTCTCCTTGTTGTTCTCGGTATAGGTAAATGTCAATGTCAGACTTTTTGTTTCTTTTGCTTTGAAAGCAATGGTGGTGTATAGTTTTACAAGAGCCACTTTCGGATCGAGCACCTCAGTTTCGATGACGAAGCCGTCATCTGTGATTTGATGGTTCTTCACCGTACAATTTTCATCATCTTGTAACTGCTTCAGGAATTCTTCAGCGGACTTCTTGGAAAAAGATGTGTCGATATTTCTTTTTTCAAAGACAAGGGAATTCATCAAGTCATTCTCATTCAACACAAACGTGCCATAGTTTTTTTCTTCTGATGACTCCTCATCCTCGAGGGTTGGATTCTTGTATTCCGACATAAAGTCAGGATACTGGAAAGAACAACCATCGACTTTCTTCGACAGCATCTTCACACCATCAGGAACCGTCACGCCACTGACATTGGCACCTTTATCGTGACACGAGGCCACTCCAAGAAATGCCAAAGTCAGCAACATGAGGCTTACGCCACGAATGGCGTTTTTCAAATTATGGATTCGTTGGCGTTGCATCAGTAACAGGTGAGTTAGCTGCGGCTGCAGCACTCTTCTCGCGACCACGTTTGACCAAGAAGAACACGAATGCACCAGCAACCGCCAAAATGATAATGCCAATGAGTGGACGATAGAAGAGCCAAGCAAGGGCAATGATGATGAGCGACCAGATGATTCCGACAACGGTGCAAATGAATCCCACGCCAGCTCCAACAACCTTCGAGAGGAACGGGATAACCTTCATGAGGGTTGTCAGGATGCCAAAGATTCCCTTCAAGCCACCGATGACAATCATGATGCCCACGATACGAAGTATCCAGAGCCACATATTGTTAGCCTGATGCTCCGACTCGTACATTTCGTCTGCAGTCTTTTCTCCCATGACAAGGGTAGAGAAGGTCTTGCCGTTCTTTGCTTTGAAAGGCTTGAATGAGTCGCCAGCAACCACAGCCATCAGAGAGACTGTAGCAGGATCGGTCTTGAAGAACGTGATGCGGACGTCACCCACCTGAGGACTATTGGGGGATGCGCCGAAATAAAGTGTACTGCCAGAAGCATGAACATAGGGATAGTCAACCACGTTTGTGGCATTAGCATCAGTGCTGGTGCTGTTGGCTGAAGCACGCATTGAGTTCTCAACGGCATTTCCTACACCTACGTTAGTGCCAGAGCGCTGAGCAGCCACACGCTGGGCTTCACCGTTCCAAGTGCGCATCTGCTCATCGGGGAAAGTAACGTCGAAAGAAGATTTTCCACCGATAGACTGTATTTGGCCAGAAGTCAGTTTATAGGCGCCGAAGGTAACATTCTCAGCATATACACGAGCGTCCTCGGCATTGAAAAGCGTGAAGTTCTTACCTTGATATGCGGGATCTTTAAAAGCACTTGAATTGACAGGAGCATTTGTCCAACCTTGGCTATAAGTGTAGGTTGTTGTCACTTCCTCACCACCACCAAGTTTGTCTTTCTTCTGCTGATGAGCAGTCTCACGCCACTGATAATACTCCACGGTGTGTCCCAGGTTGATGGCGACAGCTCCAACGTTGAAGTTGGGGTCAACGATTGAGTCTGTTGTGGTTGCCAAACCTGTAGCGTGAATGAGTTTGCCTTCGAGTTCCTGGTCAATCCTGTTGATGTCTTCCATCTCAACAGTGACACCCTGTGCCTCGTTCAGCATTTTGTCTGTTTTCACTGCGCGCCCTTCGTTCCACCAAAGGAGTGCTGTTCCGGCAAGGAACATCAAGAAACCTGTTCCGATACCGCCAAAGCTTTTGCCTAAGCGACTGCCATAACTGTTAGTTGTTGTTTCGGTATAAGCCATAAATATGTTTTTTTAGTTAGTGATAATTATACTTTTTTTATTATTCAGCGCAAAAATACAAAAAAATCAATTATCCGCCAAAAGATTTAAATGAAAAAAACGCACACTATCGTTATATTGCGTCTGCAAGCGGAGCATTTCCTCTTTCAATTTGCGTGTGATACGCTCTGTTCCTGGCATTCCATATATATTGTGCATTTGCTGTGGGTCACGCTTGAGGTCATAGAGTTCCCACGAGTCGATGTCATCGTAGAAATGGATAAGAGAATAGCGCTTGGTGCGCACGCCATAATGTTTGCAAACGGAGTGCTCAGCTGGATATTCGTAATAATGGTAATAAAGCGACTTCCGCCAATCCCGCGGTTTCTCACCTTTCAACAGAGGAAGCATCGATTTGCCTTGAATGTCATTAGGGATATCTACCCCCGCTGCTTCGAGAATTGTTGGCGCATAGTCGATATTCTGCACCATCTGCTTGATGTCTCCCTGCTTACCACCTGGAAAATAGATCACCAATGGAGTGCGAAACGATTCTTCATACATGAACCGTTTGTCAAACCACCCATGCTCGCCCATATAGAACCCTTGGTCGCTGGTATATACTATCATCGTATTATCGAGCATTCCATGATCGCGCAAATAGTTAATAACACGTCCTACATTACGGTCAACAGAATGAATCACACGCAGATAATCGTGCATATACCGCTGGTATTTCCATTCTGCCAGAGCATGTCCTGTCAGTTCTTCATCTTTGAACTTCTGGATGATAGGATCATAATATTTATCCCAAACAGCGCGTTGTTCTTTGTTCATGCGCTCATAGTTGGCGCGCCCCCATTTCTCGAGCACCGAACCCGTGTGAATCTCATTCTCATGGTCGGCCATTTTCAAGTCGTAGACAATATCCATATCCTTTGCGATGCTCATCTCCTGCTTTTGAGCAGCCAACCTACCTTCATAGTCATCATAAAAAGTCTCGGGTATAGGGTAGACGCGGTCGGCATAGAGTTGCAAGTCGCAAGTGTCAGGGTTCCACACACGATGTGGAGCCTTGTGATGAAGCAACAGACAGAAAGGTTTTTGTTTGTCGCGCTTGTTCTCGAGCCAATCGAGTGCCACGTCGGTGATGATGTTGGTCACATAGCCTTCGCGTTGCAGCCGTTCTCCATTGCGATTGAATTGTGGTTGGTAGTATTCGCCTTGTCCGATGAGGATGTCCCAATAGTCGAATCCCGTTGGGGCGCTAGTAAGATGCCACTTCCCTATCATAGCCGTCTCATAGCCCGCTTTCTGCAACAGTTTAGGGAAAGTCTGCTGACTACCATCGAAGGTGCGGGTGTTGTCGGTGAATCCATTGGCGTGACTATGTTTCCCTGTTAGCAGACATGCTCTTGAAGGTCCACTAAGCGAATTGGCAACAAACGAATTGGTGAAACGTGCGCCATGATTGGCTATCCAATCAATGTTGGGTGTTTCGATAAACCGACGGTCGTATGCGCTGATGGTTTGATAGGAATGGTCATCACTCATGATGTAAACAATGTTCATCCGTTTGGGGGTGCCATCATCTCCATTTCCTTGAGCGGCAATGGGAACGGCAACTCCTATCATCACGAATCCTGTCCACGTGGCTTTTTGTTGATTTTTCATGTTGTAGGTCGGTTTGTCGACACAAAGGTAACGAAATAAAACGGATTAACAAAATAATCCAATAAAAATCCCGATTCCATCGGCTTTACTCTTGTGTGGAGTATCGATGAAATCGGGAATTATTGTATCTTGTCAAGTTATATCAACTTGCAAGCGACATTCTTAGTCGATGTCGGTTCCGTGATCGAGCGAGTCATTGAAGTCACGAGGCTCATGTTGTGCCATCGGGTCGTGATAGTCTTCGCTGAAACGCTGTTCGCGGTTCTCAAAACGACGGTTCTCGCGCTGTGGACGATCGCCATTATTGTTACGACGATCGTTGTTGCCATTGCGACGCTCATTGTTGTTGCGGCGCTCACCACGCTCAGGACGCGGACGACGCTCACGCTCCACATATCCCTCTGGTTTCGGGATGAGCACACGGTGCGAGAGTTTGTACTTACCTGTCTTGGGATCAATTTCGAGCAGTTTCACATTGATCTTATCACCCTCTTTGAGGCCAGCCTCTTCAACGGTATCCAAACGCTTCCAGTCGATTTCCGAAATGTGAAGCAATCCATCCTTGCCAGGCATGATTTCGACAAAGCATCCATAAGGCATTATCGAACGAACGGTACCCTCGTAGACCTCGCCCACCTCAGGCACAGCCACGATGGCCTTAATCTTGCGGACGGCAGCCTCAATCGACTCCTTGTTGGGAGCGCTGACCTGCACCTTGCCCACACCGTCGACTTCGTCGATGGTAATGGTGGCACCTGTGTCTTCCTGCATCTGCTGAATGATTTTTCCGCCCGGGCCAATAACTGCACCGATGAACTCCTTCGGAATATCGAAGGCCTCGATGCGCGGCACTTGAGGTTTCAATTCGGCACGAGGTTCGGCGATAGTGTCGGTCAGGCAGTTGAGGATGTGCTCACGACCAGCCTTAGCTTGCATCAAAGCCTTCTCAAGAATCTCGAACGACAAACCATCGCACTTGATATCCATCTGAGTAGCGGTCAGACCGTCTTTGGTACCTGTGGTCTTGAAGTCCATATCGCCCAAGTGGTCCTCGTCGCCAAGGATGTCAGAGAGCACTGCGTATTTCTCCTCACCGGGATTTTTAATCAATCCCATTGCAATACCGCTCACAGGCTTCTTCATGGGAACACCAGCATCCATCAGAGCGAGTGTTCCTGCGCATACTGTGGCCATTGAACTCGAGCCGTTCGACTCCAGAATCTGGCTGACCAGACGCACGGTGTAAGGGAACTCCTCGGGAATTTGATCCTTCAAAGCACGCCAAGCCAAGTGGCCGTGACCAATCTCACGACGTCCGACACCACGCGAAGCCTTAGCTTCACCTGTGCAGAACGGCGGGAAGTTATAGTGAAGCAAGAAACGCATGTAGCCGCGCTCCAGTACATCGTCCACCAGTTTCTCATCGAGCTTTGTTCCCAATGTACAGGTGGTCAGGCTCTGTGTCTCGCCTCGTGTGAAGATGCTGCTTCCGTGAGGCATAGGCAGAGGTGAAACCTCGCACCAGATAGGGCGAATCTCATCGGTCTTGCGGCCATCGAGACGGATACCCTCATCGAGGATGCAACGGCGCATAGCGTCGCGCTCCACATCGTGATAGTAGCGGTCCATCATGGCAGCATACTGCTCAGCTTGCTCGGCATCTTCTGCGATGTCGGTATGTTCTGCCATATATTTCTCTTTGAAGTCTTCAAGAATCTTTTCGAAAGCCTCAGCACGTGCTTGTTTTTCCAAAGCCTGCTTCGTCACGTCGTATGCGGCCTGATAGCATTCCTTCTGCATCTGCTCGCGCAGAGCCTCGTCGTTTACCTCGTGGTCGTATTCGCGCTTCACGTCCTTACCCAGTTCCTTGCTCAACTCCACCTGCAGTTCGCACATGGGTTTGATAGCTGCCATAGCAGCCTTCAGGGCACCCAGCAAGTCTTGTTCGCTGACTTCCTTCATCTCGCCTTCCACCATCATGATATTCTCGGCGCTGGCGCCCACCATGATGTCCATGTCGGCTTGTTTCATCTGCTCGAACGTGGGGTTGATGACATACTCGCCATCCACGCGAGCCACGCGAACTTCACTGATGGGGCACTCGAAGGGGATATCTGAACAAGCCAAAGCGGCTGAAGCAGCAAAGCCAGCCAATGCATCAGGCTGATCGATTCCATCGGCTGAGAACAGCATCACGTTCACATACACCTCAGCGTGATAGTTGCTGGGGAACAGGGGGCGCAGCACACGGTCGACCAAACGGCTGGTCAAAATCTCATTGTCACTGGCCTTGCCCTCGCGCTTGGTGAATCCGCCCGGGAAACGTCCGGCAGCGGCATACTGCTCACGATAATCAACCTGCAAAGGCATGAAATCCGTACCGGGAACTGCATCCTTTGCGGCACAAACAGTGGCCAGAAGCACGGTGTTGCCCATACGCAGCACAACGCTTCCGTCGGTCTGCTTTGCCACTTTCCCGGTCTCAATTGTGATGGTTCTTCCATCAGGCAATTGAACACTTTTTGTAATTACGTTCATCTGAAATTAATACTTACTTTTTTGTCTTTATAACATCTAAAAAATATATAAAATCTTCTTCGATTTTGAAAACCAGCGCAAAGATACCTATTAAAATGTAGAAAGAAGAACGAACCGTGAAGAATTTCCATCTGATGTGAGTTTCTTTAACGTTTTTTGGGCATTTAGCCGTCTTTTTTGTAACTTTCCCTCTTTCAAGGGTGTTTACCACACCTTACTCAGCCACACCATTCTAAATTGCGTGAGTGTAGACTTGTCGCCACTCTCTTCAACAATGGTCATCTGTGCACTTCGTGGCCAGCCGTCATCGAAATACGTGTATTCGTAATAGTTGGTGGCCTTTACACCGTCTTCCTCAGGCAGCTCCACTTTATAAAAGATTTGATACTCGCCGTCGGTGCTGTCTTCATCATCTTCCAGCGCCCCCTTTGTGACGATGAATGAAACGTTTCCCTCCTCGCTTTTCTCTTCATATTCACCCAATCGGAACACTTTGCCGTGATTGAGGAGCAACACCTTGAACTGGATAAAATGATCGGAAACGGCTTCCTTCGAACCCAGTTCCTTGCGCAACTGCTCTTTCATCCGTTTCAGCATCTCGGGCTTACCCATTTTTGCATACAGCGCAGGGTATTCATCATAGAGTTGGTCTACAAGCTTCTGCTGCGATTCCAGAGATTGTTGATACAACGCCTTGACATTAGTAATTTCCTTGAAAACACCGTATTCATCGGTGGTAAACATCACTTTACTTCCCAATCCCATGCGGGCGGCTTGCAATCTCAAACGACCAAGTGCTGAAGCAGAGTCGCTGATTTCAACAGACTTGAGCACCGACTCCATCGTGTATCCATGCTTCGTGGAATCTACCACACAAATGCGGATTTCGTTGTCTGCAAATTCGGTCACCGTAGTATCACCAGCAACCACTTCAGCCGACACGGTGGAGAAACTATATTCCAATGTATCACTGGTGCAAAACCATCCTATCACTTCCACCGTAGAGTCTTGTGGCTCAGACTCTTGCGCCCATGCCTGCTGCACGAGCGAAACTGCCATCAATATGACAGCAATTGTCATTTTTCTCATATGCCTGTATTGATTTTATCCAAAAAACGTGCAAAGGTATAAAAAAACATCCACATCAGCAAACTTTCCATCGAAATTATACAACAAAAGCAAAGCCCACTTTCGTTTTGTCAAAGACCACAAATGAGACGCTCAAAGACCACAAATGACGCCATCAAAAGCCACAAATGAGACGCTCAAAGGCCACAAATGACAAAACCATAACATGAGAGTCTTTAACCACCAAAGTAACTCAACTTCATGATAGACGTGAAAAAGAAAGGGGAAAACCTCATTTCTTTTACATATTTCGCGACATAAAAGCGACAAAAATTTGCCGAATCGTTTTTTTTGCGCTATCTTTGCACGTGAAATCAGTATTACATTTACTAACAAAAAGACATTGACAAGAGAAATGAATAAAATTAGCAATCATATCCTCAAAACAGCATTCGCGGCTTGCGTAGCCTTAAGTCTGGGGGCTTGCACGAGCCAGCAGTTCCGCATCAGCGGAAACATCAGCGAGGCCAAAGACTCCATGCTCTACCTCGACCACATGAGCCTGAACGGTCCTGTAGCTATCGATTCTACGCGTTTAGGCGAAGATGGAGCCTTCGCATTTAACGGGAAAGCACCCGAGGCTCCCGAGTTCTACCGCCTTCGCATTGGCCGGCAGATTGTGAATATCGCCATCGACAGCACCGAGCAAGTCAGCGTGAAAGCTAGCTATCCCAGCATGTCGGCAGGATATGAGGTCAGCGGAAGCGACGAATGCGCCAAAATCAAGGAGTTGGCTCTGTTGCAGATGCAACTTCAAGCACAAATCAACGCTATTGCTCAGGCGCCCGACTTGGGTGTGGAGGCCGTTGAAGACAGCGTGAACCACATAGTGGACGCCTACAAAGAGCATATCAAAGAGAAATACATCTATCCCGAACCCATGAAGGCTTCTGCCTACTTCGCTTTGTTCCAAACCGTTCGCTTGGGTTATTCCAACGCTTTGGTGTTCAATCCTCGCAACACGGAACAAGATGTGAAAGTGTTTGCCGCCGTTGCCACATCGTGGGACACCTATTATCCCGGCACCGAGCGCGTGGAGAATCTGCACAACATTGCCATCGAGGGAATGAAGAACGTGCGCATCCTGAAAGCACGAGAGCAATCCATCGACTTGAGCAAGATTACCGTCTCGGATGTCATTGACATCGCTCTGCCCGATAACAAGGGCATCGTGCAGCATCTCAACAAGATGGGGGGCAAAGTGGTGCTGCTCGACTTCCACGTATTCGCCACTAGCGAGAGCACCGCACGCATCATGCAACTGCGCGACCTCTACAACAAATATCATGCTCAAGGGTTTGAGATTTTCCAAGTGAGCCTCGACCCCGATGAGCACTTCTGGAAGACCAGCACCTCCGCACTTCCGTGGATTTGCGTACGCGATGAGCGCGGACTTGACAGCCCCTACCTGACCAGCTACAACGTGCAGGCTCTGCCCACATTCTTCCTCGTCAACCGCAACAACGCTTTGCACAAGCGCGATGCACAAATCAAAGACCTGGAAGCCGAAATAAGGTCGTTGCTCTGAGAGCTATGAGATGTGTGGTCTCCATCATTCTGCTCTGCTTGCACTTCGCACCCGCCAAGGGCCAGAAGTTCACTTTGCAGACCGTCAACGACAGCCTCAGCTGGCTTGTGCTGACCACCGACTCTACTGAAGACCGCTGGCGTCTGCCCTACCCTGTTTACCAGTTCCAGACGGGCGACATTGATGGAAACGGCATCGAAGACGCTATCGTGGGTGTAGTGAAATCCACCCGCTTCTACCCCGAACCAGCCCGACGGCTGTTCATCTACAAGAACTTCCACAACAAAGTGCGCCCCATGTGGATGGGGTCACATTTGGGAGGCATCTTGCAAGACTTCCGCTTCATCGACCAGAAAGGCGGCGACAACGGACAGATGGGGCTCATCCGCAGTCTGCAGACCACCACCAGCGGACTATATGTGGTGGCCGACTATCGCTGGCAAGGCTTCGGGATGGGATTCGAAAGATTCCTTGTGAAAGCTGTTGGGCGCGAAGAAGCTTTGAAGGCATTCTACTCTGACCATTAAAAATAACATTAACCAAATAATACAAACATATGAAAAAACGACTCATTCTCTTCATGGCCCTGTTGTTGACACTCTCGGCACAGGCTCAGGATAAGCCGAAAAAGGTCATCCTGCCAGGAAAAGGACGATTGGACGTGGAACAGTTCAACCGCTCCATCAACACCAATATGGACATTTCGCAACTGTCGCTCAGCGAGTTGCGCGTTCTGAGAAACGCTTTTGCTGCCCGGAAAGGCTATATCTTCGATAGTGCTGACCTTCGGAGCATCTTCAGCCAAACATCATGGTACTACGACTTGATGTGGAAACATTTTGAAGAAGAAGACCAAAAAAAGGAATACGGCTATCAAGAAGATGGCTCCTACAAGCAGATGCCTTTGAAATATACAGCCGCCGAACAAGCCTTCATGGCTAAAATCAAAGCCCGTGAGAAGGAACTGAGCAAACTGAACTTCAGCACGAAAGGCGGACAAAGAGTGAATGTTGACAACGTTCTGAACCCCTACCAACTCACCACATTCGACCCACGACTGAAAAGCGCGTTGGGCAAGAATGGATTCGCCATCGTGCCGGGAAAGAAGATTCAACTCTTCCATGTCTACGAGAAGAACGATTACAGCGACTTCCCCTCGTTTGTCACAACCGACCTCTATCTGCAACTCTATCACTTCTACTTCGACAACGTATTGCGTAGCATCGAAGAAGAGAAGTTCGACTCCATTGTCAACCTGCTCTCTGCCGAGCTCTACAAGCACTTCTCCACGCCCATGAGCAAGCAGATGGAGCCTGCACGTCGTTTCAACCAAGCCTATTTCGCCATTGCTCAGGCGCTTATCACAGGGAAAAGCGCACCTGCCGTGAGCGATGAGTACAAGGCTATGGTAAAAGAAGAAATCGACAAGATTATGGATTCCGTAGACCGCTATTCGGACTTCCTGAACTATAAGAATGTGACTTATGGCTATTCGCTGTTCCGCCCACGCGGACATTACACTCGCTCCGAAAAAATCCAACGCTACTTCCGCGCTATGATGTGGCTGCAGAATGTGAACTTCGGTACAGATATCGAGTCGCAATTCCAGTCGGCATTGCTGATGGCGGAAGTTGTGGGCACTAACCCGCGTATCAAGAAACTGTATAACACACTCTTCGAGCCCATCACTTTCCTCATGGGCGAGCCCGACAATGTCACCATCTTGCAAGTCTACGACGAGATGAAGAAAACAGGGAAAAACGCAGAAGCCATCATCGGAAGCAAGAAAGACTACAACCAAGTGCGGCAAGCTGTTGAGGAGATTGCCAAGAAGCAAACTCGCATACGTCCCAAGTTTGAGCGCACAAGTCCCTACAAAATCAACTTGATGCCGCAACGCTATCAGCCCGATGCCGAGGTGTTGAACGAGATGATTGATGCTGAAAACGCCCCCACCAAGCGCGGCTTGCCCAGCGGACTAGACATCTTTGCTTCGCTCGGATGTACCGCTGCCGAACGCATTCTCATCAACGAACAACACTTGGACACCCGTTGGGAGAAGTTCAAGCCTACGCTCGAGAAGATGAAGACCCGCATGAAGGAAATCGGTTGGGACCAGACAGTTGCCAAACAATGGATCAGCGCATTGGCTGACATGAACAACACCAACGCCAACTATCCCTACTTCATGAAGACCGAGCAATGGGAAAAGAAAAACCTGAACACCGCTTTGGCTTCATGGGCAGAGTTGAAACACGACGCCATCCTGTACGCCAAGCAGCCCGCTGGGGCCGAATGTGGCGACTATGGTCCTCCCGAGCCTATAGTAAAAGGCTACGTGGAACCCAACGTGAGGTTCTGGGAGAAAGCTATAACTCTGCTCGATGCCACAAACGAAGTGCTGAAGAAATTCGATTTGGTGACAGAGAAAGCTTCTTCTACCACCGAAAGGCTGCGCGATCAGGCCGAATTCTTCCTGAATGTGAGCAAGAAAGAACTTGCCGGAAGACCTCTTACGAAGGAAGAGTACGACCAGATTGAAATCATTGGCGCAACTTTCGAAAACATCTCGCTCGACCTTGTACGCGAGGAAGACCAATGGCTCGAAGGCTGGGACAACGTGCAAGGACCCGACAAGTCGATTGCTGTGGTGGCCGACGTCTACACCGCCAACGCCGTCAACAATCCCAAGAAGTCGATTCTTTACGAAGGTGTAGGCCCCGCTTACGAGATTTATGTCGTGGTGGAGATTGGCGGCGATTTGTGGCTGACACGAGGAGCTGTATTCTCGTATCGTGAATTCGACCAGTCCATCGATGAACAGCGGCTGACCGATGAGGAATGGCAGGAGAAGCTGAAGACTACTCCACGCCTGGGCTGCCCCGATTGGATGAACGAAATCACCGTACCGCTGGAAGACGAACTCGAAGACAATGAGGAAGTTTTCTATAGCTCAGGTTGCTAACAACGTCAGATGGTGGATGTTGGGTGTTGGGTGTTGGCTAATAGTTGGAACAGTCAATGCACAACACTCAACAACCAATTCACCACTAAAAGCACAACACCCCACCACCACCCTCCTCTTCACGGGTGACATATTATTGGATCGTGGAGTCCGCCAGCGCATAGTGCATGGTGGGTTCCACGTTCTTTTTAACGATGAAAAACTAAAGGAAGCGCTAAAAAACGCCGATTTCATCGTGGGCAATCTGGAATGTCCCGCCACGAAAATCAAGTCGCCCGTGTTCAAAAGGTTCATCTTCAGAGCCGAACCCGAATGGCTCGACTCGCTACATAGCTATGGATTCACCCACTTGAACCTAGCCAACAATCACTCTATCGACCAAGGGCGCGAAGCACTCATCGACACGAAAAACAATGTGGAACGCGCGGGGATGACTGCCATCGGGGCGGGAATGAACCAAGAGGAGGCCGCACAACCTGTATTGCTGGCCACCTCGCCAAGAAACGTATGGCTGTTGGCTTCGCAACGGCTTCCCCTCGAGAACTTTGCCTACCTACCAGAAAAACCTTGCGTCAGCCAAGAACCGATGGACTCGCTCGTCGCCCGCATCAGCCGCTTGCGACACTCCGACCCGCTTGCATGCATCATCGTGAGTCTGCATTGGGGGCAAGAGCATGTTCTGAAACCATCGCCCAATCAGACAAGAGACGCCCACCGACTAATCAACGCTGGCGCCAACACGCTGATTTGCCACCATCCGCACACGATGCAGACCGTTGAACACTATCGCGGAGGCACCATCTACTACAGCATCGGCAACTTCATCTTCGACCTCCACCGTCCCATCAACACCCGCGCCTGCATGGTGAGGCTGACCATAAGTACCGATTCCATCGCCACCGAGACCATCCCTATTAGGATTGAACGATGCGCCCCCATCATCGATGAGCCATAAAAAAGCGAAGGACCACTTACACTACCGTGCTAGGTGGTCCTTCTTCTACGTTAGTATGTTATGAAAAATTTGAGAGAATTGAAACTTCACAGTTTCATAATTGTTTTACTAAACATGATTTTTTTATAGAGAAAGCATAGAAATTATCAATCTGATGTGGTGGGCGGGAGCGGTTCCTGCAACACGGCGGGAGCCTGCAACACACTCTGTTGCATGGAGTCCACCGTCAGCGAGTCGCCTCCTATAGCCACCGAAACGCCCTGCTCGCCCGTCTGTGTGGCAGCCATCGTGCCCTCATAGCCATTCTGCTGGCTGAACGGCACCTGCATAGCATTTCCCAAGGTGAGGATGATGGCCACAATGGCGGCAGCCTTGAAAAGAGGCATCAGGCGTTGCTTCATCGTGATGGTGCGCGCCTTCACCTTCGTGGTGGGCTCCTCAATCATGGCAAGCATGCGCTCGTCGAAGTCTTCGTCCAGTACATCGGTCTTGAGCTGCGTCTGCTCATAGACGAACAAAGGGCGATAGTGCTCCAGCTCGGCAGGGATGTCGACCTGGCTGAAGAACGCCCGCAGGATTTCTTCCTCCTCCAGCGTTGTCTCAGCGTTCCAATATCGCTCCAGCAATTGGTTGATGTACTTATAGTCCATATTCTTCAAGTTCTTGAAATCGGGTTTTAATGGTCTGTCGGGCGCGGAAGATATTCACTTTCACCTGTTCCTCCGTGATGCCCAGAATGGTGGCAATCTCCTTGTAGGGCTTACCCTCAAAGTCGCGAAGCTGCACGCAACTGCGCTGTTTCTCGGGCAGAGAGTCCACGATTTGCCTCACAAGTCTCACTCTGTCGCCTTGCACGGCTTGCTCGTAGGGGTTTTGCGCTCCGTCTGGTTGATCCGTTCCCACATCTTCTAACGATTGGCTCAAGTTGGCCATCTTGCGGTTGCGGTCGAGCGAGAGATTGCGGCAGACGGTAAGGCTGTAAGCCTCAATCGACTCTATCGAGTCCCACTGCTCGCGCCTGTTCCAGACCTTGATCAGCGTGTCCTGCACGATGTCTTCCGCCTCTGCGTTGTTGAGAGTGATACGCAAAGCAAGCCGATAAAGCATGTTCTTCAGCGGCAGCACATCATTGCGGAAACTGATCTTTTTCATCTTCTCTCTGTTTGAATGACGATTAGTGTGCCACAAAGTTACAACAACATGCAGAATTTTGCGAAGCTTTTAACCCCCATTAACATTTCACAATCCTTTGTTGTGGCCTTTGATCTATTCAAAGCATTGACTTGGTGTTGCAAGAAGCGGCTTCTCGTCTTGTAAAATAAATTATTTTGCAAAGTAAAATAAATTATTTTGCCGTGTAAAATAAATTATTTTATCGAGTAAAATAAATTATTTTACTTGACCATAAGCCACAAATGAAGACACTACATGCCGCAAATGACCGCACCAGATGCCACAAGTGGCAACACCACATGCCATCTCTTAACGATGCAAGCCCCGTACGCCACACCTTTTTTATGGACAGATGAATACGGATTCCTATTATTTTTATATCTTTGCAGCCAAAAACAGACATAGACAAGTTTGTGGTGAAGTAGAGGAAATCGGATATAGAATCATTAAGTAACTAGAGATATCAACATGAAGAAGACATTACTCTTTATCATGGCATTGGCAGGGACATTCCTGTCGCCCGTCATTATCAATGCGCAAGAGCGTTTGTCAATCACGCCACGTGTGGGATTCAATCTGTCGAGCATTGGCGGCGAGGGTAGTCTCGATGCCTATTCCACGCGGTTGGGATTTACAGGCGGCGTGGATGCCGAGTATCGTTTTATCCCGCAGCTGGGCGTATCGCTGGGTGTGGCTTATTCCCAGCAAGGCTGCAACACTAATGAGGTGTGGAACTATAAGGACTTTGACAAAGACATCAGTTGGCGTATTAAAAGCCACCAACTGCACTACCTGAAAGTTCCCTTGATGTTGAACTTCCATGTAGGCAAAGGGTTTACGCTGAAGACTGGCGCCGAGGTGGGCTATTTGTTGGCGGCTCGGGATAAAGGACCTGAGTATGGCTATTGGGGAATATGGCGCGGAGTGACGACTGTGCCCCCAGGTGATTATGGTACGATGTATTACCCTGATGGCAGCAAGGCTCCCGAACCATCGCCCAACGGATTGTATGGTGACGTTCAGGAATTCAACGAGAAGGGGAGCAAGGACATGATTGATGCGTATCACCGCTTTTATTGCGCCATTCCGATAGGTCTTTCCTATGAATACAGGCATTTCATGGTGGACGCACGTTTTCATTTCAATCTTGTGAAGATTGTGCGTGCGCAACCTGACAACTTGATGGACAACCGATGCTTCAGCATCACCGTGGGATATCGGTTCAACCTGTGAAGCATTCAGCCCCCATTTCCTAACTTAGGCGGATGACGGTTCCGCTGTTGCCATCGATGGCAGTGGCGAGGGTGATGACTACGCGGGCAACGCCGGCATCAACGGCTGCCAGGGCATTCTCGATTTTGGGAATCATGCCTCCCGAGATGGTGCCATCGGCAACATACTGCTGGAAGAGCGGGCGCGTGATGACGGGAATAACGCTATCGTCGTCGTCGGGACAGGCAAGCACGCCACGCTTCTCGAACGAGAAGATAAGTGTGACATCGTAGAAAGGAGCCAGAGCCTTGGCCGTTTCCGAGGCTATGGTGTCGGCATTGGTGTTGAGGATGTGCCCCTCGCCATCGTGCGTGAGCGGCGCCATAACGGGCGTGATGCCTGCATCGATAAGCGTTTGAAGCATCTGGCCGTCAGCACGGTCTACATCTCCTACGAAACCGTAGTCAACGAGGCCTCTCCCCCCGCCCTCCCCCGTAGGGAGGGAACCTTGAATGGATGGGAGTGTGACGGGCGGACGCTTGTGGGAGCGGATGACGTCGATGTCGGCTCCTGTCAGGCCCAAGGCATTCACACCGCATGCTTGCAGCCGCGCCACGAGGTTTTTGTTCACCAATCCACCATAGACCATTGTGACCACTTCGAGCATGGAGGCATCGGTGATGCGGCGCCCGTTCACCATCTGCGTCTCAATGCCCAGTTTCTCAGCCACTCGCGTAGCCCTGCGCCCGCCTCCATGTACCAGCACCTTGCGGCCTGGGATGGCGGAAAAATCTTTCAGCAACTGGGCAAGCTGCGCCTCGTCTTCAACAACGGCGCCGCCGACTTTCACGATGGTCAATGACTCTTTCTTCATTTTGATGTGCGGGTTGATGGTTTTCTGATGGATGGGGTATGGATATCAGAGGGTCTGTTTTACTCCAAATAGGTGTATCCGTAGAGTCCGGAGCGATAGTTGCTGAGGAACTCCTTGCCCTCTTCGAGCGAGATTTTGCCTTGCTTGACGCTCTTGGACACCCACACTTCCAGCTGGCGCACCAATTTCTTGGGCTGGTATTGCACGTAGTCGAGCACTTCGGCAACGGTCTCGCCATCGATGATTTGGTCGATGTGATAGGAGTCGTCTTTCACCGAGACGTGCACGGCATTGGTGTCGCCAAAGAGATTGTGGAGGTCGCCGAGAATCTCCTGATAGGCTCCCACGAGGAAGACGCCCAGATAATAGCGTTCGCCCGAGCGCAAGGCGTGGACGGGCAGCGAGTGGGAGTTGTGGCGGTTGGTGACAAAATTGACGATTTTGCCGTCAGAGTCGCAAGTGATGTCTTGCAGGGTGGCATTGCGTGTGGGGCGCTCGTCAAGACGCTGGAGGGGCACGATGGGGAACATCTGGTCAATGGCCCACAGGTCGGGCAGGCTCTGGAAGAGCGAGAAGTTGCAGAAATACTTGTCGGCCAACAGTTTGTCGATGTTCATCAGCTCCTCGGGAATGTGCTTCAGGTTCTTGGCCAGCGCATTGATTTCGTGGCACACGCTCCAATACATGGCCTCGATTTCGGCACGGGTCTTCAGGTCGACCATTCCCAAGGCAAAGAGGTTGAGCACCTCTTCGCGAATCTGCTCGGCATCGTGCCAGTCTTCGAGCACGTTGCGCGGCGAGAGGTTGTCCCAGATGTCGTAGAGGTCGCGCACCAGCTGATGGCTGCTCTCGTCGGGCTCAAACTCTTCGGGCATCTCGGGCAAGGATGCTGTTTCGAGCACGTCGATGACTAGCACCGAATGGTGGGCAGCGAGCGAGCGTCCACTCTCGGTAATGATGTTGGGATGGGGCAGGTTGTTCTTGTTGGCGGCATCGATGAAAGCGTAGAGACAGTCGTTGACGTACTCCTGGATGGAGTAGTTCACCGAGCTTTCGCTTGTGGGTGAACGAGTGCCGTCGTAGTCAACGCCCAGTCCGCCACCACAATCCACGAAGTCAACGTTGTAGCCCATCTTGTGCAATTGGATATAGAACTGCGAAGCCTCGCGAAGGGCGGTCTGTATGCGGCGTATCTTGGTGATTTGCGAACCGATATGGAAATGTATCAAACGCAGGCAGTCGCGCATGTTCTTCTTGTCGAGCAACTCGAGGGCATCAAGCAGCTCAGCGCTGGTGAGTCCGAATTTAGAGGCATCGCCACCGCTCTCTTCCCACTTTCCGCTTCCGCTGCTGGCCAACTTGATGCGGATGCCTATGTTTGGCCTGACGTTCAGTTTCTTCGCCTTTCGGGCAATGATGTCGAGCTCGTTGAGTTTCTCCACAACAATGAAGATGCGTTTGCCCATCTTCTGCGCTAGCAGAGCCAGCTCGATGTAGTTGTCGTCCTTGTAACCGTTGCAGATGATGATGGAGTCGCTTTGGCATTGCACGGCAATCACGGCATGCAGTTCGGGCTTCGAACCAGCCTCGAGCCCCAGGTTGAACTTGCGGCCGTGGGAGATGATTTCCTCTACGACGGGCTGCATCTGGTTCACCTTAATGGGATAGACCACGTAGTTCTCACCTTTGTAGTCGTAATTCTCGGCCGCCTTCTTGAAGCAGCTCCACGTCTTCTCGATGCGGTTGTCAAGAATGTCGGGAAAGCGAAGCAACACGGGTGGAGTCACATCGCGCAAGGCCAGTTCGTCCATCACTTCGCGGAGGTCAATCTGCGTGTTGTCCTTGCAAGGAGTCACATAGATGTCGCCTTTGGGGTTGACGCCAAAATAGGAAGTGCCCCATCCGTTGATGTTATAGAGCTCCTTCGAATCTTCAATGGTCCATTTCTTCATAAGGGCAGATTCTTTAATTTGAGGATAAGATGATTGCAGTTACAGCTGTCACATCGATAATGTTGATTTCATTGTCGTTGTTCAAGTCGGCCGCCTTCTCATAGAACGGGTTAGGCGTATTTCCGAGAATGTAGCTGGTGATGCAAGTTACATCAATAATGTCCACATTGCCGTCTCCGTTGACGTCACCAGGTATGATTTGGTCTACGTTGGTGACATAATTGCTTATCATGTTGGTCTTTCCAATGGTAGGCATATTCATAATGTAGACCTGATCTCCACCGTCAGGATAGCGTCCTACGGTCTCATCACTCTTGTGTTCATCATACATGAGACGGTCACTCCAAGAGTCGTCACTGGCAGTGAGCAGCACGTCGCCGCCTTCAGCAGCCAGTTTGAATGAAGAGTGAAGTTGTGACAGCGGACTAAGTTTGTCACACCAGACCACAAGATAACCATATGCTGGGATAATGGTACTCAGTGTGGCATTAGTTGCTGCAGAGATTTGGTATTTATGTGGATTGTCTGGATTGTCAGAGAGATACATTCCTTGAACGTCGATGGGAATTGAAGTAGTGTTATACAATTCAATCCAGTCGTTGCGCTTGAAGTATTCGTTGACGTAGATGCCATTGGCTGCACTTACTTCGTTGATGCGGACAGGTGGCAGATTGTTATCTTCGAGACGGGTGAAGGTAGCAGTAAGGCTGACAGTTTCATCAGTTGGTAGGTTCATCTCGATATTGTTGCTCACAATGGTTTCTCCCTGTTTCCAACCAGCAAAGCTATAGCCGGCAGGCGCCTCGGCACGGAGCGTAACAGGGGCAAAAAGGTGACCGTCGAAGTCTGCATAAGGTACATTGATGTCGTTGATAAACAGACGAGCTCCCTCTGTATCCGCATCCAGCGTGACATTCTGGGCATTGATGTCACTGAGTTGCAGGTAAGAGAATTCTTTCATGTAACCAGCCATTAACTGCGAACGTCCTGCCAGATTGTTCTTGATGGTGTTGGCGGAAGATTCTGGATTGTGCCCAGAGTTGATGTTTTGTTGCTTCATCAAATCGCACATCGGTTTTACCTTTTCCAACAATTCGTCGACAATGGCGTTGGCACGTGTAGGTTCAAATACACTACCGCCCATCAAACAGAAAGTGTCGATAAACTTACGGCGATAACCATCGTGGTTGAGTAGGTCGAGGAACAGATTAACGAACTCTTTATTATAAACTATAGGGTGGTTATTTCTCTTCGGACCATTGTCATCTTTGAATCTTTCGAAGTTAGTAAAGGGATTGTCATAACTCGGGTTTTGTGCCGCAGTTGCCCAACATCCTTTGAAAGCGTAGTCGAGGTCGTAGCTGACGAAGCGATAACGGCCATCGTTACGGCTACGATATGCCTTGATGTTGTTGTCGGGCCAGTCATCGTTGTAGAGGAAAAGGGTGGCGGCCATATAGTTGGTGTACTCGTCGATATCGAGCAATGTCTTCAGCTCGTCGTAAGCACCATTGGTATTAATGTTTTTGGCCAGTTCAAAGATACGGTTAATGGCAACGTTGTCGCCTTTCTTCATCTCAAGGTTTTCGAAATGATCGAGTTCCTCGTCATCATACCCCCAGTTAGCGTAAGCAAAATCGTCATTGTTGGGTTCACGCAAGTTGAAGACACCGCGCAGTTGACCATTCACATATTCTATGACGGGCACGTAGGATTGAACATCGACATCAATACCAGAGCGCTGGATAATAGTCTCCAAAGCAGGGTCTATGAAGCGTGCATTATGCCTCCAGATGTCATTACCACCGTTACGGATAAGTAGTGTTTTGCTGCGAATATAGGGTTTCTGAGGGAAGAACGAATAATCGTAGCGGTTCTGCCCGTCGAACACTTTGTTTGCTTTCAGTTTGAAAGAGCGGTATGATTGTGTACGTGTATAACCGCCTGATGACTTGATGTTGACGTCTTGGTTAAAGAGCATCTCACCCTCGGGACTCAGATAACTGAAGTTTACAGGACGATCCCAGTCTTGATTATAGTTCTTGGGTGAGTTTTGACCATTACCAGTTATACCATTTGAGCCGTCACCATCACAATCGAAACCAATCTTTGAGTCAGTGAAGTACTTTGTATCACCGACTATCGAGATGATAGGTAGTGTATAGTTGTTGCTGGTCTTAATATAACTGCGTGTAACAGGTACGCTAGGCAAGAAACCATCCTGAAAAAGGCGGCAGGTGAGGTTGGTGGTTTCAGTGAGATTGAATTGGCCGTCCTCACTCTCGTAGCTTAAGAGTGATTCCCACGAAATATCATCGAAATAGAAGTTAATATCAGTGCGATTGGTGTTATTTAAGCTAAAAGCGATTGTTTGTAGCGTAGAACTGCCAGACTGACTTGAGGAGACTGTGCCTTCATAACTGATTTCTGTCCACTCTGTGTTCACAGTGTAACTACTACCTTTCAGCATAGTATAGTCCCTCATAATGGAAATCTTGTTGCCTGGAGTCTTATAGGCATAGGCTGCGATGGATGCCTCTCTGTCGGCGCGCACTTTCATGCGAAAGCGGTATTTCTCGCCAGATTGCCATGTGTGGTTGGGGGTATAGACGAAAAACTGGGCGCTGGAAGTTCTTTTCGCAGCATAGACCTTGATTCCACGTGAGTTGTCGACACCTACTTCAGGTGTAATAGTATACCCAATAGTGCTATTATTGCTATCTTTACTGCCGAAGCAGGTCGCATCTGTGCCCTCACAATTGCCGTTGTTTACATATTCTTGATTAATCTTGGGTAAGCTACCATCTGTCGTGTACAGCAAAGTAGCACCTTCGGGAATGGCGACACTTACGCTCAAGGAACTAGGAAAAAGTTGACTACCTTTGTCGACGGCGGGTGCGGCTAATCGTGTCGCTGCAAAAGTTGCTGTAGCGTTGCTCGCACCAGGCGTTGCATCAGCAGTCCAGCCCCATTCGTCACCGCCGTCGGTCTTTCGAGCCCAAGACGTGCGGCTCATGGCTTCTGGGTAGTATTCACTAGTGATGAGATTCCCGCTCTGGTCGCTCAGATATATACTGCCACCATCACAGTCAAGTTTGAAGGGGGCCTGATACTTTCCTACATCAGTTAAATTCTGTCCGAGTTTGATGTCATTTGATCCGAGCCATATCACTTTATAGCCTTTGGCAGGAATGGTGCCAATGTCGGAGGGCATCTGCCAACGCATTAGGTTGCCAGCGTCGTCACTTAGGTACATACCCCCGAGGTCGATGATCTGTTCTGTGGGGTTGTAGAGCTCAATCCAACTGTCGAAATTAATGGCTGGACTCATCACAGAGCCTGCATTTGCAGCCATCAATTCGTTAATGACAATAGCAAAGCTGAGGATACTTGTAGTCATAATTTACAGATTTAATAGTTCTTTAATTTTCTCTGTTGTAATCTTGATTTTCTTGTAATCATCCATTAGATTCACATCGAGCACATGCTTGGCCTTCTCATAGAACGGCTCGCGATAGGCCAACTGTTCGCGGATGAAGGCTTGCATCTCCTCAGGTGTCTTGTTCAGCAGCAGCGGCCGCACGCCCTTCCCCATGCGGAGATGCCCATAGAGCACTTCGGGCGTGGCTTTCAGATAGATGGTCTCGCCTTGCTGGTTCATGTAATCCATGTTGTCGAAGAAACACGGAGTGCCGCCACCACAGCTGATGATGATGTTCTCGAACTCGGCCACCTCATGAAGCATGTTGTGTTCTATTTTTCGGAACCCTTCTTCGCCGCGTTCATCGAAAATCTGCTTCACCGACTTACGCATGCGGCTCTCGATATACCAGTCCAAATCGTAGAACGGAACGCCAAGTTCCTTGCCAAGTGCCTTCCCGACAGTGGTCTTTCCAGCACCCATATATCCGATGATGATGATTCTTATCATGAGGCTCGGCAGCGGTCTCTCTGTTTATTTCTTCACGATTTCCATACACTGCTCGTAGCTTAACTCTGTTGCCTTTGCATGCAGGTTTTTGGGCATACGGTAGTTCTTGCCGTCGTAAACGATGTAAGGACCGTAGCGACCGTTGAGCACTTCCAGTTTCGGGTCTTCCTCGAAAGTCTTCAAGTGGCGCTTTTGCTCTTGCTGACGCTTCTCCTCGATGAGCGAGATGGCGGTTTCCAAAGTCACTGCCAGAGGGTCTTCATCCTTTGGCAACGACACATATTTCTTCTGATGCATCACGTAAGGACCGAAACGTCCTGTACCTATCATCACGTCCGCGCCCTCGTATTGGCCAACGACACGCGGAAGATTGAAGAGCTCAAGAGCTTTTTCAAGCGTGAGAGTCTCCATGCTCAGCTCTGAGGGCAACTGGGCAAAACGAGGTTTGTCTTTGTCGTCGGCTGAGCCAATCTGCACCACTGGTCCGAATCGGCCAATCTTCACAAACACAGGCTTGCCCGTCTTGGGGTCGATGCCAAGTTCGCGTTCACCAGCCTTATGCTCTGAACGTGCATTGAGCACTTTCTCCACCACAGGCTCGAACTTCTTGTCAAAGCTTTTGAGCATCTTGATCCACTCTGTCTTTCCTTCAGCAATCTGGTCGAATTTTTCTTCCACGTTTGCCGTGAAGTTATAATCCATGATGTCGGGGAAATTGTCCATCAGGAAGTCGTTCACCACGATGCCAATATCGGTGGGCAGCAACTTTCCTTTCTCGCTGCCAGCCAGCTCCTTCTTATTTCGTGTTGTCACTCGGTTTCCTTTCAGCGTGTCGATGGTGAACGCACGCTCCTCGCCCTTCTTGTCGCCTTTGTGCACATACTCGCGCTGTTGGATGGTGGAAATGGTGGGGGCATAGGTTGAAGGACGACCGATGCCCAGCTCCTCGAGTTTCTTCACCAAGCTGGCTTCAGTATAGCGGATGGGGCCTTGGCTGAAACGCTCGGTGGCCGTTATCTCGCGGCGCTCCAGCGGGCTACCTTGAGCCATCGGGGGAAGCGTGTGCGTCATCTCCTCTTGTCCGTTGTCTTCGTCATCGATGGACTCGCGATAAACCTTCAGGAAACCATCGAACGTTATCACTTCACCCTGGGCAACAAATATAGAGTTGCGGAACAAAGCTGGTGCATTTTTCATCGCCTCGCCTTCGATCTTGATGTCCACCGTGGTCTTTTCAATCTGTGCATCTGCCATCTGCGAGGCGGCTGTGCGTTTCCAGATGAGGTCATAAAGGCGGCGCTCCTGAGCAGTTCCGTCAATCTCGGTCTGTTCCATATAAGTGGGGCGGATGGCTTCGTGGGCCTCTTGCGCTCCTTTGGAGTTGGTGTGATAACGGCGCTTCTTGCTGTATTGCTCGCCATAGAGTTTCACAATCTCAACCTTGCTGGCGTTTACGCAAAGGTCAGACAAGTTCACCGAGTCGGTACGCATGTATGTAATCTTACCGCTCTCGTAGAGATGCTGGGCAACCATCATGGTCTGGCTGACGGTGAATCCTAATTTGCGGGCAGCCTCTTGTTGCAGAGTTGAAGTGGTGAACGGTGGTGCGGGAACTCGCTTCAAAGGTTTCTTCTGAACAGCCGACACCGTGAACGTTGCATCTTTGCACAATTCGAGGAACTCCAAAGCCTCATAGTGGGTCTTGAAACGAGTATCGAGTTCGGCCTTCACCTCGCTTTGAGATCCATCGGCATTCTGCAAGCCAAAGATGGCATTCACACGGAAATAAGGTTCGCTATTAAACTCTTGGATTTCGCGTTCGCGCTCAACAATCAACCTCACAGCCACGCTTTGCACACGACCTGCCGAAAGGGCGGGTTTCACCTTTCTCCACAACACGGGAGACAACTTGAAGCCGACAATGCGGTCGAGCACACGACGCGCTTGCTGGGCATTCACCAAGTTCATGTCCAGATGTCGCGGATGTTCTATAGCTTCAAGAATGGCAGGCTTTGTAATTTCGTGGAACACAATGCGGTTGGTGTTCTCTTCATCAAGTCCGAGCACTTCGCACAAATGCCAAGAAATGGCTTCTCCTTCGCGGTCTTCATCGGAAGCCAGCCACACTTTCTTGGCTTTTTTCGATTGCGACTTCAGTTCTGCAACCAGTTTTTTCTTTTCATCTGGAATCTCATAGTCGGGTTCCAGCGTATCCATGTCGATGCTAATCTCCTTTTTCTTCAGATCACGAATGTGTCCATAGCTCGACATCACTTTGTAGTCCTTACCCAAAAAACGCTCTATAGTCTTGGCCTTGGCCGGACTCTCCACAATCACTAAATTCTTTTTCTCGCCCTTGGAGGCGGTTGTCTTCTGTTCCGTCATTTTTGCGTTACAATTGTTTTTAGGGCGCAAAAGTAACGAAAACTTTTGCTTACACCTTATTATATATGTAACTTTTTGCTTTTTTTAAGTATTTTCCCCTTTCATTGCTATGAAACGAGCCACGCCTTCACTAATTGAACGCAAACCGAAGTCGGCAGGATTGATGTCTTCAAGCGGCATCCACAAGCACTCGGCAACATCGTCCATTGCTTTGATGTCCGAAGTGTCGGCCACCTCGCAACGGAAGAACATGTCGAGCGTTGGTATTGACAGCCCGCTATAGAGATATCGGTTGGGCAAACTAAATAAATATTGTACGCGCACGACAGACATTCCGGTTTCTTCCATCACCTCGCGCATCACACCCTCTTCGGCAGTTTCGTCAGGATCGGCAAATCCACCGGGCAAGTCGAGTGTACCTCGTGCAGGGTCTTTCTTGCGGCGTGTGACCAACAATTCTCCACGCTCGTTTGTAATCAACGCCACATTGGCGGCACTGGCATTCATGAAGAGTTCGAACCCACATGCACCACAACGCTTACTCTTGGGGCTGTTGGCCGCAAACTCACGGCTGCCGCACACAGGACAGAACAAAAAACTATCGAATGGATGTTTCATATTCTTCGGGTTCTCCATCCTACTCTTGGTTTTCCTTCTCTCTCTTCAGACGTTCTTTCTCAGCCTTCTTGGCCTCTTTCTCCAAACGCTTCTGCTCCTTCTCCAACCGTTTTTGTTCTTTGCGTTGCTCTTTTTCCAAGCGTTTGGCTTCACGTTTTTGCTCTTTCAACGTACTCTTCAATTCATCTTTGAAGTCGGTGGCACTCGATTCGTTGAGCGCTTCACGCAACATGTCCTTATCGAACGTGATGACCTGTCCGAACAACCCCACCGAAAGTGTCTTCTGCTTGTCGCCCATCTTCACGTGTGTGGTATTGAACAAATAATAGTCGTCCAACTTCAATTTATTGTTCAAGGCAGCCTCAACAGCCTTGTTCACAATATTCTTTCCCAAGCGTGTCAGTCCATTGTCGCCCAAGCCCTTATTGGCGGCCTCTTCGTCAACATACTCTTTCACAGCCTTCATCATGGCCTCTTTGTGGGCCTGCTTGTCTGGGCGTGTCTTAAAGGCAATCACGCCAATCAACACGACAACCAGAAGGAATAATAGTTTTTTCATCTTTGTTTGTTTTATGGTTTCTTTTTAGTTTACTTCGTTTCTACCATTCATCGGTACGGAATGGGAACAATGGCAGACCGGCTGCATTCTTCAAGTTTCCAATTTGGAAGTTCTTGAAACAATAGCGCACAGCCACAGGATTCTTCACTTCTGATGAAGTGAGCCGAATGGTATCGTCCCAATATCCACCACCAGGCTGCCAAAAGTGTTCAGCCTTTGCAGGATGGAACACGCGGTCCTCACCCGCCAATTCAAATCCTTGTATGTCTTCAAAACGATTGATGGCGCCCAAATCATTGTTCACGTGGATATGCACCACATCACCCACTATTTTCATGTCCTTGAACGACGGACTCTGACATCCCACCGCCGTCATTCCATATGTCTTGTTCAAAGCCAAATAGGCCAACCGTTGCCCTACTTGCCGCTTCTGGGCTGGGTGTATCTGCGTCTTCTCATATGGATAGACCAAGTCGTTGGTACACACCAGCCCGCTATTAGGAATAAGTGTAGAGGCTCGATACTGTTGTTCACGCAATCGCGCACCTTGGTCGCCATCAACATTATCATAATGATAGGGAGCTATCTCCACGAAATAGAAGGGTATCTCGCCCAACGCAAACTGCTTTCGCCACTGGTCGACCAATATCTTCATACGCTCCGAGTATTGGTTGCCAGGGTCGCCGACATTTGAACAACCCTGATAATAAAGAATTCCCTTCACCGTATAGTTCAGTATGGGATTGAATGTTCCATTACCCCAAAGCAAAGCACGATGGTAATCCCACTCGGGTTTGAAGTTTACAATGCCTGCCGAATCGGTGGGTTCGTTGGTGTATTTCTCCAGATTTTCTTTTGTCAGCCAGCTCTCCACACGCGTTCCTCCCTTGTTGGCCATAATGAGACCCACAGGCACATCAAGCGCACGATTCACTGTCTGAGCGAAGAAATAACCCGTTGCTGAAGCTTCGCCAATGGTCGAAGCGTCTATTTCCTTCCATTCGCATTGGGCATCATCTTGCGGGTTCACCCTCATTTCGCTGGGAATCTTGACATAATGTATGCCTCGATAATCCCGGGCAGCAATCACCTCTTCGTTGTATCCTTCAACAGGACAATTGCCAAAACCTTTCATGGGCATCTCCATATTCGACTGACCGGCGCATACCCACACTTCGCCCATAAGCACATTGCTGAGTTCAACCGCTCCGTCTCCATCGTCAAACTTGATGGTTTGCGGCGTGTAGCTGGCTTCAGGAGTCTGCACTTTCAGCATCCAACGCCCGTCTCGGTCTGCCTTAGTGGTCAGCTTAGCGGTGTTCCAAGATGTTGTCACACTAATCTGGCTGCCACCCTTGGCCCATCCCCATAACCGCACCTGAGTGTTTTGTTGTAAAACCATGTTGTTGCACAAAATGTGGGGCAACCTCACTTTGGCTTGACCACCCAACGCCAAAAGGGCGAGGACAGCTAATATCATTATCTTTTTCATCATAACAATCTATGTTTTATTGCTCCTATTTCTTGGGACGGGTCAGTCTCATCGCCAGTTGGAAAAGCGAAGGAAGCATGATGCAGAGCGAGAAACCAAGCGAATACATCATCATGCGTTGGTTGCCGTGGAACAAATCGATGAGTTTTCCATCGCCCACCTGCGGCAGCAAGTTGAACATCACATATGCAACCGAATTGTTCACCCAATGGAACACCACACCTGGCACGATGGAATCGGTGCGATAATAAAGCCAACCCAGCAACAGGCCGATGGCAAAAGCGTGGCAGCCTTGTGGCAGATTTCCATGAACCACACCAAACAGCAATGCCGACAGGATGATGGCTAACCAATGCATCTGCGGACTGAACGCCTTCAGAAGCGAGCGAAGAATGGCACCGCGAAACACCATTTCCTCGGCTATCGGAGCAAGAATGCCTATCACGATGTAGCCTTCAGGCCGGCCCATGATATCTTCAAACATCTTCTCTGTTCCCTCTGGCATCTGAATGTTTAGTTGTTCGAGCAACCATTCAGAGGGTATGATAGTACCGCAAGCCAGCAACACCACCCACACAAGAACCACCCAAGGGTGGGAACGAAGATAGCTGCGCGACATTGGCGCCCAACGGCAAAGCGCAAAGAGTGCAATGGTCAGCAAACTGGAAACGATAGTCGACACCACAAGTGCCAGACCATCGGAGGCCATTTTTCCATTACCAACACTCTGCACAGCCGTCTGCAAGTCTTGGCCTTGTGTTACATACCAAATAGTCCCCACGATAAACATCGCAAAGGCCTGAATCAACAAGAACACCACCAGATACCAAATGGCGTTCAGCATGTCTTTCACTACTTTATTCATTTTAGGCTTTCATTATTTTATTCCTTATTTTCCAGCAACGCCTTCACCCTGCTTTTGTCGGCCTCCAACTGAAGCCGCAGCTCATCGGGTGACTCAAAACGCCGCTCATCGCGTATGCGGTCGACGAAGTCCAACGTTAGTCGCTGGCCGTAGATATCGTCATCAAAGTCAAAGATATGAGTCTCCAACGTCAACTCATGACCGTCATAGGTGGGACGTGTTCCTATATTGAGCATTCCAGCATATCGCACGCCACCTTCTCCCACTCCCACTTCAACGGCATAAACGCCTGTAGCCGGAATCAGTTGGCCGATGCTCTCGGTTTGCAGATTGGCTGTAGGGAAGCCCAATCGGCGGCCTTCAGCATAACCATGAGAGACCATTCCCCTAATTTCATATCGTCGGCCCAAACACCAATTCGCCTGCCGAATGTCACCCTGTTTCAGCAGATGTCGAATCGTCGATGAACTAACATGAAGCCCCTCAAAGTCTTCAGGCACTTCACACTCGCGACTCTTCACCACCCGTATGCCCAATTCGCGACCATAGCGCACATAGTTGTCAAATCCATCCGCACGGTTGCGCCCGAAGCGGTTGTCATAGCCGATAACCAACACATCTGCATGCAACTGGTCGCGCAAAATGTCGGACATAAACTCACGAGCCGATAGTGAGGCTAAATTCATATCGAAAGGCAGCACCACACAATGGTCCACCCCCGTAGCTTTCAAGAGGCGTAACTTCATATCGAGCGGGGTGAGCAATCGGCACTCGCTGGCTGGCACTTCAGAAGGAGCATCGCCTCGCAACACCTCGCGTGGATGGCGGTCGAATGTCACAACAACCGACTTCCGCCCACTGGCGCGAGCCTCATCAGCCACTTGCTTGAGCACGAATTGATGACCGCGATGAACACCGTCGAAGAATCCAATCGTGGCCACACACGGCCCTTGTATGTTGTCTATAGTCTTCAATTGCTGAATGATACTTCTAAATTCCAACCACTTCCTTCATCCACTCTTCACCAGTGGTCTCTAAGAAACCATGAATTCCCAATCTTCGCGCAGCCTCGATATTGTCGCGACTGTCATCGATGAAAAGCGTCTCACTGGCCTTGATTCCCGTCTGGCGCAACACCTCGCTGTAAATCTCCTCCGACGGCTTGGCCAAATGCATCTCATATGAAACGAACGTCTGTTCAAAATAGTCGCTTGCACCCCAAGGTCCCATCGGCAACAACTGCTCTACGGTATAGGTCCAATGCATATCGTTGGTGTTGCTCAACAGAAAGAGCCGTTTTCCTTGCTCACGCAGGTCGAGCAACAACTGTTTTTTGTGGTCGGGAATCTCTGTGAGCAAAGCATTCCAAGCTGCAACAATCTCAGAATCTGCTGCCGTACATCCCGTCAGACGCCGTACCTCGTTGCAAAAGTCGTGCGTGGAGATGTTACCCATCTCAATGTCGAAGAACAGGTCTTCGGTCAGATGCAGTTCTACATACCGCGCTACCTCAGGACAACCGATACGTATAAAAGCCTCGATGCAACGCTGCCCATCGAGCCCTACGAGCACACCGCCCAAGTCGAAAATGATGTTCTTATAGCTCATATCTCTGCAAAGGTAATGAAAAGCGTGGGGAGAACAAAATAAATTAAGAGTTTTTTAGATTGGAAAACAGAATGTCAGCGAAAACGCATTTCTACCGACAATATGTAAAGCGAAAAGGGGGATTAAATAACCGATTTGTTGAGATTTTTTATTTATCGTCCTATTTTCTCAAAAGCGGCATTTAGGGCGCCCATTTGCGGCATATGACCCTCTCAAAAGCCGCTTCTTGATAAGTAAAAGCATAGCTGTCATTTTGTCAAATCACCCTTCTTGCAACACACTAACAACAAATGGTCGCCTTCGCGGGTAGTTGTACCGAATATATAGGTGTCGCCACCATCTTTCAAACGGAGTCGTTGGCGGAGTTGCTGAGCGGTGAGGGGGAAATTCCTGACGCTGATGTTTGCGCGAGTGATACCCTGTAAAGTTTGCTTCAACTGTTTCTTGTTCATCGATGAAATGGCCTTAATTTGAAACTTTCGTCCAGGAAAATTCTCGATGAAATCGGGAGAAATGAAAAGATGGCTATTCTCGGCAACGGCTTCAACGCCAAATGCCTCGCAAAGTTCAGCAAAGCAACCCGCTTTCATGATAGAAGCATTAGGTTCATAGAGAAACAATGGACCTGAAGACAAAGATAATGAACCTTCATACGTCTTTGCCTGCGTTGCGGCAGAGCCTGTTGCAAAAACTTCATTATCGTTGATGCAAACCACCCGCAAGGGAGCAGCCACGACATCGGAAAGAACGAGCAACAACTCTTTGCATTCGTTGCCAACCGACACGATCCGCACTTCTGTATAATAGGCAGGGAGCAACCTAACGGCCTCACGCCAGTCAAGCATCGGCGAGAGTTTCACCACGATGAAATCGGCTTTTTTTAGCAATTCTTCGCGTAAGGCGACCACATCGGGCGTGCAGTCGCTAATGGCGTAGGTCTTACCTCCATGCTCATTGCGGCGAGCGGGGTCGAGATAAATTACTGTTGCATGTTCCTCCATCTGGTGCAGATATTCCACACCGTCACCACACACAACCTCTGCATGCGACAAACCCAATAAATGGAAATTGTGGCGGGCAATGGCACACAATTCTTCCTGACGCTCCACATACACAGCTCGCTTGAAATCTCTTGCCATAAACGAGAAGTCGACACCGAATCCACCCGTCAAGTCAATCAACAAACCCTGCTCTTTCAATCCATTCAAAGGAAGAGGAGCCGTGCTAGTGGATTTGTCAATTGTTAATTGTAAATTGTCAATTGCTTTCCACTTTGCTGTTTGCTCACTAGAGCATTGTTCCATAGAAAGGTGTGGCGGATAGACAATGCCTTCTTTAGCTGCCCACGATGGTAGTTTCTGCCGTGCAGACTGCCAACCTGCAATCTGCTGCAAAGCCCAAGGCATATCCACATCGGGAAACTTATCAGCCATCAATGCCAGCAGGCGCACGTTGTCGGCACGATGGCTGGCAACGAACGCCTGAGTTGCTTCATCGTTCAAACGATGTTGGATATCCATTCTGTCGCTATTTCACCACGAATTTCCGACCGTCGCGGATATAAATGCCTTTCGGCAAAGAACCTGACACTTGCTGTCCGCTCAGGTTGTAAATGGGTTTAGCGCTCATTTTCGCCGATTTCATCGACTCTATACCCGTTGCCGGGTCGGTCTTCGTGCGATAGTAGAGCACAGCAGGACTAGCAAATGTTCCTGAATTGGCATACGTCGTGAAGCGCGGCGAACTTTGGTTGTAGAGTAACAAGCCAGCACTTGTGCTGAGCGTGTAGCCGTCTTCACCGCCGGAAATAGTCCAGACCTTAGCCTCATTGCTCTCCCACGACATCACTTTCGTCGATGTAGACGTGAGATAGCCCTCGCTACCCTTCAACGACCAAGAGCCCGTCGAGCCACCGAGAGTCATTACAACCACCTGCTCATTGGGTGATACAGTATTATCGGTGATGGTGACATTAATGGGCTTCATATAAGTCTTTTCCTGTGCGCCCATCGCCACCGAATTATCTTCATTCACCACGATGTATTCATTGCCCGCCTTCACTTGGCTGCTGGTCGTCACCTTCGCGAAATCGCCAGTACCAGGAGTCGGGTCTGGATCATCTGGATCATCTGGGTCTGGATCGTCGGGATCGGGATCATCGGGTATCGTTCCATCGTAATTATCGTAAGAGAAGGCCTGGTCTTTTTTGCTGCCCCACACATATTCCTCCAGTCCAGGGTAGTCGACAAACGGGTTACGGTTTTTCTGCTCTCCGTAGACGGCTTTGTTGCGGGCAATCTCCACTTCATCCACAGGGTCCTGCTTCGACCACTTCATCAGCATGTTGAGATACCACGTTTTGAAGGCTGGATAAGTGCTGCCGTCAAAGACGTTGCTGGCTGTAGCATGCTTGCTCCACTTATCAACAACATTCTCATAACATGTGGCCATATAGAAATAGATGCGGGCCATATCGCCCTTGATTTCATCGTTGGGCTCGAACACCTGCCCCGTGTATCCACTCACCGAGCACTTACCCCACTTGCTGTAACCGTTTTCCGACTGACCTGTGACACTTCCCACTTCCGCTAACGGATCGTTACCACGCCGGTTGTTGATATAGCCGTCGGTGGGCAGCACATGCACAATGTCAGCCTTGATGATGCTGGCATCAGCCCAGTCCTCAAACCAACTCTGCGGAACCGAGTGCTCACGATTGTAGCAGTCGCCCTCTTTCTTATACGATCCTGCCTTGTCCTTCACGTGGGTGTATTTGGTGACATTCGAGTACCAGTCGCGCACATAGCCGTCGGGACGCGTGTCAGTCTGCCTGTATGATTCATAAAGACCGTCGTAGCCAATGTTCTTATGACTATGGATGATTCCATATAAGGCCGTCTTCAGCGCCTTCCCTTTCTTACCATTGGCAGCCTGGTAATAGTCTTTACTGCCATTGGGACCTTGTGCCCAAACTGTTGCTGTGACCAACAAGAAAGTCAAAACAGTCAGTAAACTTCTTCTTTTCATAATCTTCGGTTTTTCTATTATTCTTTCCCTAGAATGATGTTTACGAGAGTTGTTATGTCTCTAACATCGACTTCTCCGTCACCATTCACATCGCCCTTTATACCACTATTAGGATCAAAGGGCTTGACAGAGAGTGAGTTTGGCACTCCATTTTCATCAACGTTGAAAGTAACGGTATATTTACCAGCCTCACGAATGACATAATTCCACGAATTTCCTGCCAACAACTCCAAATTCGTACAATTACCTAAAGTGATAGTAGGACTATTTCCTTCTCCTTTTGGACAGCCATAGTAAAGAGTACTATAACCAGATCTGACATTAATCGAGAATTGATAACCTCCTTCAGAATTTGCCGTTTCTTCATCGACGGTAATATCAATGGAGTAGACACCATTATCATTTTTATTCACCACCGTGCCATTCAGCATATACATCGGAGCAGAAAAGCCTGTGACGGTCAATGTGGGTGCAGACTCGTCAGTGGCATCGAGAATAAAGGTATAGACGCCAGGCGAATTCATCCCGAAGTTGACACTCGTCTCATTATTCACACATGGAATGTTCGTACAGTTAAGCACGGTTATTATACTGTTTTCTGGGGCAACTCCCCAAACACCACCCGTAGGAGTATATATGCAGAAAGTAAAATCACCGCCACCTTGACTAATCAATTGTTGCGTCACTTCCAACTCAAGAGTATGTGTGCCATCGCCATTGTCGGCGAAATTCATTATGCTGTTGTTTTCGCTCATCATGAACGCCATACGATAGGGAGCGGGCGCAACTGTCACCATGAACGTCTGACTCACTGGTTCATAGACATAGGTATTTTTGGGAATGATGGTTACTGTCAAGTTACTGGTGCCGATTGATCTAGTTGAGTAAAAACAATCACTACCCTGTATCCACATTGTCAAAACATCAGGGTTCCAACCGGAATAGCGAATAGTATAGTCATCAGAAGTTAAACCAGAAGCGAAGGTGGCATCAAGCACAAGTTCGTGGAAATCATTGTCTTGCACCACATTCAACGGAGAGAGACCATTGATCGTAGCGATGGGAATATTTTCACCGACAACAACTATTTCAAAGGTTTCAGAAACGGCAGAATAGGCTTCTGTATTGTTGGGGGTTATAGTAATGGTAACATTAACCAGCCCAATAGCAGTTGGGCCTTCTTTCGCTCCATACACCACATTCCCATTATTAACTTCAACATGTAAAACATTTTCGTTGTCACTCACAGCAGAAATGGTATAGTCGTTGGAAGTAACACCCTCAGCGGGAGTAACATCAAGAGCGAATGTGCCATACGTTGGAGTGGTAGTGCCTTCAACATAATGAAGTATCTCTTTCGGGGAAATGTCGTTAATAGTGGCAACGACTGGCTTATTGTTAGTTTCAACAAGCTTATAAACTTTTATCGCATGGGCGTAAGTTCCTAAACTAGTATTTGGTGAATATACCTTATACGCATAAGCATCACCATTCGTATAACCTAAGAAATAGTTATTGCTCTTGTTTTGAATAAGGACTGTTTCATCAGTCTGGAAATTAAAAGTCCAAATAGACTTGTTTTTGTTTAAAGAGACGCTATTACCACTACTATTATAAAGATAATTAGCCGCAGTAAGACTTACGTTTCTCATGTAAAAACCACCAGAAGCTGTTTCCAACTTCCAGACATAGGTTTCATTTCCTGCCAATCCATACATTGAATACGAGGCTGTAGTTTGAAGCGTACCATCGGAAGTGACGTTGTTCATCACATGTCCACCTTGCTCAAACACATAGAAACTCCCGGCCTTAACAGACGTCACAGGCTCCAAATGGTAAGTCTTCTGAGCCCACGTCGCACCAAATACTGACAAGAGCAGCATTGTGCACCAAAATCGTAGTTGATGTTTCATATTGTACGGTCTTTAGATTGTTTTTTTTCTTGTGATGGTTTCAGTCTTATTTGATGTGGCAAAGATAGGAAAAGTAATTGATTAATGCAAACGAAACAAGGCGAAATGTGAGAAAAAAGGGGAAATGGCGATGGAAACGATATTTTTTGTTTAATTTTGCAACCAAAAAGAAGACGAAGATGAAGAAACTATATATCGAGACCTATGGTTGCCAGATGAATGTGGCAGACTCAGAAGTGGTGGCGAGCGTGATGCAAATGGCTGGCTATGAGACGTGTGAGTCTTTGGAAGAAGCCGACGCGGTGTTCCTGAACACCTGTTCGGTGCGCGAAAATGCGGAGAACAAAATCTATCACCGACTGAGAGAACTGAGGGGCCTGACCCTCCCAAAGAAGGGCGACTCTTCAACCGAGAAAGGTTCCCGGCTGATCATCGGCGTGCTGGGCTGTATGGCCGAACGCGTGAAAGATGAACTGATCAACGAACACGGAGTGGACTTGGTGGCTGGTCCTGATGCATATTTGTCATTGCCCGACCTGATTGCGCAATGCGAACTGGGGCAGAAAGCAATGAATATCGAACTGTCACTCACGGAGACTTATCGTGACATTGTGCCGCAACGAATGGCTGTAGGACGCAAGATTGGCGGATTCGTAAGTATCATGCGCGGTTGCAACAACTTCTGCCACTATTGCATAGTGCCCTACACACGAGGTCGTGAGCGGTCGAGAGATGTGGAAAGCATCCTGCGCGAAGTGCGCGACTTACGCGATCGTGGGTTCAAGGAGGTGACTTTGCTGGGACAGAATGTGAATAGTTATCAGTTCAAAGTCGAAAGTTCAGACTCTGTCGTTGATTTCCCTCAATTGCTGAGAATGGTGGCACAAGCGGTTCCTGAGATGCGTGTGCGCTTCACAACAAGCCATCCGAAGGACATGAGCGACGAGACTTTACGCGTGATAGCCGAAGAGCCAAACGTTTGCCGGCAGATTCACTTGCCCGTGCAGAGTGGAAGCGACAAAATTCTTCGATTGATGAACCGCAAGTACACTCGCGAGTGGTATCTGGAGCGTGTAGCGGCCATCCGCCGCATCGTACCCGATTGCGGTCTGTCGACCGACATTTTCGTGGGTTATCACGATGAGACAGAGGAAGACCATCAACTCTCTTTGTCGTTGATGCGAGAGGTGGGCTACGACTCGGCTTTCATGTTCAAATACTCGGAGCGGCCAGGAACGTATGCTTCGAAACATCTGCCCGACAACGTGCCCGAAGAGGTGAAATTGCGCCGACTGAACGAACTTATCGCCCTGCAAACAGAACTATCGGCACAAGCAAACAAGAAGGAAGAGGGCTTGGTGCGCGAAGTGCTGGTGGAAGGTTTCAGCAAGCGCAGCCGCGAACAGCTCTGCGGCCGAACGGAGCAAGGCAAGATGGTGGTGTTCGACAAGTGTGGCCAACACATAGGCGACTTGGTTCGCGTACGCATTACGGGTAGCACATCGGCAACTTTGTTAGGAAAAGTGGAGGCATAAAACCCAATCCTAAAGCATAAGGCAATGAAAAGACTCGTTCTATCATTGCCTTTTTTATTTTGAAAAAGCACGACAAAATTTTGTCAACTTTTTCGTTCAATCTAGAAAAGAAATGTGTAAAGAATATTTACTTTCTCGCTTTTCAACCCTCACTTTCAGCTGGCAGATTTGTCATTTGCGGCTTCTGAGGGTGTCATTTGTGGTCTTTGACCTTGTCATTTGTGGCATTTGAGCCGCTTATTTGCCACATATGAGAGCCTCAAAGCATAGCTCTGACAACCCAAAAGCATCGTTTTCGTTGGTCAAAAAAATGTAAGAAAAACGGAAGCCGTTGACAATCAACGACTTCCGAAAATATCGATTTTTGGCCATTTTCGCACCAAAATCTTGTTCACTTCAAAAAACAGGCCGCCATTTAGGCCCAAAATTCGGAATTTTCTTTACAATTGGCAGCAGATGAAACCATATGCAAACAGGCTTCTGACAGCCAGAAATCCAATCGCTTATTGAATGATTTGCGTCTCAGTATGGCTGCCCTTGCCGTCGATGATGACGCAACGGTTCTTGTCGTTCTCATCGAAAGGTTGAACGGTATCACCCTTGTAGTCTACAGAGATGCGGCTAGCGTCGCAACCATACTTGTCAATGAGCTCCTGACGGCAGTTCTCGGCACGTTTCTTGGAGTATCCGATGTTGAGCGTGGGATTACCTGTACCCTTGTCAGCATAGCCAACAATCATCACTCGAGCATCAGCATTGCGCTTCATGAAATCGGCCACTTTCTGCATCTGGCGCACACCAACCTCGGGATCACTCTTGCAGATGACGTAGAAGATTTCCTCGTGGAGCGTTTCGTTGACTGTGATTTCACGCTTCACCGGCTCACGGATAATAGGTTTCTGAGGCTCGGGCTCTTGCACAACAACGGGCTCGGGCTCTACGACTGGTTCGGGTTGCACTACGGGCTCGGGCTTCTTCTCGCTGCACTTCTTATACTTGTATCCGAAGCGGAAGCTAAGACCGAGTTGAGCGGTGAACATCCAATCGTCAGCATCGTTGGTCTTCGAATTGAAACGGTCGCTCAAGCTGTTGGCAGCCACTTCAAGCGAGAGTCCAATAGGCTTGGTTACGTTGGTTTCCACACGCAAACCTGCACGGATATTATGCGAAAGTCGGTTCTTATCCCAAGCCAACGGCGTGTTGATGCCAGGATTAGCGGCGCGCAGGTCTTTCAACTCGTCGTTGTTCCAAGCGTTGGTGAGCCCGAATCCTCCGACAAGAATGAGGTTGAGCGGACGCGAATAGTTCTTGCTGAAGAGGTTGCTGACGTTGAGCAACAAGTCGGCATCGGTTGTGATATAGTTCCATTTGTAGTACTTGTCGAGGGTGTCGAATCCACTCTTCGACTGCCACCCGTTCACATGGAGGCGCAGTCCTACAGCTGGGAAGAAATAATGTCCGAAGGATAGTGATGCTGTGGGCATCAGGAGTTTGTCGATAGGCGCGTCGGTTGAAGTGAAGTGAACTCCGCCTTGTGCTTCAACAAAGGAATAAGATTTGAGTTTTCCTTGTTCAGATTCTTGCGCCATTGTCGGCATTGCAAACAGAATAGCAGCCAATGCCGTTGTCAGTAGTCGTTTCGTTTTCATAATTCAGAGGTTTGTTTTTGATGAATTGATATTTTCGATGCAAATTTAACTTTTCTTGTTTAAAATAGCAAATTTTTCTTCGCATTTATCGTGCAAAATGCTTAACTTTGCACATTATAAGATGCATCTTGACCGTTTGAGCGCCTAAAGACGGCGTGAAAGCGGCGGCCTTTACTTAAACTGACGAAAGAAAAATGCCCACAGTAGAAATCAAGAAGGTGTCCTCCCGAAGGGACTTGAAGAAGTTTGTGGAGTTCCACTACGACCTTTACAAAGGAAACAAATATGATGCCCCGAACTTGTTCAGCGACGACATGAACACGCTGGACGAGCAGAAGAACGCTGCTTTCGAGTTTTGCGAGGCCGAGTACTATATCGCCTACAAGGACGGGAAGGTGGCTGGCCGTGTGGCTGCTATCATCAACCATCATGCCAATGAGAAATGGCAGCGCAAGAGTGTGCGCTTTGGCTGGATTGACTTCATCGACGATACGGAAGTTTCGGAAGCCTTGATGAAGGCAGTGGAGGACTATGGCCGCAAGAAAGGGATGACGGAGGTGATAGGGCCACTTGGCTTTACCGATATGGACCCTGAGGGCATGCTGACCTACGGCTTCGAGGAACTGGGCACTATGGCCACGCTCTACAACTATCCCTACTACCCGAAACACATCGAGCGGTTGGGCGGATACGTGAAGGACAACGACTATGTGGAATACAAAGTCTATGTGCCGGATAAGATTCCCGAGAAGATGGTGAAAATCTCTGAGATGATTATGAAACGCTACAACCTCCACGTGCGCACAACAACGAAGAAAGAAGTGTTCGAGGAAGGTATGGGACAGAAGATTTTCGATGTCATCAACGAGACGTTCGGTCATCTCTATGGCTACAGCACACTGTCGGAGAACCAAATCAAGCAATACGTTGACATGTATTTCCCAATGATTGACCTCGACCTCGTACCCATCATCGAAGACTGGTCGACCGAGGAGCACAAGGTGGTGGGAGTGGGTATCACGTTGCCCTCGCTGACGTTGGCCTTACAGAAATGCTGGCGCGGTAGGCTCTACCCATTCGGATGGTGGCACATCCTGCGCGCTCTGAAGATGCACAAAGCGCCTTGCGCCGATTTGTTGCTCATTGGCGTGTTGCCCGAATATCGCAAGAAGGGCGCCAACGCTCTGCTCTTCTATCACCTCATTCCCTTCTATCAGAAATACGGCTTCGCGTGGGGTGAGACGCATGTGGAAATGGAAACCAATGACAAAGTGCAAAGCCAATGGATGTACTTCGAGCACGAACAGCACAAACGCCGCAGATGCTATAAGAAGGTGATAGGATAATAACGACTTAAACATACATTCTGAATGCCAGAAGACAATATAATAACAGACAATGAAAACCTGCAACCGCAGGTGGAATATACTGACGATAATATCCGACACCTTTCGGATATGGAGCACGTGCGCACTCGTCCGGGCATGTATATCGGAAGATTGGGCGATGGTCAACTGCCTGAAGACGGCATCTACGTGCTGCTGAAGGAGGTGATTGACAATAGTATTGACGAATTCAAGATGAATGCCGGCAAACGCATTGAGGTGGACATCGATGAGCAGTTGCGAGTTAGTATTCGCGACTACGGGCGCGGTATTCCACAAGGAAAACTCAAGGAGGCGGTCAGCAAACTGAACACTGGCGGCAAATACGATTCGAAGGCGTTCAAGAAGTCGGTGGGATTGAATGGCGTAGGTGTGAAAGCCGTCAATGCGCTGAGTGCACGTTTTGAGGTGAAGTCTTATCGTGAAGGTAAAGTGCGCCACTTGGTCTTCGAACGCGGCGTGATGAAAAGCGACAAGACACTGAAGAGCAACGACGAGAACGGTACCTATATCTTCTTCGAACCCGACCCAACTCTGTTCAAGGGATACCAGTTCCACGATGACATCGTGGAAACTATGCTTCGCAACTACACTTACCTGAACTCGGGCCTCATCATCATGTATAACGGAAGGCGCATTGTCAGCCGAAACGGGTTGCAAGACCTGCTCAACGATAACATGACGAATGACGGTCTCTACCCCATTATCCATTGCAAGGGCGAGGACATTGAGATTGCATTCACTCATGCCAACCAATACGGTGAGGAATACCACTCGTTTGTCAACGGACAGCATACCACACAAGGCGGCACTCACCAAAGTGCTTTCAAGGAACATATTGCCAAGACCATCAAGGAGTTCTATGGAAAGAACTACGAATACGGCGACATCCGTAACGGCATCGTGGCCGCTATCGCTCTGAATGTGGAGGAACCCGTGTTTGAGAGCCAGACAAAGATAAAACTCGGCTCGACATCTATGGCTCCAAACGGTGACGTGTCGATTAACAAATACGTGGGCGACTTCATCAAACAACAGGTGGACAACTATCTGCACAAGAACCCCGACGTAGCTGAGGTGATGCAGCAGAAAATCACAGAAAGCGAACGTGAGCGTAAAGCAATGGCTGGCGTGACAAAACTGGCACGTGAAAGGGCGAAGAAGGCAAACCTGCACAACAAGAAGCTGCGCGATTGCCGTATCCATTATAGCGACACGAAGAACGACCGCAAAGAGGAGAGCTCCATCTTCATCACTGAAGGCGACTCGGCAAGTGGAAGCATCACCAAGAGCCGCGACGTTAACACGCAGGCCGTGTTCTCTTTGCGCGGAAAACCGCTAAACTCGTTCGGACTCACCAAAAAGGTGGTTTACGAAAACGAGGAGTTCAACCTGTTGCAAGCCGCACTAGATATTGAAGAGGGAATTGACTCTCTGCGTTACAACAAAGTTATCGTGGCCACAGATGCCGATGTCGATGGCATGCACATCCGACTGCTCATCATCACTTTCTTCTTGCAGTTCTTCCCCGAACTCATCAAGAAAGGGCATGTCTATGTGTTGCAGACACCACTTTTCCGTGTTCGCAACCGAAGAACCAAAATTAAGAACAAACAAGTCATCGCCGAGGCCGATGCCAAGCAACAGGCATCCAACGCAAAAAAATCGGACTTTATCACCCACTATTGCTACAGCGACGAAGAACGGCTGAAGGCCATCCAAGAACTCGGACCTGACCCCGAAATCACTCGCTTCAAGGGACTTGGAGAAATCTCGCCTGAGGAATTCGTGCATTTCATCGGCCCTGACATGCGATTGGAACAAGTTACACTACACAAGAACGACCAAGTGCAAAAACTCCTCGAATACTACATGGGGAAGAATACTCCCGAAAGGCAAAACTTCATCATCGACAATCTTGTCATCGAAGAAGACTTGCCTGAAGACGAGGAAGACGACCCACCCCAACCCTCCCTTAGGGAGGGAGAAAATAGCCATTCTTCCGAAGAAAAGATTTATGGATTACAAAACCGCTAGTCCTGACAGATACGACATCCTAAAAACATTCGCGAGAGAAAATCGAAAAAACATGACACTCGCTGAAAGAATTTTGTGGAACGAAATCAGGAACAATCTTTTAGGTCATAAATTCCTTCGACAGCACATCATAGGAGACTTCATCGTGGACTTCTTGTGCTGGGACTTCGGACTTATTATTGAAGTTGACGGAGGTTACCACGCAGAACGGAATCAACAAGACTCCGACCAACAGCGTGAAGATTGGCTGACATCCATGGGATATAACGTCATCAGATTTTCAAATGAAGAAATATTAAACAACATAGAGAATGTAATCACTATTATTGAAAGAAATTTAGATTAGCAAATTAAAAAAATGAAAACATCATACCTGTTGAAAAAACTATTAGCCCCCTCCCTCATAGGGAGGGTAGGGGTTGGTCTTTTATTCCTCTCGTTTACAGCACCTTCTCTCGCTCAAATGCGACTGAACCTTGGAAGCGAAAGCCCTATCCGTAAACTTCAGATTGCCGAAATGGCCATCAACAATCTCTATGTAGACTCCGTCGACGAGCAGAAACTTGTGGAAGACGGCATACGAGGTATGATTGAGAAACTCGACCCGCACTCCGCCTACTCCACCGCCAAAGAGACTAAAGCCATGAACGAGCCACTGCAAGGGTCGTTCGAAGGCATCGGTGTGCAGTTCAATATGGTTGAAGACACACTTCTCGTCATTCAGCCCGTACTTGGTGGACCATCAGAGAAGGTGGGAATCCTTGCAGGCGACCGCATTGTCACTGTCAACGACAGCGCCATCGCAGGTGTGAAGATGTCAAAAGAGGAAATCATGAAGCGTCTGCGAGGCAAGAAAGGTACGAAAGTGGAATTGGGCATCGTGCGTAGAGGCATCAACGGACACCTGAAGTTCACCGTCACACGCGACAAGATTCCCGTCCATACACTCGACGCCGCATACATGATTCGACCAGAAGTCGGCTACATACGCATCGGTTCGTTTGGTGCAACCACCTTCGACGAATTCATGGATGCCTACAGAAAACTGCAAGACCAGCATGCCACCAGTCTTATCCTCGACCTACAAGACAACGGAGGCGGATATCTGCAGTCGGCTGTGCAAATAGCCAACCAATTCCTACAACACGGCGACCTCATCGTCTATACGCAAGGACGCAGCGTCCCTCGCCAAGAATTCAAAGCTGAAGGCAACGGACTCCTCATCCCCACCTCTTCTTCCGCTGCGGGAACTCAAGGCGAGGCATTGCCACGTGTCATTGTTCTCGTGAACGAATACACCGCTTCGGCTGCAGAAATCGTCTCAGGAGCCATCCAAGACCAAGACCGCGGTATCGTCATCGGGCGACGCACATTCGGCAAGGGACTTGTGCAACGGCCCATCGAGTTTTCAGATGGTTCCATGATACGGCTCACCGTCGCCCATTACTACACGCCCTCAGGACGGTGCATCCAAAAACCTTACGTGAAAGGTGAATCCAAGGAATATGCCGAAGACATCGAGAAACGGTTCAAACACGGCGAACTCTACTCTGCCGACAGCATCCACTTCGAAGACTCGCTGAAGACTTACACCCTTCGTCGCCATCGTCCCGTCTATGGCGGAGGCGGCATCATGCCCGACATCTTCGTACCACTTGACACACTGCAATACACCCCACTCCATCGGCAGCTCGCAGCCAAAAGCATCATCATCAACGCCAACCTGCAGTACGTCGACCAAAATCGCAAACAACTACAGTCCAGATACAAGACCTTCGAACAGTTCAATCGCGAGTTCGAAGTGCCACAGACGCTGATAGACAAAATCAAAGCACAAGCTGAGAAGGACAAGATAAAAATCAAGAATCCCGATGAAGAATGGCAGCAAACGATGCCTATGCTACGCACACAGCTGAAAGCCCTCATTGCCCGCGACCTTTGGGACATGTCTGAATACTTTGCTGTCATGAACCAGCAAAACCATATCGTGCAACGGGCGTTGAAAGAATTTTAGAAAGAATAGAATACAAAAAGAATGATGCGATGATGGGCTATGTCATCGCATCATTCTTTATTTTTCCGAAACTCTATTCCAAGCCGTAGATAGCAACCACATTCTTCCAGTTGCCAGGCAGTTCGTTGGCTAACCGCGTCGCCATTTCCTCGCCATCGCTATCATCACGCAAGGAGAATTTGTCGCTCACGTTGTTGGCAGCATACTGGCTGGGGTCAGAGACGCAAAACAGTTTCTCCTTCGTTTTCAGTTCGCCACCATCCCATGCACCGCGCGTCACAACAAACAAGCAATACGAGGCGCTACCACCCTCATAGACCGATTTTGTGCCAGGCTCCAGCATAAAGCCCTGCAACGATGGCTCACCCAACGTTCCGATACGCTCAAACTTCTCGTTCGCCGAGTTCCACACCAATAGCGTGCTATATGTGCGCGACTCGCCCGGGCCGATGAAGATGTCGGTCAGACCATCGAAGTTCGCATCCATGAACCTCACAGGAATATCGCCGCCAGCAGCCACCAGCGCACCCTCCTTACCCTCCACCGTCTGCAACAGCTTGCCGTCGTAATAAATCTCCGCCTTCGTATTGTCGTCAACCAACACCACCTTTAGGTGCTTGTCCGTCTGCGGGCATTGCCCCAACGCAATCAAGCCCTCGCCGTCGGTTTCAATCTTCGGAGCGGCCATGAATACATCCTTTGCATCTTCGACCGATGGAGCTTCCACCTTCTCCTGAGCATCAGCAATTGTTTCGCTACCACCGCCTTCTGATGCTTTCGGAGAAGCATTGCATCCCATTAAACACAACAGCGCGAACGCTGCCAATAGTCCAACCGAAGCGCGATTCCGCTTCGGCATCTTCATTTCTTTCTTTTTCATGTTAATTCAGTATTAGGAATATCATTTATCTATCAAAAGACATTTCTATGAACGATTATTTCACCACATACTTCTTACCACCCATTATATATATTCCCTTTGGCAATTGATGGATAGAAACGTTTTGCAACCTACGACCCGATAAGTCATAGATGACAGATGGGTGATGAATAAAGGGTGATGGAAGTCCGTTGACACCCGTCGTTGTGACAATCTCCTTATAGAGCGTCACATCTTGCTGCGTTCCCATATAACAACAGAATCGCAATCCATTCGAAGATTTGTTATATTGCAGTTTGCGTTCAGTATTGAAAGCATTCGTAATGCCATCCGTCGCACTAACAATCCACAATGTTCCAGCGTCAGATGCATCATCGGTCACATAAAGATAGTTGTTGCTCTTCGTTCCGGCAGGCTTGTCGTATTGCAGGTAGCCATCGCCCAACTTCATTAACCACCTTCCGTTGCCGCCATCCAACAGCGCCACCGTTGCTGCACCAACCTTTGTGTTGTCGATGATGTTGTTTTCAATACCAACATCAACCTTGCCACCAATATTATTAGCCACACCACTCAGCGCCACACCAGCGGTTTCCGATGCCTGGTAGACAATCAGATAGTTGCGATTAGGTTCCAAGTCGGAATTACTCTCCACAAGCTTGAACTTTCCTTCTCCAGCAACCACATCTCCACCCGAGGGGTCGATTACGGGATCAACAGGCGTTTCACCGCCACCACCTTGTGAGGACTCGCTCACATAGAGCACTGCCGCTGACTGCGCACTCATATAGTTCAAGAAGCGGGGCACGTCCTTGTTGTATTGAATCTTGCCAAAGTCCTCGCTCTCCACGATGAACCCTTCGGCACTCATCGAATAGTTAATCTCCCAAACAGGCGATGCTGTGCCGGCATATTGCAACCTGCGGTCTTCGTAAGTCGTGAGATATTCGCCAGCTGCATTCATCAACGAATAGCCGGCAGCATTCCCGCCTAACATAAACACCGCAACCTCGGTTGGGTCGATAACAACCGTACCGTCTCCCAATTCCACCTCAACAGCTTCCAAATACTTGGAATTCAATTCGCCAGCTGCCACACCAGCAGCCTCGTTTACGAGGATATAATGGTTGCCGACAGCTATCTGTCCTTCATCTGTCACCTTCACAAACGTATTGTCATCAGTAGGTTCAACTATTTCGCCACCCGTGTTCACCAAGTAACTGAACGTGATTGTTCCGTCATCGTTCTTCGTGATGTTATAGACTGGCTTAGCGGTCAATCTGGAACCATTATAGAGCGGCAAGCTTGTGATGTTGTTCTTCCCGTTTCCATAGAGATTGCCTTGCGAACCAGAATAATACATCTTCTCGCCATCAGCGGTGATAACCATCGCGCGTTTCTTTTTCTTGACGTTGTTCAGAGTGTTCTCGTCCCATTCAAAACGGTCGTAGGCAAAGCGAGTCAGCAACAAACCGCTACCCATGTCAGCGGGATACCACGTACCAGGCTGACGGTTCTCCAAAATGAAATACTCTTTCTGCGAGTTCCTGATTAATACAGCTGGATTTCCATCCTCATCATTAATATTATCCAGCGTCACATCGCCCTCCTCGGTCAGTTCGGGAATGTCGAGCCAACCCAAATAGCTGCGCTCGTAGGCGTTATAACCGACAGGCGAACGAGAGTCTTTCACGTATGCTCCAGTATCCATAATCGACCAGTTGCTCAACCCATCATCAAAGCTATAACTATAGTTTGTGCAATAAAAATCGGGCAAACCCAACGCATGGCCGAATTCATGGCAGAACACACCCATTCCCATCAGCGAGCCATCGTAATATAGTTCGTTGCCTACAAAGTAGGAATTGAAATGCACGCCCTCAATATCTTCGTCGATATCGAATTCGCAAGGCCAAATGTAGTCTTCACCATCATCGTCTTCAGTAGCTTCGCCAGGACCTGCATAAAGAATGCTCACCAATGGGACACTATCATTTACCGCATACTTGCTGAAATCCACACCTTTTTCAACCGCCTTCTTGACGGATTCAACCACAAAGAAATTGTCTTCGGCCAATCCCACATCGCAGTCTTTATATTCGCCGCTGGTGATGTTCTTACCATAATCAGCATAAGCCTTGTCGAGCGTCACAGTGCCCACAATGTCGAACGTAGGGATAAACATTCCACGACTCTGGCTCTTGAAATAATCGCGCACCGAACCCACGCACAAGTTTTCCTCTGCATAGCCCTCTTGGTTGTAATAGCGGTTCATCTTGGCTTTTGTGGTGGTCGACTTGAACTTCAAATCCTTGAACTGCACCATAATAACGGGAATGGTGTATTCTCCGATGCTGTTCACAGCCCCCATTCCACTTTGTCCGTATTTGCCCAATCCGTCTTCAGTAGATGCGTAGCAGGCAGGCCGCTTCGGCGAACGGCGGCGTTGGGCCTTCTTCTTCACGGCAGCATTTTCAGGTTGCAAAGCATGCGATTCCACATAAGCAACCTCTGAAGCCGAGCGGTCGGCCTCGTTGTGAGCCATCACGTTGCCAGCCACAAGGTTACCTGCCCTATCTAGAACAGCATAGCACAAGTCGCCTTGGCCGTTCTTCACCACCACACGGTTGTCGAGTGTAGTATAGAAAGCCAAGTGGCCGTCGCCATTCTTATAAACCATCACTTGAGTACCGTCGCTTTGTGTTACGGGAAACGCAACATGACGCGGCCGGATGGCTTCAACCTGCAAAGCCAACGACAACAACAACAGCGAAAGAACGAACAGTCTTTTCATCGTATATTTAGAATTAACTAGTTTATTTTCACAAAAGAGTGTTTTCATCATTTTGATGCAAAGATACAAATAAAAACTGATTTGCAAATGGATTTGCCTTTGTTTTTTGGCTTCTCTATGCTCTTTTCCTCTCTGCTTCTATTGTCCATATCATTGCTTTCACAGCTTTTTTCTTATGAAAAACCACGACAAATTTTTGTCGACTTTTCCGTGCAATCTAGAAAAGAGATGTGTAAAGAATTATTACTTTCCTGCTTTTCCGTCTTCACTTTCGACTGGCAAATTTGTCACTTGTGGCTTCTGAGGGTGTCATTTGTGGTCTTTGACCTTGTCATTTGCGGCATCTGAGTCGCTCATTTGCCACAAGTGAGAGCCTCAAAGCATAGCTCTGACAACCCAAAAGCATCGTTTTTGTGGGTCAATAAAGTGTAAGAAAAACGGAAGCCGTTGAATATCAACGACTTCCGAAAATATCAAATTTTGGCCTTTTTCGCACCAAAATCTTTTCTGTTTCAAAAAGATGCCCGTATTTAGGGGGTGAAATTCAGAATTATATTTACAACCAGCAACCTCGGAAGGCCTTTTTCATTCTGCTGTTTTCACAATTTTCATAGCGCGCATCTGTCCGTTGGCAGTAGCTTCTCGGCGAATATAGATGCCGGGAGTGGTGGGGGCCTTCTGTCCCAACGAACGTCCATCTATAGTGAAATACGTAGCTGTAGCTGCATCTTGCCCTGAGACGATTGGCTGTTGTTGAATGCCAGCCCATTGTTTCTCGATGTCGATGCTGACGGGGTTGATGCCTCGACGTGTGGGCGTCACTTGCTGGATGGTGCCATCGGCGTTGAAGGTCAATCGGTCGATACACACTTCGCGGTGAGTGCCGGGACCGTTGTTCAGATAAGAGCGATTGATGCGGTGATAGACAATGTACCAATCGTCGGTTCCTGGAATGTTGATGATAGAGTTGTGTCCCGTTCCATAGATCTGGTGGTTGGGGTCTTGGATGATGACAATGGGCTCCTTAGCCACACGAATGGGGCCTGTAGGACTAGTGCTCGTTCCGTAGGCCACATGATAGTTGGCAGCCCCCGTATCATCGACGCTCCAAAGGAAATAGTATAGGCCGTTACGATAGAACACGTAGGTGCCTTCGCGGTAAGCATAGTCAGCAAGAGTGCCACCCGTAGGCGTGATGGTGAACTCGGGTCCTACGCTGAGCATGTCGTCGGCAAGCAAACGGTAGTGCATCAGTCCGTTGCCATAATAGAAATAGGTCTGACCGCTCACGGGGTCGGTGAACACATCGGAGTCAATCATCTGTCCGCCGCTGGTTTCAGTGAACAGGGGTGCGACAGAAGCCTTGAAAGGTCCTGTGGGACTGTCAGCAACGGCCACGCCCAACGTCTTCTTACCTGCCGATGGGTTTTGTCCACTAAAGTAGAAGAAGTATTTCCATGCTCCGTCCACCAGTTTCTCTTCTATGCAGGGTGCCCAAGCGTTGCCTGTAGCCCACGGCACCTGCGAGGTGGAGAGGTCTAGGAAGGTGCCCTCGTTGGTGAAGTGCACAAGGTCGGGCGACGAGAATACGTCGAACGAGAATCCGCCCCAACCGTCATAACCGTCGGTGGTGGGATAGATGTAGAAGCGTCCTGTCTGTTGTGAGAACAGCACTTCGGGGTCGGCATGGAATCCGGGGATAACAGGGTTGGCCTCAGCAGTGACCTCGACACGGTAGGTGCGACTCGTCACACCGTTCGACACCACGTAAGCGACTGGTCCTTGGGTGAAGTCTTGCGGACCAATAGGAGTGATTGTGCTTCCCACAGACACGGTTAGTTGCGGGTCAAAAGCACTAAGGTCGGCATCGGGGCTTACTGGAATAGTGACATTGGTACCCGCGATGAGAATGTTCTCTTGCTTGGCAAAACGGCTGGCAGACCCTTCGATAGTGGTTCTCAGGTTGGCAGTCGGGAACGCTTCGAGCAAGGCCTGCGTCTCTTCAGGTGTGATGGGGATTACGGTTCCGTGGCGCGGGGTGAAGGCACCGGTAGTCTCGGTGTTCTTGACGAACGTGAAATGCTCAAGGTCGGTAGAAGAGCAGAACTGATAGTGCTTGTTGTCATAACAGTCGTACATCAGAATCCACTCGTCGCTGTTGATGCGTTTGAAAACGCCAGCACCTTCAACACGCTCCGTCGTCTGCTGCAGGGTTTCGGACGGCTTGCCCCATTGACTTCCATTTGGTTGTCCAGGTAGTGGCGTAAGTCGAGAGGCGGTTACCTTGCAGATTCCTCCCTGCCCCTCGTTCTTGTAGAATCCGTGGTAGAGGGAATCGTTTTCGTTGAAGACGATATCCATGTCGATGGTGGCCGAGCCGCGATCGTAGAAGAAGGTAGGTGGGCCGAGGAGGTCGGTGAAGTCGTCGTTGGCGTAGCAATAGAAGTCTTTGTCGTAGGGGGCGGTGTTGTCGGTAGTGAGGATGGAGAAGTAGACCATCAGTCGTCCACGTGTGCCGTCGGCGTTCTCATAGTCGGGGTCCCATATGGTTTCGGGTGCCCACACGCGTGTGACCTTAGCAAAGGTGGTGCCGGCATACTTGTCGGGGAAGTTCACACGACTGTGCGTCCAATGTATGAGGTCCTTAGACTTCATCATGACGAGACCACGGTTGCTGTCCCACCCTTGTGCTGACCGCATGTCGGTGCAGACCATGTAGAACATGCCATCAGGTGCGCGCAGAACATGCGGGTCGCGCACGCCCTGCTTGAGAGATATGGTGTCGCTAGAGACGACCATCCTTCCATTATTGATGGGCGTGTAGTTGTAGCCGTCGGTGGAGAGGGCGTAATAGATGTTCTCGTCTTGGTTGGAGGGGAAATAGACGAAGAGATAGGCCGAATAGGGCTCCTGTTCGTGCAGTCGTACGGGGAAGACATGCTGCTGCCGCTCGTTGTTTTTAATGACAGTAGCGATGAGGTTGACCGTCTTGTAGCCTTCACCAGTGGCAGGTAGTTTCATCACGCGCCCGTCATCGGTGAGCCATTCGGGGTCTTCGGACTTCCAAAGGACGACGGTACCCTTCTCGCCTGTAGTGGGCAAGGTGATGTTGCCATAAACGTTGTTCAATCGCAACTTTGAGCGTAATTGGGCGATAGCATATTCCACCGACTCGGCATCGGTCATCTCGGGAATAACTCCCACCTCAAAGTACAACGTGTCGGCGCATTTGCCTCCGGAAAGGCAAGTGGCAGAGAAATAGGCGGTGAGGACGGCGTGAGCAATAGGGTTGCCTGCGCGCGGACGGGTGATGTGTCCGTCGGCGGTGATGACCTTGCTGTCGCTGGTCTCCCAAGTGATGTTGATTCGTCCTTTGTAGATGCGTGGCAAGTAGATGTTGTCTGACAAAGCACTGACATCGCCAAGGGTGAAGGCACGCATATCCTTCAGCAGCGCTAAGGAGTCTTCGTAGGCGCGTTGCACCTGTCGGAGCGAGTCTTCGTAGGCATTGAGCCGTGTGGCACCCTCACGGAGTGTGGGAATGTTGGTGGCAGCGAAGTCGCTAATGAGGAAGTTTGCATATTTTGCACCTTGTAACGTAGCACCATCGAATCCTCGCCCAAGAGAGAGGTGAGAGGTGAGAGGTGATACGCTAGCTGGCGAGAAACTGGTCTTAGTGGAGCGTGACACCGACTTATTCACGTAAAGGGTTGTTCGCCCAGAACGTCTAACGATGACAATGTTGTTCCATACGCCACGCTCGATGGCATCTGCCAACTGGATGGTCTCTGCGGTGGCATCGTCGCCTGTGGAGATAGTAAAACTTGACGTGGCGGCATCGAACAGTATGCCGGCTCGAGTATCATTTTTCCCAAAGAGGAACACAGGCTGGTCACCCGCAGAGGGAAGAGTGGTAGGCAGAAAGACGTTAGTGGAGATGGTATAGTCGCCATCAAGTCGGGCGAGGAACTCAGCGAGTTGCCCATCGAACTGGAACCATCCTCCCTCAGAACCGAGCTCAAGGATGTCGGTATCAGCGTATCGCGTGAGTTGTGCCCCACCTTCGAGTGTTCCACCAAACTGTCCGCTTTGGTCAGAGGTGGAAGAGAAGTCGTAGAGCACAGTTGTGTTTTGCGCTTGAGAGGGAATTGCGATGAAAGCCACTAAAGATAGTATGGCGAAAAATATTTTTTTCATTGTCGTTCGTATTTTTGTTTTCATTAATATATACGATTCTATATGGGGTTTTACACGCAAAGGAAGTGATTTTTTGTAGGTGAAAGGTAACAAAAAACACCTTGCAGGAAGGCTGCAAGGTGTTAGATGGGCGTTAGTTTTGTCTATTTCACTTCCCATGTGTCCTGCGTCTGGAGCAGTTCCATGAAGTTGTGATAGGGTTTCTTGGCACTTATTTCGTCTATTTGCGCATGCACAGCCTGATCGTAGGTGGGTGCTGCAACATCGCGAATGACACCGAGTGCGATGGGGAAACCTTCTTCAAGGTCCATTGTGGCAAGTTTCTGCTGGAGCGTAGTGTCCGCACAATGAGCATCGTGTACGAGGATGTCATCGAGCGTGATGCCGTTCTCACCGACTTTCACCACTTTGAGAGCGAATCCATCTTGCATGAGACCGTATTCGTTGTTTTCGCCAAAAAGCAGTTTCTCGCCATGTCGCACATAGATGGCGTTGCGTTTGCGCCCGTCCTTAGTATAGATGGGATCGTAGCAACCATTGTTGAAGATAACGCAGTTTTGCAGAATCTCGCATACGGCGGCACCCTTATGCTGTTGTGCGGCTTTAAGAATCTCTACCGTTTCGTTGCCATCGTTGGCTACAGAGCGTGCGAAGAACGTTCCACGTGCGCCAAAGGCGAGCTCGGCAGGGCGGAAAGGATCTTCGACAGTGCCATAGGGAGACGATTTGGAAACGAATCCGCGCGGGCTGGTAGGACTGTACTGTCCTTTCGTGAGTCCGTAGATACGATTGTTGAGGAGCACGATATTGATGTCGATGTTGCGCCTCATGGCATGTATAAAGTGGTTTCCGCCGATGGCAAGCCCATCACCATCACCGCTGATTTGCCAAATGGTAAGGTCAGGGTTGACAACTTTAGCTCCTGTGGCGATAGCAGCAGCACGTCCGTGAATGGTCTGCATAGCGTAAGTGTTCACATAATAGGGCAGTCGGCTGCTGCATCCGATGCCGCTGATAACGGCAGTCTGATAAGGTGGTACGCCGATTTCAGCCATTGCCTTGTGGAGGCTGGCGAGGAAGAAGTGGTCGCCGCATCCGGGACACCATCGTGGTTGTCCCTTTTTGAAGTCTTGTGGTGTATATTGTTGCATATTGCTTTTTTGTTTAGGATGATAATACAGGAATGATTTCCTTAGATGTTATGGATATTTAAGAAGCAATGATTTGTTCGAATGCATGAACAAGTTCGCTGACCACGAATGGTTGTCCTTTAACTTGGTTGAACTTGTAAGGAACAAATCCATTGATGCGGATGCGCAGGTAAGCGCGGAACTGTCCAAGGTTTTGCTCTGCAACGACCACTTTCTTGTAGCGCTTCAACACTTCAGCGGTGTTACGTGGCAGTGGGTTGATGTATTGGAACTGTGCAAGCGCAACGCGATGTCCGCGTTTCTGAAGTTCCTGCATAGCTGAGTAAAGATGCCCATAAGTAGAACCGAAACCAACGATAAGCAGTTCTGCATCATCGCTGTCGCCTTCGACCTGAAGGTCGGGAACCGGTATGCGCTGCACTTTATCATAGCGCTGGATGACCATATGGTTATGGTTCTCGGGTTCGGTTGAGATGGCTCCCGTCTTTCCATCCTTTTCGAGTCCGCCAAGGATGTGCTGGAATCCCTCTTGTCCAGGAACTGCCCAGTAGCGCACATGAGACTCTGGATCGCGCAGATATGGCGTGTAGCGATATTTCTGGTCATCGGTGGCATAGTGTGGATGAATCTCAGGAAGTTCGTCGATGGTAGGGAGTTTCCAAGCCGCCGAACCATTAGCGATGAAGGCATCGGTAAGGAGAATGACTGGGGTGAGGTGTTCGAGTGCAATCTTAGCAGCCATAAATGCTGCATCGAAACAATTCGTTGGACTGGTCGCAGCAATAACGGGCATTGGCGACTCGCCGTTTCGCCCGTAGAGTGCCTGCAGCAGGTCGGTCTGCTCACTCTTGGTGGGCAGTCCTGTAGAAGGTCCGCCACGCTGCACATCGATGACAACAAGAGGAAGTTCGTCAATAACAGCGAGGTTGATGGCTTCACTCTTCAGGCAAATGCCAGGTCCAGATGTGCTTGTTGCAGCCAATGCTCCTGCAAAAGAAGCTCCGACGGCGCTGGCGCAGCCAGAGATTTCGTCTTCGCATTGCACGGTGATGACGCCCATCGACTTGTGTTTGGCAAGTTCATGAAGGATGTCGGTTGCAGGAGTGATTGGATAAGAGCCAAGGAAAAGCCGTAATCCAGCCCTTTCGGCGGCTGCCATGAGTCCGTAGGCTGTAGCCTTGTTGCCCGTGATGTCCATATATTGGCCAGGCACTTTTACTTTCGACTCGATGCGATAAGTGGCAGGTACAGAAGCATGGATATTATGTCCATAGTCGTATCCTGCATTCACTACTTTTATGTTGTTTTCTGCAATTTCTGGTTTACGTTGGAATTTCTCTCGTAAGAAGTTCTCTACGAGTGCGATATCGCGATTGAATAGCCAGCACACCAATCCGAGCGGGAACATGTTGCGGCATTTCAAGACAGCCTTGTTGTCCATACCAGAGTCGGCAAGGCAATCTTTCACCATCTTCGTGATGGGGCACGCGATGACACGGTCGGGATCGATACCCAATTCCTGCAAATAGTCATCGCTGGCAATCTCGGCCTTTTTCAAGTCATTGGGGCCGAAAGAGTCGGTGTCGATGATGATGGTGGCTTGAGGCTTGGCATAACGCAACTGTGTCTTCAATGCTGCGGCATTCATAGCCACGAGCACGTCACAGAGGTCGCCAGGAGTGTATACACGCCCAGCTCCGATGTGGACCTGAAAACCACTGACGCCCGTTAACGAGCCTTGTGGGGCACGGATGTCAGCAGGATAATCGGGAAATGTGGATATTCCGTTTCCTACAGTTGCGGAAACGGTTGAGAAGATGCTACCAGCAAGTTGCATTCCATCGCCCGAGTCACCAGAGAATCTGACGACGACTTGCTCTAATTCTTTAACTTCGATTTGTTCAGACATGATTTTTATAGGTGTTGGATGATAGGTTTTTGTTAATTGCTAATTGTCAATACTCGAATGAACTGCCACCCAAGAACTCGCGCAAGAGCGACGTAGGAGGCAGATTGGTGAATGATACGGGTTCGAAATACTTCAGGAATTTCCTCAGCCGATAAGCCTCCGCGTATTCAGGGCAGTTCTCATGAACCTGCTCGAGGGCAGGCTCAGCTTGAGTGCGAATGACGGCAAGTTCATAAATCATAGCCGTATTGAACATAGCATCGGCATTCTCCTGGAATGGGAATATCCATTTGCTCTCGCCAGCGCGCACACTAGGCCATCGACGAATGGTTTCAGCTGCAGAGCAGCCACGATACTTCACGTCGCGGATGATACGGCGCAAGAGGCGGTTGTCTGTCGTGGGAATATAATTGTGTGTGTCCAGCAATATGGTAGTCAATGCAGACGCATAAACGCGATACTTCTGGTCGTCAGGAATCTGTGCCGTCAACAAGGGATTGAGGGCGTGTATACCTTCTACCACGAGCACTTGGTGTTTCTCAAGCTTGAGTCTTTTTCCGCTTCGTTCGCTACGGCCAGTATGGAAGTTATAATGAGGCAACTCCACCTCCTCGCCTCGGAAGAGGGCTGCGAGCTGATTGTTAAGCAATTCCAGATTCAAAGAATAGATGCTTTCATAATCGAACTCCCCTTTCTCATCCTTTGGCGTAAACTCGCGGTCAACGAAATAGTCGTCGAGAGAAATCTGCACGGGCTTGATGCCATTAGTGAGCAGTTGGATGGAAAGCCGTTTGCATGTGGTGGTCTTTCCACTCGATGAAGGACCAGCGATGAGCACCATCTTAACGCCTTGCCTTGCAGCAATCTCATCGGCAATCTGACCGATGCGCTTCTCTTGCAGAGCTTCGCTCACATTAATAATATCATTCACATGACCAGCCTGAACAGCGGCATTGAATTCACCGACTGTTCCAAATCCCAAAATATTCTGCCAGCGATGGTGTTCCTTGAAGATTTCGAACATCTTGTCCTGGCGAGTCATCTCGCCCAAAGTGTGAGGATCCTTCACCGACGGGATGCGAAGCAAGAGACCATCGTAGTATTTCTCCAGTCCATAGAGATAGAGCTGGCTGGTATTGGTCAGCAAAGCACCATAGAAATAGTCCACAAAGCCGTCAAGGTCATAATATGTGGTATATAGCGAACCCAATGTCTCCAGCAACTTCACTTTCGAATGGGTTCCCAAGGCGCTGAACAACTTAATGGCCTCATCTGTAGGAGCCTCATGGCGACGGATGGGCATTGCAGCATCAATGATCTGCTGCATACGCTGGCGCAAATTGTCAACATCCTGCTGCACAACAGGACGGCCAATCTTCAAATTACAGTAATAACCATTCGACACCGGGATATCGATGACCACAGCACCATCGGGATAAAGGTCGCGCACGGCCTTGCAAAGTACAAAGAACAAGGTGCGTGTATAGGCACGCGATCCCGCAGGTGAGTCCATTCCCAAAAACTCGATATCCTTGGGATGATAGAGACGGAAGCCCATACCCTCAACCTTGTTATTCACTTTGGCTGTTACAGGTCCACAGGGCATATTTTGCTGGTCGGTAAGCGAACCATCAGCATTTAATTCACGAAAAACATCAGAAAGTGAACTTCCAATTGCTATTTTTTGAGTTTTTTTATTATTTTTGCAACGGATTTGAATTTCCTGTTTCATAGTCGTTACAAGTTTTCATTAAAAGTTTGACCGTGTAAAGGTACGAATAAAAATGAAGAATGAAGAACGAAAGATAAAGATTTTGTGATTTTTTATTGATAAACTTATATTTAACTTTTAATTATTCAGTTTTTCATACATGTCGATTTGGATTATTTTCAAGCTTCTGGGTTCGCTCGCACTTTTGATGTTCGGTATGAAGTCGATGAGCGAGAGCCTTCAGAAAATGGCTGGACCACAACTGCGTCACGTCCTTGGCGCCATGACCACCAACCGCTTTACAGGTATGTTGACGGGTATGTTCGTTACCGCCGCCGTACAGTCGAGTACAGCTACCACGCTGATGACCGTTTCGTTTGTGAACGCAGGCTTGCTCACACTTGCCCAAGCCATCTCTGTCATCATGGGTGCAAACATCGGAACCACGCTGACCGCTTGGATCATGTCTCTCGGATTCTCGTTCAACATTACCGACTTCGTCTATCCAGCCTTCTTCATCGGCATCATCCTCATCTACATGAAGAAACGCCGCATCATCGGCGATTTCCTCTTCGGTATAGCTTTCCTGTTCCTCGGACTTGGCACCTTGCGCCAAACCGGCATTGACATGCATTTGGGTGAACAGCAAGCCGTTTTGGATTTCTTTGCTTCGTTCGACCCGAACTCTTTCCTCACCACTATAACCTTCTTGCTATTGGGTGGCATTTTAACATTTTGTGTGCAGTCGTCAGCAGCCGTTATGGCTATCACCATGATACTCTGTTCGAGCGGCGTGCTGCCCATCTATCAAGGTATTGCGCTGGTGATGGGTGAAAACATCGGCACAACTGTCACCTCAAACATAGCGGCCATGTCGGCCAACACACAGGCGCGAAGAGCGGCTTTGGCACACATGTTCTTCAACGTGTTTGGTGTTATCTGGATTTTGTTCCTTTTCCGTCCGTTCGTGGATATGGTCTGCCAAATGGTGGGCTACGATGTAACTATCACTAAAGAGTCGGCTGGCGCACAGGCTTTCCTTGCCAATGCCGCCAAACTCTCTTTTGTACTTGCCGCCTTCCACACCTGCTTCAATGTGATTAATACTTTTATACTCATTTGGTTTATCCCACAAATCGAACGCTTTGTGTGTTGGGTCATCAAATCTAAGAAAGTTGATGAAGAAGAGGATTTCCGTTTGCATTTCATTACCGCAGGCTTCATGAAGACCCCCGAGCTCTCGGTGCTTGAGGCGCAAAAGGAAATTCAATCGTTTTCTGAGCGCATGCAGCGTATGTTCGGTATGGTGAACGAACTGCTTGGCGAGAAAGACTTGCAGAAATTCACCAAACTCTTCACCCGCATAGAGAAATACGAAGGAATCTCCGACAGCATGGAACTGGAAATCGCCAATTATCTCGACCAAGTGTCCGATGCCCATCTTTCCGATGAAACAAAAGCCAAGATTCGCGCCATGTTGCGCGAAATCAGCGAGTTGGAATCTATAGGCGACTCGTGCTACAACATGGCTCGCACCCTCAACCGCAAGGTTCAAGGCAAACAGGACCACTTCACCGAACGCCAATACGAGCATATCCACCAAATGATGCAGCTCACTGACAATGCCCTCACACAGATGAACCGTCTGATGGGCGGGCGCAAAGAGTCGTACGACATCAACCGCACGTTCAACATCGAGAATGAAATCAACAACTTCCGCAATCAACTGAAAGCGCAAAACATCGTGGACATCAACAACCACGAATACACCTACGCTGTGGGTACCATCTACATGGATCTCATCAGCGAGTGCGAGAAACTTGGCGACTATGTTGTAAATGTTGTGGAGGCACGAATGAATTTGCGTCAGCGATAAGCAGAAAAACCAAAAGCTATCATCTGACAAAATGTAAGCTATGCTTTGAGCTTGTCAAAGCATAGCTATGAGGCGGTCAAAGCATATCTTTGAGAAGGTCAAAGCATAGCTGTGGGAAAATCGGGCGATAAGTAAAAAGATCCAACAAAACGGTTATTTAGAACCGCCTTTTACCTTACATTTTGTCAACAAAACGGCGATTTTACTGACAAAGTGATTTTCATGCATCAGCAAAAAGAGTGGAGGCAACGGTTTGCCTCCACTCTTCATTCTCTCTCTTTATATCTCTGATTCCGCCTATTACTTGAATGGCAAGAACCAGTTGCGTTCTTCAGCCAAGTTCACCACAGGATTCTTATAGGCCAACTTTGTGGCAAGCCAACGTCCGCCGAAGTTGCTCTCGTAGAGATTGGCGCGGTTCTTGTGGCGGGCTATGCGGCAGAGGTCACCAAAGCGGTTGCCTTCGTAAGCGAACTCCAAAGCATATTCGTCGCAGAGCAAGTCTTCAACGGCGTTGATGGTGTCGTTGAGAGTGCCTGTGGGCTGGATGTTGTAAACGCGTTGCAGTTCTTCCAACTTCTTGCCCACGATGGTGTCCATCTGATAGACCGATGATTTTCCGCGTGTATATCCGCACCCGTGACCATGTATGCCCCAGTTAGTGGTGAAATAAGAGCGGTAACGTTCGGAATAGAAGGGGATGATGTTGGTGAACATCTCACGTGTAGCCGGACGAATATAAGTGGTGTCGATGAGCGTCGGCGTGGAGTTGATACCATCTTTTAAGATAGCAAATGCAGCATCGGGATAGCCCATACGGTTGAGCGCCTCGGCCAAACGCAGGTAAACTGTTGATCCGCGATAAACGGGGATGTTACCATAGTTGAACTTACGCATGACATCGAAGTTCTCGCGTGTTGTTTCCGACTGGCGAGAGATAAATGTAGCATAGTAGCGCATGTCGCCCAAGAGCACCGACTTGCCTATGTCAGCAGTGGCCGATGCAGCTTGATAGTAGTAGTCCTGTGCTTCGGCCATAGCTTTGAATGATGCCGAGGCGTCAATCTCGCGCTCCTCGAGGAACATTGTGCTGGAGATGAACGTGCTGACAGTATCTTCAGACAAGACTTCGGTAGAATAGAGGTCGTAGCCAAAGAGTTGGGGCAGCGACGTGGTTTCACCGCGCAGACGGTTGACAGCCATGGGTACCAAAGTGATGATGTCAGGCTGGTCGCCCGGGTCGCGTGCAAAGATATCCGTCCAACTAGGTGCCGATGAATAACTCATAAAGTCGTTGGGCATCTCGTTATTACGCCTATTAGGAATGTTGGAAACACTGGCATAGATAGGCGACATGGTCAAACGGTTGTTGACAATGTAGTTGAAGTAAGCCTTAGCAGCTTGCTCATATTGTCCGCTCTCCAAATAGAGGTCACCCAGAACGAGGTCGATGGGGAACATCAAGCGATGGCTGTAAACGGTCTTACGTCCACCGTTGTTGAAGTTGCCGGCAACAATGTCACCATAGCGCGGCACACCAATGTAAGTGGTGTCGGCGGTTCCCAAAGTCGACGACTGGTTGGCCAGACGCAGCAGGTCGGGGATGAGTGCATCGCAAATGCCTTTCAGGTCTTTCGTTTCCATCACTTCATTGGCCTGCGAGATGCTGGTCACGGGATGGGTGTAGAAAGGCACGGTGCCATAGGTCTTGGCCAATTGCAGATAAGTCCAAGCACGGATGGCATAGGCTTGTGCATACTCCTGCATAGCCACCTGACGACTACCGGTACGTAGCGAGGTGTCGCGGTGGGCAATGTAGTAGTTGCAGTTGTTGATGATACGATAATAAAGGTATGCCGAGTCATACTTGTTGGTGGCGTCGGCTGAGAAGTCGGCCAAACGGCGCAGGTCGGTCTGCGTGTATTTGTTGACCTCAGTCAGATCGCCGCGCATCTCGTTGACCAACACATACTGGTCGATGGCTTGCTGCACACTCTTGAGGATTCCCAACGTGTAGAACATCGAGTCGGTCTTCTGGTCGAGTTTGGGCTCGAAGATCTGTCGGTCGGAATCGGTCTCCATGAAGTCCTGGCAGGAAGTGAAAGCCATGCACATTCCAAGGAATGCTGCTATGATATATGATTTCGTTTTCATTGTCGTCGGTCGTTTAAAGATTAATTCTCATTCCGAAAGTGAACGTACGGCCCAAAGCCACGTTGCCAGCGTCGATGCCCTGATAGAGCACTTTGTTAGCCACCGAGAACTCGGGATCGCTTCCAAGGTAGTGAGTGAGTGTAAACACATTGTTGGCCTCAGCCCAGAAGGAGAGTCCCTGCAGCCATGAGAGGTTGACAGGCACCTTGTAACTCAGGCGCACGGTCTTCAGACGCAGATAGGAACCGTCTTCTATCCAGCGGTCGCTGAAACGGCTGTTACCCTGTGGGTCTTCATATGCGATGCGCGGGATGTCGGTCTGCTGTCCTTCGTAACGCCAGCGGTTGGTCATGGTCACTGTCTGGTTGTAGAAATTGTTTCCACCTTCGAGCAGACTGCGCTGGTAGTTAAACACGTCGTTGCCCAGCGAATAATTGAAGCCCACATAGAGTGTGAGATTCTTCCACATCACGTTAGCGAAGATGTTTCCATAGATGTCGGGATTAGGATTTCCGATGATGGTTTTGTCGGCATCGTTGATGATTCCATCGCCATTGAGGTCTTGGAAGTGCACGTCACCAGCCACGAATGGAATCTTGGCACCTGTGTTGTCTACGCGATAGAGATAGTCACCACCAGCGGCGGTCTTAGCCTCAGCATCGCTGGCAAAGACTCCGGAGGTTCTGAAGCCGTAGAAGCTGCCCACCGATTCGCCCACGATAGTGGCAATGTTGTTGATGCCATAGATGGACGAGGTGTAGCCTTGTGCAGTTTGAGCACCTTCAAGCCAGATGCGGTTGTTGTTGGGCAGACTCTTCAACTTGTTCACATAATGTCCCATCGAAGCACCCACCTCAACGTTAAACGTCTTGGAAAGGATAGGTTTGCCTGTGACAGTGAGTTCAAATCCTGTATTGTCAAGCGAACCGCCGTTGCTCCAATAGTTGTTGATACCGGCCACAGGGTTGTCGAAACTCTTCAGCGTGAGCAGGTTGCTGGTATGGTTGATGTAATAGTCGAAGTCCACACCCAAACGGTTGTTGAGCCAATAGGATTTCAGACCGACATTAATCTTGCTGGTCTGCTCCCACTGAATCTTGTCGTTACCAATGTTGTTGAGCTGAGCTGCTGTAGAGCGGTCGAGATACTGTACCGAGTTGAACGATGTACGGGCAGCATAGTTGCTGATGTCATCGTTGCCACTAATGTCGAATCCGGCACGAAGCAACAGATAGTTGACGGCTGCCGTCTTGGGGAACCACTTCTCGTTGGTGACAGCCCATCCTGCTTGGATGCTGGGGAATATGCCCCACTTCACTCCAGCGAGGCTCAGACCATCGGCATTCTCACCAAAGCGGCTGTTGCTCTCCATAGCCACCGTGGCCTGAAGGAAATAGAGGTTGCGATAGTTGTAGTCGGCGTTGGCATACCATGTGATGCTACGCCAAGAGTCGCTGGTTCCCAATGCACGCTTGTACTTACTGCTGGCCGAGATGTTGGGCTGCTTGTCGTTGCCTCCTTTGTCGTCTTGTGCCTCAGGTTGGTTGTCATCGTATGCAAACGAACTAAATCGCATTCCACCAAAGGCGTTGAGATAGTGGGCACCGAAATGCTTGTTGAAACTCAATCGGGTGTCACTCATGACAGAGGTCTCCTTTGAGAACATTGACATGATGAGACGCTGCACTGTTCCCACACCCTCAATCAGATAATTGGGCATACCGTAGATGGGACGGTAATAACGCTGCGATACACGGTTGAGCGTGTAGTTGAACGTCTCGCTGAGGACTAGGTTCTTGCTGAACTCGTAGCGCGGGGCGATGACGGCATAAAACTCGGTGTTCTCAACACGGTTTTTGTTGACAGCCTCACCATACTCCAAAAGAGCGGTGGGGTTACCCAACGTGATAGTAGGATCAAGACGTACCAGATAATCGTCGGCCTGCGACAGAGTTGACGAGAGCTTGCCTGTCGAAGCATAATAAGTGTAAGGATTCAGGAACGGCGACTTGATGAGACTGAGGAATGTGGGGGCAGCAACCGGACCTGCAGTCAGCTCTTCGGCAGCACCATCGTCGAACACGTTGCGGTTAATCTTGGCGAATGCCATGTCGAAACGTGTGGAGAGATTGCCAATGACATTGATGTCGGTGTTGAAGCGCACATTCAGACGATTGAAGCTATTTCTGCGGGCCGTGCTTTGGGCATCGGTATAGCCGAGCGAAAGGTTGTACATACCCACATCGTCACCTCCCTGCACATTGATGTTGTAGTTCTGGGTGAGAGCCGTGTGATAAACTTCCTTGGTCCAATCGGTCTCATTGTGATACATGTTGTAATAGAAATTGGTCGGGTCGTCGTTCAGGAAGTTGTATTTCACTTCATAGTTGTTGACGTTGGGATATGTTCCCAAAAGTTCCGACGCATAGAGGCGATACTGCGAAGCATTCATCACCTCGGGCAGACGTGGCTGGAGAGATACGCCCACACCGATGTTGGCATCGATGCGGGTGGCCATACTGCGGCCGCGCTTGGTGGTGATGATGATGACACCGTTGCCACCCTTGGCACCATAGAGTGCGGTTCCGTTTTTCAGAATCTGCACATTGTCGATGTCTTCAGGGTTGATATTGAGAAGCAGGTTGTTGTAATCACCGTCGTGGAGTCCCATACGGGTCTGCTGCATGTCGCGTACGATGCCATCGACAACGATGAGCGGCTGTGCATTGGCATTCAGCGAATTCAGACCACGGATGAACATGGCGGCTCCATATCCTGGACCACCTGAACGGTTGATGGAACGCATGTCGGCTCCAAGGATGTTCTCAATTTCGGTATCAACAGTTTGCGCAGTGGTGTTGTTAATTTTAGCCACTGGAGCGGCCGACACATTGGTGCCATTCTCGTACATAATGCCGAACTTGTCGGAAATCATGACGATATGAAGGTCACTTCCCTCTCCGATGCCCACCTGCTGGCTAAGATACTGTGCGGTGTGGACAAAGAGCGATGTGGCAAAGGTTGGCACACTGATGGTAAACTCGCCCTGTGCATTAGTCATGGCGGTGAAACGGTTGTCGTTGAGCGTCTGCACCTGCACACCAGCGAGTGGTGCCTTAGTGGCGGCATCGATGACAACACCCTTCACTTCCTTCATGGGATATTGAGGCTGTTTCTTGACAGGAGCGGCCTTCTTGACAACAGTTTCCTGCTGGGCGCCTTCTGCATAGACCACCTCGTCATCATCCTGGGCAAAGGCAGTATTGGAAACGGCCAATGCGAGAAGAATGCCGATAGATAGAATATGATGTCTTTTCATATTATTCTTGATTTAAATAGTGACTTAATTGTTGGGGCGATAAAACTTGTAATCAGGATGCTCCTTGATGTAAGTGTCGAGTTCCTTCGGCACCAGTATGACACAGTCGAGACGAATAGGATATTCATAGGACTTTCCGGTTGCCTGGCCTTGGAACACCAGCGAAGGATAATATCTGCCGGTGCCAGCGTAAGCCATCGGGAAGGTAAAGTCGCTAACAAATACAGTATCAATCTTCGTGGGGTCTGTGGTCACACGTGCCAAAGAGGTCAGACGGCGGGCACCGTTGGGACGCACACCATTGAGGTCTCCCGTCTCAGTGTTGTAGCTAATCTGCACATTCACCAAATTGGGTTTGGGGACCGTGTCGTAAACATTGATGATGTTCGACGGCACAAACACCGCATAGATGGCGTAAGTAGTGGATAGTACTTCCGGCAGATAGACACTGAAGGTGGGGTTGGCTGCAGAGTTCGACACTTCCACAAAGCCATAGCGGGAAAGGCGTCCAGGAACCGCAGGATTCTGTGCATCGGATGTATAAACAAAAATGTTATTGTTATAACCAACTGAAACATTGGTCATGGAACTCTCACCCTCCACTTGGATAATTGGATTGAATGTGTTCCAAGGACGCTGACGCAAGGTGTCGGTTATCCACATGGCTCCATTGCTTCGCTCCAAACGTGTGGCTCCCACAAAGAGATCGTTAGCATCCTCGTTGTAAATGATGCCTTCGTAGCGGGACAAATCATTATAAGTAGACGTCAGCGAGTCGTTCATGAGCCTTTCACCTTGTTGGAACGTCTTCAGAGCCTTGTTGTCGTAAAGATTGTTGTTGTAGAACAGGTTACTCATCATGCTCTTGCGGACCAGTGAGTCACGCAGGTAATCGGCATCGAACGTCACTGTGGTGTCGTTGTTAGCAAGACTCTGGTCGTCAAACTTATAGCCCGACACATAATTGAAGTATTTGGAAATAGAGTTGTAAGCTTTTGTCCAAGCATCGTTGGTAGGAACAATCATCGTGTAGCTACTATCCTCTTCATTGATGTAATTCCATCCATAGCGGGTGAAAAGATCATTATTCTCGTAGAACACCGAATCGAGGTAGGTGATTTCTCCATTGACGATAGGGCCTTCGACGCTCAATCCGGGGCGAAGTTCTTTTTCATCGTAGTGATGGAAGAAATTGGCAATCGAGTCGATGGGATAATGCACGGCGTTGAGACTCTCGTAGATGTTAGGCAGGAAGGGCAACTTACCTTGCAAGGTGTGGATAACACCATTCTTGCTAGCGATATTGGGTGTTGCCACAGCCACATCACTCATAGTATAACTTCCATTACCTTGGAACATCATACTCTTCTCATTGAGCAGGCAAATCTTGTCGGCTACCGTTCCGCTTGCCGGGAAGTTGCTGCGGGCGATATGGTTCTCGACAAACTCGTTTAAAAGCGTGTCGTTGGCAGTCTGCATCAAGCGTTCAAAATCGAACGTTCCATTCAGTGGAGCCCACACGGTGAAAGTTTGCGAAGCATTGAGATTCTTGTCGAAACCCACCTTCTTGAGCAACGTGGCAAACTGCGAGAGTTGCGAATCGGCCTGTATGTTCTCCCAAAGGGTGGCATTAGCATTGCCCTGCATGGTGGCATCGGCAACATAATGGTCGTCCCAATCGGAGCAGGCGGTGGTCAAGGCTCCCAATGCGAGAGCCATGACTGCCATTACGTTTCTATATATCTTTTTCATATTCATGATTCTATTAGGAATTAATACATGTCCTCAAGATACATGGGATTGTTGTAGATACTTGCCGGAACAATCTCTATGTAATCCAAGTGGAACTGCGTGTTCGTGTTGTCGGGAAGAGCCGTCTTGAAACGCAGCCAATATTCGCCTTGCTCCAACTGTTGGCGGGCGATGATGCGACGCAAGTCTTGCTCGTTGCTGCGAGCAATGGTACCGCCTCGACCAACACTGTAATAGAGCGGGCCACGCATCCATCCCAGATTGTGCATGTTCTTGTCGGTCTGCACACCCTTGTCGGTTTCATCAGTCCAAGGTGTCCATCCTGTAGCAATGTTAGCTTCCGACGTGAGGTTTGTTCTGCTGGGCACACGGCGCATGTCAAGAGGTATGTCAAGAGCTTTCATCTGAAGTACGTTCGGGGTGTGTCCTAAGAACATCTGCACCATTCCACGGTTACCGTTGGCGGTGTATCCCATACGGATTTCATACATTCCATCGGGAACTGGCGGCAGACGCATCGAGAAATCGTAGGCACCCTTTGCCATCAACTCATCTGCCTGATAGTTGCTCCATGAAGCATTCGTACAGTTGGGGAGATACATGAAACGGGTGTTATCACCATTGTAAATGCGTAGATAGTCAAAATAGTCTTCGGCAAACTGGATATAGTCGCCTCCCAAGTTAGCGCCATCATTACCGATGATTCCACCATTGAGGCTTCTGATATATTCATCTTGGGCCGAACGGAAACTATTGTTCATCATCTCGGGTAACAGAGCGGTGTCATCGAAACGAAGACGCTCGTTGAGCAAGCCACTCGGTACCATCTCATCGTAGACAAGCATGCCGTTAATGCGATGGATATAGCCATTGAGAGGTTGTTGGTAATCGTTGTTGAGAAGAATTGTCAAACCATCTGAAAGCACGCGGTGGATGGAAATCTTGTCTACCTCAAGAGAGTCGTTCTCGTTGAGCGAACTGTTCATCTCCCAGTGATTGACCATTCGGTCGCTGGTTGTAGTGCGTGCATATACCTTCAGCAAAGTGAAGGGCAACATGGTTTCGTTGTACTCGTAGAATCCCACTTCTTTGCTTGCTTCGTTCAGACCAGTGTAAACCAAACGGTCGTAGGGTATGCGATACTTAACAATGTGATAACGCACGAACATATTCAAGCAGTTCCAAGGATTCTCGTAGTCATTGCCTGTGCTGACTTGAATACCATGGTTGCGAGCATAATCATACCAACCTGTTCCAGGTTTAGCGCAATCCTTGTAAGCATTGTTGGCGAAGGCAACCAAATCGTCGATAGAATTGATCTTGTTCTGCTTCAACACATCGTTGGTCTCCACAAAGATGGTGTATCCCAACATACACTCAGTGGGTGCATAGAAGAACGGGTTCTTAACATTGTAAGTTGCATTCTTTTTGGTTTCACCCAAAGAATCAACCAATCCGGTAAGTTCCAATGCATTGTAGAAGATTGAGAACTGTTCGGGGTGCTTGGTCATCTCACCAGCAACAAGGTTATTAGAGCGCGTGATGACATGGTCGATAATATGAAGCACACCATTCTCCAACTCATTATCGAGGTTGATGATCTGAGCATCGGTGTTCACTCGAGTGTTACCCGAAATGGTGTCAGTTGTCGTAGAGAGGTCGCGACCAAGCATGGTCGTAATGGTAGTATTCTTACTCATGTCAACCGCCATATACTCCTTGAAGTCCACGATATGGAATTTAGCGATGTCGTTACAAAGTGAGTCGGTAAGTCCCTCAAGTCCTGGACCTGTCATGCCATTATGAGGAAGATCTTCGTGGCTCATATCGTTGTAAAGACTGTCAACATAAGCTGTGACAGCCTCGTTGATAGGAGCAAAACAAGTGAAGGTTCCGTAACCGGAAAGACGCTTGTCAAGCCCTACGCGCTGCAAGATATAGTTGAAATTGCTGAACTGGTCGCTACGGTTGGCCAAGAAGTCCTCAATTGTCTCGCCTTTAAAGGTATAAAGGTTAGACTCGTCGATGTCCTCTTTGCAACTGAACACTGCGAAGCAAGCGGGCAGCAATGCCAAGGCAGCAAGTCTGCTGAATAGCCTTTTATCATTGAATGTCTTCATAATCCATTAATTTTTACTGATTGTTTCTTCTTCCTCATAAACCGGATTCTGTATGAGATTAGGATTGACCTTCGTCTCGCTCAGCAGAATCGGGAAATAAAGATAGGGTTCTGTCTTCAGCTTGTAGATGACGGATTGTCCGCCACTTTCGTATTTGCGGACAACAAGCCGCATCATGTCGTCATAGATGCGAGGCCACGAGGTTTGTTGGGCCAAAGTGCGATGAATGTCAACGCCTTCCATATGGCGATAACTGTATCTGACCAAGTCGAACCAACGTTTGCCTTCAAAGCAGAGTTCACGCAAACGCTCAGCCATCACCAGACGCTCCATGTTGGCTTTGCCCTTGTTAGTGCCATAGGTCAATGAGTCGGCAGTTGTTTCATCGGCTGCAAATCGGTCGCGTGGTTCAATCCACGAACGTTTGTTCACTGCCTTTACCAATTCATAAGCACCGCGCAATTTCACCTCATCACTATCAGAAGCAGCGGTAGCCACCATAGCCTCAGCTTTCATCAGCATGACATCTGTCAAGCGATAAACAATCCAGTTCTGGGCGTATTTATTATAATCACCAATGCCGCTAAGCTTCGTGTCGCCCTCTGTAGGAAGAGTTGCCCTTTGGTCATAATATGAAAGCGACGAACGATTGGCATATTTGCGAACGGGGAATTGCAATGCTGTAGAACTGTTAACCAAGCAGGCATTGTCCCAGAAACGATAGTCATGTATGTTCAAATATGCGTATTGGCTTGATGCATTGCCTGGCTTTTGGAAAACTGACGTTCCTTGAACCATGCATTGAGTATTGTTTTCAGCAATCTTCAAGTAATAATTTTCCAAACGGGTGTTGGACATGTATTCTCCGTCATAAAGCCACTCGAGAATGCTCTCATCTGATTCTCCCATCCCAAAGATGCGACCAAAAGCCATACTACCTTCTATCAAATGGTAAATGTCTTCTTTGTCAGCACCTGTCACACGATCGTTGTGATACTGGCGATAGTAGGCATCTTTAGAATTAATCACCTTGTCAGCATATTGGATACACATATCGTAGTCGCTTTGGCTATGTGTCATAGAGGCACGCCAAAGATAGATGTCGGACAACAAAGCCCATACAGCATCGCGGGTGAAATAGCCTTTGTTACGGCTGTCGCCACGCCCATAAGCTCCTGTTTTCAAAATATAACGTTCTGCCCATTGCAAATCATCAATACAATACTGCAGTACGCTGTCGGGTGCCATTTGCGGTAATGGCTCGACATCCTCGTCGCTCTCATAACTCTTTTGAGTATAAGGAACATCGCGGAAAGCACGAACAAGATAGAAATAGCAGAGGCTTCTCAAAGCCTTCATCTGCGCACAAACCTCGTCACAATCTCCTTGTGTGAACTGTGGGTCTGAATCCATTACACCATTCACATGGTTGAGTACGATATTGCAACGGTTAATAACAGCATAGAAGTCTCCCCAAGAGTTCAGTCCGTTACTAGGCAACAGATTGGCGGCGCTGATGTTCTCAAGGTCGTGATTGCTATATCCGTTTGTCTTCTCCAACTCGTCCGAACGATAGGATCCCCAAACGATGGCTCTTTCCTGAATGCCACCTGAAGCCATAGACTGATAGGCGCCACTCACCATTGCCTGCACATCGGCTTTGGTCTTCCAGAAATCTGGCCCAATGGTCTTATCTGTAGGATAGATGGTCAGGAAGTCGTTACACGAGCCCAGCGTCAGCACTGCTGCCGCCATCATCGTGCATGATATGATTATATTTTTGATTTTCATACGTTATCTGTTTTTAGAAACCTAAGTTAATATTCATCGTAACAGACTTGCTTCGAGGAGTTTGAGACCAGTCGGTGGCAATTCCCCAAGCACCAGCAGAGTGCTCTGGGTCTGTTCCACTGTATTTACTCCAGCAGAAGAGGTTTTGTGCCGAAAGGCTCAGCTGCAGTTTGCGGAGGCCGATTTTCTTCAACATTCTCTGGTTGAAGTTATAGACCAACTGCACATAACTCATACGAACAAACGAGGCATCTTCCACATAGCGGTCGCTACCAAGGAAGTTGTAACCTGTGTCATAGAGAGCGCGCGGAATCTGCGTGATGTCGCCATTCTTACGCCAACGCCAGTTCACAGAGTAAATCTGATTGTACGAACCAAACATCTGCTCCAAATCCATCTTGGCACGATTGACAATTTTCACGCCAGCACGATAACTGAAACTGGTCTTCAAAGACCAGTCGCCATAGAACAGGTTGATACCGAAACCACCCTGCACCTTCGGGTTACTGTTGCCAAGGTATACGATGTCGAGCGAGTTAATCTGACCATCGTGATTCACATCCTCATAGATGGCGTCACCACCCTTGAAGACGTAAGTCTGCGAACCCTCGTCAAAGTTATATACTTGATGGACAGGCTCACCTCTCGAAGTCATCAGCACATGACCTTCATTGTCAATGGCGATAGGAGCGGTGTTCTTCGGGTCGGCAAGGAACACATTATTAATCCAGTCGCGATATTGTTCGCCTGTCATGTCACCTTTCTGACGGAGTAGCCACTCATATGAGTAACGATAGACGCCTTTATAGCGCAGTCCGTAAATGGATCCCAACGGGTTTCCAACCTGAATGCGATTCAGATAAGCACCACGGCTGTTGGCATCCCACTCGGCATTGATGGACTCCAGCACGCTTTCGTCCATTGCCATAATCTCGTTGAAGTTTTGCGAGATGTTGAAGTTAGCGCTCACTGAGAACTTGCCAAACTTGATAAACTTGTTTCCTTCGATGTTCAACTCCCATCCCTTGTTCTTCATGTCGCCGACGTTGCTCCACGAAAGCGAACCGAAACCAGTAGAAGATGGAACACGCACACCACTCATCAACAAGTTGTGAGTCTTTTTGAAGTAATAGTTGAAGTCACCTGTGATCAAGTCTTTGAAGAAACCGAAGTTGCCACCAAGGTTGTAAGACATGGTACGCTCCCACATCAGTTGGTTCAACTGTAAGCCTTCAAGATAGGCAACTGATTGGCCGGCATACATACCACCTGTAGCATAACGGGCATATTGCAGATACTCGCTACCGGGGGTGTTACCCACAATACCCCATGACGGACGGAATGCCAACATGGAGAGCCATGACTGCGACCACTTCATGAAGGGTTCGTCAGAGATGTTCCAACGTCCAGAGAGACCGGGGAAGAAGCCCCACTTCTTGTCATCACCGAACTTAGTGGTTCCGTCGGCACGCAGAGAGAAGGCGATTGAGTAACGTGACTTATAAGAGAAGTGGCTATTGAAAATACCACTCATCGAGCGCCACTGACCGTTGCCAGTACCCATGCCAGCAATGTAACCTTCTGAGGTTGTGGTGGTGATACCTGTCGGCATATTCACCTTCTCCTCACTCTGGCTATTGTTGTTACCAGTTGTCATCTCCCAGCGCCCGAACATCGTAGCGTAGAGATCTTTGTTTTGGAATTTCGGAGTAAAGGTCAGCGTGTGACGTGTGGTAAACTGCAAAGAGTTGTATTCATAACTGTTCACGCGGTTGTAACCACCCGTATTCCATGCATCGGTTGACAACGAACCAGGCCAATATTTAGGTTCGCTCTTTGAGAAGATGTCGATATAGACCAGTCCGCTATAGTCGAGTCTTGAGTGGTCATCGTCCTTACCCAAAAGATAATAGTCAAGTTTGAACTCGGGCGAGATACGATAGGTAGTCTCGTTGCGCCATGCCAACTTGGCAATGGCCACAGGGTTACCCAATCCACGGACAGCACCGAGTATCGATGAAGAAGTTCCTGCGATATACGAACCTGTCTCGTTGGCGTTGGTTGCACCAATCAAGTTTCTCACAGAGTTCCACTGTGCATCTGTCGGTGATGGCAACATCACGTAATACTCGTCGGTATTGTTACCATTAGCATCCTGACGATAGACACTCATGTTCGGTGCCAGCTTTTGGGCACGGCCCAATATATTGTCGTCGTAGTTGCGATGGTTGTCTGTATAGGTCAATGGGAATGTTGTCGAGAAACGGATGCGGTCACTGACATCGTAATCGAGCACCAACTTGGTTGAGAAACGGTCGAGTTTCTGTTTGATGATGGTACCTTCCTGGCGGTCGTAACCGGCAGATATACGGAAGTTGGCTTTTTCACCACCACCCGTAATCACCAAATAGTGGTATTGGCTCCATCCTGTCTTGGTCACTTCCTTCACCCAGTCGGTGTTATTGTTCCAGTTTTCATACTCTGCCCACGAGCGATTGTAGTTCAACTCGTTGATGTTCGTGGTCGAGATAGGACGCTGTGCGGGATTGTAAAGTTCCTCTTTCATCAACATGGTGTAGTCGTCACCGTTCAACAGGTTATAGCCCTTAGGCTGCCAACTGGCCTGCACACGCAACGAATAGTCAACACGAGTCTTTCCGCGTGAACCACGCTTAGTGCGAATCTGTATCACACCATTGGCACCACGCACACCCCAAATAGCAGTAGCTGCAGCATCTTTCAACACCTGGATGTCCTCGATATCTTGCGGGTTGATGGAGAGCAAAGAGGCATAAGTTTCTTCGTTAGCGTTCTGGAAGTCGAAACTGGCATCTGGATTGTCAAAGATGTTCCCATCCACCACAATCAGCGGCTCAGCAGAACCATTGATGGAGGTCACACCACGAAGACGCATTGAAGTTCCTGATCCCAAGTTACCAGAGTTTGCCACAATGTCCAGACCGGCAATTTTACCTTGCAGAGCCTCATCGGCACTGGTAAACGAAAGACCTTCCACCTCACTCATGTTGAAGGTTTGGGCGGCCACCGACACTTCGTTCTCAGGAATCACAAGTCCGCCATGACGGAATTTCTTCTTGGCCACCACCACCACTTCCTTGATGGTGTTCTCGTCTTGCATCTCGATGTCGAAGACAGTCTTATCGCCAATGGGTACCGTCACGGTCTTGTAGCCGATGTACGACACGCGCAGCTTGTTCTTCGTACTCTTAATCTCCATCGAGAAGTTACCGTTGATGTCGGTCTGAGAGTAAGATATGTTACGATTGTTTGCATCGATCTCCACGACGTTACACATCATAACGGGTCCGTCGGGTGCATTTACCGTACCCGAAATACGGACTCCCTGTCCCCATGCCACGCTACTGACGAAGGCAAAGGCCAACAGGATGAGATATTTTATTCTTGCTGTTTTCATAGTCTGGCTGTATTAATGATGAATGTCATAATCGTAGCGATAGATGCCGTCGCTGGTCTTCTCAGCTCCTGCGGGGAGGTTCTTGAAGGGGTTCAGCGGCGTCGACACTTCGTGGATAATCGAGAACGACGAAGTCACCAAGAAGTTGTCCTGCAAGTTCATAGGTGTCTTATTGTACACCATATCACGGGCCATCTGGTTGGTCATCTTGCCTGGAGCTTCCTTGATTTCTATCGTGTTGCCGGTATTATCGGTAACGGTCAGCACTCCGTTGCCACCACCCACCTTGAGCGGGTAGGCCACATTGTTCTCATTCAGACAGAATGTAGAGAAGTTTCCGTTCTCAACAATGTTGTCTACGAACACCGAGTTAGTCTGGAAATGATAGCGAATAAAGTTGTTGATGGTCTCGCACATGGCTTGCACTCGACCTTTCGAGTACATGTCGTTGCGATTCATCTCAGCAACCACATCGTCCCATGAGGGCAATCCTGCACGGAATGCTTTTTCCATTGCCTCGTTGTCAGGTGCATATACGGTGTAGTTATACGAACTGAAGTATGCCACGTCGTTGTCCAAGCACACTCTTGAACGTGCTCCGTTCGGGGTTTCTGTGAAAACCTCGAAACGCGTCTGCTCGCTCACACCATTCTTCTTTGTCGGACTGTATCCGGCATAGGTCAAACATGATGACCTCACCACGCTGCCGTCCTCGCTACGTCCAAGGCACAATGCCATGAACTTCGAGAAGCGCTCGTCGCTTTCCAAAATCTTATACACCGAGTTGTGCGGAGCCTCAATGGGATGGTCCAAACTATAGGACGTTCCGTTAGCTTGGTTATAGGTCTGAACGATATGCGACACAGGGCGTCCGTTGTCAATCTGGGCACCACTAGCCACTGTCATATTCTGCAAATCTATCAAGATGGCAGCACCATTCTTTGATTTGTAGTATTTCTTGCTTCCGATTTTCTCACCTTCTTCCAGCACAATAGTATGCAGGTTCAGGATGTCAATCAGCTGAGACTTATATTCACTCTTGCTCACCAATCCGGGAATGCTGTCGCCCACTTCACCCGTATTGGGATTGTAACGCCATTTCGAACAGCAGATATAGGGCAGTCCCGATTCCACATCCTTATTATAGAAGAACTTGAAGGCACGAGAGTTACTTCCTGCACCCAAAGCCACGGGGTCAACATAGAAGGTCTCGAAAGCCTTGTCCAAAGGAATGAAGAATCCATAGTTGGAGTTCATAGCCAACAGATAAGCAAAATAGTTCTGGTCGAAGGCCAAGTTAGTACCATTACCAGTGCTCACGCCAGTCTTTCCATCGTTGATAGCATCGTGCATGATGTTCATCTCGGTTGAGAACAACACTGGAGCTGAAACGGCTGAGAAATCATCGGGCGGGAATACTTTGTTCAGCATGTAGATAACACCATTGTTACCAATCTTCACATCATATTTACCATCTTTATATTCCAAGTCGTTGAGTGTCAACTGCATGGGGTCACCAGAACCTGACTTCACCACAAAGTCGAACTTGCTGGGAACCGACTCGATGAACGAGGGCTTCATCAAGTTGTTCAACAGGTCTTTCACGATATTGAGGTCGATATCATCAATGTTGGCCATCAGGTTGCTAGCATCATCCAACGGCTCGTGGGTGCCATAGCGGCGGAGCAGTTCCATTCCCGAGCCACGCAGGAAGTAGTCTTCGAATGCAGCATCGGTAGGTACAAACATTACCTCAGCGTCCACCATTTCCTTATAGGTCAGGTTACCGGGCACTTTCTCTGGATAATACGTGTTCCAACCTGGGTCAAAGGCCAAAAAGCTATTCACCTGCTTGCCATAGGGGTCGGTCTTGAATTGGTTGGCGCCTTGTGAACGGTTACTCAAGTAACGCTTCTGATAGATGCGCGTAATGGGAGAAAGAGGTTTCTTTCCGTTCTCAGCTGCCACCTTATTATACTCTAACACATAGTCGTTGTAGTTGTTCGTGGTGGTCATGTCGGTCACGGGAACAGCAAAACGCTCCAGCATACGGCTGAAGTACTTCGTGTCACTACCTTGGCGTATCACTTCGGCCACGTTGCCCGGAGGCACCAGCACGTCTTCCAACTGCTGGATGTATCCGTTCTGGCAAGTCACATCGCTGTGGATCACCTTATTTCTGTACACGTAGGCCATTCCCTCACTGTACTCAGAACCAGTAATCACAGCAAAGTCACTCTGCGGTCCGTCGGTGGTAATGCCGTTGCTTTGCAACTGCTCCTTTGTGAAGTGCATCATCATCGGTGTAGTGCCGTCCATCACCATATCGATACCCGACTCGTAGAAGTCTTCCCAGTAACTGTTGTTCTGGGGCATGTCGGCCGGGCGACTGATGTGTGTGATGGTGTCGATGATGTTGGCACCCGTCACATGTCGCATTGCAATGCCTTCCTGCACGTTCGAGTAGGTACCGTCGGTTGCTGGCACATTCGACATCATCTCCACCAAGATGGCGTTGTCTAACATCGACGAGTAGAGCAACTGCTTCTTCATGGCATCGGTCAGGTCTTCATACCTGTGCACGCCCCATGAATTGTTCTTGAAGAAACGTTCGAACGCTTCGTCATTGGCGGGGAAGACGGTCTTCGAACCTGTCCGGGCCAACGTTTCTGCATAACCCATGTCGTCTGCCAAACGCAGATAGTTGTTGAACGTTCCCGTCAACAGCTTCTGGTCGGGATTCTTCAGCGACTCATAAATACTACTACCTAACCACTCGGGACGATTGCCCTCGTCGTCAAGTTTGTAGTCTTCATGACAAGCTGTGAACCCCACGCAAACGACAGCCAAGCTAAGGCTGGCAAAGGCCTTCTTGGTCAGATCATAAAAGCGGTAATTCATACATTAAAACGATTTAGTTATTATTGTTTATTTCAAGTTTCTTTTTGTTAATACGAACAACGGTTTCCATTTCCGCACATCATCGGTAGATAATTTTTCGGCCTTCATCAATCACAATTCCATGAATCAGCCCTTTTGTCCGTTGTCCAGCAACATTGTAGGCCGGTTGGCGATATTTCCCTTCTTGCGTCACTCGAGTGGAAAACGGCAGATGGGATACACCGTCCACCACCGCTTTCAGCAGCCTGACATTGTCTATATATAATAAGGTGTTGTTGGCGGCTCCCTGCGCAGCTGACGACTGGTAGCCCAACGAAACCACAACATTTGTTGGTTCGTCGAGTGTAAAATCATAGACCATCTGCTCCCATGCACCAGGCGTCTGAGGATAGCGGTAGTCGGTCTTCGTGCCAATCTTCACACCTGTGAGCGACGTGTTGGTGTTGCCTCCGCTAGTGGTCACACGCCTGCCATCGTTGCCCGTCTGGTTGGGACATTCGTATTTCATATCCAATAGCAATCGGTATTGGCCCGACTGCAAGCTGACGGTCTGTGTGATAGCGTTTTGCCCACTGTCCCATGAGTTCAGCACCGTCAGCGTGCGGTCGCCACAAGTGTCATCAGCCAGCATTCGACCTGTCTGAGCCGTGTAGTTGCCTACGTTCGACGGACTGGCACATACCATTGTCAGCGAATAGGGCATCGAATACATGCGGCAGAAGTTCGAGCCACCCGACAGCATGTTCTTCGATGTCCACCCTTTCACGGGCAGTATGTTGGGCCACTTTGAGTTTTCGGCTGCCACCGTATTCACATAGCACGGGTTGTAAGTCACCCCATTCAGTGTCACATTGCCCGTTGCGTCGCCGTAGGTCTGGTCTTGTTCAAAGTTAGGGTTTGTCAACGTCTGCGACGTGATGTTTTCATAACCGAGCGTCGGGTCGTCCTGGTCATCATTCCCGGGAAAGGATTCAGCTTCCTCGACCAGAAGCTCGCCTCCCACAATTGAAATCTTCAGCACATGTTGCTTGATGACCACATCCTGGCCCAAATCTAATCCGTCTCCCGTTGCCGTCACGTGGAATTTGTTCTGTCCCTTTATCGCATTAAGTACATAGATGGCTGTTGGGTCGCCGGCGGCCTGTATAGCCGAGAGCCCGACGCCATCGATGAAGAACCGCAAAGTGTTCACCACCGAATGGTTCTCCTCAACTACGAAATCAGCTGAAGCACCGCTTTCGTCAATGAAGGTCTCCGTAGTGAAGACTGGCCTGCCTAAGCGGGTATTGACGTTTTTCAGCGTGCATTTCTGGTCGCTGGCAAAGTTGGAAAGCAACATGTAGTAAGTGCAATTAGGGCCCTCACCGTCACCATCGGGCACCAACACGCCATTCCATCCGTCGGGTGTGGTGAACGTCAATTGTTGCATATCCTGGAAGAATTCGTTGGTGCGCTTGGCTGTCATGTTCGAATAGTAGGCTACAGCCCTGCGAGCCACCACTTCGTTCTGCTTCATCACGCGGCTCTTGTTGCTGTAGTTGGCATAGAGTTTTGCAGTCTGAATCGAGTTGTTGTTAGCCAAGTCGCCAAAAGCAATAACGTCGCTACTCGTAGTCACAACACTCAGTTCGTTGTCAATGTTAACCCACGGGCCGGGCAAAGTGGTCAGTTTCTTGCCGTCAAGTGTCTGTTCAGTAAAGCAATGGCAGTCGAAATCGGCTGTGTAGTCGGGATAGTAGAAAGTGCGATTGGTCTTTGTCAACTCATCCATGCTGATGGCCATCAATCCGCCCCTTTCCCCTGTGATGGTGCAGTCGGCTTTCGCGCGAACATTATCTATATATATAACAGCATTGCCGGGTGTGGAGTAGATGGCGAAACGATTGTTCAGCGTTGCTTCGTTGGTGTTCAGTTCGCCATTCATCACCCAAGCGTCGCCCTCCAGTTGATAGATGCCGCTCACCACAGGCGAGGCATTGGTCTTTCGCCCACTCACGTTGTACCATCCTATGAAGTTGCCCGTGTTATTGGCGCGATAGGGAACTATTATCTTGTTCTTATCCACCGAGTTGGCGGCGATATAGCCCGTATAGCTACTCAGCCCAGCCGACCACGAAAATGTTGTGAAGCGATCTTTCGTGAAAGCACGCACAATGTTCTGCGTGTCGAACACCTTCGCTGCCGAGTGGCGCTGGCGGAACTTCTCGAAATCGGTGGCCGTGAGGTCGGCTGTGGGCAACACATGATGCATCAGCCACGTCATCATCACGCGATGAGCCTCAACACCCATACGCCGCGCACCCACATCGGCACGCAACAACCACGAACCGTCTTGCGTGGTCTTCTGCCGCGCTTTGATGTATTTAAAAGCCAGATTCTCCAGCATCAGCGCGTCTTGGTCGCGCAAGAAACAGGCATTGGTCGAATAGCTCGTAATTTGGTCATAGAGGAACAGACTCCAGTCATTTCCATTGGGCATTGCCAATTCGCCATCGGTCAGCGCCAACCAATTCAGCACCTCCGTCTGCACCTCGCGGTTGTGGTGCATCAAGGCTCGCGTCTGCCAGGTTTCCTTGCCATGTAATTCTGTTTGGAAGAGCTTCAGCGCCAGCGCAGCCTCACCCAACTCCTGCATCACCACATTCTGATACGACGTGTGGAAATAGTTGTGGTTCTGCAAGGTATAGTCGTCGTAGAGGTTCTGTCCGCGATAGAGTTGGGCAACTGTCTTTGAGTCGTAGTCGGGGTCCACCACCGTTTGGTCCTGACGGTCGCCACTATGCGAATAGCTGTTGATAGCGAACAAGCGCAACCGCTCGAACCACTTAGCTGCCAACGCATCGTCGGGGAACAATCCCAGCGTGGCAGCCAGCACATCGGCCTCCCATCCGTTCTCCTCGGCTTTGGTGTCGCCAGCATAGCCCGCGGGAATCGTACGGTTCAGTTCGTAGTTGCATTCCGCTTTCAAGAGTTTTTCGATGTATCCGCGTTGCGCCGAGTTCAGCCGTTCCCATTGGAAAAAAGCCGAATAGGCCACACTCATCGCCCAAAGCGAACTTTCCCAAACGGCATCGCCTGTCGATGTGGAGCCCCAGTAGTTGTTGCCCGAGCACACCTTCAGTTTGTTGGCCTTGTGGGTGGAATAAGAGAAAATCAGCGATTTCATCGCCATATCTTCCACATCTCCCCACGTCACGCCAGCGGGCAACGTCACCTTTCCTTTGGCATATTTCACAAGGAAGGCGCAAATCATTCCCAAGTCGGCATTCGGACGCACGCCACGCTCGTCGTTGGCCATCGTGTTCTCACCCTTGAAACAGCCACAAGCCTCGCCCACGCTGTTCGGAGCCACGCACTCCTGGAAATCATTCTTCATATACAAAGTGAAGTCGGCCAGCATCTGCAAAAGGTCAGCCTTCATTTGCTCCTCGCCCACAAAGTCGGCGGTGATAACTCCTTCGGTGGGACTGTCGGCAGCTAAAACTGTCGTCATACCAGCCAAAAACATCACACAACACAGCACTTGCCGCTTGCCAAAAACGCACAAGCCTTGAAAAACATTTTGATTTATTAGCATAGTCTTTACGAAGTCTTTAATGGTCAGAAAGGGTGTATTCGTAGGTTTCTGCCTACAAAAATAATGTATTTTATTCATATATCAAAATTTTAATGAAATTGTTTTTACAAGATGAACTGATTTTACCGAACTGCCTCTTTTCTCTACACGAAAACGCAAAGACCAAAGGCGAATGCAATACCTGCCACATGTGGATTTTGTACATGCCACATGTACGGACTGTACAAGCCACATGTACAGACTGTACAGCATACATGTACACTTCGTACAAGCCGCATGTACCAGCTGTACACGCGGCTTGTACTCGTCTGAAACGCTACATTTGTTTTTTTCTATAGCCGCTTTGTATCATCTGCCCTACTACCCCGTATCTTCCAAAAAGAACTTTGAAAAAGTGAAAAACACCCCTAAAAAATGATTTTTTTTGAAATTATCATTGTTTTTTAAAACTTTTTTCGTATGTTTGCAGTCTGAAATGCTACATGTATGCCAACAATATATCTATTACCTGATAAACGGGTTTAAGAACTAACTGAAACGTGAACATACGAGAAGTATATGACACCTACTGAAAACAACAAATCAAAGGCCATCGCCAATGCCTATATAGAGATGAGGGCTCAACTGCTCGCCATCTTCAGACAAGTGTGCATGCCCGAGGCCGATTGCGAGGACATGGTTCAGGAGGTGTTTGTCAGACTTCTCGGCATTGAAACCCTACAGACGGAGACCGTCAACGCCATAGCTGCCACCATCGCTTTCCGTCTGCGCATCGACTACCTGCGGCGCCGGGCCTTCATGCGCCGACTCTACAAAGACGCACCGCGGGCAGAAATCTACGAGCAGGCCGCCATCGGCTACAACACGTGCGAACTGCGCGAACTCATCAGCATCGAGCAGAACGCCATCGCGCAACTGAGGCCTGAAAACCAACGAATCTACCGGCTCAGCCGATTCCAAGACAAGACCTACGACGAGATTGCCGACATCATGTCGATGAGCTACCGCAGCGTCGAGTCGCGCCTCTATCGCTCCCGAATGTTCGTCCGGGAGCAAGTGGCGAAAGCAATGTGAATTATTTTTATTTATCAATCTATTGTCTAACAAACTAAATCAAAGCTTATGAAACATTTTTTCCGTTTCGCAACTCTGCTGCTTCTCGCAGCATTGACAAGCATTGAAGCGTCGGCTCAGGACCGCATTCGTCCTATTCCCGTCACGCAGAAGACCTTTGAGGTGGGCACGCCCTACTACATCTACAACGTAGGACGCGGTATGTTCGCCAACAAGGGCGAGGCATGGGGAACACAGTCTACGCTCGGCCACCAAGGCATGAAGTACGAGGTTCGCCACGACGACGACATGCCCGAGGGTTACTACTACCTGTATTCTGACGAGACAGGCAAAAACAGCAAGGTGATGTTCCGCACCAACGGCGACGGCAATGCCGGATCGGGTGTGTGCGCAGCATTCGTCGACAACAACAAGGGCGACAACGCCTATTGGACCATCCAGCCCTTCAACGACAATGTGACGGGTGGATTCATCATCCAGATTCCTGAAGACACCAAGGGTTCATACCCCTTCGTGGCTACACAGGCTTGGGGTGCTCAGTGGGACCACTGGGGCAAGTTCTTCGATTCGAACGGTATCACCAACGGTATCTTCTTCGATATCGAAATTGCCGACAACCCCGACAACGTGACTTGGCAGTTCGTCTCTGAGGACGACTATGCCACCTATCAGGACGGACTCGACACCGAGGCTGTCGACGCCTTCAATGCCGCCAACGACCTGAAAGGTTGGATTGACCTGGCCAAGCAGCGCGGTGCTGACGTTGCTGCTGCTGAAGAGCTCTACAACAACACCGCTTCTTCGTCTGCCGACCTGCGTGCAGCCCTCGCTGACCTGAAGCCTTATGTTGACGCTCAGAAAGCTGCTGTGAAACTGCAGGCTGCCATCGATCAGGCTGGTGAATACGACGTAGACGTAACTGAGGCTCAGGAAGTGCTCAACAATCCCGAAGCTACAGCAGCTGAAATCAACGAGGCTACGGACAAGTTGAATGGTGAAATCAAGGTAGCTAAGACCGCCAAAGTGCTGGCAACAGCCACCAGTAGCGAGCCCGTTGACCTCTTCGCAGAGGCTATCTTCGAGAACGCAACCTTCACCGACAACATCAGCGGATGGACCAGCACCACTACTGTGCAGAACAAGGCCCACAAGAGCCCCAATGCTAATGAAATGGTTAGCTGCGGTGTTGATGGAAAGAACGCTGAAGGTAAGTTCTATGAGAACTGGGATCCCAGCGCAACTAAGGCTGTAGGTAAGATGTATCAGAAGCAGGCCGAGCTGCCCGCCGGACTCTATGTGGGTAAGCTGTCTGTATTCGTGAACAACCTCTCGCAGAACAACACAGGTGACGCTCCCGAACAGTTCGCTTACCTGAACGATGTGAAGGCTCCGTTGACCTCTGGTCCGTTCAAGAGCTACACCATGTTCTTGCAGCAGGCTGAAAAGGCTGACATCGAGTTGGGATTTGAGCAGACTGCAGTCGTTGCCAACTGGCTTGGTATCGACAATGCTGGGCTCAAGTACTATGGAGATGGCTCCGACAACTACAAGGGTCTGGCTGCAGATCTCGTAGGTGCCGACTGGGAGGCTGAGTTCGTTGATGAGGAAGGCCAGTGGCCCATCCACACAGCTGTTGAGAGAGAGGCTGTCAGCAACGCTATCTTCGAGGGTGCCAACGCTGGTACACCTGAAGCTGGTATCGCTGCCGCCGACAAGGCTATTGCTGCTTTGGATGGCCTGCGCACCAACATCAAGTTGTGGAAGGAACTCGACCAGACCGTTTATGGAAACGGTAACGACGTCATCGGTATGTATGACCAGCAGTACAATCTCGAGATTGATGGTTGGGAGAATGAGAGCGCCTTCAGAGCACTCCTCGATGAACTCGCTGAAAAGCTTGACGAGCTCATGGACGACCCATCGAAAGCAACTTGGGACAATGCTGAACTGCAGAAGAAACTCGATCGTCTGAACAAGCTCTATGACGAGGCTCTTGACTATCATGCTTCTAACGCTCTGAACGTGGGCGACGACCTGACCGATAAGGCCAAGTTCGGTGAGAAGTTCTTGAAGAATCCTGACTTCCAAAGTGCAAACGGTGCCCTCGACGGATGGACATCCACTGGTGCTAACCCCAGCTTCTTCGGTGGTTATCCCGATGTGCTGGAGTGCTGGAATGCTAACTTCAACATCTCTCAGGAGGTGAAGTTGCCGAAGGACGGTGCTTATCGTCTGCAGACACGCGCCTTCTATCGCACAGGTAACATGGCAAATGCTTATGCAAGGTGGATTGAATACAATGGTGCAAACGAAGGCGACAACAAGAGCTGCGCATTCCTCTATGCCGGTAACCTGACATCGCCTATCGCCAACGTCATGAATACTATCTACACCTTGGAAGAAGTGGACGCTATCGGTGCTTTCTATGACACTGAGCGCTTGCAGACTGGTAACAACGGTGCTGCTTTCCAAACTTCTAACAACCTGAATCCTTGGGAGTCTCCATACGACTTCCTGCAGATGAATGGTGAGGATGCTTATACACCTAACGGTGTTTACTCTGCTTCATACGTGTTCAACTGCTACAAGGGCCACGACAAGACTGGTACACTTGAGGACCTCGCACAGAAGTACACAAGTTACATCGACTTCATCGGCGAAAAGAGCGAAGTGGTACGCATGGGTGTGAAAGCTGAAAACATCCTTTCTGAAGGCTGGACCATCTTTGCTCCCTATCACCTCATCTACAAGGGTAACGATCCCGAAGTGATGAAGCCTGTGATGGCCGAGACCATCAACTTGGCTAAGGAATTGGCTAAGGAAGCAATGAGTGCTGACAGCTTGACGGCTCTGAATAACGCCATCAACGCTGCTGACGGTGCTGAGACTGGTGTACAGTTGATGAATGCCTACAAGGCTATCAACGCTGCCTTCGGTCCTGCTAAGAACTCTGCCAACACCTACAAGACGCTGGCCGATGCCAAAGCTGACTTGGAGCAGACCCTCGCCGACCGTGCTGACAAGGCTTCTGACGCTGCTAAGAGCGCTGCAAGCACCGAAATCAGCCTCGTTGCTGGTATGTTGAAGGATGGTACAATTGCTGACGCTGACATTCCCGCTGAGATTGAAAAGATCAAGGCTCTGAAGCGTGAGCTCTTCCGCCCGATACCTGGTATCTATCCTGCTGATTACACAGAGTTCGCTCTGCAGAACCCGAAGTTCCAGGAGGACTGGACTGGTTGGGAGCACAGCAACTACACCAGCATCCAGAAATGGGATATCCTCGTTGGTGGTGGCACTCAGAACTGGGGTGTTGCTGAAGGTTGGAACAACGCTGAGTTTGCATTCGACATCAACCAGACTGTTACTGACCTGCCAGAAGGTGTTTGGGAGGTTCGTGCACAAGGTTTGGCTCGTCTGACCGACAACCCCAGTAACATCACACGTGGATTCGACACTCAGGATCCCGAGCAGATTGCAGCTCTCTATGAGCTCTATGCTGATAGCATCGCAACGCTGTATGCAAACAACGACGCCGTGTTCCTCGCTAATCCTTACTTGGTACCTGCTGGTGCAAACAACCAGGAGATCATGAAGGACAACAACGGTGGTGCAGGTGGTTGGTTCGAAATGACTGACGCAGCCAGCGATCCCGACAACCCCACAAGCTACTTCATCCCGAACGATCGTCAGGCATTCGCAAGCCGTCTTGGTGTCGACTGGTACGATGCTGCTGGCAATACCGATCCTGAAGGCAAGTGGTATGAGAACGTTGTGGTGACCTATGTTGATGAGAGCGGTGTATTGAAGCTCGGTTGGAAGTGCGACAAGTGCAAAGCAAATGCATGGGCTCCTGCAACTAACTTCCGCATCATCTACTACGGACCAGACGATCCTCGTAAGGAGAACACCGGTATCCGCGAAATCACTTCTACTAAGACCGTTGAGAACACCATCTTCAGTGCTGACGGACGTCGCATGAATGGTCTCTCTAAGGGCTTGAACATCATCAAGTCGAAGACCGCTGATGGTAAGACTGTGGTTCGCAAAGTGGTGATCAAGTAAGCTGCAAAGCTTTAGGAAACCCTAAAAACCCAAAGGGGCGGCAAGAGTGTGCTTGTCGCCCCTTTTCTTCACTCAGATACCCTCTCTGAAAAAAAAATCAGCAAATATTTGGTTTCTCAAACGATTTGTTGTATCTTTGCAAACGGAAATGGGCTTTTAGCTCAGTTGGTTAGAGCAACAGACTCATAATCTGGAGGTCCTAGGTTCAAGCCCTAGATGGCCCACCTCTCAATGACAGCACCTCTTGGACGGTCGTTCCCACGGGGTGCTTTTTTCTTTATATAATGAAATCGATATGGTACTGAACTACATCTGGATTGCCTTTTTCATCATCGCCTTTGCCATCGCTTTGGTAAGGCTCATATTCATGGGCGACATGGAAGTGTTTCCCGCCATGATGAACTCCACGTTTGAAACATCAAAGACTGCCTTCGAAATATCACTCGGACTGACGGGTGTGTTGTCATTGTGGCTCGGCATCATGAAAATTGGAGAACGCGGAGGTGTCATCAATGTGCTTTCACGACTGCTCAGCCCTGTGTTCACAAAACTCTTCCCCGACATTCCAAAGGGACATCCTGTGACAGGTAGCATCTTCATGAACATTGCCGCCAATATGCTGGGGTTGGACAATGCTGCAACGCCTCTCGGACTGAAAGCTATGGAGCAACTGCAAGAACTGAACCCGAAGAAAGACACGGCAACAAATCCGATGATCATGTTCCTGGTGCTTAACACCAGCGGATTGACGCTCATCCCTGTGAGTATCATGGTTTATCGCGCACAATTGGGCGCTGCACAACCCACTGACATCTTCGTACCAATTCTGTTGGCGACGTTCTTCTCTACTGTTGCCGGCATCATCATCACTTCACTCTACCAGCGCATCAACCTGCTGAACCGCACCATGCTCTTCACACTAGGCGGAATGCTGGCAGTGGTTGTTGCCGTTATTTGGGGATTCAGCCAACTGGACAAAGAGACGATGAATGTTGTGAGCACTAGCGTGGCCAATATCATGCTGATGACCATCATCGTAACTTTCATACTCGCTGGCATGAGGAAAAAGGTGAATGTCTATGAGGCTTTTGTGGAAGGAGCCAAAGACGGATTTACAACTGCAGTGCGCATTATCCCCTATTTGGTTGCTATTCTTGTGGGCATCGGTGTATTCCGTGCCAGTGGAGCGATGGACATGCTCATCAATGGCATTGAATGGACGGTGGCTGCCGTGGGTGGCAACACCGACTTTGTCGGCGCTCTGCCTACCGCTTTGATGAAACCACTATCTGGTAGCGGTGCACGCGGCATGATGGTGGACGCTATGACCACATATGGTGCCGACTCGTTCGTGGGCCGCCTGTCTTGTATCTTCCAAGGCAGTACCGACACCACGTTCTACATCCTTGCCGTCTATTTCGGATCGGTGGCTATCAAGAAGACACGTCATGCCGTTGCCTGCGGTCTGTTGGCCGACCTCGCTGGCATCATTGCCGCCATTGCCATCGCATATTTCTTCTTTAATTAAAGACTGTCATCTTAGATTATCCTCACGATAAAAAGATATGGCAAACCTACAACAATTAGCAAAAGACAGTGCCATTTATGGCCTGACAAGCATATTGGGAAGGAGTATCAATTACCTACTCACTCCCATTCACACTTATGCCATTCCCGCCGCTACAGGCCAATACAGTATAGTTACCAGACTCTATGCTGCCACAGCTATCCTTATGTTGATGCTATCCTTCGGCATGGAAACCACCATGTTCAGATTCCTGAACAAAGAAGGGGGCGACAAGCAACGGACCTATTCCACTATCGTCACATTCATCGGATTGCTGACACTGGCCTTCATCGGCATTATTGTGGCGTTCCCTAACCAAACGGCCACTATCGCAGGCTATCCCGAAACACCTTATTATGTTGTGGCCATCTTTGCAACCGTTGCACTTGATGCCTTCCAGAGCATCCCATTGGCTTATCTGCGTTTTCAAAAACGTCCTATCAAGTTCATGATGGTTTATGTTGGGAAAATCGCATTTATTGTCGTGCTTAACTTCCTTTATTTCATTGCACTACCTTATCTGCATATCAATCCTTTCGGACTTTATGACGCAAACTTCACAATCGATGTCGGATTCACATTCTATATCAACCTTTTGGGAAGTATCGCCAGCACGATTTTTCTGATGAAGGAGATATGTATTGCCCGACCACTCATCGATCGCTCCATCTTCGTTCGGCTCTTCGCCTATAGTTGGCCATTGGTGTTGCTCAATGTGGCAGGACAAATCAATAAAAGCGCCGACAAACTAATCTATCCTTATCTCGACACGACTCCCGATTCTGCAGTCAACTTGAGCATATATGGTAGCGTGGTGAAGATAGCAGCCATTATGACGATGATTACACAGGCGTTCAGATATGCATACGAGCCCATTGTGTTTGCTATAGCAAAAGACAAAGAAAGCAAAGAATATCAAGCCCAGACCATGAAATATTATTTGATATTCATGCTTCTGGCCTTCCTCATGGTGGTTGGCCTAATGAACATTTTCCGACACATCATCGCACCTGATTATTGGGCAGGCCTATATATCGTACCTATCACGATGGCTACAGAGATTACCATTGGTATCTACTACAATCTTTCCATGTGGTATAAGACTACCGACAAGACCTACTGGGGGGCTTGCTTCTCTATAACGGCATGCTTCATCTATTTTGCCATCAACATCATTTTTGTTCCTCGATTTGGCTATGTAGCTTGTGCTTGTGCTGGATTGGGAGCCTACATTGTGGCAGTTCTCCTATCCTACTTCATTGGACAGAAAAAGAACCCCATCAAATATCCTTTGCGCGACATTGGTATCTATGTGGCCATTGCTGCCTTATTCTTTGTCATTATGACATGGAGCAACAACCATCTTTCCAAATGGGTGGCTATGGGCGTAAACACGGTCGTGTTGGCTCTTTTTGTGGCTCATATCATTCATTATGACTTACCACTCAGCAGCCTACCCGTCATTGGTCGCTATTTCAAAAAGTCATAACTAAACTAATAGCAAATCCAACACATCATGTTGTCAAGTATTCTTAGCATTGTCCTTGTCATCAATGAGTTGATGGCGTCGAACGCTGGCTCAGTAATGAGTCCAGCTTATAATTTCGACAGCTGGATAGAACTTTACAACCCGACGGAGCAAGTTGTCAATCTTTCTGGCATGTATCTGAGCGATGATGCTAACAACATGAAGCGTTGGAAACTGCCTGACGACATCGGTACCATTCCCGCCAAAGGGTTCTTCGTCTTATGGTTAGGCTCTGATGATATAAGGAGCGACCAAGCTCCCTTCAAACTCGACTGCGACGGTGGCACCGTTTTTTTAAGCGATCGTAACGGACAACTCATCACTAGCGTGGACTATCCCGAAGCTTTAAGCCGCACAGCCTGGGCACGCACCACTGACGGTGGTAACGAATGGAACTGGACTGCCAACGCAACGCCAGGTGCTACTAACGCCACATCGGTCTTTGCCTCCAAACGACTCCCAGCACCTGTGGTCAGTGAGGGTAGCCAGATTCTCAATGGTCCCCTCACCGTCAAAGTAGATATTCCAAAGGGTGCTACACTAATGTACACAACCGATTGCAGCATTCCAGAAAAGACTATAACTCCAGACGATGGCCCTACGGAACCATATTGGAAGAACTGGGTAAGAAACAGTGATGGCGAAGGAGAAGACGCGACGTGTTTTGTCTGCCGCGATGGCGATGGAAACGGCAACATTGGTCGCATCACCGATGGTGTAGGTTACAACGGTTCACGCGGTGCTATCGTTCACAGCATCGAGAATCCCGCAAACGACTGGGACTCTCAATTCTTCGTATATACCCCAGGTCATGTGTGGATTGCCGGTGACAAATATCATTTCCGCATGAAGGTTAAGGCCGACAAGCCAAGCCAAATCTCAGCACAATCACACCGTACACCTGGCGACTATATCCATTGGTCAATACTCGATGGCAATTACAACATTACTACCAATTGGAAAACCATTGACTACGAGGGCACTATCACAGAGGAACAGGCAGGTTCTACAGGCGCCCAGACCATCGCTTTCAATCTGAACATTGACGCCCAAGAAAACAATTTCTATTTCGATGAAATCGTTTGGGAACAATACATTGACCCCAGCACAACAACGAACGGCTCTACCCGCCAAAGCAAAGACGGCATGTTTACCGTGACACGAACCACAAACTATGTGTTCCGTCTCTTCCAGGACGGATACCTGCCCAGCGTTCCCGTCACCCGCAGTTACATCCAAACAGACAACCAATTTACCATTCCCATCGTCTCCATTGTGGGTGATGAGAGATATTTCACAGATCCAATGTGGGGAATCGATGTAAAAGGTACAAATGGCAAGCCTGGAAATGGCAGCGACGAACCTGTTAACTGGAACATGGACTGGGATCGCCCTGTCAACTTCAGCTACATCAGTCCCGACAACAAAATGCTCTTCAACCAAGATGCAAACATCAGCGTTTCTGGTGGATGGACCCGTGGAGCATCACCCCGATCCATGAAACTGAAATCCAACAAAGTCTTCGATGGGCTAAACCACTTCGACTATTCTTTCTTTCCCCAAAAACCTTATATCCGCAGTAAAGCTCTGCTCATACGCAATGGTGGTAACGACGTGTGGAATCACCATGCCCGCTTCACTGACCTAGCTTTGACAACAATTATCCAACGCTCAGGAATTGACCTCGATGTGCAGAGCACAGTGCAAGTGGCAGAATATATCAACGGCAGATTCAGAGGTATACTCAACCTGCGTGAGCCCAACAACGACAAGTATGTGTATGCCAACTATGGTTACGATGACGAAGAAATCGACATGTTCGAGAACAAAACGTTCAAGAACGGAACCGATGAAGCCTATCAACGGCTCTGCCAACTAGCTGAGAACAGCGACAATGCTGAAACCTTTGAAGAGATCAAGCGCTTGTTAGACATTGACGAGTTCTCCTATTACATGGCTGTAGAGTTGTTCCTTGGAAACGATGACTGGCCAGAAAACAATGTCAAGGCCTATCGCAGCCAGAATGACGGGCGTTTCCGTTTCATCTGCTTCGACCTCGACTACACTTTCAATCCTTGGGATAGGAACTCCTTTACCCAAGTGCTTGACAATAATCGTAGTGTCAAAATGGTGGATTTGTTCATGAATCTGCTGAAGAACGACGAGTTCCGCCGTCTTTTCATCGACACCTACTGCCTCGTGGCAGGCAGTGTCTTCGAGAAGAACCGTGCTATAGGCATTGTTGACGAAATGGCTGATGCTATGCGTCCCATGTCAGAAATCGATGGCTATCTACCCGATAATGCCGCCAGAAGAATCAAAGAAAAACTGGAGAATCGTCTGGATGAGATGATGAATCGTTTACAGCGATATTCTCCCATGAAACTCTCGGGCGTCAGACAACAGCATGTCACCCTTTCATCTGATAACGAAAGTGCAAGTCTTTTCATCAATGACCTCAAAGTACCCTACTCTTACTTCAACGGAAAACTATTCGCACCTATCACCCTTGAAGCAAAGGCTCCCGCAGGTTATAGCTTTACTGGTTGGCGCATAGCCTCGGGCTCTTCCATTCAAATTCTCAAGACCAACGACACGTGGAAATTCTACGACAAAGGTGCACAATCCAACAACAATTGGCGCAACAGTAATTTCAACGATGCATCGTGGTCATCCGGCCAAGCCCCGTTGGGCTATAAGATGTCAGGTGTGAAGACCACCGTCAGCTATGGCTCCGATTCTCAAAGGAAGAACCCAACCACCTATTTCCGCAAAACCATCACCTTGAATGGCGAACCAACAACCAACGACCTGTTCGAACTCAACTATCAGGTTGACGACGGTTTCATCATCTGGGTCAACGGACAGGATGCAGGACGTGTGAACATGACAAGTGGAGAAGTCAACTTCAACACTTTCTCCAGTACCTATGCCGAAGACTTGCCCAAAACAGGCACCATCTATCTATCACCGAAACTCTTCAAGAAAGGTAGCAACGTCATTGCTGTCGAAGTGCATAACACCAGCTACACCTCTAGCGACCTGTTCTGGGCTTGTGAACTCTTCACAACTGTTGGTGCCAATACCAACGAAACTATTCTTACAGATCCTATTATAAACCTGTCAGAGAGCGACAACAACTTGTCATTGGTGGCCAGTTTCAAGCCACTCACCGAAGCAGAGCGCAAGGCCGAAGGCTTCACACCCGTTTGCATCAATGAGGTAAGTGCCGCCAACAGCATCTACGTCAACGAATTCTTCAAACGCAACGACTGGGTGGAACTCTACAACACCACTAATGCCGACATTGACATCGCTGGCATGTACTTAAGTGACAACCCTGAAAATCCAAAGAAATATCAGATTAGCAAGGCAAACGGCATTGTGACCATCATCCCCGCACACGGATTCCTTACTATTTGGTGCGACAAGGTGGAACCTCAGTCGCAGCTGCATGCCTCATTCAAGTTAGATGCTGACGGCGGTGAGGTTTTACTGACAGCTGCCGACGAGAGCTGGAGCGACCGCATCAGTTACACTACTATGAAGAGCGATGAGACCGTAGGACGCTATCCCGACGGCTGCCGTGATGTCTTCACCATGAACGTGCCTACCATAGGTAAAACAAACATCATGGGCAGCTACTCTGAATCTGTTGAGCAGCCCGTCACCAACGGCATACACGATATGATGGCTGAGCAACAAATTCAGCAAAGCTCTTCCCGTATCTATAACTTGCAAGGTCAAGCCGTACAAGGAGATCTTGCTCCTGGTATTTACATAATTAATGGTAAAAAGGTAAAAAAGTAAAAAGGTAAAAGGGCAAAAAGCGTATGGAAGATAATGTTGTATACACATTAAGTAAGCAATTTGCATTAAGGATTGTGAAACTTTATCCAATTCTAACGGAAAGAAAAGAATATATCATATCAAAACAATTATATAGAAGTGGAACAAGTATTGGGGCCAATTTGGCAGAAAGTAAATTTGCTCAAAGTGATGCAGACTATCTCAATAAATTGAAAATTGCTCTGAAAGAAGCCAGCGAATCAAAGTACTGGATAGAACTTTTAACAGAGTCTTATTTTCTTGACGAGAAAGAATCAGCATCCCTCATAAATGATATCAATATAATCATAGGAACTTTAGTAAAAATCATTAATAAAATATTGAAAAGATGAAGAAATTATTTTTAATCTTACCTTTTTACTTTTTTACTTTTTTACCTTTAGCTGCCGATGAAGGCATGTGGACCATCTATAACCTTCCGCCGCAAGTGTTCGATGTGATGCAGCAAGAAGGTTTTGAAATGACTTACAACGACCTCTATTTTGGTGAGAACTCGTTGAAAAGCGCCTGTGTGAACTTCTCAGGCTATTGCTCGGGCGTTGTGGTATCACCCGACGGACTCGTGTTTACCAACCACCATTGCGGTTTCGAGTCGATTCGCTCGCATAGCACTGTGGAGCACGACTACATGCTCAACGGCTTCTACGCCAAGACCTACGAAGAGGAACTGCCCAACGAAGACATGTTCGTTTCGTTCATGATCGACCAGGAAGACATCACCGACCGCGTGATGAAACTCGGTTTCGAGGACATGACGGTGGAACAGCAGGAAATGCTTATTGACTCGATGGAGCAAGCCATGTCGCGCGACATCAAGGAGAAGGACTCCACACTGCGGGCCGAAATCAAGCCATTCTACGAAGGCAACAAGTTCTATCTGACCACCTACCAAGACTTCACCGACCTCAGATTGGTGTTCGCCATTCCCAAGTCGATGGGCAAGTTCGGCGGTGAGACCGACAACTGGATGTGGCCACGCCAAACCTGTGACTTCTCCGTGTTCCGCATTTATGCCAACCCAAAGACCAACGGACCTGCAGCTTATTCAAAAGAAAATGTCCCCTATCATCCCAAACGCTGGGCACAAGTGTCGATGCAAGGCTACAAGGAGGGTGACTTCGCTATGACCATCGGCTATCCAGGCTCAACAGAACGCTATCTTTCGAGCTATGGCATTCGAGAGATGCGCGATGCTGACAATGCCACCCGTGCCCAAGTGCGTGGCGTGAAACAAGACATCATGATCCGCCACATGCGTGCCGATGAGGGCGTACGCATTAAATACGACTCCAAATACGCACAAAGCAGCAACTATTGGAAGAACTCCATCGGAATGAACAAGTGTATCGACAGCATCGGCATCATCAATCAGAAGAAACAATACGAAGACCGCATCGCTGCCTACCAAGACTCTACGGGTTATCTGAAAGACAAACTCAATTTCAAGGATATGGCCCGCATGTATAATGAAAGGCTGCAAGACCGCCGTGCCTTCATGTATTGGGCAGAAACCTTCAGCCGTACCAACGAGTTCTGCACACGCGCTATGGCTCTTAGCCGCGGCATGGAAGTGAAAGGACCAAAGGAAAAGCCCAAGAAGCAATATATTGAATTCGAGGACAACAGCAACGAATGGGATGAAGCACTCGACCGCGAGGTGTTCGCCGCCCTGCTGAAGAACTACAAGGACAACCTCGACAGCAAGTACCTGCCCGCCTTCTACAAGACTATCAGCACCAAATTCGGCAACAATTACACCGCCTACGTGGACTATCTCTACAAGAAGTCGAAAATCATGAAGAAGGGCAAGCGCCTCTATGTCAACAAGAAGAGCTATCAGAAAGACCCTGGCGTGCAATTCGGCCTCGACTTGCTTGAAAACCTTGCCTACCTGCGCGAGCAGCTTCTGCCCACTTACGACAGCATCGACATCCAAGAGCGCTACCTCTGCGCTGCCAAGTTGCGCATGGAGCAAGACCTTCCCCACTACAGCGACGCCAACTTCACCATGCGCCTCTCTTACGGACAGGTGGGTGGCTTCGAATTGGGAGGCAAGCCTTCGGGCTATTACACTACTGCCGAATCTATCGTGGAAAAGATGAAGCAAGCTGACAAAAACATCGAGTATTTTGCCGAACCCATCATGCACGAACTGCTCTCGGCACGTGACTTTGGCGCTTATACCGACAAGACAACGGGCAAGATGCAACTCTGCTTCCTCACCAATAACGATATCACGGGCGGAAACAGCGGCTCACCCATGTTCGACGGCAAAGGGCAACTCATCGGACTCGCCTTCGACGGCAACTGGGACTCGCTCTCCAGCGATATCAACTTCGACAGCCGACTGGCTCGTTGCATCGGCGTTGACATCCGTTATGTGCTCTTCATGATGGACAAGTGGGGACACGCCGACCGCTTGCTCCGCGAAATCAACGCGAAATAGGACATCTATTCTCCATCTATAAGTATCCCCCCATTCTTCGGTAATAGAAGGATGGGGGGATTATTCATATCTTTTGCATTCTGTACATGTATCGTGTACACTTTGTACATGCCGCTTGTACAGTTCTTATATACCACATCTGCCAGTTGTAATCACAAAGTATGATTTAGCTATAACCCGTCATCATTCAACAACGGAACCTCAAGAGCATTTCACTTGCTTTGTTTTGCAAACAATCGGTCCACTATCAGCGCGATAGCACCATCACCCGTCACGTTGCAAGCTGTGCCAAACGAGTCCATTGCGATGTATAGTGCAATCATCAACGCCTGCTGGTCGGCAGAAAAGCCAAGAATGCTTGCCAACGGAGCCAGCGCAGCCATAATGGCTCCACCAGGAACACCTGGAGCTGCCACCATGATGACAGCTAACATCATCACGAAATGAACAAACAGCGGGAAACTATGAGGAAGACCTTCGAGCAGACAGATGGTAAGTGCGCATGCCGTAATCTTCATGGCCGAACCCGACATGTGGATGGTAGCACAAAGGGGAACCGTGAAACCTGCAATACCCTCACCCACACCGTTGCGCAAGGTCTGCTTCAGTGTTATGGGGATAGTGGCTGCGCTTGATGAGGTTCCTAAAGCCGTTAGATAGGCGGGTAGCATGTTCCAAAGCAACCGTAAGGGATTCCTCTTCGTGACGATTCCCGCCACACAGAACTGATAGAGCAATATCAGGATATGGAGCACAAAGATGACGCAGATGATTTGCACGAAGACCATCATGATGCAATAGGCCTCGCCCGAGTGTGTCATCATCAGGAAGATGCCGAAAATGTAGATGGGCAACAATGGGATGATGACCCGCTCAATGGTCTTGCTGATAACCGTTCGGAACTCTGTGAACACATTGTTCAGCGTAGGAAGCGAGGCATAGGCTATCACCAGGCCTACCATAAATGCAAAGACAAGACCACTCATCACATCGAGGATAGGCGGAATCTGGATGCTGAAATAAGGTGCGACGGCGGTTGCTTGCTCCACATGCGCAAGATGCTGCGTGTGTTCCACCATCGATGGAAAGAGCCACGAACCTGTTCCGTAGGCCAGAAGAGCCGCAAGAATCGTGTCGCCGTAGGCAATAACCACTGTCGTCAGCAGCAACCGGCCTGCCGAATGACCAATCTGGGCAATGGCAGGTGTAACGAGTCCCACGATTATCAGCGGTATCATGAAGCCTAGGAACTGGCTGAACAGCATGTTGAACGTAGCGAACAAACGTACCCAACCCTCACTGAGAATGTTTCCAAGCAAGATTCCCAGCAAAATGGCCAACAGTATCCTGGGGAGCAGACCGATGCGTTTTATCTTCATAAGGCTTAATAAGAGCGTAAAGGGTATAAAGAGGAGTGGAAGGGTTTAAAGGGACATTAGTCCTTAATCCCAGAGTTGTTGATGATGCCTTTACTATAAGCATTAAGGAACCAACCAACTTGATCAGAAGAGTTTTTCAGAGCCGAATAAGCACCATCATCTATATATTTCAAGTCTCTGGCAAGAAGGATATAGTTCCGACATTCCTCAAGACTTCCTTCGGAAATGTTCATAAATCTAAGTTTTTCCACTTTACTCACTTTCTTGCATCCTTCAGCTATATTTGCTTCGATTGAAACTGCAGCACGCCTGAACTGAGATGTTAATGCGAACAATTCTTCTTGAGGAAACGCTTTCGTATATTGATAAACAAGCAAAACAAAAGCATGAGCCTTTTGCCAAGCAATAATGTTTTCGAAATAAAACGTTTTCTCCATTAATTAATTATTTAAAACTCCCACAAACTATGAAAGTCGGGAGTAGAAAAACAACAAAAAGACTATCGTCCCTTTATGCCCTTCCACTCCCCTTTAAACTCTTTAAACCCTATTCCAGTAACCGTGCTGCCATAGCCCGTCCCAAAGCTTCGCACTTCGCACGAGTTTCTGCGGTGAGAGCCTGCTTCATGTCAACAGGTTCGCCGACAGGCTCAAAGTGCAGACGCTCGTCGTTCCAACGTTGAATCTCAGCAACAGCCTTCGAAGCCCATCCGTGAGAGCCAAACCAACCGAGCAAGTGGTTACCCTTGATGTCTTTGCCCGCAATCTCGCTCAGCAGCACATCCATTTCGTGATAGAGAGCCGTGTTGTAGGTGGGTGCACCTACGATGAGACCGCGATAACGGAAAATGTCGCGAAGGATGTAACTATGGTGAGTCTTCGACACATTGTAGATGACGATGTTCTTCACACCAGCCTCAGAGGCCGCGCGTGCAATAGCTTCTGCCATACGCTCGGTGTTGCCGTACATCGTTCCGTAGCAAATTACAAGGCCAGGCTCGGTCTCATAACGCGACAAACGGTCGTAGATGCCAATGACTTTCTGAATGTGTTCGTGCCACACGGGACCGTGAGTGGCACAGATGTAGTCGAGCTTCACGTCAGCGAGTTTCTTCAAGGCGTTCTGCACGGGAGTGCCGTATTTTCCCACGATGTTGGAATAGTAGCGCACCATCTCGAGCCAGAACGTGTCGCAATTGATTTCAGAGTCGATTACACCACCATTCAACGCACCGAAACAACCGAATGCGTCGCCCGAGAAGAGCACGTTACAAGTGGTGTCGAGTGTCACCATCGTCTCTGGCCAATGCACCATCGGCGTGAGCACGAAGTTCAGCGTGTGGCTGCCCAACGACAGCGTGTCGCCATTCTTCACTTCGATGTTGCGCGCGTCTTCCACGCCATAGAAGCCGCTCATCATGCCGAACGTCTTCTTGTTGCCGATAATCTGAATATCAGGATAATATTTCTTTACCAAAGCGATGGAACCGCTGTGGTCGGGTTCCATGTGGTTGATAATCAGATAGTCCACCCGTCGGTCGCCGATAACCTCGCGGATGTTCTCCAAGTATTGCGTAAAGAAGTCCACTTCTACGGTGTCTATCAGCGCCACCTTCTCATCGACAATGAGATAACTGTTGTAACTAACGCCGTTGGGCAATGGCCAAAGGCCTTCGAAGAGCGACTTGTTGCGGTCGTTGACGCCCACGTAATGAATATTGCTTGTAATCTCCATATCTGTTTTATGCTTATTTGTTGTTGAATTCCTGTTTCATGGTCTCACCGAACTCCTCGCCCACATAGTTAAACAGGCTCTTGCAGCACTCCACCGAGAAGCGCTGGGCCTGTGCGATGACTTTGTCCCACTGTTCGGGTGAAAGACCTTGCTCGATATTCTGACGTGTGATACCATATTTGAGCAAACCGAAGATGAAGCCAGCATTGAAGTTGTCGCCTGCACCGATAGTGCTCACCACCTCGGTCTTCTCAACGGGATAGGTCTTCTGGAACGAACTGTCGGCCCTCAGCACCACAGGACCAGCCCCCTGCGTATAGATGAACTTCTTGCAATAGAACGATATTTCGGCATTATACACCTTGTTGGGGTCGGTCATGCGATAAAGAGTCTCGAAATCCTCCATGCTGCCGCGCACAATGTCGGCATACTCCAGATTCTCCAGCAGATTGGGCGTTATCTTCATCACCTCATTGCGATGGCTGGGACGATAGTTCACATCGTAATAAATAATAGCCCCATGCGAGCGCGCATAGTCAAGCAGCCCCACCACTTGCGGACGAATGACGGGATTCACGGCATAGAACGAGCCGAAGAGAACGATGTCATCGGGCTGAATGTCGGGATAGACAAAGTCGAGTTGGTCGCGTGGATGGTCCTTGTAAAAGATGTACTCAGCATCGTTCTGGTCGTTCAAGAACGCCAACGAGATGGGCGACTTCGAATCCGGAAAACGCGTCACATTGTCGGCATTCACACCGTTTTCGTGCAAGAAATCGATGATGTTTTGTCCCACGCGGTCGTTGCCCGTCTCTGAGATGAACGTTGTCTGCACCCCCGACCGCGCCAACGAGATGATGGCGTTGAATGTTGAACCACCAGGATAAGCCCCTATGGGCTGTCCGTTTTTGAATATGATGTCGAGAACGGTCTCTCCTATTCCAATGACTTTTCGCATGATTTTGTTGAATTTGTTTGTGCAAAGATAATGTTTTTCTCGGAAATACACTAATTTTGCAACGGCAACAAAAAAAAATTTTTCAATTGAAAGAAAATAACATGGAATACAACACGGCAACTTTGCCCAACGGACTACGCGTCATTCATCGCAAAGACCCGTCAGCAGTGGTTTTCTGCGGCTATCAGATTGCTGTCGGCACACGCCACGAACGGCCTGGGCAAGAGGGATTGGCCCACTTCTGCGAGCACACCACATTCAAAGGAACGGCCCGTCGCTCCTCACTTCAAATCCTGAATGCACTCGAGAGTGTGGGGGGCGAACTGAACGCTTTCACCACCAAAGAGCGCACCGTATACTATGCCGCAACCATGAAAGAACATCTCGGACGCACCATCGACCTGCTGGGCGACATCGTGTTCAACAGCGTCTATCCACAAAGCGAAATCGACAAAGAGGTGGAAGTCATCTGCGACGAGATTGAGAGCTACAACGACTCGCCTGCTGAACTCATCTACGATGAATTCGAAAACATTATACATGCCGGACACCCGCTCGGCCACAACATTCTGGGCAATGCCGATGTGGTGCGTCAATTCAAAACAGAAGACGCCCTAACTTTTACTCGCGAACACTATCGCCCAGACAACGCCATCTTCTTTGTTTGCGGTGACGTTGACTTCAAATGGCTGCTCCGCCGACTGACGAGCACTACACCTACCATCAACCAGCACCCAACAACTATCATCCAGCACCCATCACCCAGCACCCAAAATCCCTCTACAGGGGAGAATGAGGCGGGCTCCCATATCCTCGACATGCAGACCCATCAGGCTCATGTGATGATAGGATGCCGCTCCTACCCCATCGGCCACCCGTTGCGCATGCCCCTCTATGTGATGAACAACATTCTGGGCGGCCCTGCTTTGAACTCACGATTGAACGTCTGTCTGCGCGAACGCAACGCGTTGGTTTACACCGTTGAGAGCTCAGCCGCATTCTACACCGACACAGGAACGTGGAGTGTCTACTTCGGTTGCGACCATCACGACATCAAGCATTGTCTGCGATTGGTGCGCCGCGAGCTCGACCGATTGATGCAACACCCACTTCCTGCACGACAATTGCAAGCCGCCAAGCGCCAACTGAAAGGCCAGTTGGGCATCGCAACCGACAATCGCGAGCAGTTTGCCATCGACTTCGGCAAAAGTTTCCTCTACAACGGTTGGGAAAAAGACATTCATCAGCTCTTCCAACGCATAGATGACGTCACAGCCGAGCAGATGCAACAAGTGGCCAAAGAGCTATTCCAGCCCGAAAACCTCACTACACTCATCATCAAATAAGATGTCAAAGCATACATCTTGCGTTATCAAAGCATGTTTCTGGTGTTGTCATTACATGCTTCTAACGTTGTCATTGCATACATATGACGTAGTAAAATAAATTATTTTGCTCGGTAAAATAAATTATTTTAGTCGGTAAAATAAATTATTTTGGTCAGTAAAATAAATTATTTTACTACGCCAAAGCTATCCTTTCGCGCCTTCATTGCATAGCTCTTGATGCTTAAGATGCACCAAATGACAATTTCAGATGCATCAAAAGACTTCTCATCCTACATCAAAGCCTCAACCAAAAGCCAGTTTCTAAGCTTCTTTCTTGGTACAGAAGCAAACAAAAAACGCCCGCTCCCCATTCAGGAAGCAGGCGTTTGTCAAATTATAACTCAATTACTTTTCAGCTAATTGTCAGTCGTTTAGAGCTTCGGGCCAGCAGCCACGAGAGCCTTACCAGCCTCGTTGCCTTCGTACTTCTTGAAGTTCTTGATGAAGCGGGCAGCCAAATCCTTAGCCTTCTCTTCCCACTCAGCGCGGTTCTGATAGGTGTCGCGAGGATCGAGAATGCCCCAAGCAACGCCATTGAGCTGTGTGGGAACCTCGAAATCGAAGTAAGGAATCTTCTTGGTAGGAGCGCTCAGGATGTCACCACCGAGGATAGCGTCGATGATACCACGTGTATCCTTGATAGAGATACGCTTGCCAGTACCGTTCCAACCTGTGTTCACGAGGTAAGCCTTTGCACCGCTCTTCTCCATCTTCTTCACCAGCTCCTCAGCATACTTGGTGGGATGCAACTCGAGGAATGCCTGGCCGAAGCAAGCAGAGAAGGTAGGAGTGGGCTCAGTAATGCCACGCTCTGTACCAGCGAGCTTTGCGGTGAAACCAGAGAGGAAGTAGTACTTCGTCTGCTCGGGAGTCAGGATAGATACAGGAGGCAGTACGCCGAATGCGTCAGCAGAGAGGAAGATTACGTTCTTAGCCTCAGGACCAGCGCTCTTGCCATTCACCTTCTGGGCAATCTTCTCGATGTGGTTGATAGGATAGCTCACGCGGGTGTTCTCGGTCACGCTCTTGTCAGCGAAGTCAATCTTACCATTCTCGTCAACGGTAACGTTCTCCAGCAGAGCATCGCGGCGGATAGCGTTGTAGATGTCGGGCTCGCTTTCCTTGTCGAGGTTGATAACCTTTGCATAGCAACCACCCTCGAAGTTGAACACACCCTCGTCGTCCCATCCGTGCTCGTCGTCACCAATGAGCAGACGCTTAGGATCGGTAGACAGAGTGGTCTTACCTGTACCAGAGAGACCGAAGAAGATAGCGGTGTTCTTACCCTCCATATCGGTGTTGGCAGAGCAGTGCATAGAAGCGATACCCTGCAGAGGCAGATAGTAGTTCATCATAGAGAACATACCCTTCTTCATCTCACCACCGCTCAACCTTTGCCTTTGAAGCGTTATAGATAACGAAGTTAGGCTCGAAGCTCTCCAGTTCCTCAGCGGTAGGCTGGATGAACATGTTCTTCACGAAGTGAGCCTGCCAGGCCACCTCAACGATGAAACGAACGCGCAGACGGGTAGCCTCGTTGGCACCGCAGAAAGCGTCCACCACATACAGATTCTTATTGCAGAGCTCCTTAATGGCGATTTCCTTCACCTTTGCCCAAACCTCCTCGCTCATGGGGTGGTTGTCGTTGGGATATTCCTCGGTGGTCCACCACACCTTATCCTCGCTCTGTGCATCCTTCACGATGTACTTGTCCTTAGGCGAACGGCCGGTGAAGATACCAGTCATCACGTTGACAGCATCCAATTCAGTGAGTTGGCCCTTGTCAAAGCCAGTCAGTTCAGACTTCATTTCCTCCTCGAAGAGGAATTCATACGACGGATTGTGAGCAATCACGGTAGAACCCGTGATGCCATACTGTGTCAAATCTAACTTTGCCATAATTGCTTTAAAGTATTTTTAATTGTGAATATTATCTTCTCATTCAATTGCAAAACTACATCATATCGGGAGCAAATATGTTTCATTTTTTATGCCGACATGCGGTAACTTCGCTATTTCGGTGGCAAAGTTACAAAAGAAATGGCAAATGGGGAATGTGAATGATAAATAATTTGCTTTTTCACGATTGTTTTTAGGTTAAAGAATTAAAAAACAACGACTTCCCAAATACATTTGCAATTTAGACTTTGCAAAAATTGGTGCCTTTTTTCACAAATTTCTCACGTTCGGCAAAATAAAAACACATATTCTGCCCTCACTTAATTGAAATTTTGTAACTTTGCCCCTGAAAAGAATCATAAAAGCAGAAAAGCCAATGAAAACCATCAACCTCAGCGAACAAAACTCGGTCATCAATCTCTATCTGGCCGAACTGCGCGACAAGAAGTATCAGCAGAACCGCCTGATATTCCGCAAGAATATCCAACGCATCGGACAATTGATGGCGTTCGAACTGTCGAAGACTCTCGAATACAAAACGAAGACCATCACCACTCCTCTCGCTAACATCGACATCCCACTACCCAAAGATGACATTGTTGTAGCTACTGTGCTACGCGCTGGACTGCCTTTCCACGAGGGATTCCTCAGTGTCTTCGACCACGCTGCAAGTGCTTTTGTGTCGGCTTACCGCATGTATACTAACCGTGAGCACACCGAGGTGGGTATACATACCGAATATATGGCGTCGCCAAGCGTGAAAGGACGCACGCTCATCATTGCCGACCCCATGTTGGCTACTGGCGGCTCTATGGCTGCCAGCTATGAGGCATTGGCCAAAACAGGCAAACCCCGTTCTGTTCATATAGCATGCGTCATTGCAACCCCAGAGGGTCTCGATGTGCTTAGCCAGACTCTTCCCGATGATGCCACCGTCTGGTGTGCAGCCATCGACCCAGGCATGAACAAAAACAAATACATCGTACCCGGCTTCGGTGACTGCGGCGACCTCTGCTATGGAGAGAAATTATAATTTTTCCGATTCAAAGAAAAGGAGCCTGCAACCTCGATATGAGGTTGCAGGCTCCTTTTGATATATAGGCATTAAGTTCTTTGCTTGCCTTTTAGTCAATCACTTCCAAATATCATCTGCACCATCCCAAGGGTCCTTGCGATCATTGCTGAAGATGTCATTCCATTCTTGCATCTCATCATCTTCTCCAAAGATTTGATTTTCCTTGGCGTCTGCATGTGTATAGGGATTTGAAACAGGATCTGCCATAGTTTCATCATACAGGAGTTTATCCTTGCAACGGACTATTACTACCTCTGCTTGCGGCTTTTCATATAATTTCTTCATATAATGATTCCTCCTGTTTTATTATTTGACAACTATTTTAACTCCATTCACCACATAAACACCTGCAGGTAGCGTAACAGTGCGCGTATCACCAGCGTTCAAGTTAATACGCTTTGTGGTAATGCCATTCACCATGTGAATGTTCACATCCTGCGAACGCGATGCCGAAAGCATCATCATTCCCTTACCTGCTTTCACCATCAAATCAGCTTGAGCCTTCTGAGTGTCGATATCAGTGGGAATTCCTATATATGGATTCTCACCATAAGCGATGTCAAATCCTCTCATCAGCTTAGCGGTTTGTGCAGAGGTTGAATATTTGTAAACCCCACGGAAAGGATAGACATAGAGATACTGCGAACTTGTCGTCATCGTGTGCAGATTCAAATACTTATTGTTGGCAAAGTAGAAAATGTCCTGCGAGTCATCACGATCATACTTGTTTCCTGCAAAAGAAGCGACATTCGTGAAGTAATAATCGGTATCGTCAAAATTGCCTACAACGTTCTTTTCGCCAAAAATCTCTTTCTTGCCAAGGCTACCTTCCTTATCTGTGTGAACAATAGAAGAACCAGATTGTGTAGCCACGAATGAAATCTTTCCACCACTCTTCAACGAATTATCAATACTAGTAACTTTCACCATGTACGGTTTGTTAGCTTCAGTCTCGTCAAGAGAGATGGGACTAAAGAATCCTGTTCCATAGTTTACACCACTACCAGACTGCACTTCCAAATCGCTTCCGCTGTTCATTGTATTGATGGTAAAGGAGCACTTGCCATCAGGATTGGTATGCTCGCCCCCAGACAGTTTTAACGTGAAGGGCAACATAATAGTTGCATTTGTCACCTGACCGTTCAAAGGTACTGTAACCTCGCGAGTGTAGGTTGCATATTTCGAAGCGTCCACCTGAATGTCATATGGGGCAAAGAATGGTTTCTTGTCGGTCAACACAATGTTCTCACCAGTGCGGAAGCCCGTCGATGTCTTATAAGCAAAATTATCTTGGTTATATGTAACACCTTCAGGCAGATAGAACAATCCGTTTTCACCCATCATGTTCTTTCTTATCTGCACCAAATCATCATCTTCACCCTCTTCGGTCACTGTATTGTATACCACAGCCTGTAATTCGCTGGCATCAATATAGAGTACTTGGCGCAAGTCGGAAATATCTGTTGGGCGATTGTTCCTTGGCGTATAGTTACCCGAGTAATATGTAGCGGCATCATTATTATTCAAGATGCGCTTCAACTGATCTGATGTCAAATAGCCATACTTACCATCAACCTTTTCTGTCAACAACTTCAAACCATACATTGGCAATTCTGCATCCTTGCCATTAGCACCAGCATAGCAAGTCTTATCATAAATCTGCACCCATTCGTGGGCAGGATTGTAGGTCTTTGTGATAAGCTGGACGTCCATCGTGTAGAAAGCATAACTTCGATGCTCGGTGGCCGTAGCAAGTGAAATGTTGTAGCGTGTCTCGTCAGAAGTGAACAAATATCGAATGGCATTTTGACCATTGGTCAACGACAACGACGCAAAGGTTCCACCTTGTGCTTCGTATTTCGCACGAGAGAAGGGATATTCTTCATAATACACTGTAGAACTACCTTGTGTGCTTGTGTGATCAAGGTCTTCAGCATTGCTGAACTTGAACTTCTTCGTCCCACTATTTGTCACACTAATCTTAGTAGTGTAATTTGCATTGGGGTTACTGCCATATGCACTGGGATTAGCTTGCTCATAAGCCGAATTAACAAAATAGTAACGTGCATGACCTGTTGCGTTGGTACGACCATAATAGGTATTGTCACCATAGTTGTGATCCAGATTTTCAAATGTGAACGAACATGGCTGAGCTGTTTGTACCACATTGCCATCTTCATCCAACTTGTTGTCGAAACCTACCGGCACGTAGAAAACAAACTTTCCACCACGAACTGCAAAGTCTTCAGAAATAAATGTTTGGGTCAAAGAACGACGCAAACTCTCTGGTAAATTGTTATTCGGGTCATGGCAAACAACGTCCAATCGACTGATGTAAGGATTCAGTGGCTGCATTGTCAACTCCACAGTGATAAGAGCCTTTCCGCCTTCAGGCAATCCAGTAATTTCAAACTTAATGGCATCATTGTTCAACCCCGTTAGCTCAATTTCTGGCGAAGGGTTATCTTCGCTTACCTCAACTTCTTTGTCAGCTAAATAATCGGTAGCAGCATATTTGCCATCCGTACCAGGTGTTGTAGGTTCTGTGGTTTTAAACACTTTAACCTTGTATTCTGATGGTGTGAAAGCAGGAACTGTCACCTGCTTATCATCATAAACCGTTTCTGTATGTTCAAATGTCACGGTTTCACCACTACTAGCATTATAACTAGTTCCAATGTTATAATCGTTAGCCTGATTATATTGGAATCTGAACCCGTTAGTTCCTGTGAAAATCAGGTCATATTGATTATTGTTTTCTATGTAATAAAAATGATTATCATTAGTTTTTATGAGTTTTCTAGCTTGTGTTTTATCTGCAGTAAACTCAGCATAACGATTTCCTCCATTAACGGTTCTAGTATCAGTAAGATAGTATTCACCATTATTGTAAGCATACCTAATGTACTCTCCATCCCATACGACAGGAAGTCCTCCTCCTGTTTGTCCTTTACCCTCATTATCTAAATAATAAGTAGTGTAAGTGTATCTTGGCCACCGACCACTCCTCGTCTGGCCCGTTATAACTAAAACTTTATATGGACCTTCTGTCACGGTAATTTCACGTGGTTCCTGATAAGCGTACGGATGCTCTTCCTCTGTCTGTCCGTAATTGCACTTGATTTTTGCACCCGTAATACGATAAGCCAAGTTCACATTCTTTCCATCTTGCGTCGTAGCACTGGTTGGTGCCTCCACATAATAAACATTATTCTTTAATGCATAATAATAGTTGTCACCGTTACGAGTGGACGTGATTCCTTTTAATCCATTCTCACCAACAGTTCCTCCACTGACAGCATCGTCCTCGAAAAGCTTAATATTAGCCTTCAAATCCGAAACGTGAGTGAAATCATACACCAAATAGGTATTTCCTGTACTAAACGTTTGTTTATTCAATTCTCCCACGTCAATTTTTTGTGTAGCGAACGGATAATCCACGTAACTAGTTCCTGTTGTAGAAATCTCAGAAGGTGCCACTGGTGCAGCCGTTTCTACAAAATTGGCTTCAGCTGAGAAGTAGATGGTAAACGATTTGATAGAAATACCATAAAAACCATCCGCGCCACGATGAATCACGAAATAAAGGATATTTGACATATCTTCATTATTCGTACTAGTTGATTCACGCCTTATAACATATTCACGACTGTCATTATTGGTTCCACTAGTATATCCCGGCATCGTAGTAGTGCCATCAGCAGCTTTAGCCTGTGCCAATGCGTTGCTGAAATCAAAATCAGACCCCGTTTCATAAAATTGTTTTGCCAAATCAAGCCTATTTCCTGAACCATCAGCACCAACAAGCATCTCTTGAACTGTCACACCATCCAAATCGTTGAGAAGAACCATCTCGTATCCTGTAATTCGGAAACCCTTAGGCAAAGCAACACTCCAATAGCAATCGTGAGGAGCTCCACCCATCACTACAATTCTATTGTTGTAGACACACATGTTTCCTGCGGGATTGGCTAACTGGCCTCCCTCCGTCAAGTCTGGGAAGTCAGATACATTCATCGTTAATGGTAACTGTTCGTGTTGCCACAGAGATGACCAACCACGCTGTACACCCCATTCATCATAACCACCAGCAACACCAGCGAGCATATTACCTGTGGTTGGACTGATGGTCACGCTGGAACTCTGCGCCTGAGTCTGAGTGGAGCCAAGCAACATTGCGAAAAGTACAAGGATAGCGGCAAAGCATCTGACTTGCAGCGCTTTCAAAAGATAAAAAGTATTCGTTCTTTTCATAATCTCATTCCTTTCATTTCTTGTTCAATATGAGTTAATATTTTATTCTTTATTTATTCTCAATACCTGGATTCAGCAAAGTGGTTATGTCATATGGATACAATAACACAAATTAATTCTGGGCTGCAAAGTTAAGAATAAAAAATGAAAAAACTATAAATTTTGTCATATTTTTCATGAAACATCGTGAAAAACACAACTTTACTAGCTTTTCATCGAACATGTTCCCAACATAATGACTAAGTTTTGGCACAAACTGTGATGTGATTAAAGTCTGTGCAAGAGCTTGTTTATGCACAAGGCTGGAAGAACAGGACGTTAGGGCAAAGGTTTCTGTCGTCATGGGTGGGTTTTTTATTGTTTTTGTATTTATCCAAAGAGTTTCATAAAGTGGAATTAATTGTTATTATTTGTCTTTTCGAGTATTTTTCGCTACTTTTGCAGACAAATCCAAATATATTAAGTGAAGATAGAAAAAATGATATCTCATCATATGGCAAAAAGAATGCTGACAACGGCTTGCATGGTGGTGCTGACCATAGTGGTCGCGTGGGCACAAGGACCGAACAACACGGGAACGTATTACCAAGCAGCCGACGGCAAAACTGGATCGGCACTGAAGACTGCGATGTATGGGATTATCAACGGAAAATACAAAGGCACGAAATTCCAACAGATTGCTTATGGTTCGGGCTATTTGAGTGGTGTCTGGGGGGCGTTTCAGACAACAGACGTGTTGGATAACGGGACAACCATTCGTGACCGTTACTCTAATATTACAGCTTACAAAGTAGGTGATGACCAAGGCTCTAGTAATAGTACTGAGGGAAAAGGCGGCTACAACCGCGAACATTCTTTCCCGAAAAGTTGGTTTGGCGGAAGCACTTCAATTGGCCCTGGTACCGATTTGTATCATATTTATCCTACTGATGTGACTGTAAACAATCAACGCGGCGATCTGCCTTATGGCGAGAACAACGGTGAACTGTGGCAATCGGCAGGTGGATATAGCAAAGTGGGAAACTGCACGTTCAGCGGTTATTCAGATAAATGCTTCGAACCTAACGATGAATGGAAAGGTGATTTCGCGCGTTCATATTTCTATATGGTGACGTGTTATGAGGGCAGCCAAACAGGTTGGAAGAGCGACATGTTGAGCAGCGATGCCTATCCGTGTTTCAAGACATGGGCCTTGAACCTGCTGTTGAAATGGGCACGTCAAGATCCTGTGAGCGATATTGAAATTGCCCGCAACGAAGCCGTTTGCAACATCCAGCACAACCGTAACCCCTTTATCGACTATCCTGGGTTGGAGGAATACGTGTGGGGAACGAAGACTGATATTGTATTCGATTATACAAATAATGGAAGTTCGACAATAATGGTGGAAACTCCTACATTCTCGCTTGCAGAAGGCACTTACACTACGGAACAGAACGTCACTTTGGCTTGTGCAACAAGTGGTGCAACCATCTACTACACTACTGACGGCACTACGCCTTCGGCATCGAGCACGCTGTATCAGGGAGCTATTACCATTAGCACTACAACCACGTTGAAGGCCATCGCCATCAAGGACGGCATTTCAAGCGAAGTGGCTGAGGCCGTCTACACCATTAACTCAGGAGGCAACACACCAAGTAGTGGTCTTTTTGAACTGGTAACGAATACCACCGAATTGGAAAGTGGAAAACATTATATCATTGTAAGTGGAAACAAAGCTTTGACGAAGTTCGATGGAACATCAGGAACAGGAAATGTAAAGATTAGTTCTTCGCAAATTGACATGAACGATGCTGAGAATGAAGCTTTAATCCTGACATTTGAACAATTGGGTAACTATTGGACTATAAAGGGAGATAAAGCCTATATGGCTCTGACGAGTAATGATAACGCTTTGAACTCTGCTACTAACGCAACTAATAACAAGGCAAAATGGTCAATTAGCGTTACATCTAGCGGAACTGCTACAATACAAAATGCTAACTACACAAGTCGTTATTTGAAATATAACTCAAGCAGCGACATGTTCCGTTGTTATACTTCTGGCCTAAATGATATTCAAATCTTTAAGGAAAAGGAAATCCTTCTCGGAGACGCAGACAACAACGGGCAGGTGAATGTGACAGACGTGACAGCTTTGGTGAACATCGTTCTTGGCAAAGACAACAACGAACCCTACGTCTACAACCACGATGCTGCCGATGTGAACGAGGACGGCGAAGTGAACATTACCGATGTGACAGAACTGGTGAACATGATATTGAAGAACAAATGACGCCTTTCTACATCTATGTGGAAAGGAGATAAACGCCAACAAAAAAGGCTGCGGCAGATAATTGCCACAGCCTTTTTTCTTAATAGAAGAGTATTTCTTACAAGTCCTCGGGCAATCCGAGTTCCTTCATCACTTCCTTGCCCCACTCTTCATCATCAACGACTTTCTTGCCGTTTTCAGTAGCCGAGGCAATCTCTGTGAACTCGTCCATCAATTTCTCAACACCCTCAAATTCCTTTTTCTTAGCTTCCAGTTCGCCAAGCATTTCTAAAGCTTTTGCAGGGTCATCACCCATTTTCTCCTGCATGTTAGCCAGCGTCTCCAACATGGGTTTCATGTTGACCAAGACATTGCGGAAAGCAGTCTTCCACTCGTCCACACTCCACTTGGCACCATCAGCTTTGGCTTGTGCCACGATTTCCTCAAGGCTAGGCACTGCCTTCTCCACTTTTTCAGCTACGTCTTTGGCTGCGTCAGCAGGGGCCTTTTCCTTACACGATGCCACGCCCAGCATGAGTGCTACGGCCAGCATTCCCATTAAGATTTTCTTCATAAGATGTTGGTTTTTTAGTTTAACAAAAATATAAAATCGTGTCAAAATTATAGAAAAAACTTGAGAAATGCAACAAAACAGCCAATTATTTGATTTGTTTTTGTATTTTTGCATGCAAAGTGCATTGTTTTCGTACGATGCGACAACCAAAACCTGTGGCATGAGAATGAAATTCGCGATATTGTCTATGGCCTTTCTGCTGTGCATCCCCGCATTGGGGCAGAGCGGAAAAGTGAGTCGTATCCATGCTGAAGACCGCGAGGTGGATATGGACAATCCGACGTTTGTGCCGATGGTGAAGGTGGGAAAAGTGCTCGATGGCGGCGACTCCATCCAATATGTGGAGATGAACAACGTGTATGTCTACCCCCAACCCGTGTTCAAAGACGAAAAGCAGCAACAGGCCTACAACCGACTGGTGAGGAACGTGAAGAAGGTGTTGCCCATTGCGAAGGAGTGCAACGCCATTATCAAGGAGACCTACGAATATTTGGAGACTCTGCCCGACAAACGCGCCCGCGACGAGCACATGAAAGTGGTGGAGAAAGCCATCAAGAAAGAATACACCCCACGCATGAAGAAACTGACCTACGCACAAGGCAAACTGCTCATCAAATTGGTCTATCGCGAATGCAACTCTTCATCGTATAACCTCATTCAGGCTTATTTCGGCAGCATAAAGGCAGGATTTTATCAAGCTTTTGCATGGACTTTCGGCGCCAGTTTGCGCAAGCAGTATGATGCCGAAGGCGTAGACAGGCTGACCGAGCGCGTGGTGCTGATGGTGGAGAGCGGACAATTGTAGAACTGTTAACAACCTTCAATATCGATTATCGATTGTTAATTATCGGTACATAAGCGTTTTCTTCGAGCAAGATTTGCGTTTCTGTTCGTTTCATGGAGTAGAAACAAGAATTCAAAAAACTCAAGAAAACATGAAGACAACAAAGATTTTCAACATGGTTTGCAGCATGATGCTGCTGGCAGGAACAGTTGTGCTTTCCGCTTGTTCCACAGATTTAGATGGTGATATTTATGGTCTGGATTCCTCCCATTCCTTTTCGGCAAGCGGCGACGAGCCCGGCACAGGCGGTGGGGGCGACAGCACACAAGTCAACACTCAGGCGGGCATCGTCACAGCAGGCGAATGGTGCGACCTCAACCATTGGCCGTTCTGGTCGAAACTGATGCTGTCTAACGATTTCGCAGATAAGAGCAACTATTGGAACTTCTACACCAACAACCGCGTTTGCGTGAAAGTGACAAACGAAAAAGGGGCTGCCTTAGCTGGCATCAGCGTGAAGTTGTTGCGTAATAACACAACCTTGTGGACGGCCGTCACCGACAATCACGGCCTTGCAGAATGCTGGACAGGACTTTATCAGAAAGAAACTGCCGACGAGGCTAACCTTCAAATCAGCGTGAACGGAATAGTCATGAAGGGTCACCCGATGGTCTGTCCTTGGGACTCCGCTTCCGTAGAGAACGACATCGAAGCCCATCTGCCCACAGCCATCAACCGATATGTCTGCACCAAAGCCCCGAAGACAGCACAGCAGGCCGACATCGCCTTCATTGTTGACGCCACAGGGTCGATGTCCGATGAAATCAACTTCTTGAAGAGTGACCTTACTGACATCATCGGCAAGGTGAAGTCTGTACGCCCCTCGCTCACTATGCGCACGGCGGCTTTGTTCTATCGCGACGAGGGCGATGAGTATCTCACACGCCACTCCAACTTCTCCACCGATATCGACAAAACCAAGGAATTCGTTGACAAACAGCATGCTGAAGGCGGCGGTGACTATCCTGAGGCCGTGCACACGGCGCTGGAGCACATGTTGCAAGACCTTTCGTGGAACACCGAAGCCCGCACGCGTCTTGCATTCCTCATCCTCGATGCGCCCGCTCACCACGAAACCGACATCATCAACTCGCTTCAGAAGTCGGTGGCCGCATGCGCCCAGCAGGGCATTCGCCTGATTCCCGTCGCTGCCAGCGGTGTGGACAAGAACACCGAATTCATGCTTCGCTTCTTTGCTATTGCTACCGGTGGCACCTATGTGTTCATCACCAACGACAGCGGAGTGGGATACGACCACATCGCAGCCAGTGTAGGCAAATACGAAGTGGAACAACTCAACCGCCTCATCATCCGCCTCATCGGCTATTACACCGAATAGTTTTTCTCACTCATTCCAATCATCCTCATACGCAAAAAATGACCTGACAATGAGTGCTTTGGCCTGTGGCAAATCGTCACAGGCCGTTTTTATTTCCACCAATAACAATCAAAAAACACTGAAAAAACACAACAAATTGTTGTCAACTTTTCCATTCATTCTAGAAAAGAAATATGTAAAGAATCTTTACTTCTGCGCTTTTCCGCCTTCACTTTTTGCTGATAGATTTGTCACTTGTGGCCTTTGAGGTTGTCACTTGTGGTCTTTGACCCGCTCACTTGTGGCATCTGAGCCTCTCATTTGCCACAAGTGAGAGCCTCAAAGCATAGCTCTGACAACCCAAAAGCATCCTTTTCAAGCATTGAAAAGATGTAAAGAAAACGGAAGTCGTTGACAATCAAAAACTTCCGAAAATATCAATTTTTGGCCTTTTTTGCACCAAAGTCTTCTCCACTTCAAAAAACAGCCCGTTTTTAGGGGTCAAAATTCAGAATTTTCTTGACTTTGAGTGACCACAAAACACCCAATTAAATGGTTGTTTCAAGGCTATGCTGAATGCAATTTGCATTGCAGTCAGCTGGTGATTATTCCTCAGTCCAAATGGTTTGAATGACCGTCTGACCCACAGCCTTGAGCGTTGCAGGGGCGATGTGCTCCACATCATCCGCCAGCGTGTGCCACGTTGGACCAAAGGAACTCTGCGGGCAGTCGGGATAATAGGGGATAATGTCGATGGTGGGGATGTTGGCGTATTGATTCACAGGCAGATGGTCGTCGGTGATTCTTCCGCCATCTTTCTTGGGGAAGTAAGAGCCATAGCCCACTTGCCGTGCAGCCCGCCACACCTTCTTGACAATTTCGGGTGCGAACTCCTCGCTGAGTCCCTCTTGATAGAACCGTGCACCTTGTCCGCCCACCATGTCGAGCAAGATGCCATAACGTGCCTCATAGCCTTGCGGAAGGTTTTTTGACCAATATTGGGCACCAAGCGCCCAAGTGTCGCCTGGGTCTTCACCTGTATACCACATCGGAATGCCCCAATCTTCGGCATCAAAGCAAACAAAGTCGACGCCAATGTTGGGTGATGGCTGTTGGGTGTTGGGGGCTGATGGGGTGTTAAGCAATCGGGCAATTTCCATCATCACGGCCACGCCCGACGCTGCATCATTGGCGGCGAGAATAGGCTTCCGCCAGTTGGCTGAATCTGGGTCGTTATCGGCCCAAGGTCTTGAATCCCAATGCGCACAAAGCAAGATGCGGGTGGTGAGTTCGGGGCGGTATTGCGCAATGATGTTCGTAGCGTTCAGCATAGTCCCATCGTAGCCTCTGAGTTGTGCTTTCTGAGTAGTGACCTTGCATTGGTATTGCTGGAATTTGCTGACAATCCATTGGGCACAACGTTCGTGTCCGTCGGTGTTCATGGCTCGCGGGCCGAAGTCGCATTGCGCCTTGACAAACGCGTAGGCTGAATCGGCATTGAACTCAGGTCCGACAGGCTGGACCTTTTCCAACTCCTCGGTGTCGTCTATGTGGTGGCTGTTGTCGCATTCCACCAAGAGCGGTCGTATACCAATGAAATAAGCGGCGAGCATTGCAATGATTGCAATCATGGTGATGCTTTTTTTGTTTCTCATTTATTGAATGATTTGGGAGTGCATGAACATGGGCACTCTTTATTCTGATTATGAATTGTTCTTTTTACTTTGCACTTGCGCCATAACCCTGAGCCAGTTACCTCCCCAAATCTTACGTATATCGGCCTCGCTGTATTTACGGCGGAGCAGATGTAACGTGAAGTTGATGAGTTCAGAAGAATCGGCCAGACCTGGCACACCGCCATCGCCATCGAAGTCGGTTCCAAGTCCAACGTTGTCAATGCCCATGATGTCGATGGCATGTTCCAAATGCCTGATGGCGTCGAGGATAGTGGCTTGCCCGTCCTTTCTAAGGAATCCGGCGTAGAGCGTAGTGTGGGCAACACCGCCTCTTGCCGCCAATGCGCGCAGTTGGTCATCAGTGAGATTACGCGGATGGTCACAGAGAGCACGACAGTTGCTATGGCTGCAAACAATGGGCGTGCGACTGATTTGAAGTGCATCATAGAAACTTTTCTCGGATGCGTGGCTAAGGTCGACCATAATGCCGTAGTCGTTCATCTCGGCAATGACCTTTTCACCGTATTGGCTTACTCCATTGTGGGTGTTACAGCCCTTGGCAGAGTCGCAGATGTCGTTGTCGCCGTTGTGGCAAAGCGTGATGTAGACCACTCCACGCTGAGCGAAATGCTTCACATTAGCAAGGTTATGCTCCAAGGCAAGGCCGTTTTCAATGGCCATCATGATGCTTTTGCGGCCTTTCCGTTTGTCTTCGTAAAGATCGGCCGGCGTACGTGCGATGCTGATGTATTGGCTGTTATCGTGAACGATGTCCTCAATTTTGTCGAAGATGAGGTCAGCATAAACGGTCGGGGTGATGGCTGTTGACTGTTGGCTGTTGTCGGCCCAATTCACATCCACCTTCGATGAGAAAGTTTCACCGAGCTTGGGTTGTGGCAGATAGGCCGCCATGATGACTGCATCTTGGTGTCCTTCGTCCATTTTATGCAAGTCAACGAGTATCCTCGGGTCTCTTTGGTTGAATTGTATTCCCTGTGGAAAGAACATAGGAGTGTCGCAATGGGTGTCGAGGGTGAGCAGACGTCCGTGCAATTGCTTGGCCACATGGAAATTGTTGGCTTGCGCAACGAGCCATTGGAAGAGTTTCAACCCTTCTTCTTCGAGCCATTCAGGATGCCATTGGACACCCATGATGGGCTTGAACTCGCAACTCTCGATGGCTTCGATAGTGCCATCGGGAGCCGTTGCTGTGGTCCGAAATCGTTTTCCCGGGTCATCAACAGCCTGATGGTGGAACGAGTTGACGTAAATGCGTTCGCTCTTATATATATTAAATAGGTGGGAATCGGGCGCAATAGTGATGCTGTGGGTTAACTCATTCCTATCTGCATCTTGCGAATGCTTGATGCTGGGTTTGTCGTTGCCTTCATTGTTTCCGCTAATATCTTGCGCCACATGTCCGTCAAGAGCGATGGCAAGCGTCTGAATGCCCCGGCAAATACCCAACATGGGAATCTGTCGATTGAAAGCCAACCGCGTAATCAACAATTCGGGCAGGTCGCGTGTGGCATTGACAGCATGCAGACGAGGCGAAGGTTCTTCATTGCACCACAAGGGATTGTAGTCGCCGCCGCCAGTAAGCAGCAGGGCGTCGATATGCTCCAAAGTGTTGATAATGACATGCTTGTCGGCTACAGGTGGAATGATGAAGGGGGTTCCACCTGCATCGACCACTTGCTTGTAGTATCTGTCGCGCAGGCAAGCGTCTTCGTTGGCATAGTTGGCTGTAATGCCAATAACGGGACGATGCTTGGCTTCGGGGAATGTCGCATGTATTTCATTCAAATGCGACTGTAGATGAAATGATTTCATCTTCTTTGAATGGGTGATGGTTGTTAGGGATGATAAATGGGTGAATGAAACCGAGAACCGGAGCCTATTTCATGACGACAGGCACTTCGCGCTTGATGCTTTGCTCAAGTGAGATGAGCGTCTCTGTCGACACAACGCCAGGAATGCTCTGCAACTTGTTGTTGAGCAGGTCCATGAGTTGTTCGTTGTCTTGCGCAAACAGTTTCACCAACATAGTGTAAGGGCCTGTTGTGAAGTGGCATTCCACGATTTCGGGTATGGTGACAAGTTCTTTCACGACATCTTTATACATGCTTCCGCGTTCGAGATTGAGCCCTACATAGGTGCAGGTTGAATATCCCAGACTTTTGGCATTCACATAGAAGCCGCTTCCTGTGATAATCTTGTCTTCCATGAGTCGTTGAACACGTTGATGCACAGCAGCGCGCGAAACGCCACACTCAGCAGCGACATCCTTGAATGGAATGCGTGCGTTCTTTGAAAGGATGCTGAGGATTTTTCTGTCAAGATTGTCTATTTTTTCCATTTTCTTTTGTTGTATGGCTAATAAAGAATTGTTAGCAAAAGTAGACATTTTTATTGACGTAAACAACAAAATGCACGAAAACTTTTCAATTTTCGCGCATTTTGTTATGTTTGGTGCTCAAAAACAACCTTTTTATTTCTTTGTGGTTGTCTTTTTTGTTGTTTTTGCAGCAGGCTTTTTGCTATCGGATGCAGGTTCTTCCACCTCAGGCTTGATGATATTTACCAGTTCAACCGTGAAAATCAAGGTTGAGAAAGGCTTGATTTGTCCTGCCTGACGCTCTCCGTAAGCCAATTCTTGCGGGATATAGATTTCCCATTTACTTCCAACAGGCATCAACTGCAAGGCCTCGGTCCATCCTTTGATGACCTGGTTGCAGGCAAATTGCGTTGTCTGAGGATTGCGTTTGTAGGAACTGTCGAATACGTTTCCATCGATGGTCTTACCTTCGTATTTCACCTCAACGGTCTCATCTTCCAGCGGCTTTGCGCCCTGTCCCATCGTAATCACTTTGTATTGCAATCCGCTAGGCAACGTGACAACACCCTCTTTCTTGGCATTATCAGCCAACCACTTAACGTTTTCACTCTTATAAGCCTCATCGCGCATCTCTTTAATTTGGCGCAGATTGTTCTCGAAATATTCCCCTGCAGCCTCATTGGTGAAGAATGTGCTGTCTTCCATGAGAGCCTGAGTGAATCCTTTGTGGAAAAGTTTTTCATTGATGGTGATGTCGGTTCCTTCGAGTTCCTTCCCGATACTGGGCAACATTCCCTTCATCACTTGCTGCTGGATGTTTGCGCCAGCCATATAGGCAATTTGTGCGGGATCGTCCTTCTTATCCACAGCATCCATATATCCGCGAATGAAATCGGCAAAATGAAGCGAGTCGACGTCCAAAGACGAAGTGAGGTATTCGGCAAGTCCCTTAGTGGCAGCCTTACCGAAAGCGTAGCTCAACGAATCGGCTTTGGTGTTAAGGCTGATGACTTCGACAGGTTGAACGGCAACCTCAACATTCTGCTTTTTCTTGTCTTTCTTCTTGCCAGCCAATGCCGTTGTGGAAGTTGCTCCCATCAGAATGGCTACTGCTATGACGAATGCTTTTTTCATTGTTTCGATTCTTTATTTGATAAGAGACAAGAAGGAGTTGGAAAACATGTGGCGAAGCCTTTTGCGAGGTCTTCCCTATTCTTCCAACTCCCTCTATCTCCCTATTCTATTGTTTACTTACCCAAGCTGATGAGTTCAATCTTGAAGATCAGCGGAGAGAAAGGCTTGATTTGTCTCTGCTCACGCTCGCCATAAGCCATTTCCTGAGGAATGTAAACCTCCCAAGTAGAACCGACAGGCATGTGAACCAAAGCCTCTGTGAAGCCTTTGATCACCTGGTTAGCACGCAGAGTGACAGGCTCACCACGCTCGTAAGAGCTGTCAAACACAGTTCCATCGCTCAGACGACCCTCATAGTGAACTTTCACCATAGAGGTGTCTTTGGGCATTGCGCCGCTACCTTCCTTGATCACTTTGTAGTAGATGCCGTTTGCCAGAGGCTTCACGCCTTCCTTCTTGGCAGTCTCAGCCATGAATTTCTCACCAGCAATCTTGTTGGGGCCATATTCTTTCTCCAACACTTTGGCTTTCACTTCCTGCATCTTGGACTCAGCCACTTTCTGAGCCTGCTCCAAGGTCATCTTCTGGCCCTTGCCAGTAGTTCCAGCTACGAATCCAGCCATGAAGTTCTTCAGCGAAATGCTCTTAGTAGAGTCGTCTCCGAAAATCTCGTGGTTGATACCCACAATCATCTGGTTAGAAATCTGCTGTCCAATCTGAATACCAGCGTAGTAAGCGGCCTTCTTCTTGTTGTCGCCAGCATTGGCTCCGTCGTTCAGACCCTTGATGAAGTCATTCATGTAGGTTGTATCAATGCTCATGCGCTCAACCAAAAATTCTTTCAGACCCTGTGTCTGTGAAACACCCATTGCATAGCTCATAGAGTCGATGTCACTCTTCAGGTTGGCCGTCGGAGTTCCGTTGCCGCACGAAGTGAAGGTGGCGGCTGCAATAGCCATAGCGGCTACAAATGTCAGTTTTTTCATTTCTTTTTTGTTTGTTTATTTGTTGTTTTGTTCTTTTCTATTGCTTTCTCAAAAAATTGACTGGTCTTCAAATCACCTCTATCAGTTCAACGTCGAACACCAAAGCGGCAAACGGAGGAATGGCACCAGCGGCTCCACGCTCGCCATAACCCAACTGGTAGGGGATGAAGAAACGGTATTTAGCACCTTCCTGCATCAGCTGCAGACCCTCGGTCCATCCGGCAATCACGCCGTTCAAGGGGAATGTGGCAGGCTGACCGCGCTGAATGCTGCTGTCGAAGAGTGTTCCGTCGACCAGCATACCTTCATAGTGGCACTTCACCTGATCGGTTGCTTTCGGCTTGCGACCGTTACCCTCGCGCAACACTTGGTATTGCAATCCACTGGGCAATGTCACCACGCCCTCTTTCTTTGCATTCTCAGCCAGATAGCGCTCGCCCTGCTCCTTCTGCGTCTTGTGCTGCTCGGCAGCGGCGGCACGTTGTTTCTTTTCCTGTTCCTGGAAGAACTCCTGCACGATGCGCTGAGCAGTTGCATCGTCTACTTGTGGTTTCTTCCCGGCCAAAATGTCTTTGATAGCTTGTGCGAAATCATCGATATTGAGGTTTTTGGCACCCATGTCGCTCAATTGGCATCCGATGCCCAGCCCCAAAGCATAGCTTACTTGATCCATCTGTTTAAGTCTGTTTTTTCTACCTAATTAATAAATAATACTATTTTAGCATGCAAAGTTACAATTTTTATCCGACCTATTTGCAATATTTCGCGAAAAATCATTATTTTTGTGCAATATTAATAATTTTAGTGATTAAAAACCTATGAAAAAAATCGTTTTCCTTACTGGTGCTGGTATGTCGGTCGAGAGCGGATTCAAGACCTTCAGGGGCTCTGACGGGCTTTGGGAAAACTATCCCGTTGAGCAAGTGGCCACTCACGAAGGCTGGCTTGCCGATCCCGAACTTGTTACCAACTTCTATAACATGTTGCGTCGGAAACTCTATGCGGCACAACCCAACGAAGGTCATCGGCTGGTTGCCCAGCTGCAAGACCAATACGACGTGACCGTAATCACCCAGAACGTTGACAATCTGCACGAAAAAGCAGGTTCGCGAAACGTCATTCACCTGCACGGAGAGCTCACCAAAGTTTGCTCCTCCCGCGACCAGTTTGACCCGCGCTACGTTCAAGAACTCGATGAGGCCCATTGCGAAGTGACTCCCGGCACTCGGGCTGGAGACGGTTCGCTTTTGCGCCCGTTCATCGTGTTCTTCGGCGAGAGCGTACCCATGATTGAGCCTGCCGTCGATGAGGTTCAACAAGCCGACGTTTTCATCATCATCGGCACGTCGCTCAACGTCTATCCCGCCGCCGGACTTGTTCAGTACGCCCGCCCGCAGACGCCCATCTATCTCATCGACCCCGCCGATGTGCCCAACAGCAGCCGTCGCAAAATCCATCACATTCAAAAAGGAGCCAGCGAAGGAATGCGCGAATTGATGGAGATTTTCAAGAAGTGAACGCTTCGGGCGATTGATTGGCAAATGGTTAAGTTTAATAAACTGCCGACTAAAAACAACCAAGCACGAGCGAAGAATTGTAAAATAAATTCTGAATTTCACCCCCAAAATACGGGCATCTTTTTGAAATAGAAAAGATTTTGGTGTGAAAACGGCCAAAAATCGACATTTTCGGAAGTCGTTGATAGTCAACGGCTTCCGTTTTTCTTACATTTTATTGGCCCTCAAAAACAATGCTTTGGGGTTGTCAGAGCTATGCTTTGAGGCTCTCACTTGTAGCAAATGAGCGGCTCAAATGCCGCAAATGACGAGGTCAAAGACCACAAATGACAACCTCAGAAGCCACAAATGACAAAACTGCCGACTAAAAGTGAGGGCCGAAAAGCATGAAAGTAAATATTCTTTACAGATTTCTTTTCTAGATTGCACGATAAAGTCGACAAAAATTTGTCGCGTTTTTTCAAAAAGAAAAAAGCAATAGAGCCAATGCTTTAGATGAAAAGAATGCGACTTTTTGACGAACAAAAGCATCGCTTTCTTGCCATCCTCAGAAACCATGTTTAGGGAAATCCCCATTCCAAAATAGGAAATAACCTCATTGCCCGTTGTTTCGAAAACACTATCTTTGCTCTCACAAACAAATGTCAAACCTTTTTTTAAAACGACAGCAATATGAATAAGAGAATCTTCACACTCACCATCCTGACGCTGGCCATTGCCCTCACGACATCGGCTCAGTATCGCCCCACACGCCCCACCTATCCCTCGCGCGGCGTACGAACTCATAGTTATTACAGCCGAACTCCCATCACCGACTCCTATTTCGGAATGCGTGTAGGACTGGGCGTTGCAACGGTGAACAGCGATGCGCCCGAACTTGACGGCAAGTCGGCAAGAACAGGACTTGAAGCCGGTGTGGCTGCCGGATTCCAAATTGTTCCAGCATCGCCTCTCTACTTCGAAACCGGACTCTACTACACCGAGAAAGGTGGACGTAGCGGCTCTGGGCCTGGTAAATTCACCTATAGTCTCGACTATCTGGAGGTGCCCCTACTGCTGAAATACCGCTACATCACGCCCGACCATCTCTCCATTGAGCCCTTCATGGGCGGATACGTGGCTTGTGGCGTGGGCGGAAAAATCAAGAACTACGGCAACCGCGTGGCCTATAGCAGCTTTGGCGACGGTGCCTTCCGACGTTTCGATGCTGGTCTGAAATTGGGATGCGGGCTCAGCTACGACATCTTCTACGTTGGCGCCAGCTACGACATCGGTCTCGCCAACATCGGACAAGACCTCTTTGACGACACCCACACGGGTTGCCTCAACCTCACCGTGGGCCTCAACTTCTGATTCTTTTTTGGAATCATTCAACCAAATGGGGGACATTTCAACCAGAAGTGTCCCCACTTTTTTGCTACAACTGTTGCTTGTTTGCCAAAAAACCACTAACTTTGCCGACAATATAAGCATTATTTCGAGAAATAGCAATGAAAGAGTTCATGCAAGTGCTGAGGCGGTTTGTGCCGCCCTACAAGAAATATTTGGTGCTGTCGGTGGTGTTCAACATCCTTTCGGCGGTGCTCAATATCTTTTCGTTTGCCACACTCATCCCCATGCTCAACATCCTGTTCAAGACGGGTGATGCCGATTCGGCTACGGAATTGATGGCGTGGGATTGGAGTCATGCTACCGATGTGGCAATGAACAACATGAACTACTACGTGAACCAACTCATCGCGCAAGTGGGTCCCACGACGACGTTGCTCGTCATCGGATTGGTATTGGCTGTGATGACGGCTCTGAAGACGGGCGCCTATTTTCTCTCTTCAGCCACCATCATCCCGATTCGAACGGGTGTGGTGCGCGACATTCGCAACCAACTCTATCAGAAAATCAACAGCCTCTCGCTGGGATTCTTCAGCGAAGAGCGCAAGGGCGACATCATCGCCCGCATGAGTGGCGACGTGCAAGAGATTGAGAATTCCATCATGTCGAGCCTCGACATGCTTTTCAAGAATCCCATTCTCATCATCGCCTACTTCGGCACGCTCATCGTTGTTTCTTGGCAACTGACACTCTTCACCATCATCTTCGTGCCCATCTTCGGATGGTTCATGGGGTTTGTGGGCAGAAAACTGAAGCAGAAATCCATCAAGGCGCAAGCCTTGTGGAGCGACACGATGAGCCAAGTGGAAGAGACGCTGGGCGGACTTCGCATCATCAAGGCATTTTGCGCCGAGGAGAAGATGAACGAGCGTTTCGATAAAGTGAATACTGCTTATCGCAACGACATCATGCGTGTGAACATCCGCCAGTCGATGGCCCATCCCATGAGCGAGTTTCTAGGCACGGTGATGATTGTCATCGTGTTATGGTTCGGCGGTGTGCTTGTGTTGAACAATCATGTGCTCAGCGGTCCCATCTTCATTTACTATATGGTTATTCTCTACAGCATCATCCAACCGCTGAAGGAGTTCTCGAAAGCAGGCTACAACATTCCGAAGGGTCTGGCCTCGATGGAGCGTGTGGATAAGATTCTGCAGGCCGAAGTGAGCATTAAGGAAAAGGAAAATCCCAAGCACATCCAGTCGTTTGAGCATCAGATTGAATTCCGCAACGTGTCGTTCCGATATGGTGAGCAATGGGTGTTGCGTGACATCAACCTCACGATTCCCAAAGGGAAGACGGTGGCGTTGGTGGGACAAAGCGGTAGTGGTAAGTCGACGCTCGTTGACCTCATCCCTCGCTATTATGATGTGCAGGAGGGCGAAGTGCTCATCGACGGCATCAACGTAAAAGACTTGGGTATTCACGACTTGCGCCAGCTCATCGGCAACGTCAACCAAGAGGCCATCCTCTTCAACGACACTTTCTACAACAACATATCGTTTGGTGTTGACAACGCCACGCAGAAGCAAGTGGAAGAAGCCGCACGCATCGCCAACGCCCACGAGTTCATCATGCAGAGCGAGCGCGGCTACGACACCAGCATTGGCGACCGCGGTGGTCGTCTCAGTGGTGGACAACGCCAGCGTGTGTCCATTGCCCGCGCCATCTTGAAGAATCCGCCCATCCTCATCCTCGATGAAGCTACGTCGGCACTCGACACCGAAAGCGAACGTCTGGTGCAGGATGCGTTGGAACGACTGATGAAGACACGCACGACTGTGGCTGTTGCCCATCGGCTCTCCACCATCAAGAATGCGGATGAGATTTGTGTGCTTCACGAAGGTCACATCGTGGAGCGGGGCACTCACGACGAACTCTTGCAACTCGACGGATTCTACAAGAAATTGCACGATATGCAAGCCATTTAAAACAATAGGGAATGATGAGACACGAAAAGCAAAGGAAATTCGGCATACTCGACACCACGTTCGCACCTGTGGCGGCACTCGTCTGGAACCTCCTGCTGGCCTATCTGGTCTATTTCATTGCACGTCTGGCTTATCTGCTGGTCAATCTCGGACATTTCGCAGACGGACTGACGTTTAACCATCTTCTGCATCTCTTCAAAGGAGGGCTGGCATTCGACACCTCAGCCATCATCTACACCAATGCCCTCTACATCGTGCTGATGCTTTTCCCCTTGCATCTGAAAGAGACACGCGGCTACCAACGATTCTGCAAGTGGCTATTCGTTGTTGTCAACAGCCTTGCACTCATCATCAATCTGGCCGATTCGGCCTATTTCCCTTACACGTTGCGCCGCACCACAACCAGCGTTTTCCGCGAGTTTGCGGGCGAAAGCAACCTTGGTGGCATCTTCTTTGTCGAGCTGCTGCACCATTGGTATCTGGTGTTGTTGGCCATTGTCGTCATTGCAGCATTATGGTGGCTCTATGCGATGCCGCGCATTCATAAGAGCTATTTCAAACAGCGTGGCCAGCAATGGGCCTATGCTGCCGTGATGCTCGTGGCACTTCTCGCAGCCATACCGCTCTCCATTGGTGGTTGTCGCGGCGGTTTGGGGCACGGCATCCGACCCATCACCATCAACAACGCCAACCAATACGTCAATCGACCCACTGAGTGCGCCATAGTCCTCAATACGCCATTTGCCCTTCTCCGTACTATTGGCAAAAGCGTGTTCAACGTTCCCAACTATTATCCCAGCATCGACGATGCTGCCCGCGTATTCTCTCCCATTCACCAACCGGCTGACTCCGTCAAGCGCCAACCGCGGAATGTGGTCATCATGATTGTCGAAAGTTTCGGACGTGAATACATTGGCACTTTCAACAAATGCCTTGAAGGCGGGCAATACAAAGGTTATACGCCAAACGTCGATTCACTGATTGCCCGCAGTCTTGTCTTCCGACATTCCTTCTGCAACGGGCGGAAGAGCATCGACGGCATGCCATCGGTGCTTTGCGGCATTCCGATGTTTGTGGAGCCGTTTGTCCTCACGCCCGCTTCCATGAACACCTATACCGGCATTGCCGGACTTCTAGCCAACGACGGCTATCAGACGGCTTTCTTCCACGGTGCCAATCGTGGCTCAATGGGCTTCATGGCATTCGCCAACAAAACAGGATTCCAAGCGTATTATGGTCGTGAAGACTACGCGGCCGACAATCGTTTTGGCGGCGACAAAGACTTCGACGGACACTGGGGCATCTGGGACGAGCCGTTCCTGCAATATTATTGCGCTAAGATGTCGGAAATGAAACAACCTTTCATGACTGCCGTTTTCACGTGTTCGTCTCATCATCCTTTCAAGATTCCCGAGAAATACCGCGATGTCTACAAAGAAGAGCAACTGCCCATACACAAATGCATTCGCTACACCGACATGGCCATCGGCCGGTTCTTTGAAGAAGCTGCCAAACAACCGTGGTTCAAGAACACCATCTTTGTGCTCACAAGCGACCACACCAATCAAAGCAACCACGAAGAGTATATGAGCGACATCGGCGGATTCTGCTCGCCTGTCATCATCTACGACCCCAGTGGCGAACTTGTTCAGTCTGGATGGAGCGATGCCGTTGCCCAGCAAATCGATATCGTGCCCACCGTCCTCGGCCTCATTGGCTATAAGAAGCCCTACCTCTCGTTCGGCATCGACCTGCTTAGCACGCCTGCGCCCGCCACCTTTGCCGTGAACTATCTCAACGGAGTCTATCAATACGTGAAATATGGTTACGTGCTTCAGTTCGACGGAACTAAGTCAAAGGCTCTCTATTCCATAGACGACCCCACGATGAAACGCAACCTGTTGGGGAAGGCGGCTGTTTCCGAGCAACAAAAGATGGAGCGCGAACTCAAGGCCATCATCCAGCAATACATGTATCGGATGGTCAACGACAAACTAACACCCAACACTCATGACTAAAGTCGGCTACTACATAGGATATGCCATCTGGTATACGCTCTCGTTGCTCCCCCTGCGAGTGCTCTACGTGCTCAGCGACCTACTCTACTTGCTGGTGAGCCGCGTCGTCAGATATCGCCACCGCGTCATCTGGAACAACCTAAAGACCTCTTTCCCCGAGAAGACCGACCAAGAAATCCGTCGCATCGAACATGACTTCTACCATTATTTCTGCGACTACCTCGTTGAGACCATCAAGATGATGACCATCAGCGAGCGCCAGTTGCGCCAGCGCATGACCTTCACCGGTATGGAGGAACTCAATCGGGTGCTCTCGAGCGGACAGTCGTGCGCCGTCTATCTTGGCCACGTAGGCAACTGGGAGTGGATCACGTCATTGCCTTTCTGGGTTTCGTCCGATGTGCAATGCGCACAAATCTATCACCCGTTGGAGAATGCCGCCAGCGACAAACTCTTCCTGAAAGTGCGCGAGAGGCTGGGCGCCCGATGCATCGCCATGAACGACACGCTGCGCGAAGTTGTTCGCTATCGGCGCGAGGGGCGCACCATCTGCGTGGGTTACATCTCCGACCAGAAACCCCATTGGGTGAACATCCACCATTGGGTGGACTTCCTCAACCACGACACCCCTGTGCTCACAGGCACCGAACGCATCGCCCGCTCAACGGGACATGCTGTGTTCTATGCCGACGTCACCCGCAAACGGCGCGGCTACTACAACTGCGACATGCAACTCATCACAACCGATCCGAAATCGACCAACGAATGGGAACTTACCGACCGCTACTTCAGCGCCCTTGAACAGACCATCCGCCGCAATCCCGCCATCTGGCTCTGGAGTCACGACCGATGGAAGCGCACCCGCGAAGAGTTCAACCGCCGCTTCGAGGTGAAAGACGGAAAAGTCATACGCCGCACCACACCACCCAGCACCTAACACCCAACACCCATGAATATCGGCTTCGACGCCAAGCGCATCGTGCGCAACGCCACTGGCCTTGGCAGTTATTCCCGAACACTCATCAACTCGCTGACGGCAGCCGATGCCGACACGCGATTCATCCTTTATGCTCCCGATGAAGGCCGCGACGACTTGCGCCAACAGATTGTCGAACGTCCTAATGTCAAATTTTCCTTTTTTAGCAGTCAGAAGCCAGAGGCAAGAAGCCAAAAGTCATTTCTCTCTCCCATCTCCTTTCTCCTTTCTCCTCTAAAAAGATCACTCTGGCGCTCGCGCGGCATCGTCAACGACTTGCAACGCGACGGCGTCCAACTCTATCACGGTCTCTCTGGCGAACTGCCCACGGGTCTGCGCAAGGCTGGTATCCCAGGCATTGTCACCATCCACGACCTCATCTTCCTACGCCACCCCGAATACTACAACCCTATCGACGTCTTCCTCTATCGCCGCAAGTTCCGCACCACGCTACGCGAAGCCCAGCGCATCGTCGCCATCTCCGAATGCACCAAGCGCGACATCCTTGCATTCAGCGACTTTCCTGAAGACCGCATCGACGTCATCTATCAGAGTTGTGGAACGCGCTTCCGCCAAACCGCAACCGACGAAGAGCGCGCGGAAGTTCGCGACCTCTACCAGCTTCCTGAGCGTTTCATCCTCTCCGTAGGCACCATAGAGCCACGCAAGAACGCACTTCTAGCCGTCCAAGCACTCCTCAATCCCGCTCTCAGCAACATCCATCTCGTGCTCCTCGGGCGGCAAACAAAATATGTAAGTAAAACCCTCCAACCATTCATACATAAAAACCAGCTCACCAACCGCGTCCACCTGCTCAGCGGCGTGCCCAACCAACATCTGCCCGCCATCTACCAGCAAGCACTCTGCTTCGTCTATCCTTCACGCTACGAAGGCTTCGGCATACCCATCATCGAAGCCATACAGAGCCGACTGCCCGTCGTAGCCGCAACAGGGTCATGTCTTGAAGAAGCCGGAGGACCCGACAGCCTCTACGTCCACCCCGACGATGCCGACGCACTCGCCCAAGCCGTCAGCCGCTCCCTCCCCGGAGCCGAAGGGCGCGAAGAGCGCATCGAGCGCAGCCTACAATACATACAACGCTTCGAAAACAACGACATAGCACAACAGATGCTCACCCTATACCAACGCTGCATAAACATTGATAATTGAAAATTGATAATTGAAAATTAAGAATTTTACCTCTTTACCCTTTTACCTTTTTACTTTTAGAAGTTTGCCTTTTTACTTTTTTACCTTTCCCTTTATCGTAGCGCAAAGCTCTTCCAGCGTGTTAGCCACACCAATCTGCTCGTGCCAATCGCCACGAATCATTCCGCGACCGTCCAAATCGTCAAGCAAAGCTATGAGCGGCCCCCAAAAGCCCTTCATATTATAAAGCACCACACGCTTCCTATGATAACCGATAGTAGCCGCAGCAGCAACAGTAAAAACCTCATCCAGCGTGCCAATACCGCCAGGCAACGCCACAATCACATCACTATGGGCAAGCAGCAAATCCTTACGGTCGGAAAGGTTGTCGCACGGAATGCACACGTCAACATAGTCGCTCTTGCGCCCCGTCTCCTCGATGATGCTTGGCACCACACCAATACATCGTCCGCCCGACTCATGTACGGCTCGAGCCACACATTCCATCAATCCCAAGTTGCAACCACCAAACACCAATTGGTGCCCGTTCTCCCCTATCCATCGCCCCAACGCCTCCGTTGCAGCAAAGAAGTCCGCGTCAATCTGGCTGTTAGCCGAGCAGAAAATTCCTATGTTCATATTACTCCTAAATGTCTATTATGACTGCAAAGATATGGTTTTCAGGTGAATTATCAAAATTTCATGCTGACATTCCAACTTTTTTCCGTAACTTTGCACCCGCAATATTATATTATTCCAATTTGAAGACATTTGAAGAATTAGGCGTCAGCGAAGAGATTCGCCGCGCTATTACGGAATTGGGGTTCGAAAACCCAATGCCCGTTCAGGAGGAGGTTATTCCCTATTTACTTGGTAATCGTAACGATGTCATTGCGCTTGCGCAGACAGGAACAGGCAAGACGGCCGCTTTCGGCATACCGCTTTTGCAGCGCATCGACACCACACGCAACGAAACGCAGGCGCTCATCCTGAGCCCCACGCGTGAACTTTGCCTGCAGATCAGCGACGACATGAAGGACTTCGCCAAATATCTGCCAGGCATACACATCGTGCCCGTCTACGGTGGAACCAGCATTATGCAGCAGATTCGTGAGCTTCGACACGGCGCACAAATCATCGTGGCCACGCCCGGACGACTCATCGACTTGATGAACCGCGGCGCAGCTAAGCTTGATGACTTGCACAACGTAGTGCTCGACGAGGCCGACGAGATGCTCAACATGGGATTCTCGGAGAGTATCGACGAGATTCTTGCCCATGTGCCCGAAGACCGCAACACGCTGCTCTTCTCGGCTACCATGAGCCGCGAAATCGAGAAGATTGCGCTCAACTACCTGCGCGACCACAAAGAGATTGTCGTGGGAAGCCGAAACGAAGGCGCCGAGAATGTGAACCACATTTATTATCTGGTGAACGCCAAGGACAAATACCTGGCCTTGAAGCGCATCGTAGACTTCCATCCGCGCATTTTCGCCATCATCTTCTGCCGCACAAAGGTGGAGACACAGGAGATTGCTGACAAGCTGATTCGCGATGGATACAACGCCGAAGCCCTGCACGGCGACCTCTCGCAGGACCAGCGCGATCTCACGATGCAGAAGTTCCGCCAACACACCGTGCAACTGTTGGTGGCTACCGACGTGGCAGCACGCGGACTTGACGTCGACGACCTGACACACGTGATTAACTACGGATTGCCCGATGACATCGAGAACTACACCCACCGCTCGGGCCGTACTGGCCGCGCAGGCAAGAAAGGCACGTCCATCAGCATCATCCACACTCGCGAGAAGCACAAGGTGCGCAACATCGAGAAAGTGATTGGCAAGCAGTTTGTGGACGGAACGCTGCCCACCCCACAGGAAATCTGCACCAAACAACTCTATCGCGCTATGGACAAGATAGAGAAGGTGGACGTTGATGAAGAGCAGATTGCCCCCTTCATGACCGAAATCAACCGCCACTTCGAGTATGTGGACAAGGAAGACATCATCAAGAAAATTGTCTCTATGACGTTCGGACGCTTCTTGGCTTATTATGCCGACGCACCCGAGATTGAGAAGCCTTCGTCGGGCAAGGAGCGCGGCAAGGGCGAGCGTTCGGGCAAGAGAGGCGAACGTGGCGAAAAAGGCGGGGCACGCAAGGTTGAGAAAGGATTCGCCCGGCTGTTCATCAACTTGGGAAAAGACGATGGGTTCTATCCTGGCGAAGTGATGCAACTGCTGAACAAACATCTGGGAGGACGCCAACTAGTGGGACATATCGACCTCCTGGGCAAGTTCTCTTATTTCGAAGTACCGAGACAAGACGCGCAACGCGTGTCGCAAGCCCTCACAGGAATCAAATACAAAGGTCGTGAGGTGCGCTGCAACGAAGCCGATTCGCGCCCTGCAGATAAAGGTTCTGCCAAAGGACAAGGACGCAAAGGAGAGAAAAAGAGTGCACAAAAAGGACGTAAAGGTTCAAAAAAAGCCGATTTCATCGAGGACGACCACACTTATAGCGCACAAGACTGGCGCGAGTTGATGAAGCCAAAGAAATGGGAATTGAAAGGCGAAGCCCCCGACTTCAGCGAAGAGGGATGGGCACGACGCAAACCTAAAAAGAAATAAAGCTGAGCAAACTCAGTTCTCTTTATATAGGAAGGCCGCTTTAGTTTGATGTGCCCCCGAAAAGTTGGACATTAAATTAGACATTAATTATTCAACTCTCTATAGTAGTGAGCTCGGTATTGTACCGGGCTCATTCCTTTTAATCTCAATTTTATTCTATTACTGTTATACCAATCAATATATTTTCTTAGTGCTCTTTCAAATTCCTCTATGCTTTCAAACTTGTTCGCATGCAAGAGCTCGTTCTTCATCAGCCCAAAGAAATTCTCCATCATAGCATTGTCCAGACAGTTACCCTTACGTGACATGCTCTGCGTGACATCATGGTCTTTAAGCATCTTCTGGTACATGCCATGCTGATAATGCCAGCCTTGATCCGAGTGCAGGGTGAGACCATCCAGTTGTGGATGCGTTCGTGATGTTCTACGTGCCGGAATTATTGCTGAGGATGATGTTCACCAAGATGGTCACATCTTCAATGGTCACACTGCCGCTGCCATTGAGGTCTGCATTTCCGTGCTCGTCAGTGGCCTTGTTGAGCACGATGTTCACCATCGTTGTAACGTCGGCTATATCCACCTTGCCGTCCAGGTTGATATCGCCTATACGGTTGAAGCGGGCTGTGAGACTCACGTCGGTATTGACGGTGTACGAGGTGCCTGACTGAAGAACCTGCTCGTTCTCACCTACACAATAGGAAGTGAGTCCTTCAGGGGTGCCGACACGCCATCCTGCGAATATAAAACCAGTGGGCAGATAAGAGTCCGGTGGAGCAGGCAGTTCGAAGGTGGAGCCGGTAACCAGCGTCTGAGTGATAGGCGTGCTGGCATAGTGACCGTCGCTGTAGCTCTCGTCCACTTCCTCAGGCAGGTAAATCCTGACGGTTTTAGTGGAGCCACTGACATGACAGACAGTGCAGGTACCATTCTCGAAGGTGTGTGTCTCAGGCTTACTATTATAACTGCAGTGCGAGCAGTGCATGGTATGCGTGCCATTAGCATCGGTACCGTTCACGGTGTAGGTGACACTGCTGTGGGTGCAGGGCTCTATCTGGATATCGTGATAGGTCAGGATGTTGGCCCATTCGCGGGCATTATAGGGGAGTATGTTTTCTGAGATGCGGAGTCTCATTTGGTTGCCGATTTCCAGATCATTTGTCCCATTGACGTCATGGCTGCAGATGGCATTGCTGTCATCACCTCCATGGGCGATGACCGTACCTCCATTGATGTGAATCTCACCTGCGGCTGCATCCTCGCCTGCGCCGATGCCTGCGCCAGCCCCTTTACCCCAGGCTTCCACGAAACCATTGACGATTTCAAAATAGCCGCCATCATTGTTATCAGCGCCTTCCCCAGAGCCGATACCGGCCGCATCCACTCCTGCATAGGCCTTCACCGTACCTCCGTAAACATGCACAATGCAGCCGGAAATGCCGTCACCGCCGCCGATACCGGCGCCCCTGTCGCCTCCTGTGGCGGTGACAGTGCCTCCATTGATATATATTTGAGTATTCCACTGATGATCATTCCCACTATTTTGTCCGAGACCGATTCCTGCAGCCTCAGCGCCACCGGTCGCGTTCACCGTGCCTCCATATATATTGAGGTTTCCACCATAAGGGCATTTGTCGCCACCGCCTATACCGGCACCGCCACCATCTGTATCAAAGAAAGGACTGTCACCGCCCTGGGCTGTCACTGTGCCTCCATAGATATATATGTAACCGAACTCATCACTCCTACCTGAGCCGCCGATACCAGCCGCTCTGACTCCTCCGGTGGCATTGACCGTGCCTGCGAAAATTCTGATGTTGGTACAAGAATAATGATCTTCACTGAAGCCAGCAGAAGTATAACCACCACCGATGCCAGCGCAAGATCTGGCTCCCTTCACGTTAATCACACCGCCGCAGATGTTAATGTCCTTGCCTTTCTGGGAATGGCAGCCGATGCCTGGATATCCACTGTCGGGATTCGTAGCCGTAAACTGGCCCGTTCCGGCTGTCTGACCATAAATGTAGATGGAATGCTCGTCGTTAACCAAGCAATTGGCTGTAAGTGAAGCACCGTCGCAAAGAATGAGATGGACGTCTCCGGAAGCGTATAGTTTTGCGGTGGTTGTAACATCTGCGTTAACATAATAAAAGCCACTGAGATTGGTGTCGTAAGTTTCTGCAATATTCTGGGCAAATCCTAAACGCTGTGTTGCCACAACCTTCATGGAACTTTCGTCCCAACTGCGGTCGATGTAGCGTATGGGAGTTCCAGATGCTGTTTGGTAGAATTCGAGTTCCGAATCCGCATACCGTATATTGAAACCGGTTACATCGCTTTTAATCCATTTGTTGTCAGAGGGTGTTGCATTTTGATATCCCGATGTTATTACCTGCTTTTGATAGTTTTCGCAACAAACATAGATTTCAGCGAGACCAGCAAACTGTCCGGTGACATTGATCTTTGTGCCGGTCTTCAGGAACAGATTGCTGTCCATGCTTCCAGCGGTGACGTTGTGGTTGTCCTTGACCACAACAACACCTCGCATGTCGAGCGTACCTCTGTTCCAGAGGCCTCCGCCGTCACCCTTGCAGGTGTTATTCTTGATTTCAACAGACAGGTATAGTGTTGCGATGTCGAGCGTGCCGCTGTTCCAAATGCCACCGCCGTTGTTGGCAGCCTGATTTCCAGAAATGTACGCAGCTGAAATGGTAGCCGTACCGCGGTTCACGATACCACCGCCGTCTTCAGTGGCGGTATTGTTACTGATGGAACTCCAGTATGAGGTGGACATTTCTGAAATGCCATCTATGGACATTGTGCCGCCGTCTGCATTATAGATACCGCCGCCATTAGGTGCGCTGTTGCCGGTTATTATCACACGACCTCTGATTGTGAGCGTAGCTCCAGCGTTGTTCTTAATACCGCCGCCTTGTTCAGAGGCCTTGCAGCCCGTGATGGTGCCGCCCGTAATGGTCAGCGTTCCATAGTTGCAGATACCGCCACCATTGTTGGCCCAACCACCGGTAATGGTGCCGCTGCGGTCGTCGCTGCTGTCGATGATCATAAGATCGCCTTTGGAATGCACTTCAATCACATGGCCGTTTCTATCGGCCGCCGTGAGGTTGCGGCTCAGCGTGTGACCGTTCAGGTCGAGGGTGATGGACTGGTTTTTGTTGTAGCCTATTGAGAGGTATTCCGACAGCACGATGTCGCCAGTTAGGCGGATGAGTGGCTCCTCGTCGTTGACGGCTTCGTTCAAAGTCTCCTTGGAGTCCACTTCAGTCCATTTCTGTGCCCACGCCCTGGTGGTCATCATGCTCATGAGTGTGATGATGATGAACAAAAGTTGGTTAGTCTTTTTCATATTCATTGAGTTTTTAATTGTTTCTGATGAGTTGGAAAGTAGTAAAAATATTGCCCACAAAGTTACGAATATTTCCTGACTCTGCAAACATTCGTTGAATTATTTGTGACAAAAATCCTTTTTGGTACATGTGGCATGTAAGGCCTTCAGGTGATACAAGTAAGCGCCTCAGATGTATCACCTGAGACGCTTAGAAGTGGCATCTAGCCCCTCCCATCCTCCCCCAGAAAAGAGAGGGGAAGGAAGTTAGAGGGAGTCAGAAGAAGTTAGAAGCCATTAGCAAGACTTTTTATAAATCCCCCCTCGCCCTTTGGGATGGCTACGGGGTGGCGAGCTCGCTCGGGAACCATCGGTCACTGTCGCGTAGCGGGAAAGTAATGGGCGCGATAGTGGGAACCAACGGTCGCTGGCCGAATAGGAAAAGCAATAGCTTTTGAATTAACGATTATCCCCACGCTCCATTTCCCGTGCATTTCTCATTCCACACTCCACATTGCTTTCCTCGCTTTGCAAACAGCGACCGTTGGTTCCACATTCCACGAAAAAGCCTCCCCTACGGGACTGAAGTGAACCTTTCTTGTTGCTGTCTGAAGAGATATAAGTTGCTCTGTTTTCACGAGATTGTCTTTTCCTGAATACGGTTGACTCCTTTTAGGCCTTGTTTTTTAACACTTGTCTACCCGTACGGATTCGGTTGACTGCCTCGCCTGAGTACAGTTG
>CACXPX010000003.1 GCA_902769705.1 uncultured Prevotellaceae bacterium
GCAAAGGTACAACAAAATAAAATTGCCACCAAATATTTTCACGAAAAAATTCACACCAAATGAAAAATTTTCCGAATTCTTGACACAAATCAAGAGAAAACGTAGGAAAACGGCATTCGGATGCCGTCAGAGGCAAAAACGAAGCATTCTGAGACGAAAAATCTGCAGGTAATTCTTATTACCAAACGGACGAAGAGTTCTCCATCCATCACCCGTATGTTCCCCCTATGTTCTCCATCTGCCAGCCCTATGACGGCGAAAAATGCGGCATTTCGGCCAGAAAAACCTCCGCTTTTACGTTAAATATTCCTTAAAGGTTTTCTATATCTCATATTTTTAGTAATTTTGCCCATCAATAATCACATTATTATATTATATATGAGAAATCTTTTCATTGCAATATTTGCAACACTTCCATTGTTTGGAATGGCACAAAACGTATGGGAGAAGCCTCAAACGACGGCTCCACAAGAGGAAACGACAAAGAAGAAATCGCTTTTCGAGAGCAACAAGAAAGCGGTAGATCCCAAATATCTTGCCGGCGCGGTACCCGTTGTTGACGGCAAAGTCACGTTCACTCTTGACAAAGACATCACTGGCAAAAGCGCACAAGAGATTTACGACATCGTGTTCGCCACGCTCGAGAAGATGACCAAAGAAGAGAATCAGTTCAAGACCAGCCAAGTGGCCATCGTCAACAAGCAAGACCACATCATCGGCGCCCGATTCAAGGAGTGGCTCGTCTTCCAAAACACATTCTTGTCGTTAGACCGCACTATTTTCAACTACACCGTCATCGCCACATGCACCGACGAGCACCTGAATGTCACCATCTCGCGCATCAGCTATGCTTACGAGATGGACCGTGGCGTGAACGACGGAATGGAAATGAGAGCCGAGGAATGGATTACCGACGAAAACGCCTTGAACAAGAAAAAAGACAATCTGAGCAAATACTCAGGCAAATTCCGTCGTAAAACCATCGACCGCAAGGATAACATCTTTGAAACGCTATTAGAAGCCCTGAAATAAAAACGTATGGCAGACGAAACACAACCCATCCGGCATCACACCCACCCCGACGACCACGAAGGCGACCGCTTCTTCCGAGTGCGGAACGTGCTTAACGTGTTGTTCATGGTGGGAGCTATCATTGGAATCATTGTATATCTAACGTCGAGCCACGACGTTGGGGTCATCATCATTCTCGTCTCAATGGCCTTCAAAGCCGTTGAGTGTGTTCTACGTTTCCTGCATTGATGAACAAATTATTATCCATATTGTTTTTCCTGATGCTGTCCATCGGCATCAGCGCACAATCAGACACCTACAACCAAATGACCGCCGACGGAAACATCAGTCAGCGGGGAGGAGGACTGAGTGGGAGAAACAACACCGACTCCACCAAAAACAAGACCATCCCAAAAGGCATTAGAGTGTGGACCGTCGACGAGCGGTTTGGCGACCCCACACCCGCCTCCCTCGACACCGTTTCCCACATGTTCATGAACTCCATCTTCACGACCGGGCTTCGAGGCGAATACAACACAACGGGCAACATGGGCGCGCCACGCATCCATCGCATATTCATCGACCGCCCATTGAGCGACCAATTCATTTTCACACAACCCTACGACTTTGTCATTACACCCGTCGACAAGTTCCATTTCACCAACACCCTCTCCCCTATCACCAACCTGACGTTCAACACATGTGGCGACCGCACCAACGGTGAAGACCATCTCACCGCCCGCTTCGGCGTCAACGCGGGAAAGAAGTTGGGAATAGGCTTCAAGTTCGACTACCTCTACGCCCGCGGATACTACCAAGAGCAGAGCACCGCCCATTTCAACTACACCGCCTACGGCAGCTATCTGGGCGACAGATACCAAGCCCACCTCCTGATGTCGACCAACCATCAGAAGATTACCGAGAACGGAGGCATCACCGACGACAACTATGTCACCCACCCCGAAAGCTATAGCGACAGCTACACCACATCCGAGATTCCCACCGTTCTGGAACGCAACTGGAACCGCCACGACAACCAGCACGTCTTCCTCACCCATCGGTTCAACGTGGGATTCAACCGTAAGGTTCCCATGACCGAAGAGGAAATCAAAGCCAAGAAGTTCGCCATCCAGTCGCAAAAGGAAAAAGAAGAGCGCCAGGCCAGAGAGAAAGCCCTGAAAGAAGGGCGCGATGCCGATGCCGCAAACGACGAGCAGCCCTTAGCCGGGCGCCCCGACGGAGCCCGCATTGCCGGCACAGAACCCGTTGCCGACTCCCTGCGCACAGACTCCACCCAAGTGTCCGACCGCATCCTCGTGCAAGGAAAGGCAGCCGCCGACAGCCTTCTGGCCGCACAAAAGAAAGCCGAGCAAGACACCTCGTGGCTCAAAAACGAATACGTGCCCGTCACCAGCTTCATCCACACCATGAAGTTCGACAACTACAAGCGCATCTACCAAGCCTATCAGTCGCCAACCGACTACTACGCGCATACCTATTATAATATAGGGCGCCTCGCGGGCGATTCCATCTACGACAAAACCCGCCACTACAATCTCAAGAACACCTTCGCCATCTCATTGCTCGAAGGATTCAACAAATGGGCAAAAGCCGGGCTGAAAGGATTTGTGTCGAGCGACCTGCGCCACTTCACACTCCCCGATTCCCTCGGCGGAACCAACTCGTTCAACGAGCACAACCTCAGCGTGGGCGGCCAGCTCATCAAAGCACAAGGCAACACCCTGCACTATAACGCCACCTTCGAAACGTTCCTCATAGGCGAAGATGCCGGACAACTGAAGTTCGACGCACAAGCCGACCTCAACTTCCGCCTCTTCGGCGACACCGTGACATTGGCGGCCAGCGGATTCTTCTATCAACTGAACCCCACATTCTACTACCGCCACTACCACTCACGCCATTTCTGGTGGGACTACGACGGCAACAACGACCTGTCGAAAGTCATCCACACGCGCATACAAGGGCTCTTCAGCTACAAGAAGACACGCACCACCCTGCGCGTGGCCGTAGACGAAATCAAGAACCACACCTATTTCGCCCAGAGCTACAACATCGACGACGACACCTTCTATCGCACCGCCACCACCCTACACGTGCGCAAGAGCGACAAAGCCATCAACCTCATCACGGCCTCGCTCACCCAAGACTTCACGCTTGGGCCGCTCAACTGGGAGAGTGTCGTCACCTGGCAGAAATCATCCAACAAAGACGCCCTGCCCGTGCCCGACCTCAACATCTACACCAACCTCTTCCTGAGGTTCAAGATTGCCCGCGTGCTGAAATGCGACTTGGGAGCCGACGCCCGCTATTTCACCAAATACCAAGCGCCCGACTACAACCCCGCCATCGGCCAGTTTGTCGTGCAAGAAAACGAGGTACCCGCCGAAGTGGGCGACTATCCCGTTGTCAACGTCTATGCCAACTTCCACCTCCAGCACACGCGCTTCTTCGTCATGATGAGCCATGTGAATGCGGGAAGCGGCAAGCGCAACTATTTCTTCACACCCCACTATCCGCTCAACGAACGCATTCTTCGCTTCGGACTCAGCTGGAACTTCTTCAACTAAGAATCAAAAACTACTCCCTATACAAACGTAATCTAATGGTCCTTCCTTCTAGGTAGTTAAAGGGGCAATAGTAAATCAAATGAAAAAGGCGGAGCCCACATGGTTCCGCTCTTTTGTTTGTATTGTTCTTGTAGAAAAAACAATTCTCCATTAATGCCCGCGAATATTCATGAATAATTATATCCCTCTGACTTGGAATTTGTAAAGGAAATTCTGAATTTTGAGCCCTAAAAACAGGCTATTTTCTGAACTGGGAAAGGTTTTGGTGCGAAAAACGCCAAAAATTGACATTTCCGGAAGTCGTTGACTATCAGCCACTTCCGTTTTCTTTACATCTTTTCATCTTGTCAAAGCTATGCTTTTAGGTTGTCAGAGCTATGCTTTAACCCTCTCACTTGTGGCAAATGAGCGGCTCAGATGCCACTAATGACAAGGTCAAAGGCCACAAATGACACCCTCAAAAGCCACAAATGACAAAACTGTCGAAGAAAAGTGAGGGTGGAAAAGGGTGAAAGTAAAGATTCTTTACATATTTCTTTTCTAGATTGCACGGAAAAGTTGACAAGAATTTGTTGTGTTTTTTCAGCATCAATTCTGAGCATAAGATACAGGGAATGGTATAGATGTTGCCAAATACTGGGGTGAAATCACTATATGATTAGGATGCTTTGGCAGGACACCAACACCACGATTGAACTGAGCACAGGCATGAAGTGACGTCAGTACATGCGGCATGTACTAGCAGTACACGGGGTATATACTTTATGAAAACAGGAAACCAAGGGTGACGGAGAGGCCGTAGACGAACATGTTGCGGGCCGTCATGCCCAGCACACGGTTGAGAGCAGCCCCTTTGTTGATGCGTTTCATCGCGAGGTATGCCGAAAGATGAAGGGGCAGATAGGCCGCCAGGGGAATGAGGAACGCCCACAGATGGCCGAAGAAGCAGAAGGCGCACCCCAAGAGACACGCCACGATGCCCAGCGCGAGATACAACGCCCGACCGCCCTTGGCTCCTATCGCCACGATGAGCGTGCGCTTTCCCGTGCGACGGTCGTTGTCGATGTCGCGATAGTTGTTCACCACCAGCAACGTGTCGATAATCAGCCCACACGCCAAAGCAGCCACAAGGCACTCCCACGTAACGGTCTGCCGCCCGATGGGCAGGGCAAGAAAATAGGTCAAGCAGACGGGCACGAGGCCGAAGAAGAGCAGCACCAGAAGGTCGCCCATGCCGACATAGGAGAGGTGGGTGGTATAGAGGAAGCAGAAGACCACGCACAACGCTCCGACGGCCACCATAGGCCAACCGCCGAAGAGGACGAGCGGGAGCCCTACGGCGCAAGCCAGCAACGTGGTGAGGCCAATGGCGAGGCGCATGGCGCGGGGCGTCACCCACCCTTGTGCACAAGCCCGCTTGGGGCCCAAACGCTGCTCGTCGTCGGTGCCTTTCTGGAAATCGAAATAGTCGTTCACGAAGTTGGCGTCAATCTGCATGATGAAGGCAAAGAGCAGGCAGAGGATGGCTGCCGTCCACGAGATGTGGCACGCGGTGTCGGCAATGGCGAGCGAGGCTCCAATCATCACGGGAACGGCCGCCCCCGTGAGCGTCTTGGGGCGTGCGGCAAGAAACCAAGCGCGCGGAGAGTTCTTCTGTTCAATGTTCATAGTTCATTTTTTCTGAAACCCTTGCAAAATTAATCATAAATCATTATATTTGCAAAAAAATCAAGGATTATGACCGAAACAACCCCCAGTTTGGACCTCGTTCACTTCGTTGAGACCAACATTCTGCCTCGCTATGCCGAGTTTGGACGCTCGCATGGCATCAGCCACGTGCAACGCGTGATCAGCCGTAGCCTCGTGCTGGCCCGGCGCGTGGGAGCCGACCTGAATATGGCTTATGCTATTGCCGCCTACCACGACATCGGGATGAACGGTCCGCGCGCCATCCACCACATCACGGGAGGCAAGATTCTGGCTGCTGACCAGCGTCTGCGCAAATGGTTCTCCACGGAGCAAATCAAAGTGATGCGCGAGGCCGTGGAAGACCATCGCGCCTCTGCCAGCCATGCGCCGCGAAGCATCTATGGAAAGATTGTGGCCGAGGCCGACCGCGACCTGGAGCCCGAGACCGTCTTCCGCCGCACGGTGCAGTTCGGGTTGGAGAACTATCCCGAGAAGTCGCGCGAAGAGCATTGGGAGCGCTTCTGCCAACACATGAAGGAGAAGTATTCGCCTCAGGGCTACATCTCGCTATGGATTCCCGGGTCGCCCAACGAGGAATACCTGAAGCAGATTCGCTCTACGCTGGGCAATCCGGCGGAATTGAAAAAAGTCTTCGACCGGTTGTTTGAGGAGGAGAGCAAAGCGCAAAGTTCATAATGGATTTAGTTATAAACTATGAACTATGAACTATGAATTATGAACTATGAACCATGCCCTATGCACTATTTAATCGTCACTTGCGTGGCTCCGTATCCATACTCTTGGAATGAGGCATCCTGATAGGTGTAGGACTTGTAGCGATAGCACAGGTCGTTGACCAATGCGCGACGCAACACGCCCTCGCCCTTGCCGTGGATGAAGATGATGCGCTGGCCCTTCTTTGAGGCGTATTCGGCCAACGTGCGACGGAATACGGAGACCTGATGGTTGAGGATGTCGCCCGCCGACATGCCCGCGGTGGTGTCGAGCAAGGCATCAACATGGAGGTCGACCACCACAACATCCTCGTCGCCCTTGCGCTTGGCGATGGTTCGTGGCTTGGCAACGGGTTGGCCGACGTTGGCAAGCGGCTTGGCTACGCGCGTCTTGTCGGGTTGCTCCACATGATACATCTCTTCTTTCAGGCGTTTGGCGTCGATGACCAGCGGACGTGTCACCTTGTCGTTCTCGACGATGGTATAGAGCAAGGCGGGCTGCTCGAAGAAGTCGTTTTCTTGGAACGTGTGCAACTTGTAGAACTTCACGGCATCGATGCGGAATTGCACGTCGATGACGGGTTTCAACACGAAGGGTTTCTCGCGCTTGTAGGCCATCATCTGAATGGCCACATGCCCCAAGTTGTTGAGCTCTTCGCGGCCGAACTCCTCGATGAAGACCTTGGTGTTGGGCTCCACCTCGCCTTGTGAGCGAAGTGTCCAGTTGGCTCCCTCGGCGGCGAGATAGGTGTATTGGATGTAATAGTTGCTATCGTTCACGAAATAGCTCTCGAAGCGCGTGTGGGTGACCTCCTTGATGTCGATGGGCACAAAGGCCAGATAGGCCGAGAGCTGGTTGCCGCCCTTGCGCTCTTCGACGGGTTTCTTGAAGGTTACCTTCGAATAGTCGACCTCGTCATCGGCAGAGTCAATGGGGTCGGCTTCGTCTTGCCCCTGCTTCATCATGGCCTTGATGGAACGGCCGTCGGGCTTCTGTGGGGAAGCGCCCTTGCTGGTGACAACGTGGGTGGTGCTATAGTCTTCGGCGCCAATCACTACGACATCGGTGATGGCCATGGGAATCTCGAAGCCGTCTTCGTCTTCAACGAGCACGATGTTAGAACCTTTGAACCCAGTGACCGTGCCTCCTCCAATCTCGCTCAGGAAGCGGACTTTATCTCCTTTTTTCATTTTTCAAAAACGTTTTGTGAGTAGGTGTTTATGGAATTAGCAACGAACTGTCGCCATAGCTCAGGAATCGGAAGTCGTGAGCCAGAGCGTAGTCGTAGATGCGCCGCCAGTCGCCTTTCACGAAAGCGCTGACCAAGAGCAACAATGTGCTTTGGGGCTGATGGAAATTGGTGACCAGCATGCGCACAATCTTGTATTCGTAGCCTGGGGCGATGATGATTTGCGTTGACGAGTGCAAGGACTCGAGCTGGTTGCGGTCGAGCCAGGCAAGGATGGCCTGAATAGCCTCAACGGCGGGCACATCGGAGACGGGTTGCTCGTAGGGCTCCCACTGGTTGACGTGCAATTCTTCTTCGTTGAGGTCGGGATTCTTCATCAACTTGAGACCCATGTAGTAGAGGCTCTCGAGCGTTCGGACGCTGGTGGTTCCGACGGCAATGGCTTGGGCTTGGTGTCGGGTGAGTTTCTCCAAGGTGCGCCGATGCACACAAATGTATTCCGTATGCATCTCGTGGCCCTCGATTTCCTCGCTCTTGACGGGCTTGAACGTGCCTGCTCCCACGTGGAGGGTCACTTCCTCGCGGTCGATGCCACGCGCGTCGAGAGCGGAGAGCACGCGGTCGGTGAAATGGAGTCCGGCCGTAGGTGCGGCCACACTACCCTTGATTTTCGAATAGACCGTCTGATAGGTGGTCTTGTCGCTCTCTTGCGTGTCCCGATTCAGATAGGGAGGAATGGGGAGTTCGCCCACGACATCAAGGATTTCGGCAAAAGAAACCGACGGATTGTCCCACTCGAAGGAAACCCAATGGTTGGTGCCTTGCATGGCGCCACGCTCAACGGAAAGGGTCAGCGGCTTGCCATTCACCTCGAAAGAGCGACGGAGCGTCCCCTCTTTCCACTTCTTCAGATTGCCCACGAGGCAAAGCCACGCGCATCGGCCGGTGGTTTGGAACATCTGCTCGTAGTCGGCTGGTTGGGCGGGCTCCAAGAGGAACACTTCGATGAGCGCACCCGTCTCCTTGCGGAAATGCATACGTGCCTGGATGACCTTCGTGTTGTTGAAGACCATCAGGGCGCCATCGGGCAAATAGTCGGGCAAGTTGTAGAAGACGTCGTCGGACACTTGTCCGCCACGATAAACCAACAGGCGCGAGTGGTCGCGCTCGGTCATCGGGAATTTGGCGATACGCTCGTCGGGCAAGGGATAGTTATAGTCGTTGATTTTTATGTGCTTTGTATCCATCATCACAAATTCATTACAAGCATGCCACGAATGATGATATAGCAATAGATGAACATCGAGAGCGTGATGACCACATCGATGTCGACAAGGCTATATCCCGTGGCGGTATATTGGGTGGAAACATAGTTCAAATTGGGGCTGATTTTGAAATAGACATGCTTGTAGAGCAAATAGACAAACATGCCAACGGTGGCTCCCCAAGCAAGTCCGCAAAGGATGTCGGACGGATAATGCACGCCCAGATACATGCGTGTCCAGCAATTGAGCAACGACCACGCGAGCATGACAATCATGAACTTGCGGTTGCGCACTAACAACGAGAAGAACACCGCTATGGACATCGTGTTGGCGGCATGTGCCGAGAAGAAGCCGAACTTCGACTCGCGATAGTTGTTGACCACGTCTATGGTGTACTTGATGATGGGGTCGTTGGTGGGTCGCCATCGGCCTACAAGAGGTTTCACGATGTAGTCGGTCAATCCGTAAGCCAAGAACAGGCACAACGCCGCACATCCCACGATGAGCGCCACCTGGGCCATTGTCTCGTTGTTCTTGATGACCAGATAGAAAAGCCCCAGATAGAGGGGAATCCACGTGAGGCCCGACGTGAGCGTCATAGCAAAGCCGTCGATGAACAACGAGTCGCTCCCGTTGAAGAAAGCCAATATCTGGCGGTCGATTTCCAATAACGAATTCCAGTCCATCATCGCGTTCAAATTTCCTCAATCACATCAGCCGAAATCCAGCCTTCGCGCCCATCGTCGAGACGCACTCCACGCCACTCTTTGATGGACTTGTCGGTGACATTCACCTTCGTGCCCTCATGAATGACGAAGTCGTCGGTTCCATTCTTTGCCGGAGTCTTCTTCACGGTTGTCGACGGAGCGATGACGATGGCTCCACGATGGTTCACCAGTTGTTGTTTTTGTTGCCATGCAAACAAATTGCCCAACAAGAACAACACGAAGAAGCAGATGGAACCATAGAACCCCACCTGGCGCATGAGCAGACGAGAACTAAAGAGATAGAACAGCACCAGCACCAATGCCAACACGATGGAAACCACCGCCAATGTGGCCCAACTGTCGACACTCATCATGTTGACTACCGACCGATACCACGTAAAGAAGAACATCTCGCTCTCGGGAGTGATCTTGTCGATGGTCTTGCTACGGGCGAATTGCAGATTGAAACGGATGTCTTTGTCGCCGGGTTGCAAGAGCAATGCACGTTCATAAGCCAACACGGCCTGAGTGATGTTGTCGGTGCGGAAATAGGCATTGCCCAGATTATAGTACAAATCGGCAGACACTCCCTTTTTAAGCAATTCCTGATAGTCTTTGATGGCTTGCTGATAATTGCCTTTCTTGTATTCGTTATCGGCATTCTGCTTGGTTATCGCCATAGCCGACAACGGCATGAAAAGCATCAAGGAAACAAGCACAAGCATCCTTACACTCTTCTTCTTGCCTGCTTTCTTCATCGTCTCTTCAATATTCATAATGGCTTTCATAGCCGACTCGAACGTCTTGTTCATGTTTCCGGCAGCATCGCCTGGAGCATAGCGCTCGTACTCGCATTCATCGAGTGCGGCGATAAACATGCCGACATTCTCTTCGCTCACACCGTGCGAGGAGAGATTCTCGGAAATGTTGTCGCGCGAGAGTTGTTCGACGGGCATGTTCAACTTGTCGCCCACATAACCCCACAATGTGCGCAAAACTTCGTCGTAGAATTCGTTCTGCTGGCCTTTTTGCATCAGGCGGTTGGCCTTGCGCAATCGCTTGGTAGCCACTTTGTTAGCCTTCTTTCCACGCATTTTGCCCAAATCGGCATTGTCGATGGCACGTTTGCGGAACACGATGAGCAAAGCCACAAAGGCAATGAGCGGCAAAAGGAGGCTCACCCAATAAGCGGAACTTCCATAGAAGAACTTGCTGACATCGTGTGCCTGGGTGTTGCCCGTCTTCAGCCCACGGATGTCTTTTCCTTGTTCGGCCGAATAGTCGGCAACCGAATTAGACTTGCCACTACCCTGCTCCACCTCCAATTGGAAGGGTTGGGTCTTCACGGTCTTGTAGGCGTTGGCACCGGTATCGTAATAGGTCAGTTCCACAGGTGGAATCTTGTATGAACCTTGGTTGCGAGGCACGGCCAAGAAGTCGTAAATGATGTTTCCTTCAACGCCATTGGAGGTCAGTTTGGTCTTGTCCGTGACCTTTGCATCGTATTTGTCGAAATCTTTCGGGAAATCAACAACCGGTTGCTTAATCAACTTCAAGTTGCCGACTCCACTCACGACTATACGAAGCGTAACCGGCTCGCCGGCTTTCACTTGGTCGTGATTGAGTTGGCCAGAGATGTTGAAGCGCCCCACTCCACCCGAGAAGCCAGTTGGGCGTGTAGGAAGCGGGTCTACCTGAATGGTGATGCCTGGCGCCGTAATATCGCGTTTCACCTCCACATATCCAGAACCGCCATTGAAGAAGGCCTCAAAGGGGTCTACCGAGCGATTTTGTTGGACAACAATGCCCTTGAAGGTGATGCTTGGGATTTCAAGCTGACCCGTCATTTGCGGATACATCACATATTGGCTCCACGTCACACAACGATAGTTGCGCCCGTTCACATTCTCCACATGGAAGCTCTTTTGTTGTGGCAAGGGCACCTCCTGGGTGTGGAATCCGGTGAGGTCGGGCATCTTACCTTCCAATTGTGTGAGGTCGACCAACGTATAGACCTTGTATGTCAATAATACGGGCTCTTGCTCATGCACACGACGCTTGTTGGCACTGACCTTGATGAAGAGGTCGTTACCCGAGATTCTGGAACCTGCCGCCCTCATCTGGTGTTCAGGCTCGTCATCATCGCCATGCATGTTGGGCACACCATTGTTATTGCTACGGGCAGAACCCGTAATCGTAATCTTTATGGGTTTTGAAGACAACGGCTTTCCACCCACAACGGCTTGAGCCGCGGGAATGGAAAAGGTTCCGTTCTTCATGGCATAAAGGGTATAGGTGTAGGTGATGGACGACGACGATGTGGTGTGTCCATTGACCATCTGGAAGCTGGATTGCGAAGAGGTATAAGGACCTGCAATCACCTCGACCACATCCGAAGAATGAATGCCGGAACGGAACTCTTCGACATCTTGCGTATTGATGGTATAAGCAACCCTAAAGTTCTCACCAGCAGAGACTTGCGATGGAGCCGACACCGATATTTGCTGGGCATAAATGGTGGCCAAAGAGCAGTGGTAGACGATGAATACTAATAACATCATCGTCCATCTTTCAGGCATCATGGCCAATCCATATTTTCCTCTATTGTTCTTCATTTCAATTATCGCTTAAAAGGTTACCAATTCTTTTGCAACTGGCGTTTCTGAGGATGTTGCATCGCCTTCTTCAGACGTTGCTGGGTGGCCTTCTCCTCTTGCATAGCAGCATTGAGTAGTTGTTCGGCATTCTCCTTACTCATCTGCTCTTTCGGTTGTTGCTTTTGTTGGTCCTTATTCTTGTCTTTATCGTTATTTTGCTTTTTGTCTTCTTTCTTGTCCTGCTGGTTCTTGTCATCATTCTGACCACCATCGTTCTTGTTCTGGTTTTGTTTCTTTTGCTGACGCTTGCAAAGTTCCAGATTGTAACGGGTCTCGTTGTCTGAGGGATTGTTTCGGAGGCTCTCTTTGTAGGCGTCAATAGCCTCGCCATACATCTGATGCTTTTGGCAAATCACACCAATGTTGTGATAAACCATCGCCTTTCGAAGTTTGCTGGTCTCGGTTTTTCCCGCATTTTCCAATTGTTGTACGGCGGCTGAGTCTTTTTGTTGTTGCATCAAGGCACATCCCAGATTATACATAGCTTGGGTGTTGCGCGGATTCTTTGCCAACGCCTTCTGATACTCCACCTCAGCTTTTGCAAAGTTCTGCTGGTGGTAGAGCTTGTTGCCTTGCCTGATGAGTTGCCTGTCTGATTGTGCGGCCAATTCCAACGAGCCACACAACATCATGCATATACCTATTATTATATATCTCAGCATTCTCATTTCTTTCTGAATAATTTGATGTTCTTCAGCAATGGGTTCTTCGACTCAAAGATGCATATCTCAATGATTAGCAATAGCAAAGCCAATATGCCAAAAGCCTGGAACTGCTCATCGTATTCGCTATAGATGACACTACTGGTCTCGCCCTTCTGGAGTTTAGCCAACTCGTCGTTCAGCCTTTCTTGGGCATCACTTGTGTTGTCCACATGGATATAGGTTCCCTTTCCGGCCTTTGCCACTTGTTGGCACATCTGCTCATTGAGCGCCGTCATCACGGTTTCGCCCCTGTTGTCGGTCATATATCCACCGCTACCATCTGGGATTGGTGCACCTTTCGCCTCTCCCACTCCAAGAATAAAGACATTGATGCCTTTCTTGCGGGCGGCCTCAGCGGCTTCCAAAGCACCTCCCTCATGGTCCTCACCATCGGTGATGACAATGATGGCACGTCCGATTGCCTCTTGTTTGGTGAAACTGTTCATGGCTATCGTGAGCGCACGAGCGATGTCGGTGCCTTGCGAGGTGATAAGTGAAGGATCAATGTTCTGCAAGAACATCTTAGCCGACACATAATCGCTCGTGATAGGCAATTGCACGAATGCATCACCAGCGAACACCACCAAGCCAATCTTGTCATTCGTGAAGTTATCCACCAAGTTCTCTACCATCAACTTACTTTTTTCAAGTCGTGACGGTACCACGTCCTCGGCCTTCATCGAGTTACTGATATCCAAGCAGATAATGGTCTCAATGCCATTGCGCTTGTCGCGCGATATCTTCGTTCCCATCTGCGGGCGAGCCATCACTAAGATTAGCAATGCCAAAGCGGCTTGCAATAGCCAGAACTTCACGCCAGGACGGAAGCGTGACACGTCGGGCATCAACTCTTTCAGCAAGTTGGGGTCGCCAAACTTCCTGATTTTCTTTCTTCTTTGCCTCCAACCCACAAATCTCAACACAAACATCAGTGGAATGATGAGTAGCAGCCAGAGGAATATAGGGTTCTCAAATCTGAACATTTTCCAGAACTATTTCTTTTTCAATCTTACATCTATAGCAAACACTTATGGGATGCGTCTCAACACTGTCGTCCGAAGAAGAATCTCCAACAACAATGCCAAGAAAGCGGCAATGGCAAAGGGCAGATAGGCTTCGTATCGCTTCGAAAACTTCGTCACATTCATCTTGCTCTTCTCCAATTTGTCGATGTCCCTATAGATTTGCTTCAATTCCTGATTATTCGTGGCACGATAGAAGTTTCCATCGGTCACAGCAGCAATGTCGCTTAACGTCTTTGTATCAATCTCAACAGGAATGTTCACATACTGAACACCCCCGGCCACAGGCATCGGATAGCGGGCAACCTTGTTGGTTCCCACTCCAATGGTATAGACCCTGATACCAAGGCTCTTGGCTATCTGGGCACTCGTCATAGGCGAAAGGTCACCCATGTTGTTAGAGCCATCGGTCAGCAATATCACGACTTTGCTCTTAGTCTTTGAGTTCTTCAGTCGTGATACGGCATTGGCCAATCCCATGCCTACTGCCGTACCGTCAGACATCAATCCGCTGGCAGCAATGTCGGTGCGAACATTTTGTAGAAGGTTCAACAGACTGGCATGATCTGTGGTCATGGGGCATTGCGTAAAAGCCTCTCCAGCAAAGATGGTCAAGCCGATGTTGTCGGTTGGGCGCCCGGAGATGAACTCGCGGGCCACATCCTTGGCTGCCTCCATGCGATTGGGGCGCAAGTCTTCGGCCAACATACTGGTCGAGACATCCATCGCCAGCATGATGTCGATACCTTCAACGGTCTTGCTATCCCAAGCATTATGGGTCTGCGGACGAGCCAACACCACCACCAACAGTATAAAGGTCAGGCATCTCAAGAGCATCGGCAATCCCATGATGCGCATGCGCCAACTCTTTGGAGCGAACTGATAGGCGTATGTGTCGCTCATCTGCATGGTGGGCTCACTCTTTTTCCTGTACATGAAATACCACAACAAATAGGGTATCAGCAGCAGGAGTAACAAGAAATATTCTTTGTTCGCAAATTCCATTTCTTCTCTTTCAGTTTCGTGGCCCTGATATTACATCAATGTCCACATATTATATATGATATAGGCCAAGAGCGCCATCATCAACACAGCCAGAATCCACAACACCGTCTTGATGGCAATGCGATTCTTGCGGCTACGCTTATCGTCGTCAGTCAGCTTGGGAACAATACGCTCTTCGGTGGGTTGTCCTTCAAGTTTCGTCTGGTCGATGAAGTGAATGGCATTCATCAGATTCATGTCGTTCTCATCCAACAGCGCCGAATACTTGGCAAACTTCACGAGGTCGGCCGTTGTGAAGAGTTCCTTCAGTTCATCAATCATCGTTTGGTCGCCATTTTCACGCAACTTATAGATAATTTCCGAACTCGTCATTTGCATGGCGCTGAATCCGAACCGCTCCTCAATGTATTGTCTCAAAGTATCTGTCAGCCGCGTGTAGTAATCCTTCTGGTTCTCGGAAGTCTGCATATGCTCGGCCTTGATTTCATCAATAGCGGTGAGCGCCTTCTGATGCGGCAACACCTTCTTCACAATGCGGATGCGCGTGATAATTGGCTTGTTCTCTTTCAGACGTTGTAACAACCAATAAGACAGCAAAGCCAACAACACCAGTAAGACACTGAGCCAGAACAACGCCGACCAATCACTCCATTGGAAAGGATTGTTTTGAACATCTTTCGGTGGAAAGAACTGGTTAGGATGCAATGTGTCAACATCCAGCGTTATCACTTTTAGGGCCAATTGGTTGCCTTTATATTCACGGCCATCCACCTTCACCTTCACAGGAGGCAAAGAATAGAGGTTTTCATCGAAGCTTGTCAACGTCAGTATCCGCGACACTTTACGCGTCCCTTCACCCATGTCCACGGTATCACCGCTTACAGCCAGCAACTCCACACCAGGCACAAAATATGTGGAAGGCTTCAACTCAGGGAATTGGATGTTGGCTTTCTCAGGGGCTGTGACATCCACCGTAAGATGCACCTGCTCACCTATGAGCACCATCATCGAGTCGATTTGCTGTTCCACTTGCACCTGAGCTGTAGCTCCCAAACCGAAGACACAGCACAAACAAGCCAATATGTATCTTGCTTTTCTCATTGTTCCTTCATCCATCAATTTCTTTGGGCAAACAACAATAGCAACGCTTTGGCGAAATCCTCATTCGTAGCTACAGAAGTCCAATCCACATTGCTTTTCGCGAACACCTCACGCAACTGGGACTGACGCTCCAACCAATAGCGTGTGTGGGCTTGTCGGAACCGTTTAGAGCTAGTGTCGATAACCATCTCGTGTCCAGTCTCGGCATCACGCACCTTCATCAGTCCGATATCAGGCAATGTCTTGGCACGAGGGTCATACACCTGGATGGCAACCACATCATGCTTTCGGTTGCAAATGGTAAGCGTATGCTCAAATCCACTACGCCCAGGAACTTCTCTTCTCTCACCGTTCTCTTCCCTAAAGTAGAAATCGCTCAAGATGAATGCCGTGCAACGGCGTTTCATCACACGCGTCAAGAATTCCACCGCTTGCGTCACATTCGTGCGTTTGCTTTGCGGCTCGAAGTTCAGCATCTCACGTATGATGTAGAGGATATGCTTGCGTCCTTTCTTAGGCGGGATATACTTCTCGATGTGATCAGAGAAAAACACAACACCAATCTTATCGTTGTTCTGAATGGCGCTGAATGCCAGCGTTGCGGCAATCTCGGCCAGCATATCGCGTTTCATCTGCCGCACCGTTCCAAAGTCCAATGAGCCACTGACATCAATGAGCAACATCACGGTGAGTTCACGCTCTTCTTCAAACACCTTTACATAAGGGCGATGAAAGCGTGCCGTCACGTTCCAGTCAATGTCGCGGACATCGTCGCCAAACTGATATTCGCGCACCTCCGAGAAGGCCATACCACGTCCCTTGAAGGCTGTGTGGTATTGCCCAGCGAAGATGTTTTGGCTCAATCCGCGGGTCTTGATCTCAATCTTCCTGACTTTCTTTATCAGTTCGCTCGTTTCCATCATTCTCAATTGCAACTGCTAATTGTCAATTGCTTAGGGCACCTCTACTTTATTGATGATCTTCGATACAATCTCATCGCTTGTGATGTTGCTGGCTTCTGCCTCATAGCTCAAACCGATGCGATGGCGCAAAACGTCGTGAGCCACGGCGCGTACATCTTCGGGAACCACGTATCCACGGCGCTTGATGAACGCGTATGCACGAGCGGCACGAGCCAGATTGATACTGGCACGAGGCGACCCGCCAAACGTAATCATATCCTTCACCTCAGGCAGACCATAGCGGTCAGGATAGCGCGAAGCGAACACGATGTCGGCGATATACTGTTCAATCTTGTCGCCCAAATAGACCTCACGCACCACGCTACGAGCCTTCACAATCTCTTCTGCCGTCGTCACAGGTGTCACTTCGGGCAAGGTCTCAGCCAAGTTTTCACGGATAATCAGCTTTTCCTCGTCAAGCGTGGGATAGTCGATAATCACCTTCAGCATGAAACGGTCCACCTGTGCCTCAGGCAGTTGGTAGGTACCTTCTTGCTCAATGGGGTTCTGAGTTGCCATCACCAAGAATGGATTCGGCAAAGCAAATGTCTTTTCGCCAATCGTCACCTGATGCTCCTGCATAGCTTCGAGCAACGCACTCTGCACCTTTGCAGGAGCACGGTTGATTTCATCTGCCAACACGAAATTCGCAAACACAGGGCCACGCTTCACTTGAAAGCGCTCGTCCTTCTGCGAATATATCATCGTTCCGATGACGTCAGCAGGGAGCAGGTCTGGAGTAAACTGAATACGAGAGAAATCAGCGGAGATGAGTTGGGCCAACGTCTTGATGGCCAATGTCTTTGCCAATCCAGGAACACCCTCTAACAGGATGTGACCGTCGCTCAACAAACCGATCAGCAACGAGTCCACCAGATGCTTCTGTCCCACAATCACACGATCCATGCCGGTCGTCAGGTTCATTACAAAACCGCTCTGCTGCTCTATCCGCATCGTCAGTTCACGAATATCAATTGATTCTGCCATAATTTTAGTATATTAATTCTGTCATTATTGTTTCTATTCTACTTCTTTGATTTATTCAAAGTGCAAAAGTACAACAATAATAATAGAGAGGCGAAAGATACACTCTAAAAAGAATTAAAAAAGATTCACAAATCCTATAATTTAAGAAACTTTTCAAATTCAAGCCATCAGATACATCCATAAACCAAGATCAACAATTGATTTACATCATTTTATACATATATTTCGCATACATATAAAACTATCAATATGCGTATTACACCAGTATTTTGTACCTTTGCAGTCTCAATTTGAGCATCAATAATCACACTATCTACATCTTGTTTTTAGGATAACAAAAATGAACAACACTTTGACTTTCAAGAACTACGTTCAAGAAGTGTTCCGGCCGAAAATGGTATCGGCCGTGAAGAATTATGACCGCAAAACATTCATGACCGACCTCATGGCGGGCATCATCGTGGGCATTGTAGCCTTGCCATTAGCCATTGCATTTGGTATTGCCAGCGGCGTGTCACCCGAAAAGGGCATTGTGACAGCCATCGTGGCAGGCTTCGTGATTTCCGCTTTTGGTGGAAGCCGCGTGCAGATAGGAGGTCCGACAGGGGCATTCATAGTTATTGTGGCAGGCATTATCGATCAATACGGCATGCAAGGACTCACCATCGCCACTTTGATGGCAGGCGTATTCCTCATCTTGCTGGGCATGCTCAAACTGGGAACCATCATCAAATTCATCCCCTATCCCATCATCGTGGGATTCACAAGCGGTATTGCCGTCACGATTTTCACGACACAAATCAAAGACTTGTTGGGTATGAGTATGGAGACGGTCCCATCTGACTTCATCGAGAAATGGATTGCCTACTTCCGAAACCTGAGCAACATCGATGTGTGGAGTGCTATTCTGGGCATCACCAGCGTGGCGTTGATTGGTTCTTGGCCCATCATTACACGCCGCACATCCCTCCTGAAGAAAATTCCCGGCTCCCTTATCGCTATCATCCTCATCACCATTGTTGCGATAATATTGAAAAACTATGCAGGAGTGACCACCATCGAGACCATCGGCGACCGTTTCAGCATCAACTCGACATTGCCCAAAGCCACAGTTCCTGCCCTATCATGGGAAGTTATCAAGAGTTTGGTAGGGCCGGCTATGACTATCGCCGTGCTTGGAGCCATCGAGTCTTTGCTCTCGGCAACTGTGGCCGATGGTGTCATCGGCGACCACCATCGTTCCAACACCGAACTCATAGGGCAAGGATTGGCCAACATCGCATCCCCACTCTTCGGCGGGATTCCGGCAACTGGAGCCATTGCCCGCACGATGACCAACATCAACAATGGCGGACGGACGCCCATCAGCGGCATCATTCACGCCTTTGTGTTGCTGCTCATATTCCTCTTCCTTATGCCATTAGCTAAATATATCCCAATGGCCTGTCTGGCCGGAGTGCTCGTGGTAGTGGCCTATGGCATGAGTGGATGGCGTTCGTTTTTGGCCTTGATGCGCAATCCCAAGAGCGACATCACTGTCCTCATCCTGACGTTCTTGCTGACTATCGTCTTCGACCTCACGGTAGCTATTGAAGTGGGATTGCTCTGCGCTTGCCTACTCTTCATGCGACGGATGGCGGAAACGACCGACGTTCGCGTCATCAGCGATGAAATCGACCTGAACGAGGACGCTGATATGGAACGTGGAAACCTTGAACATCTCACCATCCCCGAAAATGTGGAGGTTTACGAGATCAACGGCCCTTACTTCTTTGGTGCCGGCAACAGGTTCGAGGACATTATGGCACGATACGGAAACCGCCCGAAAGTGCGCATCATCCGTATGCGTAAGGTGCCATTCATCGACTCGACAGGTCTTCACAATCTGGAAAACCTGTGTCTGATGAGTCAGAAAGAAGGTATCACCATCGTGCTCTCAGGCGTTGTACCGAAAGTGGAACAGGTGCTGAAGAACAACGGATTCAACCAATTGCTGGGCGAAGAAAACATCTGCAACCACATCGACTTGGCATTGGCTCGAGCACGCGAAATCGTAGAATAAAACAATTAGGCCACTACTTTGGTTATCATGAAAACCAAATAGTGGCCTAATTCATTGATTTACAACACACTTACCAGCGATAAAAGGGTAAGGTATCACTCCCACTCGATTGTCGAAGGCGGCTTTGAGGAAATGTCGTAGCAGACGCGGTTGACTCCCTTCACCTTATTGATTATCTCGTTGGAGACCTTGGCCATGAAATCATAGGGAAGATGGGCCCAATCGGCTGTCATAGCATCGGTGGAGGTGACGGCACGAAGGGCAACGGGATGTTCGTAAGTACGCTCATCACCCATCACACCAACGCTACGGACAGTACTCAAAAGAATGGCACCAGCTTGCCAAATCTGGTCGTAGAGTGACACTTCTATCTCACCATCCTGCATGGAAGCGGGAACTCCAGCGGCAAGTACCTTGCGAGCTTCCTCACCACTAAGTTTCACTTTGTAGTCGCGCAATCCGCGAATATAGATGTCGTCGGCATCTTGAAGGATGCGAACTTTCTCGGGAGTGATGTCGCCAAGGATGCGGACAGCAAGGCCCGGACCTGGGAAAGGATGACGAGTGATGAGATGCTCGGGCATTCCCATCTGACGACCCACACGGCGCACTTCGTCCTTGAACAACCATTTGAGCGGTTCGCAAAGCTGCAAATGCATTTCCTCAGGCAGACCGCCCACATTATGATGGCTCTTGATGACCTTTCCCGTAATGTTCAAGCTTTCTATGCGGTCGGGATAGATGGTTCCCTGTGCCAACCACTTTGCATCCGTAATCTTCTTCGCCTCAGCGTTGAACACCTCAACGAAGTCGCGTCCTATAATCTTACGTTTCTGCTCAGGGTCGGTCACACCAGCCAAGTCGGCAAAAAACTTGGCACTTGCATCAACACCTATAACATTCAGTCCCAGCACCTTATAGTCTTCCATCACCTGTTGGAACTCATTCTTGCGCAACATGCCGTGATCAACGAAGATACAAGTGAGGCGATTGCCAATGGCACGATTCAGCAAAACAGCCGCCACGCTGGAGTCTACACCACCCGAAAGACCAAGAATCACACGGTCTTCGCCCAATTGTTGCTTCAGCTCAGCCACCGTAGTATCAACAAACGAAGCGGCACTCCAATTCTGCTTGGAACCGCAGATGTCAACCACAAAATTCTTCAACAAGAGCGAACCTTGAACCGTGTGGAACACTTCAGGATGGAACTGCACAGCCCAAATGCCCTCATTATTGGTGAAAGCCGCGTTGACAACATCTGCTGTGCTGCCAATCACATGAAAACCTTCAGGAATGGCCGTTATGGAATCTCCATGACTCATCCACACCTGCGAATTGGACTTGAAACCGCGGAAAAGCGGATTTTCGACATCTATATACTGCAAATGGGCGCGACCATACTCACGCGTGTTGGTCTTTTCCACCTTTCCACCATTGGCAAACGAGATGAACTGGGCGCCATAGCAAATGCCCAAAACCGGCACTTTGCCCACGAATTGTGACAAATCGACCTTAAAAGCCTCAGGATCATGGACTGAATAGGGCGAACCGCTCAAGATGACGCCGATGACCGATTCATCGCCAACCGGGAATTTGTTGTAAGGCAGGATTTCGCAAAACGTGTCAAGTTCGCGCACACGACGGCCAATGAGCTGCGTGGTTTGCGAACCGAAATCCAGAATGATGATCTTTTGTTGCATATTCTTTGATGATAATTATTTCTGTTTCAACGCATTTCTGATGATGACTCTTGCTGGGTGACAAACTCTTCAGCTGCCGCCAGAGACTCCAATTTACCCACATCAAGGATTTTCAGATTGTCTTTCACGCAACCGTAAATGCGAGTGCGATGACAAGTCTGCAGATAGAAGTCCATGATGCCGAAACGACGTGGGAACTGGTCCATCAGCCGGAACAACCGAGGCGAGAACGAATGAATGCCCGAGAAAGCAAACATATTCAGCACTATTTCGGTCGTTCCTCGCCAAATCTTCAATTGCAAGGCATCGGTGTCAAGCGAAGCATCATCGGGATGTTTCACCCATTCAAACGGACTCCGAATCTCGCCCGTCGCCGTATTCACCCATCCCACGAGCCGCATAGCGTTGTCAAAAAGCAAATAGCGCTGCGTAGCCCTGCGGCTGACAAGAAGCACAGCGTCTTCATCATCAAGATGCTGACGGCGGAACCAATCGTAATCCACGTTGTCCAAAATGTCAACATTGTGAATCAATATCGGCTCCTCATCTTCGAACAAAGGGGCTGCCTTCTTCAGTCCGCCTCCCGTATCGAGCAATTCATCGCTCTCGTCGCTGATGCAGACAAGTCGCTGATAATCAACATTCTGCGCCACATAATCCTTGATGAGCTCTGCGAAATGATGAACGTTGACCACCAAACGGCTGTATCCCTGACCGCGAAGCCGCTGGATTGTGCGGTCGAGCAAAGTCTGACCTCCCACACTGACTAAGGCTTTGGGAATGGAATCGGTGAGCGGTTTCAGCCGCGTACCCAATCCTGCCGCAAATATCATTGCCTGTCGCATAACAATATACTAACTAGTATGACGAATCAACTATTATTCGAATTTGATGGCAAAGTTACGAAAAAACGAGTGGAATACCAAATTTATTTGTAGTTTTCCGAATGGGAGCAACTTCCACGAAGCTCAAGACACATAAAGAGGAAAGCAAAAAAAGAATCTCTTTCACGAATGAATTCACTAATGGAAAACTTAAAAGAAACCTTCATTCTGTCAAAAAAATTCCGAATTTTAGCCTCAAAAACAGGCCGATTTTTGAAATGAACAAGATTTTGGTGCGAAAAACGCAAAAAATTGATGGCTTGGGAAGTTGCTGATTATCAAGAACTTCCGTTTTCTTTACATTTTCAGCATTTGCAAAAGCCATCCTTTCATGTTGTCAGAGATGGCTTCTGAGCCTGTCACTTATATCATCTAAGGCCGTCAGATGCCACATGTGAGCGTGTCAGATGCCACATGTGAAACCCTCAGAAGCCACAAGTGACAATTCCACTCACCAAAAATCGGCCAAAAAGAGCATAAAAATCACTTTTCCCCACTCTGTCTCTATCTAGATTGAACGAAAAAGCTGACAACATTTTGTCACTATTTTTCCGAATAAAAAAACTCTTCGAATTGTCATCTGGCAACAAACTGACACAAAATTTTTAGGTAATAACAGCTTTCTTCAACGACACGTAGGAATTTCATATAGAGGGCAGAAAATGGTCAGACAAAAGTGGGGGCGCTCCGTTTTCCGAAGCGCCCCCAATCCTATTGAAAGTGTGTCAGCGATTACTTCTGAATGAACTTCTTGCCGTCCTGGATGTAGATGCCCTTGGTGGGGTTAGTCACCTTGCGGCCCATCAGGTCGTAAATAACGCCATTAGCCTTCTTGTTGTTCACAACATTGCTGATTCCAGCAAGCTCAGCCTGATAAGCCTCATAATCCTTAGCATTCATCAGCTTCAGCTTGTAGATGTAGTACCAACCGCTCTGAGAAACTGCGAGCTGAGTGTCAACGACCTTACCATCTTCGAAGGTGATACCAGAATTAGGATCGTTCCAAACCAAGAGGTTGATCTTGTTTCCATCGATGCTCTCGTTATCGAAACGGATACTGATACCAGTCTCCAGATCTGTGAAGTTGTAGCCTTCTGCATTGACGAATCCTCCATCATACCAGTTCAGCATTCCGCTGAAGGTGTCAACGTATGCATCTTCTTCATCTTCAGACTCTTTCTGAGAGAGGAGCTTGATACCGTCCTTACCATTATCCAAGAAGCTGAAGTCGGGAAGTTCAAACGTATTCAGCATAGCTGTAGCGTCAATCGTTGTGGGCTCTTCGTCATCACCCTCGTTGACCTTCAAAGCAATCTCTTCAGGAGTTCCAAGCGTACGGTCGCTGTCTAAGACGTATTCCTCGGTGAACGAGAACTCTTCGAAGATGAAGTAGAAGGTGTTGTCTGGGCCTTCCAGAGGTACACAGTCGAAGGTAACGGTCTGGCAATCCTTAGCGCCTGACGGGATCTTCTTGCCTTGTGCATCACCTAACTCAAATGTTGTCCAATCGGTTCCGAGTGGGAAATCAGACTCTGATCCAAAGGTGTTGTAATCCTTATATTTTCCAGGGCCATAGTGTGCTTGAGTTCCAAGTGCAGAAGGCTGGTCAGCCTTAGCTTTGAACTTGAACTTATATCTTTCACCTGACACCATCTTATGCAATGTAGAGACAAAGAACTGACACTGCCATCTTGCAGGAGCGCTAGTACCAACCTCTCTACCATCATTCCAATAATAGACACTCTTCGTCTTGATGTTGCCATCGTCGTCGAACTGCTCATTGCCCTCTTCATCAAGGTCTGCTACTTCCTCGATATAATAACCAGGTACAGGCACTTTCACAGCAAACACACCAGGTTCACCAGGTACCTCAACCACAGGAGCTGGCTGCTGCTGCTCACCTTCAGGTTTATTAAGATCCTGTACGGTAAAGTTGGTGCACTCGAAATCGCCCTCAGTAGGACTTGTACCAGTGATATGGTCCGCAGAATAGATACCCTTTCTCAAGAAATTAATCCAAGAAACTTCGCCATCACCTTGCTGTTTCGGGTCCTTCATCTCTAACTTGATGTTATCGAAGTAGAACACATTACCCTCAGCATTGGTAGACAAGTTGAAAGCAACGCTTTGGAATGCCTTTCCGTCACTTTCCTTAGCATGGTCAGCAGTAACGGTAATTTCAGCCTGGAACTGCTTCCATTCTGTAGTAACAGGAATGTTACCAAACAACTGATAGTGGTTGTAGTCACCAGGTCCATAGTGTGCCTGAGACTCAATAGAGCCTTCCTTATCAGCCTTCACCCACATGGTCAAGCGAACAATCTTGTCCACAGGCATGGGCTCTGTAGCATAAATAAAGAACTGGCAGTCCCAAGAAGCGAGATTGCCGTTAGCTTCGACTCTGTTTCCAGCAGCAACAGCCTGCTCATCGCTACGAGCGACGACCTTTGCACAACGGCTGCCATCTACTCCAAGTCCGTCAACGATGGTAGCAGTACCTTGATACTGTTCCTCGCCCACTTCTCCCTTCGGCCACTCATGTACCCAGAAGGAGTTCCAAGCATCTGCCGGAATGCCAGGATAGGCTGCATAGGCAGGTGCATCTTTCTCAAAGTCGCCATTGACGACAATGTTCTTGTACTTCTGTTGTCCGAAGGCATTTCCTACCAACAGGACAGCAGCTAATAAAGTAAAGATTTTCTTCATAAGTTAAAAAATATAGTTAATAATAGAGTTAATAATAATAATGTGTAAGGAAATCAATGCCATTTCTGACGAAATCAACGCCATCATTTGGTGTTTTTATCATTCCATGTGCAAATTTAGCGGTTTTCATGGAAAGCGACATTTCATTTTGTAACACGAACTTTGCAAAAAGTACCATATAAATTCAAAAAAAAGAATTTGGCAAGTTTTTTAAAACAATATTATGAAATAATATATAAATTTGCATCCGAAGTGAAAATCAGTGAAAAAACCTAATAAACTTAATAAAAAAACAAAAAAAATGAAACAGAGACTATTCTCAAAACAACGGCATCATCTGGCCATTGCCGCCTCATGCTTGTTGGTAGGGAGCGTCGCTCTGCAGGGTTGTAAGGATGATGACGTCCTGACCGGACAACCCTCTTGGCTAGGCAACTCTATCTATGAGCGTTTGGAGGAAGATGGAAACTACACCACGATGTTGCGGTTGATTGACGACCTGGGGCAGCACGAGGTGCTAAGCCACACGGGTTCAAAGACTTTGTTTGCAGCCAACGATGACGCATTTAAGACTTGGTTTGCGAACAATTCATGGGGAGTGAAGAGCTATGACAGGCTCTCCTTGTCGCAGAAGAAACTTCTGCTGAACAACTCTATGGTCAACAACGCTTACCTGATTGAGCTGTTGTCGAACGGCAGACCGCAAGGTGAGGACAACCATCCTGAGGAAGGTCGCACCATGCGCCGTGAGACTGCCGTGAGCATCTACGACTCTGTGCAAATCATGAAACCGAGTCAGATGCCGAACACACCAGCGTGGGCTAAGCTCAAGAACAGCGGGAAAAGCATCCCCATCCTGAGGGACGCCACACCAGCTCCGATGATCCACTTCCTGCCCGCCTTCATGAAGATCAACAAATTCACCAACGACGACTTGGATGTCCTGACCAACCATCAGGCCAACGACATCAACGAGGCTTGGGTGAACGGAAAGAAGGTTGATGAGCGCGACATCACTTGTAAGAATGGTTACATTCAGAAGGTGAGTGGCGTCATCGAGTCTTCTCCCAATATGGCAGAAATCATCCATATGCATCCGAGTATGTCGAAATGGGCCGAGTTGATGGATCAATTCAGCGCGCCCTATTTTAGTGCAGAAGGAAAAAGAGAATACAACCGCCTCTACAACAATGAAGACTCCGTCTATGTACTCCGCTATTACAGCGACCTGACAGCCAACGGCAGACTTGAAGATACTGGCGGTCTCTACAACAACACCCCAACGGGTGAGAAAGTTCGTGACTTGTTGAAATTCGATCCAGGGTGGAACCAATACATCGACGACTCTGGCGAAAACAACATGAACTATGACGCTGGCGCCCTCCTCGTTCCCTCAAACCAAGCTTTGGAGAACTGGTGGAACAAAGAAGGAATGGACCTGCAAATGGAATATGGTTATATAGACAGTATTCCTCACGAGACCATTAAGAAACTCATCCGCGTGAACATGCTGCCCATATTGACCGAAGCCGTTCCCTCGAAGTTCGACCGCGTCCTGAACGATGCCAAGAATGAGATGGGACTCACGATGGCAGATATCGATTCCGTTTATATGGGATGTAACGGTGTGGTTTATTTGACCAACCGCGTGTTCACACCTGCCGAGTTTGCTTCTGTGGCTTATCCCGCTCTGGCACACCCGTCAACCATGAACATCATCTATTGGGCTATCGACCAGTTGAACTTCCTGCCCTTCCTGCTCTCTATGGACTCGAAGTATAGCTTGATACTTCCTTCTAACGAAGCAATGTTATGGTTTATCGACCCATCAACCTACGGTAACGAGCGTGACGGAATGGAGTCTCCGAAACTGTTGGCTTTCGAATATGACGATGTGGCTAAGACTGTGAAGGCCACCCGTTACGACTGTACCGTCGACGAGAACGGTGTGATCACCAAGGGAGACCGTGCTGCATCTGCTTCAGTTTCAGAATCTGTCGTCAGAGACTGCCTGAAGCGTCTGATGGATCAGTTGATTATCATTGGTGACATCGAAGACGGACACGAATTCTACAAGTCAAAAGGTGGCACCCCCATCCGCGTGACCAAGGATTCGGGAGGCCGTCTGGCCATTGCTGGTGGCTGGCAGATGGAACACAACAACATGGTTCTGCCAGTGAACCCCGATGAAATCTACACGAAACAGAATGGTAAGTCATACCAGCTGAACGAACAAATGCCTTTGGCTACACAGAAGAGTATTTACATGACATTACAGGAGCGCGACGAGTTCTCTGAGTTCCTGAAACTGCTCGACCATGACGGTGCAGACATGTTAGCTTCCACTGTTTCTGGTGGTAAGTATAGCGCTGGTGTGAAGAGTCAGGGCAACAAGAACCTGCGTTTGCTTGACAACTATAATTATACCGTATATGTGCCTACGAACAATTCTATTAAAAAGTTGATAGACGATGGTCTGCTTCCAACATGGGAAGACTATGAGGAACAGACCGACTCCATTTGGGGAAGTGAGGAAGCAGCTGCTGAAGCACAGGCCAAAATCAAGGATATCATCGTGAACTTCCTGCGTAATCACATTCAAGACCATGCTGTAGCCATCAACATGGCTCCTGATAACGGTCAGTACCAGAATTCTTTCGAAACGATGAGACGTAATTTGGAAACCGGACGCTTCTACCCCCTCACTGTGAACAATGAAGGTGGCCAAATGTGGGTACAAGACCTGCTCGGCAATAAACGCAATGTCGTTAAGACCCCAGGTCTCTACAACCGTTTCTGCCGCGAATACTGGTTCAAAGAAACTGGTGAGACCTATATGGCTTCCGACGTAGTTGTCCATCAAATAGACGGTGTCCTTCTCTTCGAAAAGATGACACCTTGGAAAGAACAACTTAAAAAAGTAAGGAGGAAATAAAGTATGAGAATACTCAGATCTATCATCACCATTTTAGCGTTGATGGCAACAACTGCCATAAGCGCACAGATTACATCGGTTCACGGAACTGTAAATGACGACATGGGACCTCTTATGGGCGTCAACGTCTGTGAAATCGACGGTAACGGACGTATCATAGAGCAAACCATCACCGACCTGAACGGTAACTTCACGATGAGAGTGAAGAACGAAAAAGACAAGATCCGTTTCAGTTACGTGTCTATGAAAACCATAACACTTCCCATCAACAAGACAACTTACGACATCACCATGTCAACAGCTGTCCAAATTGATGAAGTGGTCGTCAAAGCACAAAGACGTGTTACTGGTAATGGCCTCCCCATTCTGGAGCGAGAAATTGCCAACGCCACTCAGAGTTTCTCGATGAAAGAGGTTGAAGGTCTTTCCTTCACAACCATCGACGAAGCCATTCAAGGACGTATCGCTGGTCTTGACATCATCAGTAACTCTGGTGACCTGGGTTCAGGTACTACCATGCGTCTTCGTGGTGCAACGTCACTCTCCACGCTGACAGATGCCAACCCGCTGATTGTTGTCGACGGTAATGTTCGTTCGGTAGACCTCAACAACTTCGACCTGAACTCTGCTAACAACGAGAAATTCGCTGAGTTGCTGAACATCAACCCTGAAGACATCGCTGACATCCGCGTGCTGAAGGATGCTGCCGCAACTGCCATCTATGGTTCACAAGGCGGTAACGGTGTTATCGAGTTGACAACCAAGCGTGGTGCACGAGGAAAACCCAGACTCTCTTACTCGTTGAAGTTGACTGGCACTTATCAGCCCAAGGGCTATAAGCTGCTGAACGGTGACGACTACACCATGCTTCTGAAAGAGTCTTACTTCAATCCTGAGCAGAGTGACGCAGCTTCCAACATTCCCGAATTGAACTACGACCCGTCGTTCTCAGAATACGAGCAATACAACAACAACACCGACTGGCGTGACGCTGTCACACAGTGGGGTCTCCGCCAAAACCACTACCTCACCGTAGAAGGTGGTGGTGAGAAAGCACTCTTCCGTATCGGTGCTGGTTACGACCATGAGACGGGTACTATGATTGAGCAGAAACTGCAACGTTTCTCCACACGTGTCGCACTCGACTATAACATCAGTGAACGTATCCGCGTCAGCACGAACCTCGCATTGACTTATACGAAGAACGATCGTAACTCTGACGGTTTGCTTGACATCGCCATGAGAAAGATGCCAAACATGACCATCTACGAGCAGGATCCTGTAACGGGTGAGAATACATCAGCATACTATACGATGCTGCAAAGCGGAAGCTCGGTGTTCAACAACGACCAGAAAGGTCTGGTGAACCCAGTGGCTAGTGCCAAACTGGCCAAGAACAAACAGAGTTCTTACGACATGACGCCAGAATTGGTCATCCAGTACCATCTCCTTGGTATGGACAACGACACTTGGCAGTTGAACTGGCGCGGTTCAGTCTATATGAACGTTAGCAACAACTATTCGAATCGTTATTATCCACAGGAGCTGAAGACCGTTTCATGGGATCAGGGCGTGAATACGACATCTGACAACTCTTCAAAGAGTGTGTCGTTCAACACGAAACATACACTGACCTTGATACCGGCGTTCAAGAACAAGAACCACTCCTTCATGATGTTGGGCCGCTTCGAGTTGACCAGCGGTTCTTCGACGGGCCAGAGCGAAGACAAGAAAGGTGCTCCCTCGGGCATCACCACCACTCAGGGCGGTGGACAAATCAATGGATTGAGTTCTTCGTTCAGCCAGCATCGCTCGATGTACTACACCGCCTCTGCACACTACGCCTACAAAGGACGCTACATTGCAGACGCATCGTTGCGTGCAGACGGTACCACAAAGTTTGGCCCGGGCCACCGCTGGGGCTTCTTCCCTTCTGTTTCTCTGAAATGGATTATCAGCGACGAGCCTTGGATGGAATCCACGAAGAAATGGCTGTCCATGTTTGCCGTTCGTCCCAGCTGGGGTCGCGTAGGTAACCAGCCTGGTCAGGACTATCTCTATACCTCTAAATATGGTTCTACCGACCGTTATATCGACATGCAGGCCATGAAGTCGAACAACATCCGCTTGACGAACATGAAATGGCAGATTGTGACGAGCTGGAACGGTGGTATCGATTTAGGCTTCTTGAACGACCGCCTGACATTAACCATTGAAGGATACCAGCAGACAACAACTGATATGTTGCTGAGCAACTACCGCATTCCTTCAAACTCAGGATTCTCAAATGTTGCTTATCGTAACCAAGGTAAGATGAGAAACACAGGTTGGGAGTTCCATATCAACGCAAACCGACTGATTACCGTTGGTAAGAAGTTGTGGATTGATATGAACGCCAACTTCGGTAACAACCGCAACGAGTTGCTTGAGTTGGACGACCTCACACTCGACAACTACAACTCTGTCTTTGGTTTCTCAAATGACGAGACATTGCAGCGTGTACAGCTTCACAACCCGCTGGGTGCCATCTACGGCTTCCGTTACAAGGGTGTGTACCAGTACAACTACTCTACTTTCAATCGCATGACTCCTGCAGAGCGCGCACAGTTCCTGGCTGAAGGTAAGACGGCTCCTGTAGCCCTGAATGAAGACGGTGGTCTCATCGTCAACGCCAAGGGTGAACCTGTCCGCATGATGTTCAACTACACGAATGATGCAACAGGCCGTAACTATCGTTTCAATGGTGGTGATGCCATTTATGAGGATATCAACCACGATGGTCAGATCAATGCTCTTGATATTGTTTACCTGGGTTCATCACTGCCGAAACTGACTGGTGGATTCGGATTCAACGTCAATTATGGTGACTGGAGATTATCCACACAATTCACCTATCGTTTCGGAAACAAGATTATCAACAGAGCACGTCTGCACGCAGAAGCAATGATTAATAACGACAATCAGAGCCAAGCCGTGAACTACCGTTGGAGAAAAGAGGGTGACATCACATCGATTCCTCGCGCTATGTATGGTAGCAACTCCAACTACAACACTTTGATCAGTGACCGCTTTGTTGAGGACGGTTCATATCTGCGTATGGGTTATATCCAGCTTTCTTATTCTGTCCGCAGGAAATATGCCAAGGCTCTCGGCTTGGACCGCATCAACTTGTATGCGAGCGCCAACAACCCATTCGTACTTACGAAGTACTCGGGCGTTGACCCAGACATCGCTGCAGGTGGAAACTCTCCTGCTATAGACAATGCGCAAACGCCACGCTCACGTTCTTACACTTTAGGTATCACTGTAGGGTTCTAAAAAGATACGAATATGAAAAGAATACATTATTATATAGTATGCGCTATCTGCGCAATTTGCGGTCTCTCTTCCTGCTCTGATTTCTTGGAGATTGAGCCTCAAAACGAAATTATCCTGGAGAAATTCTGGAATGAGAAGGCCGACGTTGACGCCATCGTTGCAGGCTGCTATTCTGGTCTGCAATCTGAAGCTGTCATTAAGCGAATGATGGTATGGGGTGAGTTCCGTAGCGACAATATCGGTCCAGGAAATAATGTCACATCCGATGGAAGTCTTGAAAAGATTCTCAAGGAGAACATCGATGCTAAGAACACTTATACGGATTGGTCTGGTTTCTATCAGGTCATCAATCGTTGCAACACAGTGATTAAATATGCTCCAGGTGTAGCTGCCGAAGACCCTGCATATACCGAAAGTGAGCTGCAGGCAAATATCGCCGAAATGGTAGGACTCCGCAGTCTCTGCTACTTCTATCTGATTCGTGCCTTCCGTGATGTCCCCTACTCTACTATGGCCTTTACGGATGACGACCAGACAATGGATCTGCCTGCCACCAAGTTCGATGCAGTCTTAGACTCACTCATCAATGATTTGGAGAGCGTGAAAGGCTTTGCAGTGAAACGTTATCCTGTGACCAAGCCTCTGTATCAGACGGGACGTGTCACACAAGACTTCATCCACGCTTTGCTTTGCGAACTCTATCTCTGGAAGAAGGACTACCAGAACTGTATCCGCTATGCAGACCTGGTAATTGATTCCAAGAAGTTGATTGCAGAAGAGAATCGTAAGCAACAAAAATCGTCTACCATTATTCAGAACAATGACATTGTTGAGAAGTTCAATGGTTTTCCACTGGTAAGCAATTCGACATCAAGTGGTTATTATGGCGATGCATACGAAATTCTATTTGGTAGAGACAGAACTAATCAAGATGAGGTTAACCAAGAGATTATCTTCCAGTTGATATTCGATGATAACACTGGAGATGCAGGCGGTGGTATAGCTAACGGTGCCGTTAACTCCTTCTACGGCAATTCCTCAGCTTCCGTTGGATTGGTTGCTCCGTCGGATTACATCTATTCTCAGATTGAAAGTACTGGACAGGACCGCAAGGTTTATGCATATCGCAATAAGATGTTGGATTCCCGCATTTACACAAATTGTGTATACAATGGAAGTTCAACCAGCAGCAGCAACAATGCTATTCACAAGTTTACGACGAGCTCGATTAACATCGAAGCTGCAGCCGGCGCCACTCCAGCAGCAACCTACAGTTCACGCTATACGCAGAACCGTAACGGATCCAACTGGATTATCTATCGCTTAACTGACATTATGCTGCTCAAGGCTGAGGCTTTGACACAATTGATTAGCGATGGAGCCGATGACGCAGAACCCAGCGAAAACACAAAGGCTATTCTTGACAGAGCCTTTACCCTTGTCAATGCGGTCAACAAACGGTCTCTCTGCCAGAGTCAGCTTGCTGACACACTCCGCAGAAGCGACTATAGCAACAAGGGCGATATGGAAGCCTTGGTTCTTCAGGAGCGCCAACGCGAACTGATGTTCGAAGGCAAACGCTGGTTCGACCTCGTCCGCCTCTCTCAACGTACAGGCAACACCCAGACCCTAGTTGCAGCTGCTTTGCAGAAAGCCACAACTGGTGCTGGACTGATTAGCAATCATCTGGCCAAAATGGATGCCATCTATTGGCCATACAACCTAGACGAGATGAAGGTCAACTTGAATCTTGTGCAGAATCCTGCTTTCGGCAGTGGCGAAGACGAGAGTTACCAAAAGACAACTAAAAAATAAAGAACGATATGAGACTTAAGAATATATATAAAGGATTCGTGGGAACGCTGCTTGTCATGCTTACTCCCACGCTGATGCTGACCAGTTGTTCCGATGAGCCAGACAGTCAGTACTTCTACACCTTCACGGGTGAGATGATGAGCGACTGGCTGAAAAGTTCGGAGCGTCCGCAGTACAGTGAATTTGCAGAAATCGTAGAAAGAGCTGGCTTAATGGACCTGCTTTCCACCTACGGACACTATACTTGCTTTGCTCCATCAAACGAAGCTGTTGACAAATTCTTAAAGGGTCGTGGCCTCAGCAGCGTCTCCCAGTTGAGTGACGCCGACTGCGATACCATTGCACGTACACACCTGGTGTCTTATATGTACACCACCTATGACATGATTGGTCACAAACTGCCTACGGTGAACATGTTGAACCGTTATTTGGCAACCGAACCTGGTTTCGACAACGACAGTAACGCTGTTATCTTCTTGGAAAAACAGGCACATATCTACTTTGACCTGAAGGACGACTCGGTTGAGAATGGTATTGTGCAGCCCATTGACATGGTGATTGAGAAGTCGAACAGCTATATCACTGACTTGATGCGCGAGAATCCCAAGATCAGTACCTTCTACAATGCTTTGAAGGCTACTGGTGTCATCAACGACGTGATGCTGGTTGAAGATGAAAACTATAATCCTAAGGATCACGAACCGTATTACATGACCTCTGGTGATGCTGAATCAGATAAGAGAAGGTATGATGCACCTGACACCAAGAAATACGGTTACACGTTCTTCATTGAGCCCGACGAATTGTTGGAGTCTAAGTACGGCATCAAGAAGGGTGACCTTCGCGCTCTTTACGATTTGGCTTGCGAAATCTACGACCAGGTTTATCCTCAGGACGTGAATGCACCCGGCCACAGTTTTGAGAACCTCACAGACAGTGTCAATCCTCTGCACCGCTTTGTCCAGTACCACATTCTGAACATGATTGCTGCTGGTGCTGATGACCTCACTCCCCAGGAGATTCCTAACAAGCCTCCCTTTGATGGTGCTATTGGTATTGATGAGACTCTTGTCAATCCCTGCGACTGGCATTACACCCTTCTACCTCACACAATGATTAAGGTGGACAAGGTTACTGTCAGCAAATACTTGGGCGGATGCAAGAAAGGCCAGCGCTACATCAACAGACGTTACGATGCCAAGTATAATTTCATTGGACAGCGTATCGAGCCTAATGATGATGAGTACGATCACGATGGTATCAACGGCCACTACTTCTATGTTGACGACATCGTAGCCTTCACCAAGAATGTCCAGGACATTATCCACAATGTGCGTATCCGCATGGACTTCAACACCGTTTTCCCAGAGTTCATCACCAACGGTCTGCGCATCTTAGGTGATCCCTTCCAGCAGAGGAGCACTGAAGACAAATACGGTCGTAACTGGTATTTCCCCGATGGTTATCTCGACGGTGTAACATCCACCAACTGTAAATTAACTTGGAGAAGACCTATTAGCTGGGCTGATATTTACATGTGGGATGAGTTCAACCTCACAGGAAACTACGACATCACATTCCGCCTGCCGCCAGTACCATTTGACGGTGAGTGGCAAGTACGTCTTGGCTACACACAACAGAACAGCCGTGGTGTTGCACAAATCTATATCGACAACATACCACAAGGTATTCCTCTGGATATGACCATCAAGCTGGACGATGACTACTACATCGGTGAAGATTTCATTGATAACATCGATGATTACGACAACATGGCTCCTGAGGAAAAAGCCGAGTATTACAAGAGCTTGAAGAACCTCGGTGTTTATCCTCACCCACGCTCTTTGTTCTGCGACAATGGCGGACAGGGTAGCAAGGCCTACAACATCACGTATAATATCGGTATACGTCGTATCATCAGCCAGTCGTATCTTGATTCTACCAAAGACCATTACATGAGAATCAGGGTGGCCTCCGATGGTAAGCAAGGTAATAACAACGAGTTTGCACTCGACTTCCTGGAGCTGGTACCAAAGAGCGTCTATGGCGCTGACGGTGAAGGCGAAATGGAGGACGACCTCTAATTAATTGAAAATTCATAATTGACAATGATGAAAAGATATAGTATATATAATAAGGTGTTAGGGCTGGCACTTGCCGCCCTCACCTTCACGGCCTGTACTGACACATGGGATGACCACTACTCCACCGAAGGTGAAGGTATGAACGATGCTTCGCTTTGGCAGGCCATCACACAAAACAGCAACCTCAGCAACTTCGCCAAGGTTGTGCAGGCCTGTGGCTATGACAAAGCTCTGAACAGCAGCCAGGTGTTCACAGTTTTCGCACCCACAAATGACAATTTCTCTGCTCAGGAAGCCGATGAGCTCATCGCCGCCTATAACGCAGAAAAGGGAAAGGTGAATGAGGACGACAACACGATTATCAAAGAGTTTATACAGAACCACATTGCAATGTATAACCACTCTTTAACAGATAATAGCAACGACTCTCTGGTGATGATGAACGGTAAATATGCCAAGTTGGCTCCTGGAACTTTCAGCGGCAGTAAAATGCTGACAACCAACCAGCATTACAGCAATGGTATTCTCTTCACCATCGACGGAAAAGCAAAGTACTTCCCCAATGTGTTTGAGTATCTTCGCAAAGATGCCGACCTCGACAGCGTGAGAAGCTTCTTCTATAACCCACGCTTTTACAGGAGAGAGTTCATTCCCGAAAGAAGTGTCGCTGGTGGTCTGATTGATGGTAAAACTTTCTATCTCGACTCTGTATTTGTACAGCAGAACGACCTGTTCGACTACAACTTCTTGGAAGCTGAATTGAACGATGAGGACAGTACTTACTGGATGGTTGCTCCGACAAATAAGGAGTGGCAAAGACTCATTGAGGAGTATCAGCCCTATTTCAATTACGACGACCAAGTAAGATTCCGCGACTCACTGGCTTACACCAATGCACGTTTGGCTATCATGGCTGGTACCACCTTCAGCCGCACGTTGAACACCGACGCTCATCTGACGGACTCAGCCCTCTCGACTATTGCCATTGAGAGATATGAGAGCAGAAAGTACAATTGGGGTGACAACAACCTCCACTATTACCAGTTTGGCGGTCGTTCCAACGTGAACACCCAAAAGCCTTACGGTAGTGAAGGTATATTCAACGGAACAGATAACATTGAGTGTTCGAACGGCCAAGTCATGAAAACTGACAATTGGAAAATCAACAAGTTAAACACGTTCTATCAGTGGATTATCATCGAAGCTGAAGAGCAAGGAGTCATCCAAGAAGTCAGTAAAGCCGAGAACACTCTCACCAAAGAAATGGAGCCGACCATCTCTCCTGTCACACGCAGAATCATGAACAACAACCGATTCTACGGTAAGGTATGGAACGATGCTTTCGTTGAGTTTGAACAGAACAAGCAGACTCTTAACCACACCGTTCTCTTCAACATCAGAAACGTGCTTTCCAATATTGGATACGACATCTATCTCGTAACAGCTCCTGCCTTGGCTAACGATAGTAACGCTACAGAAGTCCAGCGTCTGCCAATGAAACTGAAGTGTTCCATCAATTACCACAATCAAGAGGGTGAATCACAAAAGGAACTGCTCCAGAACAACATTATCACGACTCCAGACGAGATTAACTATTTGTTGCTTGCAGAAGACTATAAGTTCCCATGCGGCACATTTGGGCTGACTGAGGCTGAGCCACAAATCAGCTTGTTGGTAGAAACCAACGTTACTCCTAGAGAGCAGAGTATCAAGAAATATACTCGTACGATGATGATTGACTGTATCATGCTTGTCCCCCACGGCATCTCTATTGTCGATGAGGAAAGATTCACAGTCAGTCCTCATGGCGATGGTGATACCTATTACTGGTTGAAGAAGTAAGGATTTAGTTATAAATAAGAACTATAAGAATATGAAGAAATATATAATATTTGGACTAACACTGCTGATGGCCTTTCCTTTAAGTGTTGTGGCCCAGGACGAGGATACCGAGGAAGAAAGCCTCATTGAAACCCTTGCCCGCAAACTGACACCTAAGCAAAAGCAGTATCCTACGAGAGAAATACGCGGACGCGTCGTCAATGCCACTACGGGGCAACCTATTGCAGGAACAATTGTCAGTGCTGATAACATTGAGGGTTACAGTACACTGACAAGGGAAGATGGTACGTTCAGCTTAAAGGTACCGACGTTCACGACATCGGTATACATCAATATGCCAGATTTCAACCCTGCACGTCTGGGTCTGCAAGCTACTGAGATACAGCAAGAGGTGAAACTCTATCCACAGACTTTCTCAAAAGACTACGAGAAGCAGATCAATGTGCGTAACGACTATTCAGCCGATGATTTCGCTTACACCAACTCTGTCAACATCAAGGATGAGGTTCAGAAGCAACTTGGCGCTCAGGTTTACACCATTGCAAGAAATGGTACTCCTGGTATCGGCAATGTGATGTTCGTACAAGGTTTGAACTCACTGAATGTCAATGCACAGCCTCTGATTGTTGTTGATGATGTCATCATCGACCAGCAGTACGGACGCACCATGCTTCATGATGGATTCTTCAACGATGTGCTGTCAACCATCAATCCTAATGACATCGACAAGGTGACTGTCATGCGAAATGGAACAGCCCTCTACGGTGCCAAGGGTGCCAATGGCGTCATTCTGATCCAGACACGCCGCAGCAAATCAATGGCTACCCGTATTACGGCTAACGTTTCTGCAGGAGTGGTCTTTGAACCGAAGTTCATCTCTGTTATGGATGCAGAACAATACAGAAGTTACGCTTCCGAGTTGCTGAAAACAACCAATACTCGTAACCGCACCTTCAAGTTCCTGAAAGAAGATCCTGAGTACTACTATTACACCCAGTACCACCAGCAAACCGACTGGAAGGACTACGTGTATCATACAGCCATGACTCAGAATTATGGCATTAACATTGAAGGTGGTGATAACGTAGCCGACTATAACCTTTCTGTAGGTTATGTAAATCAGCAGAGCACACTGAAATACAATGGCATGGGCAGATTGAACATCCGTTTCAACACCGACATCTCACTCAGTGAGCGCTTTGGTATCCGCTTCGACGCCTCTTTCGGCAATATCACCCGTAACATCCGTAACGACGGTGCACCTGCAGGATATGACGAAGGCACTCCCACCGCCCCTGGATTCCTAGCTTATGTCAAGAGCCCGTTCTTGAGCCCTTATAGCTATGGACGCGGAAGACTCTCTGAAACCCACTTCGACATCGACGAAGAATCGTACCTTTCGGAGGCATTGGCCAATTATAAGAACTATAACTGGCAGTTAGGAAACCCCGCAGCTATCAACGAGTATGGTGAGGCTGAGAATAAGAACCGCTTCGAAAACTCAATGCTGAACCTGACAGTGACTCCCAAATATCGTTTCAGCCGTAACCTGACGCTTTCCGAGCACTTCAGCTACAATTTGGTTAACACCAACGAGACCTTCTATATTCCTGTCAACGGAACACCGAGCTATTATGTAAGCAGTATTGGTGCATATATGCAGAATGAAGTGCGCTCGCTGGCTTCCAAGCAGAACTCCGTGTTGAGTGACACCCGCTTGGATTGGAGCAACCGTTACAACGCTCATTTCATCCATCTCTTCGGTGGCGCCCGCATCAACTGGGAAAGCTATTCGATGACCTCACTATTAGGATACAACACAGGTAACGACAAACAGCCGTTCTTGAAAAAGGAATTGGCTAACACCAACGACTTCGGCACCAGCGACAACTGGAACTCATTGGCATGGTATGCACAGGCCGAATATGACTTCTTAGGCCGTTACTTCTTGCAGGCTAACCTGACTGTTGAAGGTTCATCCCGTTTCGGTAGCGATGGCGGTAACATCCGTATGTTTGATGCAGCATGGGGTGTCTTCCCAAGCGTACAGGCATCATGGGTTATCACCAACGAGCCTTGGATGGCAAAGATCAAGCCCATCAATTATTTGCGTCTGACCGCAGGATTCGATGTCAGTGGTAACGACGATATCGACTACTATGCTGCTCGCAGCTATTTCAGCGCATCACAATTCTTGAACACCATCGCAGGTCTGTCCTTCGACGGTATCGGTAACACGAAGATCCAGTGGGAGACCACTCGCCGCTTCAATGTCGGTTTGGAGTCAAACCTCTTCGACAACCGCGTGAGCCTCAGCATGAACTACTTCCGTTCTAACACGGATAACCTGCTGACCCGCCAGTCGTTGGGTTATCTTAGCGGACTTAAAGAAAACTGGACTAACGATGGTAAGCTGAAGAACCAAGGTTTCGATGTCACTGCAGCCGTCAAGGTTCTTGCTCTGAAGAACTTGCAATGGGAAGTTGGTGCCAGTGTTGGTCACTACAAGAACGAAATCACCCAACTGCCTGCTGGTCAGAACTTCATCGACAACGAAATCTACGGTGCCACCATCCGTACACAAGTCGGACAGAGCGCCAACCAGTTCTATGGTTACAAGACTCTCGGTGTCTTCTCGTCAGCTGCTGAAGCAGATGCTGCAGGTCTCTTCATCCTTGGAGAGAACGGTATCGACCGCACCTATTACAAAGCTGGTGACATGCACTTTGCCGACCTGAACGGTGACCACCAAATTACAGAGGCCGACCGTTTGTTTATCGGTGACCCCAACCCGGACATCTATGGTAACATCTTCACGGGTATCACCTACAAGCACCTCAAGCTTGACTTGCGGTTCAACTACTCTTTGGGTAACGATGTCTACAACTACCAACGTTCGCAATTGGAGGGCGGAAGCCGCTTCATGAACCAGTCTACAACAATGGTTCGCCGTTGGCAGGTTGAAGGACAGCATACCGATGTGCCCCAAATCACCTTCCAGGATCCTCTCGGAAACTCACGTTTCAGCGACCGTTGGATTGAGGATGGCAGCTATCTCCGCCTGAAGAGTGCAACCTTGAGCTACGACTTGCCTTTGAACAGTGAGTACCTGCAAGGTCTGCAATTCTGGGTACAAGCCAACAATTTGTTCACACTGACCAAATATCTCGGCAGCGATCCCGAATTCACCATGACCTCCAGCGTCCTCGGACAGGGTATCGACCTCGGACAGCTCAGCCAGAGCCGTTCAATTGTGGCTGGTATCAAGATTAAACTGTAATTAATAATCAAGAATCAACAATTAAGAATTATGATTACTAAGATATATAAATACATCCTCGGTATCAGCGTCATCTGCGGAATGGCTTCCTGCTCGGATTTCTTCGACCAGCAGTCAGAACACGTTGTCTTCGCTGAGAAAGACCATCTGAACAATGCCACTGACTCTATCTATAGCGTCATCGGCATCCTCAACAAACTACAGGCCATCGGAGACCGTACCATCTTGTTAGGAGAGGTACGCGGAGACCTCGTAGACATCACCAATTCAGCCAATAGCGACCTGCGCGACATGGCAACGTTCAACATTGGTGACGAAAACCGTTATAATCAGCCACGCGACTACTATGCGGTCATCAACAACTGCAACTATTTCATTGCAAAAGTTGACACCTCATTGAAGAACAACCGAAACGAGTATATCTTCATGAAAGAGTATACCGCTGTGAAGGCCATCCGTGCATGGACCTATCTGCAATTGGTTCTGAACTATGGCAAGGTGCCTTTTGTTACGGAGCCTATCCTGACCAAACTGGATGCAGAAAAGGATTATCCGCGCTACGACTTGCAAGCTGTTTGCGAGTACTTCATCAACGATCTCGCTCCCCTGACAGACCGTTGGGCTAACGAATATCCTGGTTATGGAACAATCAGAGACTTGGCTAGTGCATCTTCAAGGCTTCTCTATTTCCCAGTGAACGTTGTTCTTGGCGACCTGAATCTCTGGTTAGCCAGCACCACAGGCAACAAGTCGACCTATCGTGAAGCCGCCATACGCTACTACAAGTACATTAGCGAGCGCAATGGCCAGAACTCCTCCTACCCCATCGGAATCACTTACAACGCTTGGGTACCAGGTTCAACCACTTGGAACTCTTTCAGGTACAGCCAGTCTGGAAGTCTCACTACCGAGACCTACGCCACGAATTCAGAGCTCATCACCATCATTGCCGGTGACTCCATCCCAGCTGAGGGTAATTACAGCCAGTTGCGCAACCTCTTCTATTCGAATGCGGATAATGAATATCGGGTGAGCATCGTTCCGTCCAACAATATGTTTAACCTCTCAGAGAGTCAAGCTAACTGCTGTTTGGGAACAACAGGTGCGACAACCTACTATGCACCCGAAGGACTGTCCGAGCATCTGTCTGGTGACCTTCGCCTTTACAACTGGTATAGCTATGGCACAACAACCGACCGCCTCACAGGAGATCGTATTGAAACTTCGTACATTGAGAAGTACACTTCGCAGCATGTTCATATCTATCGCCGTGCAATGGTATACCTGCGTCTGGCCGAAGCCTTAAATGGTGCAGGTTTCCCCCGCGCTGCCTTTAGCATGTTGTCAACAGGTCTGAACAACCAGGTTCTACGTGAAGCTGTATATCCCTACTGCTCAGAGAGCGACTCCGCATGGATTAGCCAAATAGACTTCCCCGAGGAGCGTTACGTCATCTATACCGCCCAAGCATTTGCCACTGGACGTTATACAGGAAGTACAGAGCCCAATACCATGGGCCTCCACACCCGTGGTTCTGGCTGGACGCCAATGAACGAGTTCTATGTGCTGCCTGAAGCTCCCAAGCCAGTAGTCGAGGAACCTGAGGAAGGCGAAGAAGGCGAAGGCGAGGGTGAAGGCGAAGAAGAAATCATCATCATTGAGAAAGACACGCCTGAACTTACCCAAAAGCAAATGGCCTTTGTCGATAGTTTGCTGCTCAATGAATGTGGTTTGGAACTGGCCTTCGAAGGCACACGTTTCTACGACATCATGCGCTTCGCTTACCGTCAGCCAAATCCTGGGCAGTTCCTTGCCGAGAAGATTTATGCACGTCGTGGTAAGGAGAATAGCGCAACTATGCGCAGTGAGATTAAGAAAGACCTCTCAGACCAGCGCAATTGGTATCTCAATTGGAATGGCCAGATAGGCTTCTAATAATTGACGAATAAAAATAGTCGTCACTCCATCAAATACTGAAAGCAGTATACGAAAGGAGTGACGACTATTTTTATGTGCTTTTTTATTTTGCTTCAAGCGTCTGGGTGATGTTCTGTTCACGATGGCAGATACGCACTTCCACACCGAATTTCTCATGAATGTGCTCTGCCAGATGCTGTGCGCTATAGACACTACGATGCTGTCCGCCCGTGCAACCAAACGAGAACATCAGCGATGTGAAGCCACGTTGGATGTAACGGGCCACATGAACATCAGCCAACTCATAGACATTATCCAAGAATGTCAGTATCTCGCCATCGTCCTCCAAGAAACGGATGACAGGTTCATCGAGCCCCGTTAGCTTTTTGTAAGGTTCATAGCGCCCTGGATTGTGCGTCGAACGGCAGTCAAACACGTACCCTCCCCCATTTCCGCTCTCGTCTTCAGGAATCCCCTTGCGATAAGAGAAACTATACACCCGCACCACCAACGGGCCCTTGCCATCGTATTTTGAAAAAGTTGCAGGACCGTCTTGAGGATGCGTCTTATAGATGTTCGAGTCTGTGGTCTTATAGCCGTCAGCCCTGTTGATGGCAGGTTCTTCAATATGCGCAAACTGCGGCAACTCCGTCAGTCGTTTGAGCATATCCATCATGTAGGGATAAGGGAATATGTCAGGATTCATCTGCAACAGCCCCCGCAGATTGTCCATCGCAGGAGGAATGCTGTCGAGGAAGTGTTTCTTGCGTTCAAAATACCCTCTAAAGCCGTATGCACCCAGCACTTGCAAGATGCGGAACAAGACAAACAGGCTCAAACGTCCCACGAAATGGCGTTCAGATGGAACTTCAGTATAGTTCTTCAGCGAATCATAATACTCATAAATCAATTCGCGGCGTAGTTTTTGGGGATATTTGGCTGATGCCTGCCATAAGAAAGACGCCAAGTCATAATAGAAAGGACCGCGCCGTCCACCTTGATAATCAATAAAGAAAGGTTCAAGACGCTGCCCGTCGGATGTCGGAACCAGCATCACATTGCGTGCCTGAAAATCACGATAAAGGAAACTCTCGCTCTTTTCTGCCGTAAGGTCCTTGGCAAACATTCTGAAGTTGGCCTCCAGTTTGAGTTCATGGAAATCCAGTTCTGTGGCTTTCAAGAAGCAGTATTTGAAATAGTTCAAATCGAAAAGCACGCCATCTTGATCGAACTCTGGTTGCGGGTAACAATTCTCCCACTCCAATCCACGCGCCCCACGAATCTGGATGTTGGGCAAGGCCCTAATGGTGTCTACCAACAATTGCTTTTCCCTTTGATTATATCGACCGCCAGCCTCGCGTCCACCACGAATAGCATCGAAAAGCGACAGTGCCCCCAAGTCTGTTTGCAGATACCTGACCTCGTCGCTGCTGACAGCCAATATCTCGGGAACAGGCAACTGACGTTGAGTGAAGTGGTGTGTCAGATAGATGAATGCATGATTCTCGTCGCGACTCGTACCCACCACACCAATCACAGTGGCAGGTACACCATTGTCCTCTTGTGCAGCAATGCTGTCCGAGCTGTAAAAACGATAATATTCGCGATTACTACCAGCGCCAGCCAGACGTTCCACACGAGCAGGCTCAGCCCCACTCCAATTGCGATAAAGTTCAATGAGTTGTTTCATGACTGCAAAGATAATAATTAAAATGGAGATAACAAAAAAAATCGGATGTCTCACGACAACCGATTTTCAAAAACAAACTACTTAAAAACTAATCTACTAAAACAAATCAAAAAATATCTCTTTCGGAGTCGCTTTGCATACGAAACATCCGATATTCTTCTAATTTCGTTACAAAGGTAGACATTTTTCTATAATTGAGCAAATATTTTCATCTATTTTTTTACAAATCCGTAGTAAAACATGAAAAAAATGGGGATGGCCGATTTCGCCACCCCCATTTTGCTTTGTATAGTTTGCAATTCAGCCACTTAACGGTTTACATCATGCCACCCATTCCTGGTGCACCGCCCATCGGCATAGCAGGCTCCTTCTCGGGCTTGTCAACGATGAGGCATTCGGTGGTGAGGAACATGCCTGCAATCGAAGCGGCATTCTCAAGAGCCACACGGGCAACCTTTGCCGGATCAATCACACCAGCCTCACGCAGGTCTTCATATTTGTCGAGACGGGCATTGTAACCGAAGTCACCCTTACCCTCGCGCACCTTCTGAACGACCACAGCACCTTCGCCACCGCCGTTGATGGCAATCTGGCGAAGCGGCTCTTCGATGGCACGCTCAACGATGTTGATACCAGTCTGCTCGTCGGCATTGTCACCCTTCAGGCCGGCCAAAGCTTCGATGGCACGGATGTAGGTTGTACCACCACCAGCTACGACACCTTCCTCGATGGCAGCACGAGTAGCGCAGAGTGCATCGTCAACGCGGTCTTTCTTCTCCTTCATTTCAACCTCAGAGTTAGCACCGACATAAAGCACTGCCACACCACCTGCCAATTTGGCGAGACGCTCCTGCAGTTTCTCCTTGTCGTACTGACTCTTCGTATTCTGAATCTCGTTCTTAATCTGAGCCACACGGTCCTTGATGGCCTCCTTCTGGCCAGCTCCATTGACGATAGTCGTATTGTCCTTGTCAACAGTCACTTTGTCACAAGTACCCAACATCTCGAGTGTAGCCTGTTCCAGTTTCAAACCTTTCTCCTCGCTGATAACAGTACCACCAGTCAGCACGGCAATGTCTTCGAGCATAGCCTTGCGGCGGTCGCCAAAGCCAGGAGCCTTCACGGCGCAAATCTTCAAACCACCGCGCAGACGGTTCACCACGAGTGTGGTAAGAGCCTCAGAGTCCACATCCTCAGCAATCACGAGCAACGGACGTCCACTCTCGGCTGCAGGCTGCAGAATAGGCAGGAAATCCTTGATGTTAGAAATCTTCTTGTCGTAAATCAGGATATACGGATTCTCCATCACGCACTCCATCTTGTCGCTGTCGGTGATGAAGTAAGCTGAAAGATAACCACGGTCGAACTGCATACCCTCAACCACACCGATGTGTGTGTCGCGGCTCTTCGACTCCTCAATGGTAATCACACCGTCCTTCGACACCTTGCGCATAGCGTCAGCCAGCAGTTTACCAATCTCGGGATCGTTGTTGGCACTCACCGTAGCCACCTGCTCAATCTTGTCGTAGTTGTCGTCCACCTTCTCTGCACTCTTGGCAATGAAGTCAGTAACAGCCTTCACAGCCTTGTCAACACCACGCTTCAAGTCCATAGGATTGGCACCAGCGGTAACATTCTTCAAACCCTCGGTGATGATGGACTGAGCCAGAATGGTAGCGGTCGTTGTTCCGTCACCAGCGTCGTCGCCAGTCTTCGAAGCCACGCTCTTCACGAGCTGTGCGCCAGTGTTCTCAAACTTGTCCTCCAACTCGATTTCCTTGGCTACGGTCACACCGTCCTTGGTAATCTGGGGAGCACCAAACTTCTTTTCAATAACCACGTTACGGCCTTTAGGGCCAAGCGTCACCTTCACTGCATTTGCCAACTGGTCGACACCCTTCTTCAAGAGGTCGCGGGCATCCATATCGAATTTAATATCTTTTGCCATGATTTAATTTTTCTATTTGACTATTTACTACTTTACTATTTAATTGTGAAATTGTCCAATTGTCATATTCGGTTATTATCCAATAACCGCTAAGACATCGCTCTGACGCATGATGAGGAACTTCTCGCCGTCGAGTTCAATCTCGGTGCCTGCATATTTGCCATAGAGCACCTCGTCGCCCTCTTTCAAGACCATTTCCTCGTCTTTTGTACCACATCCAGCTGCCACGATCTTACCGCGCAGGGGTTTCTCTTTTGCTGTGTCGGGGATGATGATTCCGCCAACCTTCTCTTCTGCCGGTGCTGGTGCCACCAACACACGGTCTGCTAATGGTTTAATGTTCATGATTGATGAATTTAATAATTTATATTTAATGTTTAATCTTTCATCTTTAATCTAAATATTCCTCCTCCCGCCCTCTTTTCTACGAAAAACGTGCCAAACATGTCAGACTGACAGAATGGCACACCAATATACACATTTATTAAATAAAAAGAAGTCCACCGTTGAAGGACGATGGACTCAGGACCTAATGTTTTCACAACGGAATAATCCTTATTGTGATTTGCTTAAAATTAGTGATGCAAAGATAAAGTTTTTTCATGAAAGTTCCAAAGGTTTCAAAAGAAATTTATATATTTGTGGCAAAATAACTAAAACCCATTAACATGAAAAAGATATTAGGTCTCGACTTGGGCACAACCAGCATTGGTTGGGCAATTGTCAATGAAAAAGAAAATGATAATGAAGCATCATCTATCATTAGACTTGGTGTCAGAGTAAACCCATTGACCGTTGACGAAAAGACTAACTATGAGAAAGGAAAATCTATCACTACCAATGCAGACAGACGCGCAAAGCGTAGTATGCATCGTAATCTTCAACGATACAAGTTACGCAGAACGAATCTCATAGAATGTCTTTGTCAATACAACCTTATAACAAAGGAAACTCCATTATTTGAACAAGGCAACTACTCAACCTTAAGTACATACAGAGCAAGAGCAAAGGCAGTCACAGAAGAAATCTCATTGGAAGAATTAGCAAAAGTATTGCTGATGATTAACAAAAAACGCGGTTACAAGAGCTGTCGCAAGGTGAAAGATGGAGAAGAAGGCGAACTCATCGATGGCATGGAAATCGCTAAGAGGCTCTATGAAGAAAACCTCACTCCAGGGCAACTGCTTCTTGAATTGTCACAGAACGGAAAGAGGAATCGCCCTACTTTCTATCGTTCAGACCTTCAAGCAGAGTTTGACAAAGTCTGGGATATACAATCCGCTTTTTATCCCGACATATTGACCGATGACTTCAAGCATTCCCTACATGGATTCAACAAGACACAAACATCAGGAGCATTTTATGCTGTCCATAACATCAGTACAGCCAAAAATAGCGGAAAAGAAGGATATCTCCAATCACTTATTTGGCGAGCTGATGCTTTGCGATATAAAATGGGAATTGAAGAGGTGGCTTACATCCTTGCTGACATTAATGGCGCTATCAACAACTCCAGCAAACGCTTGGCTATGATTAGCGATAGAAGCAAAGAACTCTATTTCAATCACCAAACTATAGGGCAATACTTAATGCAACGCCTGAATGAGAATCCTAACGCCAGCCTCAAGAATATCATCTTTTATCGTCAAGATTATATGGACGAATTTGAGGCTATATGGGAAAAACAAAAACAATATCACCCTGAACTCACTCCCGAGTTAAAGAAAGAGATACGCGACATTATCATTTTCTACCAACGTGATTTGAAGAGTTGTAAGAATCTGGTCAACTATTGCGAACTTGAACACGAAGAAAGAGAAATTCTCGTTGATGGTAAGAAAAAGACAATCATGACGGGTTGCAAAGTATGCCCCAAGTCCTCACCATTATTCCAATGTTTCAAAATCTGGCAAATACTGAATAACATCCAAGTTTCTGTAGTTGGCCATAAACGGAAAAGAATCAAGAAAGACAAAGACCAACCATCTTTATTTGAGGACACACAAGTGGAATCCTTGCAACGCTTTTTAGACCAAGAAGAAAAGGACATTTTATACAAAGAACTGTCTATCAAGGAGAAAATGAGCAAAAAGGAGATTCTTAAGCTATTGTTCGAGAATCCCAACAATCTTGACCTCAACTATAAAGAGGTGGAGGGAAACAAGACAATGGCAGCTCTTTTCAAATCCTTTCAAGACATTATCAGTTCGACAGGTAATGGAGAATATGACTTTACCAAGATGCCGGCAGATGAAGTAATGTCAATCACTTCTGAAATCTTCACAGGATTAGGCTATAAGACCGACTTCCTCACATTCAATCCTTTGCTTGAAGGCAAAGCATTTGAGCAACAACCAGCCTTCCGCTTGTGGCATCTGCTTTATTCCTATTCAGGCGACAATTCCACAACAGGCAACGAAGCCTTGTACAATAAGATTCAGGAAATCTGTGGCTTTGATAAAGAATATGCTACTATACTTGCTAACGTTTCAATGCCACTCGACTATGGAAGCCTCAGCGCAAAAGCCATTCGTAAAGTTCTCCCCCATATGATGAAAGGCTACGAATATAGTGAAGCCTGCAATATGGCTGGCTACAACCACTCTACCCGTTCTTTAACAAAAGATGATTTGGCCAACAAGGAATACAAGTCACATATAGACTCTATCAAACGCAACAGCCTTCGCAATCCAGTGGTTGAGAAAATCCTTAACCAGATGATAAATGTAGTGAACGAGATTGTAGCGACTTATGGAAAGCCCGATGAAATAAGAATTGAGATGGCTCGGGAATTGAAAAAGAGCCAAGAAGAACGTCAGTTATTAGACGCAGCCATCAGAAAAAACACAACAGAAAGTGAGAAACTACGCAAAGAGTTAGAAGAAGAATTCGGCATCAAACATGTCACCAAAAACGACATCCTTCGCCTTAAACTTTATAACGAACTGAAACCGAATGGATTCAAAACCCTCTACTCTAATACCTATATCCCACGAGAAGAACTCTTCAGTAAACGGTTTGATATTGAGCACATCATACCTAAAGCCCGCCTTTTCGATGACTCGTTTTCCAATAAGACTCTTGAAGTACGCGACATCAACATCGAAAAGGGAGACCTTACCGCTTACGACTACATCGCAGGCAAATATGATGATGACTATCTAGCTGAATACGAAAGCCGCATAGAAGACTTGTATGTGCAAAAAGCGATTTCAAAGACAAAGCGCAACAACCTCCTTATGAAAGAATCTGACATACCATCCGACTTTTTGGAACGAGATTTGCGCGATTCACAGTATATAGCAAGAAAAGCCTGTGAGATTTTAGAAGAGTTGGTTCCGTTCGTTGTCACAACCACAGGTGCCGTTACCAACCGTTTGCGTGAAGATTGGCAACTGGTCAATCTCATGCAAGAACTGAATTGGGAAAAATACGATGCGCTAGGCATGACAGATAGTTATACAGACAAGAATGGTAATATAGTAAAACGCATCAAAGATTGGACAAAACGAAACGATCACCGCCATCATGCAATGGATGCACTAACAATTGCCTTCACAAAGCGAAGCATTGTCCAATACCTGAGTAACTTGAATGCACGTAGCGACAAATCGGGCAGCATTTACGGCATTGAACAGAAAGAACTACATCGTGACGAAAAAGGCCACAAACTTGTCTTCAATGCACCAATGCCATTAAACGAGTTCAGAGCCGAAGCACGGAAGCATCTCGAAAGTGTCCTTGTTTCCGTTAAGGCCAAAAACAAAGTTACTACGAAGAACATCAACAAGGCAAAAAACAAAGACGGACATCAGTTGAAAGTACAGTTGACTCCACGCGGTGCATTGCATAATGAAACTGTATATGGAAAGATTTGCAACTTCGAAGCAGAATACAAGAATGTGGATGGCAAATTTACCGAAGAAACCATATTACGCGTATCCAATCAGAAATACCGCCAAGCCCTGTTAGAACGTCTTTCCGCATTTGACAATGACCCCAAGAAAGCATTCACAGGAAAGAACAGTTTAGACAAAAATCCCATTTGGCTCAACGCAGAACATTCACATTGTGTTCCTCTGAAAGTGAAACTCTATAAGATAATAGATGTCTTTACCATCAAGAAGGCTGTCGACAAAGACTTGAAGATAGACAAAGTGATAGATAGAAGGGTACGCGAAATTCTACAACAAAGACTTGACGAGTTTAGAGGTGTTGCCGCTAAGGCTTTCTCTAACCTTGACGACAATCCCATTTGGCTGAACAAGGAGAAAGGAATTTCTATTAAGAGGGTTAAAATCAAAGCAAAGGTTTCTACAGAAACGTCAGTCCCCTTGCATATGAAGAGAGACCTTTGGGGGAACATTCTGAAAGACAAAGAAGGAAAAGCTATTCCTACCGACTATGTTAACACAGCTAGCAACCATCATGTTGCCATCTTTGTTGACGCCGAAGGAAACTGGCACGAACATGTAGTTTCATTCTTCGAAGCAACCGCAAGCGCATTGTTGGGACTACCTATCGTTGATAAGAATTACAAAAGAGATGAAGGCTGGAAATTCCTGTTCTCCATGAAGCAAAATGAATATTTCGTTTTTCCAAATGAAAAGACGGGATTCAATCCTTCTGATATTGATATGATGGACCCAAACAACTATACACTTATTAGCCCTAATCTTTTCCGAGTTCAAAAGTTTTCAAGTTCATTCTATGTTTTCAGGCACCATTTAGAAACCAATGTTGAAGAACAAAATGAACTTAAAGATACAACATGGAAGAGTATAAGGAGTGTAAAAAAACTAGAAGGAGCCATAAAAGTACGTGTCAACCATATTGGTGCTATTGTTGCCATAGGTGAATATTAATCTATGATTAAGAAAACTCTATGTTTCAGCAATCCCGCCTATCTCTCACTACGTGATTCACAATTGGTTATCAAACTACCAGAGGTAGAAAGGGCAGCTAACCTCACAGAAGATTTCAAGAAATCTGCTGAGGTGACACGTCCCATCGAAGATATCGGAGTGGTGGTGCTCGACCACAAGCAGATAACCATCACTTCGGGTGCGCTCGAAGCATTATTGGAGAATAATTGTGCTGTCATCACTTGCGATTCCCGTTCTATGCCCGTGGGTCTTTTGCTTCCATTAGTTGGTAACACCACTCAGAATGAACGCTTCCGCAACCAACTTGATGCATCACAACCTTTGCGAAAACAATTATGGCAGCAAACAATTCAACACAAAATCAAGAACCAAGCAGCAGTGCTCTCCCAATGCACTGAGGCAGAAACAAGATGCATGCATATATGGCTGTTGCTGATGATGCAAAGATACTAATTTTTAAGCAAATCACAACCACTAGGTGCACGTTCCTTTCATCCTAACGCTGTTGCTGATGATGCAAAGATACTAATTTTTAAGCAAATCACAACTCGACGGCCCTTCTTGGTACACCCCCTACAACTGTTGTTGATGATGCAAAGATACTAATTTTTAAGCAAATCACAACAGTGAGTTATTAATTTCTTCCATTCGTTGTGCTGTTGCTGATGATGCAAAGATACTAATTTTTAAGCAAATCACAACAGATCCTGATAGGCAGCGAGAAGGAGTCGAGCTGTTGCCGATGATGCAAAGATACTAATTTTTAAGCAAATCACAACTGGCTCACAACTTTCACCTCGAAGCCTTTCACTGTTGCTGATGATGCAAAGATACTAATTTTTAAGCAAATCACAACCAACAGACGTAAGTCTCTTTGGAGTTCTTCGCTGTTGCCGATGATGCAAAGATACTAATTTTTAAGCAAATCACAACAGTGGTTCGCTGTTCCTATTGAGCAGCTTGGCTGTTGCCGATGATGCAAAGATACTAATTTTTAAGCAAATCACAACAAAGATAAGATATACGGATACTATAGATGTGCTGTTGCTGATGATGCAAAGATACTAATTTTTAAGCAAATCACAACCCGTAGTCATAGATATTGGAGAAATTTGCGCTGTTGCTGATGATGCAAAGATACAAATTTTTAAGCAAATCACAACCCCTCGTAGCTGTCGTCCTTTGTCTGGCTGCTGTTGCTGATGATGCAAAGATACTAATTTTTCAGCAAATCACAACGCGCTGTCGTGACTTGTTGCTCGTTTCGAAGCTGTTGCCGATGATGCAAAGATACTAATTTTTAAGCAAATCACAACAGTGAGTTATTAATTTCTTCCATTCGTTGTGCTGTTGCCGATGATGCAAAGATACTAATTTTTAAGCAAATCACAACTGATGGGTATTTATTCCGCTGAGCCGTTGAGCTGTTGCCGATGATGCAAAGATACTAATTTTTAAGCAAATCACAACGCATCTTTCTTCTTGGTGCTGATGAAGGTGGCTGTTGCCGATGATGCAAAGATACTAATTTTTCAGCAAATCACAACACTTTATTTTAGGAAATCACGCCTAACTTATAGAACTATTCTAATAATAGAACACCTTTGTACATGTACAAGAAGCATAGAAAAAAAGTGTATTTATTTTTCCTAATTTATTTTACAAAACCTTGTCAAGTGCATCATTCAATCTAGAGTGGAAATAAGGGTGAAAAAGCGATTTTCATGCTCTTTTCCCTCCACTTTTGAAGAGTGGATTTGTCACTTGTGGCTTTTGAGGTTGTCATTTGTGGCCTTTGACCTTGTCATTTGTGGCATCTGAGGCGCTCATTTGCCACAAGTGAGAGGCTCAAAGCATAGCTTTGACAATCGAAAAGCATCGTTTTGGCAGGGTGTAAAAATGTAAGAAAAACGGAAAATGTTGATTATCAACGACTTGCAAAAATATCGATTTTTTGCGTTTTTTCGGCCAATCTCCCGTTCGCTCTAAACAATGGCCTGTTTTTAGGGGTCAAAATTCGGAATTAATTTTACAAATCGCTTCTATCTCCCGCCCAAAAGGAGTGACAAGAAAACCTTTTGGGTTGGCTATTAGATTTATGTTAAAGATAAAACAAAAGATTGCAGAACAAAACTTGGATATGTCTTCAATAATCAGTATCTTTGCCATATGAAACAAAACAAAGCAAACTTCGCACACTACGAGAGCCCACTCGGCGGCATCACGATGGCTTGCGATGAAGATGGTTTGGTCGGCCTATGGTTCGACAGGCAGAAATACTTTGGACAGACCGCCTCGTCCCCTCTGCCAGAAATGACGGTCGGGCAAAAAGCCAAATTCGATACAATAAGCTTTTGTCCCATTTTCGAACAGACAAAAGAATGGCTCGACGTCTATTTCACAGGACGCCAACCATCGTTCACGCCCCCACTCCATCTCAACGGCTCACCCTTCCGGCTGGCCGTTTGGCAGATGTTGCTGGACATTCCCTTCGGGCAGACAACGACTTACGGTGAACTCGCACGCCGTATAGCATGCGAGCAAGGACGCACGACGATGTCGGCTCAGGCTGTGGGCGGTGCTGTAGGACACAACCCCATCGGGCTCATCGTCCCCTGCCATCGCGTCATAGGGGCAGACGGAAGTCTGACAGGCTATGCGGCTGGAGTGGAGAAGAAACGATGGCTGTTGGAAATGGAGGGCACCCTCTAAAGATTGTTAATCGTTTGGCGGATTGAACAAAAAGCCTTACCTTTGTGAAACAATTAAGAATGAACAACCAACACGTATCAACTAATTATTTATCACAAGAAAAATGAAAAGAACCATTATTTCGGCTGTTGTGGCACTGATGTGCATCGCAGCCACCGCACAAGAGAGAAAACAACTGCCTGCACCACAACCCGCAAAGTTGACGAAGATGACGCTGATGGACGCGCTGAAGATGCGCCAGTCGATTCGTGAATTCGTGCCGAGCCAACTGTCGGACGAACAACTGTCAATCATCCTGTGGGCCGCTTGTGGCATCAACCGTCCCGAGTCAGGGAAGTTGACCAATCCTACGGCAATGAACATGCAGGACATCAAGGTCTACGTCTGCCGCGCTGACGGCGCATGGCTCTACGACGCCAAGGGGAACGCCCTCGTGAAAGTGCTGGACAAAGACCTTCGTGCCATCATTGCTGGTGGTCAGACATCGGTGAAGGAAGCACCCGTCACATTACTGCTCGTGAGCGACCAGAAGAACGCACGCCGCCCGAGCCGCGACTTTGCTTATTGCGATGCGGGCTACGTGTCGCAGAACATCTATCTGGCCTGCACAGCACTCGGCATGGGCACCGTTGCACGCGCTATGATGGACAAGGATGCCCTACAAAAAGAATTCGGTTTCGACGAGAACCAGTTCATCGTTCTCAACCATCCCATCGGATTCGCCAAATAATGAAGAAACCGCCCATTGAGAAGCCCGAAGATGCTCAGCAGGTGCTGCTGCATGCTTGCTGTGCGCCCTGTTCGTCGGCCATTGTCGAATGGATGATGGCCAACGGAGTGCGCCCGACGATTTTCTACTTCAATCCGAACATCTATCCGCGCGAGGAATACGAAATCAGGAAAGAAGAGAGCAAACGCCACGCCGAGAGTCTGGAGCTGCAATGGATTGACGGCGACTACAACCACGAACAATGGAGGGCGGCAGTCTGCGGATTGGAAAACGAGCCCGAGAGAGGGCGACGTTGCGAGCAATGCTTCACTCTCCGGCTGGTGGAGGCCGCCCGAAAAGCAAAGATGCTAGGGTTGAAGTATTTCACTACAACCTTAGCATCATCACGTTGGAAAAGCATCGAGCAAATCAATCGCGCCGGGATGGCGGCGCAAGAGGCAGTACCTGGTACCGTGTTTTGGGCACAGAACTGGCGCAAAGGCGGGCTAAGCGACCGCCGCAACCAACTGTTGAAGGAATTCGGATTCTACAACCAGCAATACTGCGGTTGCGAATTCTCACAACGTTAATCAATCAGTTTCTCACTTGCCACCCAACGCATTCACGATCTGGTCGGCAATCTGCTGCATCCCCTTCACGTTGGGATGCCCATTCTGCTTGTCGATATCTTTCAGTTGAATCATCTGTATGCCGTAGTGGCTGCAAATGGTCTTCATCGAGCCTGTGATTTCATCTTTCAACTCAGAGTTGGAGATGACGAATATGTCGGCTGTTGGATAGCGCTCCTTCAAGCCATCGAGCAGACAAGCCATTGCTGGGCGGAAGCAATAGAGGTCGGCACGACGCCAATCAGCATATTTGAACTCGCCTATCGGCGCATTCGCCCATGAGTCGTTGGTACCTCCGAGAAGCAGAATCACGTCGGGCGAACCCAGATTGTCCATGCGTGTGAGGAACGAGCGATGGGTATAGTCGGCATCATTATAGCCCGAGTTGCAGATGGTGGCACCCGACCACGAGTTGTTACGCTCCAGTTTCCACCCCATCCGCGTGATGACCTGATGCCACCACGTCTGGCTGACGCGCGAGACATCGGTGCGTCGGGTGTCGAGCGTCTTGAAGTACCAGGTCTCCATTGTGTCGGGAGTGAGCCAACCTTCGAAGGTGGAATAGGAGTCGCCGAAGATGGTCACCGTGGGATGTGCCTTGCCCACAGGGTTTCCTGCCCACATGGTGCCAACGCTCAATGCCAAGCACACGACGCCCATGAGGAGCATCCGCACAATAGCAGATGGCATCTGGCTTGCGCTTGATAAGCTTCTCTGTTTCATTTTCTGATTATTTATAGGTCCAATTATCTTTATATTTCTGCTTTTTAATGTTCCCTATTGTCACCCTTTTTCTCTAATTGATTTTCGGTTTCAGTTCATCGGGTGAGTCGTTGGTGAACATATTTACCGGTGGTGCCGTACGCTCGAAGAGATGCGTGATGGTCTCGGGATGCAACGTGATTTGCGGTTGGAAATCCGAACTGTGCATATAGGCGAGTATAGACTGCCGCAATTGGCGGGCAACAGGGCGACGAGTGAGGGCGGACGTGATGTCGAGTGTGGTCATGAGAAGCCGCCCTTTCAGCACACGCGCCTCGATGAGCATGCCCAACTTGCGGCTGACATGCCACGTGTCGATGGGCTGGACGATGGGCTGGTAGTCAGCGGGGAACTCCGAGAGGTTCATCACCTGCGCCCTATTCACCAGCTCCCACCACTGCAGGTCTTGCCAGTCGTCGGTGGGGAACTCGCGGAAAACGGGATGATGGCTCTGGATGTAGGCGCCCGTAGTGTGAGGCGGCCGCATCTTGAACCAACTGGTGTTCCAGAAGACGGGCAGGAACGTATGGCGCACATCGTTACCGTAGTGCACCTTTCCAGCTGCACACAACAGTACGTCGCCACCTTTCTCCAATACCGCCAATGCTTTTTCGTCAAGTGTGTCAGTGATGAGAAGGTTCTCCCCACTCACGAACGAAGGCATTTTTCTCTCCTCTCCATCCCGAGCGAAGCTCCACCCCCCGTTGCCTTCCCCCTCTCCTCTCTCCTCTAAACCAGGATACACCCAAAAGTCCCAATGGTTTTGGGCCGTCTTTCCGTCAGCATCAAGAAGTGACACGGTCATCGTGACCTTGCAAGGAGCATCGAATTTATCCAATGCGAAAACAACTTCACCCACTTCGTTGTTCTTACCAACGGGAATGTCCTTTTGGGTAAGAAGTTGACGGACGACAGGTGACAGATTGCGGCTGTCGCTCAACTCATACGTTACGCGAGTGTCGCGCAATGCTCCCGAACTGGCGTTATACACCTCAACTGGAACGCGCAAGGTCTCGTTTGAGGTGTAAACAAACTTAGGGAATCGGGCCAACGGTACAACGGGCGAACAAAACTCAAACCACTCACGGGCATCCACATAGCCTTTCTCACGCCAGAAGACATTGAGTGGACCTACGAGTGCCGTACCCTGGCCGCTATAGTCGTTCAGCGACAGCAATTGGAAGCCTGCATAGTCGGGGGTTCGAAGATTTCGTTCCATCTCGTATTTGTAGGCCAACGTCTGTAGTTTACCACTTGCGTGCAGGAACTTTTCGGCTTGCGACGCCATACCATTGTCGTGCAACAGGTCGCGGAATATCTCGAAATTCTTTGCCTTATAGGCACAGTTGTCATATTGCTGTATCTCCTTGAAATCGGGGAAGGCACACCACTGACCTTGCTCGTGGGCTATGATAGGCGTCTGGTTAGGCTCTTTGTCCTTATAGTTGCGCGGGAAGGCGATGCCTTCGGAATAGTCGTCATCGGACGATGGCGCCTTGCGGTCCCATTCGAGACCGCGTGCTCCACCTTTCACATGGTATTCGCTACCGAAGTCCCATGCCCATCCGCCACCAACCGATGCACCACAATAGACTTTCGTGGAGTCGTAGTCATGCATCGCCACTACCCAGTCGCGACAATAGGGAACCCAGTCACCAGCAGGCTCATTACCCGCTGCCATCATCGTGAACGATGGGTGGTTGCCGTAACGGTCGAGCATTGCCTTGCATTCGTCCATCAAATATTGGTCGATGCTCATACCCCGACGCAATCTCACGCCATGATTCGGCCACGACGGACCTTCGGGTTGCAGATAGATACCCACCTGGTCGGCAGCCTCAAAAGCGGCCTCGGGCGGACAATAAGAATGGAAGCGAACGTGATTGAGACCATACTCCTTGCACTTACGGAACACGCGAAGCCACGAGTCTACGTCGGTAGGTGGATAGCCCGTTTCGGGGAAGCAACAGTTCTCAACTGTTCCACGCATCCAGATGGGGCCACCGTTCAGATAGAACTGGCGTCCTTCAATCTTAATATCGCGCATGCCAAACGTGGTGCGCACGGTGTCGCCAGCATATACTGCGGTCAGTTCGTAATATGCAGGATTAAACTCACTCCACAGTTCACAACTATCAGTCATGTCGAGCTCAACCTCTAGATATTTACCTTCATCAATCTCCCCTCTCTTATCCCTTCTCTTTAGCTCCACCACATGATGCCGACGGCTGTTCTTCAACTCAGCCTTCAAAAACAATGGACGAGATGAATGCGATGATAGAGGAGTGGAGAAATGCAAGCGAACGCGCGCTTTATGATGAGTCACATCAGCATACACACGGATGTTTTCTATAAAGTCCATCGGACGCGACTGCAATTCCATGCGTCCTATGATGCCGTTCCAGTTGCCTTGCGTCTGGTCGGTCACGCTATGCGAATCTTGTCCTACACAAACATTCTCAATACCGTTATAGACTTTGATGGCAATCGTATTCTCACCGCCATACACAATCTGAGGAGTCAGATCGTATTCGTGAGGCACCGACAGCGACTTCCTGTGCCCCACCTCCACACCATTTACGTAAACGGTGGTCTCAATGTGCGGCCGTTCGAGGAACAACACAACGCGACGCCGTTTCCACGACTTGGGCACAACAACTTTCTTCTGATACCAAGCGACGCCCACGTAATGCTTTTCGGGAGTGAGGAAGAACGGGAATTTCATTTGCCCTTCCACCCGATACTTCTCCATGTATGGGTTGAAATAGAACGAAGAATCGTAAAGCGAACCCGTCCATTGCGTCTTTATAGACACCACGTCACCCTTCCCGTTCGTCAGCATAGAACCAGGAAGGGTCACCACATCATCATATGAAACTGGTGGAACGGCAGTCCCTTGATGGAACTGCCACTTTCCCCGCAAGTCTATCGTAGGCTGAGCGACTGACATCAAGCAACAGATACTTGCAAATGCGCTCAATAACACTTTTCTCATTCTTATATTTTTCTCTTATGTCTTATCACTTGGTTAAACAGATTGCACGGATGAATTTATTGCATCCTACCATGAAACGAGTTGCCAGATGTTCGGCTTTTCGTATTCAGCACATCGGCGACTTATCATTTGACGTAACGCAGGAACTTGCCATCCTCCGTCATTCCAGCCACGCTGACCGCAACCCTCGTTTCGCGTGAGTTGTTGTAAAAATCAATGTGGAAAGTACCGTCAGCATCCAACCTGGCATTCGGATTCCAATAGAGCGTACGCCGATAATCCGTAGGGACGGGAGGTTGCTGCTTGCTGTAGTCAGGCCTGTAGAAGTCTTCGGGATAGGCAAAGCCATCGAACACATACCGGCGGTCGCGATAGGTATAGCGTTTTCCATCGTCGGCCACAGCCTCATACACCAGCGTGATGTCATCGCGGTTTTCACTCTCTGACAATCGCTGGTCGGCATTGCGAGGTTCATAATCGGTATAGAAACGGAAATTCTGAATACGACGCAGATGCAAGGCATCAAACACAAACGCCGTACTGCGATGCTTGACTTCAGGAAGCATCCCTTGATAATTCTTATAGAACGTGTAACCGTCGTCGAGATTAGCCCTTACATTATATGAATTATAACGATTCATGTTGCCATACACCGTGTAACAGGCAATGGGAGGGAATGTGCCCATATTCACCACGCCCCACGACAGACCACGGTCGGTTGCCTCGTTATAAAGGTCGTAGGCATCTATCACAAAAGCCGGCTTCGTAAAGTCAATGCCCCGACGTCCACGCCGACGGGCCTCAACGTTCACCGTCTCAAGCGTGTGGTCGCCCTCCAACTTGCTAGATGTTGGTTTCTTTTCCAACTCCTCATTATCAGAAGGAATGAATCGAGAATCATTGACAGGCTGATGAGTCTGGTAGAAATCATAAGGATGACTGAACACAGGATAGAACAGGTCACGCTTCACATAAAAGTCTGGATAACTTTCCTCGTCCATCACCTTCTTGTCCTTACGCGACATCATGTTTCGCTTGACCGAATCTTTTTCATGATAAGCTTTCATAAAGAGGATAGCCTTACCATAGAAAGGTGGAATCTGGAAAAGGAAACGGCCACCATCGTGCGTCTTCTGAACAACGCCCGCCGTCTCTGTTCCCGTTGTAACTTCGGCCTCAACAAGCACTTCTTTGCGCAACGAGCCGTGATTCACGCCCAATTCGCCATCCCACACTTCTTCACCTTCATACACAGGCTCAGACGATTCCTTTTCTGCAGCATCGTCCCCCTGAGCAGAGTCGACCGACTGAGCTCCCTGAATGGTCTCCATCATTTCCATCATCTCCTCCGCCACCGATTGACGAGCGTTCAAGCCTTCCACATCGGTCAGCAAGAGCAGAGGCACCGACAACATCTTGTTCACGCTGCCCTCCACGGTCAACGTCACCTCTGGAGTGTAGCGCAACTGCTCAACAGCCTTATAGCGCCGCCAACCTTGCACCATCATGAGCAGGTCGAGCGCCGCACGATGCTCGGCGTCATCTCGTTCGAAATAATACGCAGGATGAGCCACAAAGCCTTTTAAGTCGCTCGTCAGCAGCATCTCACTCAGCATGTCTCCATCTGCATACGTTGCCTCGTCGGTCTGTGCATCGTGTACGGAAAGCGAAAAAGATACTGACAATTTCTCTTCTTCTGTTCCCTCCGATTTAACTGTCACTCCTATTTTCTCATACGGCATGAAGTCGGTTTTCCCACCAAGGTCAACATTCACGGGCAACGCCCTGTTTTCTCCGTTCACAAATATCAACCGAGAGGCCAGCGTATTGCCTTCCGCATCCACGATCTGAACATCGTTCACTCCCGTAGGAAGATCTTTCGGGAGAGCCACCTCACGTCTGCCTCCGTTTAGTGTCACTTTCTCGAAGCTCACAAGACGTCCACGACAAAGAACGGCAACGCCCACAGGTTGGCCTTCCATATCCGTCGAATGAGAGAGGGAAGCGGTCCAAACTGAAGAGGAAGAAGGACTTTGAGAGGAAAGAGTGAGCACCAATCCCTTTTCTCTTGCCTTTGGCAAGTCAAATGAACGAGTTTTTCCCTTCCATTCAAATGTCAACTGGCCTCGTTTCTTCGTGGGCAAATAATCGAAGACGCCGCGCCCTTCGCGCATCACCTTCACCTTCGTACCATCATCAAGCAAGCCTTCCAAATCGAAACGTTCACCGTATTCATCCCTTATCTCAAACGCCACACGACTCTTCAAGCCTTCCACTAATGCGCCGCCCTCAGGATAGAAGTCCACAACCAGCTCTTCCTTTGGCGGACGTGCAATCTCCTGCTTCGGACGGCCATACATGTACTTGCCACCCCAATCTCCTTCCTCCACAGGCTTGCTATAGACAGGAATCACGCGAGAGAACAAACCGTCCCAATCGCGGAAGAAGTCTTTACACATCGCGTTGTTGTAGAACAAATATCGGTCGAAACTTGCATGCTCACGCTCGCTCACATTGAAATTCAGCATCCATCGCGTATAGGCACGCAACTCGTAAAAACCCGAATAGAGCGAGTCCGTCAACGCAAACTGACCACACGCATAGCCGCCCTTCCCCACAACGATGCATTGGCGTTCAACAACCAATCCGTCAGGCGACAGCAACTCCACATAGGCCATGCGGCTCATATCAGTTTGGTGCAGATTGTCGGCACGCAACACGTAAGCTTTATACCACAACGTGTCGCCAACGAAATAGCACTCGTTGTCCGTGTGCACATATATCTTCTCTTGAACCTGCTCGCCACCCAGCGTTGACAAGCGAAGAGCCACTGAGTCCAAGCCGTCGGCACGGACTTCCAAAACGCTGGCAAGCAACAGCCAGCAAAACAACAGGTTCCCCGCCAAACGGCCAGGCGACAACAACATTTTCATTTCTCAATCATCTTAAATAATTACATTCGCGATTGCAATAAGCCAATCTCTTATCAAGCAGGTCCTTACACTTATTTAAAAAGGAAAGGCAAAGGGGAAGCCGCCATCAAACGACGGCATTTTCATCTCTTTCAGTTCTTGTATGTTCGGCTCCCAATCTTTGTCAAACCGCTCGATATTGCGGTCGAGGAACGCCAAGCGGTCGGCAAGCCACTTCTTCAACACCCTAATCTCCTCGTCGTACGAACTGACGCGGTAGGCCGCAAACCAGCCGATAGCATCGCCTCCGAAGCCACCCATCATCGGGAAACCACCAGGGAACTGGGGGATGGAATCTGGCATCGAGAAGCCTTCGGGCATCGGGAAACCACCCATTGGCGGGAAACCGCCTGGGAACTGAGGGATGGAGTCGGACATGGGGAATCCTCCAAAGGGGAACCGACCGCCCATCATTCCCATTGGCGGGAAGTTGAAACCACCAGGGATGGAGTCAGGAGCGGAGAAGCCTTCAGGCATCGGGAATCCTCCCATCGGTGGGAAACCACCCGGGAACTGAGGAATTGAATCGGGCATAGAGAAACCACCCATCATCGGGAAAACGCCACCAAAGCCGCCGAACGGTTGCTGGGCAGGCATCTGTTGTTTCTGTTCCTCAGAGACCAACAACTCAGGATAGGTCGCGAAGTGGTGGTCAACGCAAGGAGCCAACAGCTTAGCATGTTGGTCGATGTATTTGTTGATGGCGCGGTTGCTCAACACTCCTTTCCGCAACTCCTTATAGCGCACCTTCACCGCCTTTCGGAACGCGGGGTCCTGTAACAAGCGTTGCCAAAGTGCAGGAGTGGGTTGCGTGTTACCGCCCTCAAAACACCACGCTTCAATATTGTCAGCATTACAGAAGTTACAGTTGCCATAAGCCAGATTGTAATCCCACACCGGCCCTGCCACCAACTTGCCTCCCGTTCCATCAGCATGCAACTTCTCCTTATAGAAATAGGCGCTGCGTTTGTAGCCGTCGGCATTCAGGCTCAGCTCAGTATGGATGAAATAGTCGACAAACGAGGGAACATCGATATAGCGGGCATAGCCGCGCTTGGGGTCAGCAAAATAGTCCGACTGAATAACCCGCTCCACCGTGTCCACGTAGCTCTCGATATACGCCAGCTGTTCGGGTTGCAGCTTTTTCTTCTTCGGATAGATGCACGACCACGTAATCTGGCTGGTCATGATACCTTGGCCGATGCCTGGCACCTTCGAGGGGAATGTGGCGTCTTCTTCGTCGTAGGTGTCAATCCTCAAGAGATAGCCACCTGTCACGTCGCGCCCTTCAACGTCGCTTTTCTTCAGCTTCGAGATGTTCACGCGCTCGGCACCACGCTTGATTGCTTCTGACAGAATATAGATGCCTCTGTATTCGCCGTTAAACGTCAGTTCCACCATCTTCGTGCGAGGTCCCCAATGCCCCATATCGCGCCACAACTGGAATGCCAACGGGTCGCGAACGGCCGACACGTCGTTATAAGGAGCCAACAGAACCCAATCGCTATGGGCAGGCATACCCAGCAGGGAAGCTTCAATATCGCCACCCTTGCTATCGCGCAGTTCTATGGTGTATTTCTTTTGGTTGAACGAGAGCGAACTGTTGCCGCGAAGCTTAATACCTATCAGGCCGTCATAGTCGCCCACCTTCATGTGCGCCGTCACCTTGCGCTGGGCGTTGAGTGCTGTGTCGGCAGTAATAATTACTTTTTCAAGGGCTCCCCCTTTCGCTTGCATCGCCATTGAAGCGAGCACGAAGAGCATAACAGATAACAATCTTTTCATCATAACATCTATTTTCGACCGACAAAGTTACACAAAATCGCGGGCAGAACCAAAAGAAAAAGCTTTCTTTTTTTCGCCAAAATGAAGAAACTTTACATTTATGGGAAAAGCCACATCATTTTGAGGATGAGACAAAGCCGTCTTCAAACATGTTGACTTCATATTCATCATCATTTAGCAGCACGCACTTACAAGCCTCCAAAATGTCAAGATAATTCCGAATTATAGCCCTTAAAAACGGCCTGTTTTCTGAAGTAAACAAGATTTTGGTGCGAAAAACGCAAAAAATCGACATTTCCAGAAGTCGCTGATATTCAACAACTTCCGTTTTTCTTACATTTTCAGCTCCTGCAAAAGCAATGCTTTCGCCTTGTCACTTGTGGCTTCTGAGCCCGTCACTTATAACATCTAAGGCCGTCAGATGCCACAAGTGAGCGCGTCAGATGCCACATATGACACCCTCAGAAGCCACAAGTGACAAATTCACCCTTCAAAAGTGGAGAGAAAAGAGCATAAAAATCACTTTTTCACCTCTATTTCCACTCTAGATTGAACGATAAAGTTGACAAGATTTTGTAATGGAAATTCATAATAATTAAAGCAATTATCAACGGCCATTATCTGCTTTTTAACCACGTTAAAAGTAATGGTTTCCGACACCTCTTTTTCCTTCTTTTTTTCCGTAAAATGATAAAAAATCGAAAAGTTGAGATGATTTTGCAAATTATTAGGCGATAGAGCACGTTTTTCGGTAGAAAATGATTACTTTTGCAACGGGAAAACTGATAATTCAATCTACTAAATATGAAAAGACTTTTATTGGCAGCTATTGCGCTTCTTGCGCTTGCCCCTACAGCCCGCGCTCAGCGCATAACCGACGCACTCGACCGCGGCATCGTAGCCGTTCCCGCACAAGAAGGCGGACGACTCGTCACATGGAGAATGTTTGGCGAGGAATACTATGATACTCAGTACAACCTCTATCGAAACGGAACGAAGGTGAACGCAGAGCCCTTGAGCGTCTCCAACTTCATCGACACGGGCGGATCATCCACCAGCACATATCAGGTGGAACCCATCATGCACGGTGTGGTCGGAGAACGGTCGGCAAGTGTGAAGTCGTGGGCAAACAACTGGTTGGACGTCAGGGTGAAGCCCGTGGTGAACCGCGCCGGCAAAACCATCGGCAACTCTGTGGCTGGCAACACCAGCGGCAACGACACCACCACCCCTGGCTACACGCTCAACGATGTTTCGTTGGCTGATGTCGACGGTGACGGCGTGGTGGAACTCATCGTGAAGCGCAACAACTCGCAAGGCAACTTGCGACAGGCCTCGAACAAAACCGACTTCAACCTCTACGAATGCTATAAGCTGAACGGCGAACGTCTGTGGTGGATTGACCTCGGGCCTAACCTCATGGCTGGCGCCGACGAGCAATGGGATATGGTTGGCTACGACTGGGATCAAGACGGAAAGGCCGAGATGATTATGCGTGGCGCCGACAACATGATTATTCACACGGCAAGTGGTGCAACCATCAACATCGGCAACATGAACACGGGCTTTGGCAGCAGCGACCGCCCCGAATACACAGGCACAGGCAACGAATACTTGCTCTACCTGAACGGTGAAACTGGTGAGCCCTACGGATGGAATGGGCAACAGAACTGGACTCCACAAGCCTATCCCCTACCTCAGTTCGAAAAGAACGAGACCACGGGCGACGCTAACGTATGGGGCGACTTGGGACACCGCATGCAGAAACATTACATTGGCGCTCCCTATATCAACGGCCGCAAGGCCAGCATCTTCCTCGGGCGCGGTTGCTACACCAGAATCAAGGCTTGCGCGCTGGACGTGAACCCGACCACGCATGAGCTGACGGTTGTCTGGCGTTGGAACTGCTACGAAGGCGGCTCTCCTTGGTTTGGCAACGGCTTCCACAACTTCGCCATTGCCGACGTTGATATGGACGGACGCGACGAGATTGTCTACGGCTCCATGATTCTCGACGACACGGGCTACGGACTGGCCACCACAGGACTCGGGCACGGCGATGCTCAGCATTGTGGCGACCTCGACCCTTATCGTTGGGGGCTTGAGCAGTTCACCTGTCAAGAAGGCGCTCAAGGCAATAGCTATTGGAACGCCACTACAGGTCAGCTCTACTATCGCAAGAGCGATGGTGGAGACGATGGTAGGGCTTTGGCCGGCAACTTCACCGACCTCTATCCCGGCGGACAGGGACGAAGCGTGTCGTCGGGTGTCATTGGCCTCTCGTGCGACAAAGTGGTAGACACCAACGGCGACGCTATGTCGGGCAGCTACGCCAATCTGAACAACCGAATCTACTGGGATGGCGACCTGCTCGACGAGATATTCAACTCGAAGAATGGCGCCAACCGTCCCGGCCATATCTTCAAATGGGGCGGCAATGTCATCACCACCTTTGATGGAATTACCAACAACTGGACGAAGTGCAACCCTTCGGCTCAGGGCGACATCATCGGCGACTGGCGCGAGGAAGTGGTGTTGAGGCTTGCCGACAATTCCGCCTTACGCATCTATACCACTAACTATCCCACGGAATACGGAATCTACACGCTTTGGCACGACCATCAATACCGCAACGCAATGGCTTGGCAATGCGTGGGTTACAACCAGCCGCCTCACCCCAGCTTCTTCTTAGGTAACGTGGAGAAAATCACAGTTGCCCCGCCACCTCTTATATTGCGTGGACGTACGGAGGTAAACGATGGGGCAACCATTCAAACCACCAACGAACACCTTCTTGTCTCTGGCTATGAAGACAAAACCATCACCGTGGCCGATGGTGCCGAACCCTACATTCTGACGGTGAACGCTCCAGCATGGGTTCAGGGGACAGGAGCCAAACAAGCCGTGAGCAGCACACCAAAGTCACCACAACGTAAAGTTGAGACATATACCACAACGCTTCAAGGCGGCGCTTTCGGCGGAGAAACCCGACTGGTGAAACAAGGTGAGGGCGTTTTGGTGTTGCCCAATGTCGTAGAGAAACACTCGGGTAATACCGATGTGTGGAACGGCACTTTAGTGTTCGACGGCACGATGGAGAAGTCGCCTGTTTGGCTGAACCGCCATACGACGCTCATCTCCGATGGCGGACAGTTCCTCGGCGGTCTGAAGGCTGACTACAACGCCACTATCCTGCCAGGTGGAGCCGACAAGTTGGGCAGCGTATCAGCTACGAAACTTGAACTGGGCTTTGGTTCTCGCGTGGTCTTTGACGTCAATGGCGAAAACATCGACAAACTGAACGCCAAGACAATGGTCGTGGAGAAAAAAACTTGGCAATATGGTCCTAAATACAAAACACCCATATTCGAGTTCAACAACGTGAATGATTTGGCCGATGGGAAATACGAAATCGGACAAGTGGACGAAATAACTGGCGATATTAGCGACATTCTTGTTGAAGGCATCAGCGGCAGACGTTTCGAACTGCTTTGGGAGAACGGAAAAGTCTATCTGTTGCTCGAGACAATGCGCCAGCCTACTACTGTCGTCTGGAACGGCACCTCCGCCAACAACGTTTGGGACCTTGCCGTCACAGAGAACTTCCTACTTGATGGGGAGAGCGTGTTTGCTGTGGCTGGCGATGATGTGGTCTTCAACGACGAAGCCTCATCGGGAACGGTGGTGGTGAAAGGTGCTGTAAGTCCGAAATCCATCACATTCGACAACAGTTCGAAAGCCTACACCCTGAAAGGCGACAGCATTCTCGGTGAACCTACGCTGACAAAGAACGGTACAGCCCGACTGACCGTCAACAACGAGAACCGCATGGGAGCTACGACCATCAACGGCGGTACGCTCTCCGTGAACGCTTTGGCCAACAACACGGGCATCACCTATGGAGCTTTGGGCAATGTCAAGCAGACCATCACCATCAACGACGGCGCTGCGCTCAGCGTTAGCATGCCTGTCATTACCGACCAGCGAATCTACGTCAAAGGCAACGCCACGCTCGATGTGCCATCAGGTATCTCCTTCACCATCAACAAGGGCTTGATTGGTAGTGGCTCCACCGTAACAAAGACAGGTTCTGGCGGGCTCACGACGGGAGCCTCGAACACCTATTCGCAACTCATTATCAAGGCCGGTTCGGTGAGTTGCAACGGAGCAAACAACATCGACCAACTGCCTAAGACTGTTGAGTTCCAAGGTGGTACACTCTGGGCAGCCAACAACGAGAGCACGAATATATCTAACAGCGCCAACCTCGTTGTTCCAAAAGGAAAAACAGGAACGTTCTACGGAGGATTCCGCTCCACTTATACGGGCACACTCACGGGCGAGGGCACATTCAACGTCTATACGGGTGGTGTGCGCTGCTATTTCGATGGCGACTGGAGTCAGTTCAGCGGCACTATTAATGTTGGGAAAAACAACCGCCAGAACAAAAAGACCTATGACCCCAGTTTCATGTACCGTAACACGAAGGGCCTTCCTAATGCCACCGTCAACGTGCAACAAGACGTCATGATGAGCAACGAAGGCAAAGACATGGTCATCGGAAAAGTGACGGGCAGTGGCACGCTGACCGGTTCAGGCCGATGGATTCTGGGTAGCAACGACAAAGACTTCTACATGAATACCGAGATAGGCGTCACCTACGAGCGCAAAAACGCCTATGGCGGTAACATCGGAAAGAGCACTTCGCCAGTCGTGAAACGTGGCGCGGGAAGAATGATGATGCAGAATGTCGGGAAAATCAACGGCACGTTGACCGTTGAACAAGGAACCGTGTCGTTCAACAATGCCGATCTCTCGACACTTGTCAACGGCTCTAACGCCACAACCATCAAGAACGGAGGTCGCCTGACGGGTCAAGGGTTGCTTTACTCGTTGGCGGTGGAAAGCGGTGGAGAGGTTATTCCCTGCGGCTCATATCTCAACGAAAAAACTCCCGGCACGTTGAAGGTTAACCAACTCATGCGCTTCGACAAGGGCTCAACGGTTACCTTCCTCTTCAACGGCATCAAGAAGTCTACACTTCAGACGGCACGTCTGACCCTGAACGGAACGATTAAGGTGACGTTGCTCAACGACTACACACCGAAGAGTGGCGACGAGTTCACGCTGTGGACCGCTACAGGCTCAGTTACGGGAACGCCCACCTTTGACCTTCCCGAACTGCCCGACGGACTTACATGGGACACTTCAGGGCTGACGGGACAGACGGGAGTGTTGAGAGTTGTCGAAAACTCATCGTTAGGCATAGGCGACATATTGGCAGACACGCCTATTACCTGCGAAGTGTTCACAGCCAGCGGATTACACGTAACCACATTCCAATGTGTGAAGGCTGAAGCTACCACGATGATTCGCAAAAAAACTTTGCCACAAGGAACTTACATCTTGAAGATGCAAAGCGAGAATCAATTGGAAGTGAAGAAAGTTGTGGTTAAATAACCGACGAACCAGTCATAACAAATCATCAATAACAAAAGAATCGGGCGGGGAGAAAATGTTCACCACGCCCGATTCTTATTATTTCGTTAGAGCAAGCCACGCACGCAACTCGTCGAGCATCTGGTTGTGATAAGGAAAAGTTTCTCTAAATCCGAATCCATGGCCGCCTGTAGGATAAACATGAAGAGCGCACGAGATTCCCGCCCGTTGCATGGCAGAATAGTAAGGTATGGCATTGGTGAGCGGTGGCACGGCGCGGTCGTCATTGGCAAGAATCAGAATAGTGGGAGGTGTTTCGTTGCTTTTGACAGCATTATAATTGGAGAATTCGTAGACGAGTTCCTTATCGTTCTTCTGCTGACCAAGGAAACCGTTGACAGAGCCTTTGTGCGTCTCGTTCTCATCCATCGAGATGACAGGGTAGAAAAGGATTGCAAAGTTTGGACGCAGATTCTCTGGGGCATGCGTACAGACGGTTGAGGCCAGATGTCCACCAGCTGAAAAGCCCATGATGCCAACAGCAGAGGGATTGATACGCCATACTTGCGCACTATCGCGAACCGTCTTCATTGCGTTGTAAGCATCCGACATAGGAATTGAGCGGTCGCCATTAGGCATTCTATATGTCAAAACGAAATATGCGATGCCTTGTTGGTTGAAAAAGTCTGCCCAATCGTGTCCTTCGTTCTGCATAGACAGATGAGAATATCCACCACCAGGACAATCTACAATAGCCTTACCCGAAGGTTGCTCGGGCAGATAGCAGTCGAGTACCGACTTGCCATCAGGAGAAAGCGTGAGCATGAAACGTTGAGCCGTTTGTGCATAAAGTATCGATGCCATAGGAGAAAAAAGGCAACAAAGGACAAATATGGTATAAACTTTTAATTTCATGGGATTATCTGTTTATAGTTCATGTTTTCAATTACCATCAGGTTTCAGCGTCTCGAAGACAACAGATGGATACCACTCATAGGTCTCGAAATAATCTGGGTGAGCGGGTGAGAAGTCTTGCCAATTAGCACGTAAATGACTGATAACGGGCAAGTCTGTAGCCTTCATACCCATCACCACCATCTTCGCCACCTCGTATGCACCATAGGGATTGAAATGCGTATTGTCTGCCAAGGCTTTATCTTGCCCTGGAAAGGTATTGGCTGGATAATGGACAAGCGCCCGTTTGCTGTTTTCGAAACCTAAAGTCTCAAAAAACGTTCGCGTCATATCATGCAATTCTATCACAGGAATGCCTTCACGACGTGCCACCTCACGCATGGCGTCGGGATAATCGCCATGAGTCTCCCGAATATGTGTGCCCGATTCATCGAACTGGCGACGCTGCGTTGGCGTCACGAATACCAGATGGCCACCTTTCTGTTGCACAATGTCGACAAATCTCTTCAATGCAAAGGCGAAATTATAATAGGCGCCCGAACCTGGCCCCTTCTCTTTCTGGTCGTTGTGTCCGAATTCGCAAAACACATAATCGCCAGACTTCATCATTGACAGAATTTTCTCCAAACGGTTTTGAGCCAAAAAGGAGGTGGCGGTTAGTCCGCTCTCCGCATGATTGCTGATACATATACTATCGTCAAACCAACAAGGAATCATCTGTCCCCACGATGCCCATGGTTCCTCGTTTTGGTCGACAACCGTCGAGTTGCCGCACAAAAACAAGGTTGTTGCTGTAGTGTCACGCTCAATGCGGATGCGGCTTACCGCTGGTGCGGGGCCGTTAAACTCAAGCGTCAGTCGGTCGTCCCAGTTCAGATACTCTTTCTCACGGTCCTTGATGCGCACACTCATCTTTTCATTAATATAAGGAGAACGCTTGTTCACAACAAAACTGAAAGTCTCAAAACATCCCTTCTTCGTGATAACTTTATCTATGAACAATCGGCGCGACTCTCCACGAACCACCGTTTGCGCGGGCTTCTTTTTATGTCCAAGGGTGACAGTTACCTTATAATTTCCATCAGGCACTTTTACCGAGAAGTAAAAAGGTGTCATGGCTCCCTTGACAGGCACACCATTCACATCGTAGCCATAGCCTAATGCATCGGTATAGGCTGGCTGTGATTTCGTCATGTCAAAATCAAACGTCTGTGCTGCAACAGTCGTTATCCACAACAATAATATAATAACCAAACTTGATTTCCTCATAATCAAAACTCCTCACCATTGATTCTCACGTTCTTCACCACAGTGTTTTGGATGATGTCACGTGTGAAAGTCTTTTTCTGATCTGTCACATCGATGTTTTCGAAAGTAAAATCACGCAGAGCATATTTATCAGAACCGCCCACGTCGAAGAAATTCTTGCACGACATCTGTATGTTGCGCATCACGATGTTGTTACACACCGAGAGAGGCATATCTGCACGGTCTTCAGGTTGGAAGAACTGTGTCCAAGGACGAACAACGAGGAAACTTCCCGTCTGCCCAGTAATGTTCTCCACCGTCACATATTCATAATGCTGTGGCGTGTCTGGACGCATCTTGAGCCAAAGGACACGCGAAGCATTATCAGCATGGCAATTGCGCAAAATAACATTCCAGTCATGAAGACTCTCACTGCCCAACGTAAGACATCCATGAACTGTTCCGTAGTGGCAATTCTCAATCAAGATATTATAACATGGACCATTGTTTTCGTCCTTATCGGCCCAAGTTCCCTTACCTCCTTTCAGCACCACGGCATCATCGTTCACGTTCATATAACAGCCTCTCACCATCACGTCATGACAAGCATCAATATCGATGGCATCAGTACTGGGTCCCTTAACGCCCTCAGTTGACGAATATATATAAAGGTCGAGATAGCGCACATGGTCGCTCTTGTAAACATGGTTAGTCCAGAATGGCGAATTAATCAACCGCACATCCTGCACTGTCACGTTCTTACAGTTGGAAATATAAACCAACCGTGGTCGCTGCGCATCCTTGTTTGTACACTGAGGATTCCATTGCCGACGAATCCAAAACTCGCGCCAATAATGATAGCCATTTCCATCAATGGTGCCTTGTCCGGAGATGGTAAATCCATCGAGACCGTCAGCATTAACCAATGCCGTGAAATACTTGCAAGTCTGTCCCTCTATGCGAGTCTCCTTGATATCGAAATCCTCTATGCGCTCACTTCCACGCAACACGGCTCCACGCTCCAGATATAGATGGGTTCCTTTCCGGAAGTAGAGGCTTCCGCTAGTGAATGTCCCTGTAGGTATCACTATCACGCCCCCACCCTCTTGAGAAGCCTTGTCGATAACTGCTTGAATGGCTTGCGTCTGCACCAACGAGCTGTTGGTGGCCACGCCATGCTGCGTGATGACATAACGTTTCCCCAGCGTTGAGACATCCACTTTAGCCGTATCGCAAAACCATGTATCCATCGGCTTTCCATCGGGCCAAAGCTGTTGCTGCACTTTCTTTTTGGCATCAGCAAATACACATGCTACCAAAAGAATCGAGAAAAAGAATAATCGTTTCATTTGTTTCAGGAAGTAGTTGTAGATTCTATTTTTGCAAAGGTATGACATTTCCATTATACAGTAACCACTATAATTGACTTTTCAACTGCGAATTTTGATTATGCCCCCACCTCAATGCGTTCGTCCAACCAGTCGCAGTCTGCGCCATACGAAACGCGGTATCAATCGCCAGAAAAACACCAATGCGCGATAACGGAAATCGATGACCTTCACATGACGACGTGCATATACAGCTTTCACGATGCCACGGGCCACACTTTCTGGTCGCATTAACATGGGATAATGTCCTCCATCGGCCAACAAGGCCGTGTCAACAAATCCTGGTCGGATGTCAGTAAAAGTGATTCCCAACTGACGGCTAACCGAAAGCTGCTCCAAAGCTTGGATGTATGTATTTTGAAAAGCTTTCGTTGCACTATACGAAGGTGCCGGTCCCAGTCCTTTCGTACCAGCAATTGACGAGATGACAGCAATGTGGCCGCCGCCGTTAGTTGCCATATGGTGAAAGACAGCATCCACCATTCGTGTGAACCCCGTGGCATTGGTTTCCACGGTCTTCATTTCAATCTCTGCATCAAGGTCGGCATTTTGTTTGCCAATGCCTGAAGCATGCAAGTATAAATCAACACCACCAACACGCTCTACAAGGTCGAGTAACCTGTTGGGAGCATCTTCCTTGGTGATATCTATTTGTGCCACTTCAACCATTTCGAAATTCTCATCCTTCATCGTATTAAGGACTGACAAACGGCGAGCAGCGATGCCAATTCTCCAACCGTCAGCCAACAAAAGTTTGGCCACTTCAAGCCCCATTCCTGATGAGGCTCCCATAATTATTGCTCGTTTCATTAATTGCAAAATTATAAAAAAAATGAAGATTATTGGTCATTTTGCGCTTTTTTTCACACTTTTGACGATATTTTTGTGCCTACTGCTTTTGATTATCAACTTTATTCATTACTTTTGCGAACAGAAAACAATTAGAAAAAACCTCTAACAATTATGAAAGATTTCTTCAAGTATGTATTTGCCACGATTGTCGGACTCATTTTGTTCGGTATTATTATGGCTATTTTGGGAGTGATGAGTATTGTCGGAATGATTTCATCGGGACAAGCCACCCAAAACGTGAGTGACAATTCTGTATTAGTGTTGAAACTGTCAGGAACGATGGACGAACAGGCTGGCGACAACACATTGGCACAATTCACAGGCAACGCAATCAGTTCGTTGGGACTGAACGAAACACTTAGCGCCATAAAGAAAGCCAAGGATAATGACAAAGTGAAAGGCATCTACATCGAGGCAGGTGCACTCTCTGCCGACTACGCCTCTATGCAGGAAGTGCGCAGCGCATTGGCCGATTTTAAAAAAAGTGGGAAATGGATTGTCGCTTACGCCGACACCTACACACAAGGGGCATACTACATATCGTCTATAGCAGACAAAGTGTATCTGAATCCTCAGGGCGAACTTGACTGGCACGGCCTTGGCTCGCAGCCTCTCTTCGTGAAAGACTTGTTGGCAAAGATGGGCGTGAAGATGCAAATCATCAAAGTGGGCAAATATAAGAGTGCCACAGAGATGTACTCTGAAGACCACATGAGCGATGCCAATCGCGAGCAAACACAAGCCTACATCAACGGATTGTGGCAGAACATTTGTAAAGAGGTGGCCGCTAGCCGCAAACTGACCATTGAGAAACTTAACGAATATGCAGACAGTGGCATTACCTTCAGCGAGCAAAAAGACTTGATTGCCAAGAAAATGATTGACGGTCTGCTTTATAACGATCAGGTGAAGAAGGAAGTGAAGAAACTCTTGAAGCTCGACGAAGACAAGAGCATCCGTCAGCTGAGCATCGCCGACATGGCTAATGTGAAACAAAAAGATAAAGGTGAACAGATTGCTGTTTACTACGCATTTGGAAACATTGTAGACAATCCTGCTACTGGCTATTTGATGGGAGGCGGCAACCAGATTGTCGCCAAAGATGTCTGTAAAGACATTGAAAACTTGATGAACGATGACGATGTAAAGGCTGTGGTTATTCGCGTGAACTCACCAGGTGGTAGCGCTTACGCATCAGAACAGATATGGCACCAGATTGAAATGCTGAAAGCCAAGAAGCCCGTTGTGGTTTCAATGGGTGGATATGCAGCCTCTGGTGGTTATTATATCAGTTCTGGAGCCAACTGGATTGTCGCAGAACCTACTACACTCACGGGTAGCATCGGTATTTTCGGACAAATTCCTGACCCAAGCCAGTTGCTTACGCAGAAACTGGGTGTCAAGTTCGATGAAGTGAAAACCAACAAGTTTGCACTAATGGGAAGCATGGCACGTCCTATGAACGATGATGAAATTTCTTTGCTCACCAAATACATCGCAAGAGGATACGACACCTTCCGCAAACGTGTGGCCGACGGACGCAAGATGACCGTTGAGCAAGTGGAAGAAATAGCACAAGGACATGTATTTACGGGTGAAGATGCATTGAAGATTAAACTTGTTGACGAAATGGGCGGACTTGAAAAAGCTGTGGAGAAGGCTGCCAAACTCGCCAAGCTCGATGAATACCACACAACAGATTATCCCGCTCCGAAGGACCTCTTCCAGCAACTCATGAGCAATGCCACTACAGGAAGTTATCTCGACGAGCAAATCCGTCTGACATTGGGCGACTACTATGAGCCTTACATGATGCTGAAGACGATGAATCAGCAATCGGCCATCCAAGCACGTCTGCCTTTCTTCCTTAACATTCACTAAAACATGCGAACAGAGGGCGACTTCATCAAAGTTAACGAATGGCTAACGCCGTTCAGTTGGTTCTATGGCGCAGCCGTTAGGTTGCGGAACCAACTGTTCGACTTTGGAATCCTGAAGAGCAGGGCATTCGATATACCAGTCATAGCCGTTGGCAATATCACGGTGGGCGGTTCGGGCAAGACACCGCATGCCGAGCACCTCATCCGCCTACTGCAAGACAAGGTGAAGGTAGCCATTCTGTCACGAGGATACAAACGTAAGACGAAGGGATACGTCATTGCCGACAAAGACACTACGATGTCTGATATTGGAGACGAACCGTTTCAGATGAAACGGAAGTTCCCAAAAGTATATGTGGCTGTAGACAAAGACCGTTGCAGAGGCATCGACAACCTCACAACAGATACCGCCACATCCGACGTTGATGTCATTCTGCTCGACGATGCCTTCCAACATCGCTACGTGAAACCTGGCATCAATATGCTGCTCGTGGACTACCACCGACTCATCACCTACGACAAGCTACTACCCGCAGGCCGACTGCGCGAACCCATGAAAGGAAAGTCGAGGGCTGACATCGTAATCATTACGAAATGTCCGAAAGACCTGAAACCTATGGAGTTCCGTGTGCTCACGAAGACCATGAGCCTCTATCCTTATCAGGACTTATATTTCACGACTTTGGAATACGAAGCACTGAAGCCCGTATTCTCAAGCGAGAAGCCCAACATGTCGCTCGACTCCATCCAACAGCAAAACGTGTTGTTGCTCACAGGCATCGCATCACCCAAGCAGATGATGCTCGACTTGCAGCCTTACAACGAGAACATTCAATCGCTGGCTTTCAGCGACCACCACAATTTCAAGCAGAAGGACATCAGGCGAATCAACGACACGTTCGAAGCAATGGCTTCGCCCAAAATCATCATCACAACGGAGAAAGACGCCGTTCGCCTCGAAGCCGTTGAAGGACTGAGCAACGAAGTGAAAGATAGCCTCTACATGTTACCCGTCCACATCAAGTTCATGCTCGAACAAGAAGAAGATTTCAATTCAAAAATCATCAGCTATGTACTCAAAAATTCCCGAAACAGCATCCTGGTTAAAGGAAAGGATGACAACAAACCCAAAGATAGCCATCATTCTGGGGACAGGCCTCGGACAATTAGCTTCAGAAATAACTGACACCTACGAATTCCCATATGCAACTATTCCCAACTTCCCCGTTTCGACGGTGGAAGGGCATAGCGGGAAACTCATATTCGGAAAACTCGGTGGAAAGGACATCTTGGCCATGCAAGGCAGGTTTCACTTCTACGAGGGCTACAACATGCGCGAAGTGACATTCCCAATCAGAGTGATGAATGAATTGGGCATTGAGACGCTTTTTGTGAGCAATGCTGCTGGTGGCATGAATCCCGAATTCAAAATCGGAGACGTGATGATTATCACCGACCATATCAATATGATGCCAGAACACCCGCTCAATGGTCCTAACTATCCTACAGGCCCACGATTCCCCGATATGCACGAGCCATATAGCCATAATCTTATAGCACTGGCCGACAAAATCGCCGAAGAAAAGAACATCATGCTGCGGCATGGCGTTTATGTAGCCGTGCAAGGTCCCACTTTCGAGACACCTGCAGAATATCGGATGTATCGTATTTTGGGAGGCGATGCCGTGGGAATGAGCACCGTGCCTGAAGTCATCGTTGCTCATCACTGCGGAATCCGCACCTTTGGCGTCAGCATCATTACCGATTTAGGTGGATTCGACGCACCCGTTGAGGTTAGCCATGAAGAGGTGCAGAAGGCAGCCAACACGGCACAGCCAATTATGACAGAAATCATGCGCGAAATGATTAAGCGGTCATGAATCCATCACCTAACAACCATCACCAACTCAATCAATGGATATAGCAAAACTTGGAGAATTTGGTCTTATTAACCATCTCACCAAAGACATAAAACCACAAAACAAATCAACGAAATATGGCGTAGGCGACGACTGCGCCGTGCTCTCCTATCCTGAAAGCGAAGTGCTCGTCACAACTGACATGCTCATGGAAGGCATTCACTTCGACCTCACATACATCTCCATGCGCCATCTGGGCTATAAGTCGGCTATGGTCAACCTCAGCGACATTTTCGCCATGAACGGCACTCCACGCCAAATGGTGGTGAGCGTTGCTCTCAGCAAGCGCTTCACGGTGGAAGACCTCGAAGAATTCTACGCCGGTCTGCGTGAAGCCTGTGAGAAATGGAACGTGGATGTTGTAGGTGGCGACACCACTACATCGCTCACAGGACTTGCAATTTCCATCACCTGCATCGGTGAAGCCAGAAACGAAGACATCGTCTATCGCAATGGTGCGCATGACACCGACCTGATTTGCGTCAGCGGTGATTTAGGTGCTGCCTATATGGGGTTGCAACTGTTGGAACGCGAGAAAGCTGTCTATTACCAGATGCTCAACGAGTATCAGAAGAAGCATCCATCAGCCAGTGCCCAACAACCAGCACCCGACTTCCAACCCGACTTTGCTGGCAAGGAATACCTTCTTCAAAGACAACTGCAGCCCGAGGCACGAGGCGACATCATTGGACAACTCAAACAAGCCGGTATACGCCCAACGTCCATGATGGATATCAGCGACGGTCTTTCCAGCGAACTACTGCACATCTGCAAACAAAGCAATTGTGGTTGCCGCATCTACGAGAAGAACATCCCCATCGACTATCAAACCGCCGTTATGGCTGAAGAGTTTAACATGAATGTCACCACCTGCGCACTCAACGGGGGTGAAGACTACGAATTGTTATTCACCGTTCCTATCGGCGACCACGAGAAAATCGAGCAGATGGAAGGTGTCCACCTCATTGGGCATGTCACAAGAGCCGAACTCGGTGCTATGCTTATCGCCCGCGATGGTCAGGAGTTTGTCATCAAGGCGCAGGGGTGGAATCCACTTTGATTTTTACCCGGCTATCAAGATTTCACTTTCCGATTTTGCTCTGTGCGATACGCTTGGCACGAGCTTCAGATTGAACCGATAGCTTCCCTTTCAAATATTCTTCTATAATAAGAGAGGCTATCGGCGCAGCCATGTCTGCCCCCCATCCCCCGTGCTCAATATAAACAGCAATGGCAATTTGCGGATTGTTCATTGGGGCAAAAGCAATAAAGGCAGAATGGTCTTTTCCAGAATTCTCTACTGTCCCCGTTTTCCCGCAAACAGGATAATTGGCTGTATTGACCGATGTGGCTGTACCTTTTACTACAGCTTGATGCATGCCTTCAACGACATATTGGAAGGCATCGGATGATATGGAAGTGTTTCGCCGAGTCAAATAACGCTGAGGAAGCGGACGCGAATCGGTTGCCTGATGAATATGAGGCGGATAATAGAAGCCTCTGTTAGCAATGACAGCCGCAAGGTTGCAAAGTTGCAAGGGCGTGAGCGTGATGTCGCCCTGCCCCATTCCAGCCCACATCACAGTCTTTCCATCCCACCCTTTCGGGTAACGACGGTTCAGATAGTTCACGTTGGCCAACAAACCACCCTTCTCCCCAGGAATGTCCACACCGAGAGGACCACCGAGTCCCATACTCCGCATGTGATTGTTCCACACCGTGACGGCTTCAGCAGGAGTCTCGTACATGAATTTGTCATTCAGCATGCTGGCGAAGGTGGTCAGGAACCAGGTGTTACACGAGATGGCCAATGCATCGACCAACGCCAAAGGCGAACGATGTTTATGGCATCCTACATGGATATTTCCGTCGGTGAACCCATCGACACAAGCGATGGTCATATCGGGAGTGATGTTTCCTTCAGTCAGCATCACAAGCGCTTGAGCCGTCTTAAACGTAGAACCTGGTGCATATGGTTTGGCAATAGCCAAATTCACGTTGAATCCTTCAGGAGAATTGGTCACGAGGCAGATAATCTCGCCCGTGGCAGGTTTGATGGCAACGATGCTGCCCGTTTTTCCAGCCAACAGACGCTCACCAAGTTGCTGCAGCAAAGGGCGCACTGTCAATGGGCCATCGGTTGGCAGTCCCTGAGCCTGCATATGCGTGAACAGAAGTAAGGCCAGAAAAAAGAGAACCGTCTTTTTCATCTTTCATTTATAAAAAAGCCCGGATGCCATCGCCTGCACCCGGGCTTTGATTTCGCAAAAATAGAGTATAATAAAATGGGGTAAATGCCTATTGGCGTTGTTGAATAATGTTCATGCCTTGCTCCACAGCCTCCATGTTCAGGGGAATCAAGTGGTGGTGGCGTTCAGGCAGCGTCTTGAAGAGAGCTTTCTGCAGACCGTCGGTGCTGACAATAGGACACACTTTCAGCAAGCCTCCAAGAACAATCATGTTGAAGACTTTCGAGTTCTTCATCTCTGCAGCCTTGTCCATGGCATCAATCTGATAAATATGGATATCGTCACGTTTAGGCGTGTTGATGATGCCATATCCATCGTAGATGAGCAAACCACCGGGCTTCACTTTGGGCAGGAACTTGTCCAGCGAAGGCTGATTGAGAACGATGGCAACATCGTATTGGCTGAGAATAGGCGAAGAAATGGCGTCATCGCTGACAATGACTGTCACGTTAGCCGTACCACCTCGCTGCTCGGGTCCATACGCAGGCATCCATGTCACTTCCTTGTCTTCCATCAGACCAGAATAGGCCAGAATCTTTCCCATAGAGAGGACGCCCTGTCCTCCGAAGCCACTGATAATTATCTCTTTTTTCATATCTTCAATTCTTTAATTATCTATTTTCCAATTAAAGATCCGTGGAATCTTTCAAGTCGCCTTTCACATATTTCTCAAACATATGCTCTTTCATCCACTCGTTAGCTTTGACGGGCGAGAGCTTCCATCCGCTGTTACACGTGGAGACGATTTCCACCAGCGAAGAGCCTTTTCCTGCCATCGATGCCTCGAAAGCCTTGCGAATGGCAGCCTTAGCCTTACGGATAGATGGTACCGACTCCACACTCTGACGTGTCACATAGCATGTACCCTCCAGACGAGAGGCAAGGTCAGTGATGTTAAGCGGATAGCCGTGAATAGAAGGTTCGCGTCCATAAGGGCAGGTGGAAGTCTTCTGACCAATAAGGGTTGTCGGAGCCATCTGACCACCTGTCATTCCATAAATGGCATTATTGATGAAAATCATGGTGATATTTTCGCCACGATTCAAGGCGTGGATGGTTTCTGCGGTGCCAATACAAGCCAAGTCGCCATCACCTTGATAAGTGAACACAAGACGGTCGGGCCACAAGCGCTTGATGGCTGTTGCAACAGCAGGAGCACGTCCATGAGCTGCCTCTTGCCAGTCGATGTCCAGATAACGATAGGCAAACACGGAGCATCCCACAGGCGACACGCCAACGGTCTTCTCAGCCATGCCCATTTCTTCGATAACCTCAGCCACGAGTTTATGCACAACGCCGTGCGAACAACCAGGACAATAGTGCATTGTCACATCGTTCATCAAGCTCGGCTTCTGATATACCAGATTCTCTGGTGCTATGATATTATTCTTATCCATTAGAATTTCTCCTTCAATGCTTTAACGATTTCATCGGGCTCTGGAACAATTCCGCCCAAACGACCGAAATGAGCCACAGGCTCTTCTCCATTCACAGAGAGACGCACGTCTTCGACCATCTGTCCGGCGTTAATCTCAACAACAAGCACACCACGCTTGCCTTTTGCGGCAGCGGCAATCTCTTTCTCGGGGAACGGCCACAACGTGATAGGACGGAACAAGCCCACCTTCAATCCTTCCTCCTCGGCCAGCTCGATGGCCTTCTGGGCTATACGGGCAGCACTTCCGAAGGCAACAATCAGATAGTCGGCGTCTTCCATGTGCTGTGTCTCGTAGCGCACCTCGTTATCACGAATCTCTTGGTATTTCGCCTGCAGATGCAGATTTTTCTGTTCCATCACCTCAGGCTTCAGTTCCAACGAAGTAATCACATTGGGTTCGCGGTCTTTCGTCCTTCCAAACGTAGCCCACGGACACTCGCGCTTGATTTCCTCTTCAGTGCGACGAGCCTTGAACGGCGGCAACACCACCTTTTCCATCATCTGCCCTATCACACCGTCTGAGAGAATCATGGCAGGGTTGCGATACTTGAAAGCCAACTCGAAGGCCAAATCAACAAAATCAGCCATTTCCTGCACCGAGTTCGGAGCCAGCACAATCACATAGTAGTCGCCATTACCACCACCGCGTGTTGCTTGGAAATAGTCGCTCTGCGACGGTTGGATGGTTCCCAGTCCAGGACCACCGCGCTGTACGTTTACAAACACGCCAGGCAGTTCGGCACCAGCCATGTAGGCAATACCCTCCTGCATCAGCGCCACACCAGGCGACGAGCTCGATGTCATCACGCGCTTGCCAGCACCGGCTCCGCCGTAAATCATGTTGATAGACGCCACCTCGCTCTCAGCCTGCAACACCACCATTCCTGTGGTTTCCCAAGGCTTCAGCTCAGCCAACGTCTCAATCACTTCACTCTGCGGGGTAATAGGATAGCCGAAATAGCCGTCACATCCGCAACGAATGGCTGCATGGGCAATGGCTTCATTGCCTTTCATCAATACAACTTCCTTCTTCTCCATTGCTTAGTCCTCCATTCGTTTTTTGTAAACCGTAATACATCCGTCGGGGCACACGATGGCACACGAGGCGCAACCGATGCACTCTTCGGGCTGTGCGGGCTCCACATAGGGGTAGCCATGCACATTGACCTTCTTTTGTGCCAACGCAATGACCTTCTTCGGACATGCAACGATGCACAGCTGGCATCCTTTGCAGCGGTCAGTGTTCACCACGATGGCTCCTTTAATTTTTCCCATTATCTCTGTATTTAAGGGTTATAAGCGTCTTTATGATAAAAGTCCAGAATATCCTCCAACATCTTCTTGGCTTCCACCGCCGGACTCTCAGGGTCCAGGGCTATAGCCTCCATGTAGTTGTTCAGCGCCTGCTGCCAGTCGCCTTTCTTCCGGAACTCGTTTCCGAGTCGATAAAACTCTTCAGCTGTCATTTGTAATACTCTTTCTTTCCTGCCGACAACGTATTCTTCATCAACGAACAAATCGTCATCGGACCAACACCCCCCGGAACAGGTGTGATAAACGAGCACTTGTCAGCCACCTCGTCGAACTTCACGTCGCCGTTCAGCCGATAGCCGCTCTTGCGCGAGGCGTCAGGCACACGAGTTGTTCCCACGTCAATCACCACAGCCCCCGGCTTCACCATGTCGGCTGTCACAAAGTCTGGACGTCCGATGGCTGCGATGATGATGTCTGCCTCCAGACATTCGCCTTTCAAGTTGGCAGAATGGCTGTGACACACTGTCACCGTAGCATCGCCATATTGCTTCTGCATCATCAACTGGGCCATAGGCTTTCCCACAATGTTCGAGCGACCCAGAATCACGCATTTCTTTCCGCTTGTCTGAATGCCATAACGGCGCAGCAGCGTCAGAATTCCCAGCGGTGTGGCCGAGATGAAACACGGCAGACCGATGGCCATACGGCCCACGTTAATCGGGTGGAAGCCGTCTACGTCCTTGCGATAGTCGATGGCTTCAATGATGCGTTGCTCGTTGATATGCTTGGGCAGCGGCAGTTGTACGATGAAGCCGTCCACGTCGGGATCGTCGTTCAAGACATGCACACACTCCAGGAGCCGCTCCTCGGTCACATCGTCCTCAAAGCGGATGAGCGACGACTTGAAACCGCACTGCTCACAGGCCAGCACCTTGTTCTTCACATAGGTTTCCGAGCCACCGTCGTGCCCCACGAGTACAGCAGCCAGATGGGGCTGTTTGCCACCCGCGGCCACTATTTGTCTCACTTCCTCGGCAATCTCCGCCTTGATGGCAGCCGCCGTAGCTTTTCCGTCAATCAGTTGCATATTCTATTTGGATGTTGGTAAAAGGTGATGGGTGATAGCTAACACCTGTAAGCGAAGCGTTCCATCACCCATCATCTAGTTCATTTTCGGCAGACCACCGCGCATCATATTGCGCATACCGCCAAAACCGCCGCCCGTAACCATCTTCATCATCTTGCGCATCTGGTCGAACTGTTTCATCAGGCGATTCACCTCCTGAACAGTCGTACCGCTGCCCTTGGCAATACGCATGCGACGGCTCTGGTTCAATATCTCGGGGTTCTGGCGCTCCTTGGGCGTCATGCTTCGGATGATGGCTTCAATGCTCTTGAAGGCGTTGTCATCGATGTCGATGTCCTTCAACTGCTTGCCCACACCCGGTATCATGGCTGCCAAGTCTTTGATGTTGCCCATCTTCTTGATTTGCTGAATCTGACCGAGGAAGTCGTCGAAGTCGAACTTGTTCTTCAGAATCTTCTTCTGCAGGCGTTTCGCCTCTTCCTCGTCAAATTGCTCCTGAGCACGCTCCACCAGACTGACGATGTCGCCCATGCCCAAGATGCGGTCGGCCATACGAGCAGGATGGAACACGTCGATGGCCTCCATCTTCTCGCCCGTTCCTACAAACTTGATAGGCTTTGTGACAACGGTGCGAATCGAGAGTGCAGCACCACCACGTGTGTCGCCGTCGAGCTTCGTCAGCACCACGCCGTCGAAGTCCAAACGGTCGTTGAACTCTTTCGCCGTGTTCACGGCATCCTGACCCGTCATTGAGTCCACCACGAACAACGTCTCGTCGGGAGTGATGGCATTTTTCAGACTCTCAATCTCCTGCATCATCTCCTCGTCCACAGCCAGTCGACCAGCCGTATCCACAATCACCACGTCCTGTCCCTCGGCCTTCGCCTTCTGGATGGCGTGGTTGGCAATTTCAATCACGTTCTTGCTCTCAGGCTCGCTATAGACGGGAACACCCACCTGCTCGCCCACCACGTGCAACTGCTGGATAGCAGCCGGACGATACACGTCGCAAGCCACCAACAGCGGCTTCTTGTGCTGCTTCTGCTTCAGCATGTTGGCCAACTTGCCGCTGAACGTCGTCTTACCCGAGCCTTGCAGACCCGACATCAAGACGATGGCAGGGCGATTCGTCAGTTTCAGCTCCACAGCCTCACCGCCCATCAGTTCAGCCAGCTCGTCGTGCACAATCTTCACCATCAGCTGTCCGGGCTTGATGGCTGTGAGCACGTTCATGCCCATCGCCTTCGCCTTCACGCGGTCGGTGAAGTCCTTCGCCACCTTGTAGTTCACGTCGGCATCAAGCAGCGCGCGGCGCACGTCTTTCAGCGTTTCGGCCACGTTGATCTCGGTGATTTTGCCTTCACCTTTCAGTATCTTGAACGACCGTTCTAGTCTGTCACTAAGGTTCTCAAACATATCTATTTTCCTTTATCTATATTTTCGGACTGCAAAGGTACACTTTTTTGACCGAAATGCAAAGACAATTAGAAATTATTTCCTATATTTGCACCAAATAATAAAAACAATCAACTTTGCAAGTTGAAGCATAAAGAGTATAAAGGGAGTGAAAGGGCATAAAGGGACATCAGTCCTAGAGAATGAGATAATAGATGTTGAAATAAAGGCATACGACCTTTTAGACCCTTCCACTCCACTTTAAGCCTTTAAACCCTTAAGTGGAGCTTGCGTAACTTAAAAATATTAAGAATATGAAAGAAAGTCGCTTCATTGCAGCCGCTGTCATCGCGGTAGGCATTTTTTGTTTGGGGTGGTTCATGAAGGCTGGCATCGACAACTTTGCCAACAAGGACCGCCATGTAACCGTAAAGGGATTGGCAGAGCGCGAAGTGCCTGCCGACAAGGTGACGTGGAGCATCAGCACGAAAGTGACTGGCAACGACCTCCCCATGCTCTACGAGAGTATCAACCTGCAGACCGACAAAATCAAGAAGTTCCTGAAACTCAACGGCATCGACGACAAGGAGATCACCGTCAACCCGCCGTCCATCAGCGACCTCGAAGCTCGCGAGTGGGGTGAAAACAACAAGAACTTCCGCTACATCGTCTCCACCACCATCACCGTTGCCACTGGCAAGGTGGAACAGGTGAAGACAGCCATCTTCAAACAGGCAGAGCTGCTGAAACAAGGCGTAGCCATCGAGACCAGCAACGCCGAATACGAATATGCTTCGTTCCAGCAGATGAAACCCGAGATGATGGCCGAAGCCATCAAGAATGCGCAGAAGACGGCCGAACAGTTTGCCGAGGCCAGCCACGCCCGCTTGGGAGAGATCCAGACTGCCGGACAGGGTCAGTTCGAAATCGACAATCGCGACGAGAACACACCTTATATTAAAAAGCTGCGTGTCGTCACGACCATCACTTATTCGATAAAGAAGTAAGGAATTAAGCCACATAGAAGAGGAATGAACGCTTAGAATGTGATTTGCGCATGTTCTCGCAACTCTTTCCTGGCATCCAGAATCAATTGTGACAGCCAAGTGAGGACAAAGGAGATGATGGTGCTGAGAATGTTAATGAACAGGATTTTGTCGAAGGCGCTCTTTCAATTTTTATCAGTTACATTCTGTAAGTCGAACATCTGCTGCAGAATGTCAACATCTGCACCATACAATTGGGGAGTACGCCACCAAATGAATCTCGAAGAAGATACTTAACACTGTCGGAGAGGCCACTTTTCTGACAAACTGCAGGTCACCTTGCATGTCGTAGTTCGATGGCATAAAGAAACATTATTGACTAAAGTAAACTAATTGCATGCCTTACGTTGAACTCACGTTAAAATTATGTGTGTAAATTGTTATAAAAAAAAAGACAATTATATTATAATAATAAAAAATCTTTAATTACTTTTGCAAAATGGTAATACCCATCATAATAAAAACCTTATAAATGATTTAGTTAAAACTATTAATTTATGGAAAACAATAAAAAATGCAAAGCCTTATTTTTCTATGGAATGATAGGATGTTTGATGTTTCTTTCATCATGTACTGAAAAAGATTTCGAATTGTCAAACATCGACATGACTGTAGGACTTGGCGGCGAACGAGATTTCACAGTATATGGGAATAACTCTACGGAAGATATTCAAATGGAGCAACTCCTTAATATTCAAGAGAGCGAATTTGTCGAAATTGATCAAAACGGTAATTATGTGTTGATTGCAACCGATGGAGAAGTGAAATCTTCATTCTCTGTTATTAAACCCCTCGTTCTCGCCAGTAATAACACAGCTTCCGAAGATATCCAAATTGATGTAAAAGGAGCTCTTCCTGCCTCAGTATCCAAGAGGGCAAAAAGTACTTCCAACATTCCTTTTAGCGGAGTACTCACTCATTTTGAATGGTCAACAAATGATGTTCCTTCAGAATTGCGCGAATTAAATGGTGTTGAAGGAAAATGTAATCTGCAGTTCCAACTAGATTTTCCAGAACAGATTGCTGCGCTTATTTCAACCATTGATGAACTGACTTTTGTTTTTCCCAAGCAACTTATAATTGATAAAATAATATATAATGGTGAAATAAAAACCATTTCATCGGACAACACATTCACGGTCCACAATGTGCTAACAAAGACGGGAAGCCTCTCTCTCATAGCATCTTTGTCGGGGATTGACGCAACAGTGAAAGACTATGGAAACAACAAAACTAGATTTATTCCAGAAAAAGAAATCGCCGTGGAGGGAGAAATCATTCTTGAGGGACTTGTCAAACCTGACGGTATTAATTTTTCTGAACTCACAACACATACATCAGCTACATTAAAAACCCTCACAAATTTTGATGATATTATAATCAATAAAGCAACGGGTAAAGTCAGATATATTTTTGATTACGATGATCTTGGAGCTGTTTCTTTAAATGGTATTCCCGAATTTTTGAATGATGAGGATGTTGTGGCAGATTTGTACAATCCAGTCATAACCCTTCATTTTACAAACAATCTTCCTGTGAGGGGCATCATCTCTGGAAAGATGGTTTCAAAGGATGCACAAAATAATACAATGGCTTCTGTCAACATCCCTTCATTCTACGTTCCTAGCAACGAATCGTCAGTGACAATTTCAAGGCAACCTTTAGATGGAAATAATATCGTTGTACCAAACTTAACAGATCTCATTAGGAAAATACCTAAGAAAATAGAGTTTGTTGATGTTGTGGCTATGAGTGACGAAAATTATGAAGGAACGATAGAATTTGGAAAAGAATATTCGATTCTTTCGAATTACAACTTTAGTGCTCCCTTAGCTTTTGGTAAAGATGCCGTTATTGTTTATTCCGATACAATTAAAGATATCAACGATGCCATTAAAGACCTTTCTTTCAAAGAAGTAAATGGTGAAATCGACGGTTTTCTGAAAGCTGAGGCCGACATTATCAATCGTATTCCTGCCAACCTAAATGTTGAAGGATTTGCCATAGATTTGAATGGTAACAAAATGAGTCCTTCGGAGATTAGCATTGTTTGCGAACAAGTGGTAGCAGCTTCCGATGGAAATAATCCAACCACCACTCATGTAACAGTTATCGCAAAACCAGCATCAAACGACATGTTACGGCGATTGGATAAGATAGCATTTAAAATTAGGGGCGTTTCTGACGATAAGATGTATGGCATTCCTCTTAACGCCTATCGGCATACGCTCACTATCAAGAACCTTACCGTCACAAAACACGGACAAATAGTTGGTGACTTCAATTAAGCCTACAAAAACTCTTTTAAAAAAATTCAATTATGAAATTTCTCAAATCAATCATATTTATTACAACGATTGTTGGATGTCAAACTTCTTTCGCTCAGGATTTCAATTCTTCCTATTTTGTCGAAGGATCCCTTTACCGACATCAGGCTAATCCTGCTTTGGCAGACTCCATGTCTTATGCATCCATTCCCGGGATAGGTAGTCTTCACGTTAAGTCTTTGGGTAATTTTGGAATCAGAGATGTTATTCGTGATAATCCGTTATATCCTAACAAAAGTGATAAAAGGAAAACCACGTTCCTCAATCCATATCTGAATAATCAGTTAGAGGGTTTCAAGGAATTAAATCGATTCGGAGTATTTGCCGACATTAATTTATTGTCTGTTGGATTTAAAGCCATGGGAGGAAATAATAATATCAGCATTAGAGCAAAAGCCATGGCCTACGGGAGAATACCAAAGACACTCTTGGAAATGGCAGTCAATACCGGAAACGAACACTATGACATTGATGATGTCAATGCAATGGGGAGAGCATATACTGAACTCGCTTGGGGGCATGCTCGAAAAATCAATGATAAATGGCGTGTTGGCGCAAAATTCAAATTACTCTTTGGTATTGCTAACGCAACAGCAGACGTTTCAGGTCTAAAGGCGAATCTTACCCCTGAAGGTACATGGCGACTGAATGGAGATATGCAATCTCACTTATCCATGAAAGGTGCAAAATACACTTCTAAACAAAAGGATTACAAAACAGCCTCAAAAGGAAGTTACGAGTACGTCGACGGAGTAGATGTCAATGGAAGCGGCATCGGAGGTCTTGGAATGTCGATAGATTTAGGTGGCGAATATGCCATCAACCAAGACTGGAAAGTGAGTGCAGCCTTACTTGATTTAGGATTTATCCATTGGAGTAATGACATTTATGCTACCAATAGAGAAAAAGAGTTTATTTTCGAGGGTTTTCATGACACATCTATTCAAGAAGATGGCAATAACACTCCAAAAGAACAATCGCACAAATATGGTGACCAGCTAGCGGATTTCTACCATCTGAATGACCTCGGTAATGTTGGTTCACGAACTACTGGCGTGGGTGCAACTTTGAATATGGGAGTGGAATACAAACTGCCCACGTATAGAAATCTGAAATTTGGCCTTCTTAGTTCAACTCATTTCCAAGAGCCATTCACTTGGACGGAAGCGCGATTGTGTGCCAACATTGCTCCACTGAAATGGTTGGATGGTGGCGTCAATTTTGCCGTTAATACTTTTACGACAAGTGCAGGATGGATACTTAATATTCATCCTCGTGGATTCTCATTCTATGTGGGCATGGATCATCTTATAGGCAAAACAACAAAGGAATGGATTCCATTAAGCTCTAATGCCAGTTTTGCAATGGGCATGAATGTCACTTGGTAATTGTTTATAGAACACCATCCAGCTATAGTATAAATGCCATAAAAGCCATTTCTACTATTTGCTTTTGGTGATGACTTACAGCTATTATGCGTCAGCTCAGGATTAAAAACTGCATTCACGGTGAAAAAATACAACATCCATGGCATTGCCTCTGCTATGAAGCATAGTTGAAATGCCTACCCCCAACCAACATATGCCTGACCTGCATGGTGGAAATCGCCAGCGCGGTCAGGCATACTTTTTATCCCTACAACCTCCCCTTTTCGTCGTTGCCAGCTCCCGAGCCCTTATACTTCGACTGGGTGGCGTTGAAGTTGAAGCTGAGCGTCAGCCCCACCTGCTGCGTGTAGGTGTACACGTCTTGCGCCGTCTTACCGATGGCATAATAGGTGGTCAACTTCGTCCGTGAGGTACGGAAGATGTCGTTGGCATAGAGCGTACACGAGAGGCGACCGTTCCAGAAGCTCTTCTGCACTCGGGCGTTCACCGCGAAGTTGCTGCCTCGATACATGAATCCCCAGTGGTTGCTGCCCGTATAGCTTGCCTGCAGCAGAGCCTTCGTCGTGGGACTGACAATGAACCAGTTCTTCAGGTCGAACGAAAACTCGGGCTTGTTCAGCTTCTTCGGAGCTCCATATGCCTCAGCGTCGAACATCTGCTGATAGTAGTGCAGTGTGACGTTGGGTTGCCAGAATCCCAGCTTCGGCGATGCCACCAGCGTGGCGTAGACGCGGTCCTGATGGTCGAAGTTGGCTGGTCGGAAGATGCCTATCTCCTTCTCCTCGTCATACACCCTGCCGATGTGAGTGAAAAGGTCATTCTCGCGGGTATAGCCAGCAGCGAAAGTCAACCACGAATAGGTCAGGTTGAGGTCGACGCTCTGTCGTACCGAGGGGCGCAGCAGCGGATTTCCACCCTCGTAGAGCATGCGGCTGTCATAGACAATCATCGAAGTCAGCATGTTGTAGGGCGGACGTGTGATGCGCTTGCTGTAGCTCAACTGCGCACCCAACTTGCCTTTCTGCCAACCCACCGACAGATTGGGGAACCAGTCGTTATACGTGCGGCTGGGCTCCGATTGCGAGATGCCGAACGAATGGTAATCGGTCTCCACGTGCTCATAGCGCAGACCAGCGTGCAGACTGAACTGTGAAGACCGGACACCGTACGACATATCGTATTCGGCGAAGCCGGCGACGTTCCTCTCCAACACCTTGTTGTCCGACTCTGGTATGATGTTCTCCTCATTTCGGTTATGGCCATGGCTGATGGTCGATGTCGCCTCCGAGCCACCGCTCAGCTTTCCTTGCCAAATGGGATAGTCCAGCACCAGCTTGCCAGCTACCAGCGTGTTGTCCTCCGTCGTCCGGGTGGTGATGGTGCGATTGCCGTATTCTTGGCTCGTCTCATATTGGTTGTTGTTGTTCTCCGATGCGCGGCGCAGCACGGTGGCGTTCAGGTCGATACCCATTTTGCCCGCCTTGCCTACATAGTAGGAGTTCGCCTCCCACACTGGTTTGTTCTTTTCACGGATATCCGTCAACAGATGTACGTCAGCGTCAAAAACACCGTTCTTCAGATAGCGCTGGGTCATATCCGTCTTGAAACGGCTGTAGAACAGCTTTTGCGACGAGAAGCTCAGTCCCACCGAGTGGTCCGTATTGAAGTCGTAGCTCACGCCAGCCTCATACTGCATCTCCGTCCAACTGCTCCTGATGGGCAACGCCGCGGTGCCGTTAAACAGGTCTTTCGTGATGTGCAGTTCCTGCTCCACATCCTCGTCTGCGCTGTAGTGGCCGTTGTCGAGCGCCACGGTGGCAAAGGCCTCCAACCCACCGGTGCGATACTTCACGGTCAGGTCGTCATAGTTGTTCCATTTGTTGTTCTTCCACGTCTGGCTGGTGGCCATCACGCTCAGTCCGTCGCCCTGCGTCTTCAGCGTCTTGATGCGTATCACCGCATTCACCTCGGCATTATACTGCGCGCCAGGGGCTGTAATCACGTCCACCGACTTCACGTCCACCGACTTCAGCCGTTTCAGCTCGCCCGCATCGCGCACCTTCTTGTTGTTGATATACACCTCCGGCTCGCCTTTTGCCAACACCTCGAACTTGCCGTCCCTACCCTGCACCAGCGGCAGCATCGAGAGCAGGTCGTCGGCAGTGCCTATGTCGCGCAGGATGCTGTGCTGCACGTCCACCGTCAAGCCGCCCTGCACCATTCTGTATTGCGGAATCTCGCCCTTCACGGTCACGCCCTGCACGGTGTAGGTCTCCGGCATGAGGGTGATGGTGCCTATGCGACCCGTCTTCACCTGCCGGCTCACGGTCCTGTATCCCACATACGACACCTTCACCGTCACTGTTCCGCCCTCTCCCCGTCCATTTCCCGTCAGGGCAGATGGGCAGGGAATCACGAAGTCGCCGTTCTCGTTGCTCACGCCACCGTTGATGTATGAGGAATGTGTGCTACCGCCAGCTGCTGCGGTGGTGTCGCCCAGCAACGTGATATTGGCAAATTCTATGGGCTGTCCTTTCTCGTCCACCACGCGGCCTATCACCCTCACGTCCTCCTTCTGCGTGCACTCCACAAACACCTTGTCCTCGTCCAGGGTCACCTTGATGGGATAGAACCCTATCACCTCGCGCAGGGCGTCCTCCAGCGTCAGGTCGCTGAAGTGGCAGCTCACGGTGAAGTCCTCCAGCTCGTCGTAGATGAAGTAGAGCGTCCTCCCTGCGGCAGCCTTGTTCAGGTCTTCCAGCACCGTCGAGAGCGACTGGTTCCGATAGTCGCGCGTCAGCTTCTGCGCCTGTGCGCCGAGCGTCGTCAGGCATAGGCATATCATGTATAGAATACGTTTCATCTCTCCTCGGTGCTTATTCCACGGTTAGTCTTCGTCCCTCTCGCGTGATGTGTATGCGTTCAAACTTGTTGAACATCGCCACCACGTCGTCCACGTCCATCGCCTTGTCCCACGTGAAGTACAGGCGCACCTTCTTCACGGCCTCGCTCCGATAGCTTACCTCGCAGCCATAGTAGGCTGCCATCTCGCCCAGCATCGCCGCCAGCTCCTTGTCTTCAAACACCACGCTTCCCCTCTTCGTGCTGTCCTGCGCTGCCATCCGCGTGGTGGCAGGTTCGTGCTGGGGTACGGCGGTGGTGTTCACCGTCCTTGCGGGTGTCGTCTGCCTGTTGTTGCGCACATAGCTGATGGCGGCATATGCGATGCCCGAGAGCAACAGCACGCCCACCAGCGCCGCAGCCACCTTCCTCAGGGTGCCCAGCCCTCTGTGGCGCACGGGTGTCCCGTCAGCCTCCGCCAGGTCCATGCCGGCATACACGGCGTCTGCAGCCCTCACCATCTGCTCATACAGCTGCCGCGTCTCCTCGTCAGCCATCGTCTGGCGGATCTCCTCGTCGGTGTAGCGCTCGGGATGCTCCTGCATCTCCAGCAGCCGCCTCATCTTCTCCTCCGTCTGCAAGGGGAGGTTGTCCATAGGTGAATCGTTTGTCATGAGTTGAATCTGTTTTTGAGTTTCACGATAGCCTGCGAGAGGTGTTTGTAGACGGCCGACTCGCTGATGCCCACCTGCTCGGCTATCTCGCGATACTTCATCCGCTGGCCGTAGTGCATCTGGAACACGCGGCGTGTCTGGGGTGTCAGCTCCTGGTCCACGAACGACTGATACTGGCGGTACTGCTCTTCCTCAGCCTCCAGCTCCTCCCCCGTCGCCCACTCCTCGCGGTCGTCCAGGGGCAGCGCCCTGCGCATGCGCTCCTGCAGCCTCATCCGCTTCAGGCGGTTCAGGCACTCGTGGCGCACGCTGTTCCTGACGTATGCCAGCAGCTTGTCGCCCTCGGGCAGGATGTCGGCAGTCATCAGGCGTGCCATCACCTCGCTTACCGCGTCGCGTGCATCCTCCGTGTCGTGCAGCATGATGCAGGCCTTGCGCAGCAGCTCGTCATAGTGCTGGCTGTAGACGTCCCTCACCAGCATGGCTGTCTCGGGGTCCAGTGCTGTCGTCGTTCCACTTCTCTTTAGCATTCTTTCTTTCCTTTTTTACCTATAAGACAATCTCGCTCCGGTTTTCCCAACCCCTCAGGGCAAAAAACTTTTCTCTTTCCCCCAAAAACTGATTCAACTCACCGCAAACGGAAACGGGCAACAAGAGGCAAATGGTCGCTGAAACCGCCGAGATAGCGCGGGCCGAGATAACTGCGACGAGGCTTCACGCCACCGTAGGTTTCATCGAGTTCGAGCAGAAAGGGAGCATCAAAGATTTGGCAACCCTCCACCCTATCGGCCAACGTGGGGGAGGCGAAAATGTGGTCGAGCATGTTCCATTCGCCTTGATGGCGATAGGTGGCTTCAGCTCCATTCTCCCCCCGTGCGCCACGCGATACTTCCCGCAGCCCCGCCTCTTCGAGCAACTTGAGGCTGGGAGCGCTACCAAAGTCATTGAAGTCGCCCGCCACCACGATGAGCGCCTGCTGACTGACGGAGCGCAGAGAGTCAATCGACTGGGTGAGCCGACGTGCCACCTGCAATCGATGGTTGCGTGTGACACGCTCACCTCCCGAACGACTGGGTGCATGCACCACATAGACGTGGAGCGTATCGCCCGTGATGAGCCGTCCGCAGGCATAAAGGATGTCGCGGGTGGGATGCATGTCGGGCAAGGGGGCAACACGCAAAGGGTAATGGCAAATCAGCTGGAAGGAGTAAGGCGAATAGAGCAGCGCCACGTCAACGCCGCGCGGGTCTGGGCTGTCGGTTGCGACGTATTTATAACGTGCGTTGCGCAGAAGTGAACGGCCGCAAATGTCGTTGAGCACCGAGTCGTTCTCCACTTCGCATAGCGCCACAAGGTCAGGCATCTGCCCTACTTCACCCTCACCCAGTGTGAGGCTTCCGCAAGCGAGAATCTCCTGTCCTATGTTGTTCACTTTCCTCCAATAGCGTGTCTTTGTCCAGTGGTTGTCGCCGTCGGGCAGCCACTCGGTATCGTTTTTCAACGTGTCGTGGCGACAGTCGAAGAGGTTTTCGCAATTCAGTGACACGAAGGTCAGGAAGCCCGAGAGGAGTACACTCAGCATAAGTCAAGAGAGAGTGAGAGAAACCATTCAGAAACTATAGTCTTGCTGCGTCCATTGGTCATCAACTTTCAAGGTGAACGTGGCAGCGCTCGTAGAGTTGCTCTCCTGGAAGAAGCTGCCGGTGTATTGCGTGATTTGATTGAGCTTCACGGGCACGTCCTCAAACACGCGCTCGCTGACCGCATCCCCCGATGCGTCGAGCACACTCACCGTCATTTTCAACTTGTCTTCCTGCGCATGCGGGAAAGTATAGACCTCAAACTGTGCCGGTTTGCCCACCATGTCGGCGGTGATGCTGCGATATTCAGTCTGTCTCGACTCTTTACATCCAAAGCCCTTCACGGCGTCAAAGGTACTGCTGCCGCCCGTATAGTAGAATTTCAGTTGCTGAATCCCCGAGGGCACGGCGTCGGTGGTGACCAGTCTGAACTTGGCGACAGCACGCTTGAGCAGCATGTCTACGGCCATATCCTCTCGCACGGACAGCTGTGCATAATAATAAAAGGTGTCAGTGACTTTATTGTCGGGGAATTTTATCTCTTCAGGAGAGGTGATGGTGGCGGTTCCCGTACCGCTGTGAGCAATCACGACCACCTGATAGTCGCCTTCGGTAAGGTCGAGGCTAATCCGCCCGAAGCCATCGTCGTCAAACATCTGGTTCACCGCCTTCACCTTTGTCCCATCGCTGAATAAAGCGAGGTTAATGCGCGAACACACTTGCGAAATATCGACCACCGAGCGCGTACCGCTGTCGACAACGGCAAACGGTAATTCCTCGAACTGCGTCACGCGGAATTCCACATGCACCTTCCCGCCCGCACGTTCTGGCTGCTGTTCATCAAACACGGCCTTCTCACACGAGGCTAATGACAAAAGCCCTGCCAACAGGGCACAGAATACGATTGTTTTTTTCATGACAAAAAATGTTTATTTCATTCATAGAAAGAGAATTCATTTCCGCAATCATTGCATCGACAAATCGTTTGCTTCCTGCAAAAGCAGCCAACAGCACACCCCAGATGTATATAAACAAACAAGCCCAAAAGGCTGCCCTGAAGTTGAAGTTTTCTTTGCGGTCAGAGATTTCAGTGCTCCCACAAAACGGGCAATGTAATAATTCATACATTTTTGGCATATTATCATTCTCCTAATTATTTATTGTTTGTAAAATTCACATTGTTTTGGCGTTACGTCAGTCGCCGCCCACTATTTTTCTTCTCTGTTGATAGATTTGTCAATGACGTCCTGAACTTCCTCTTTGGTCGATGGTTTCCAAAGAATCCAATTATCTGCATATCATATGCAAAGATATATTTTTATTTCCAAACAGGGCGCAGAATACGATTGTTTTTTTCATTCCAAAATCCTTTTTTTATTGTTCAACCAAAATGTTAATCCAAATCTTATAAGGCTCATCCTCGATATCGTGGACAGCGACGATGATGCCCCTGGAGCCGTAATTGCCGCTAACAGCGTAAGAATCATCTGAAAAATTCTTTGGCAGGCTGATGCCGCCCTTCTTCAGCGCGCTGACAAATGCCTTTGCCATCGCCTCGACACTCTCCTTGGTATGCACATCACGGTCGAAATAGAATTCATACTGGTAGCTGTAGAGGCGCCCCTCTTGGAAAATGCAACTGGCTATGGGAATAAAACCTTTGTAGGACATGTCGTAGCCCTTGCCGTCTTTTCGGAACACATTGATGATGGTGGTTTCCTCCCATACGTCGACATAGTCGTTGTAAAGCGTCTTCAGGTCCTTCTCCACCTGACGGTAAGTGTAGCCTTTCAAGTCTTTCTTCAGCACGCCAAAGGGATGCATCACCATCTGCACCTCGGTCATCTTCTTGGGCAGGGCGGGGCTGGCAATGAGTGAGGTGGTGGCCGACTTGGCAACAGCTGGCTTCGTGGTTGTAGCGGCTGGCTTGGTTGCCGGTGTGCCAGTCCTTGCTGTATTGGTTTTGGTCGTTGCAGACGAGGTGGAATTCCCCTCCATGTAGTCCATCAGATTCTTTATCTCCCAGAGTCCCACTTCGGAAATTTCTTTCATTTTCAAGCCCACCCAACGTTTGTCAACGCCTAAAGGCAATAATAGAACATGAGGGAAATATCTTGATATCCATACAGAGTTACATCTGGCTTGGTCAAAAGCCTCGAAGTCTTTGGCAGCCTCGCCCTGTTTGATAGAAAACGAGATGCCAGTCCGGTATTTCTTATAGTCATAAAAGCGGAAGCTTTCCATCTTAATATCATCCATGTAATATTCCACTAGTTTCTTTTTGGGGTCGACAGTCACTTTCCAGACAGTCCTCGGCAATTCGTTTGTCTGCAAATCGCTGAATGTGAAAACTTGGGAATAGCTTTTTGTCATTCCCAAAATCAGAAAAATGAAAAGTGTAAAAATCCTCATATTAGTTGCCTATGTAATGTAAAAAGAAATAATCTTATCAAGCTTCAATAGGTTTTCCCGTTCTCATCAGTGAACCACAGAAAGATTCTGCCTCATCTGGTGTAAATTCGGCCTTGGGGAGGGTTAGGTGGATTGCCGATGATTTCAGGCCTCTTTTGAGGACAAAGATAGCAATTATTTTTGAAAAATGAGGATGGGGCAAAGAAAATGTGGAAAAATGATTCGTAATTGGCAAGAATTCGTTATCTTTGCAGAAAGAACTAAAACCTAAGGACAATGAACAACGAGAAGAAGAACCTTGAGATCTACTTGAACGATATTGGTGGTCGCGACTTGCTGAGCGACGAGGAGGAACGGCTGCTGGCTGAGCGTATTGCCGCCGGCGACGGTGAGGCTGCGGGGCAGCTGGCAGAAGCTAACCTGAGGTATGTGGTGGCGGTGGCTCGCGGCTATGCCGGACAGGGGCTGTCGATGGACGACCTGGTGAGCGAGGGAAACGTGGGGATGCTGAAGGCTGCCACACGCTTCAAAGCCGAGGGTGGCAAGCGGTTTGTGGCGTTCGCCGCACCTTTCATCAGGAGGAGCATTGAGGCCGCCATAGAGCAGCAGAACAACCTGTGCAAGGCAACGGGCGACGCTGCCGCACGCAAGGAGGGGAAGGCGGTGTCGATGGACGCCCCGATACCGGCTGGCAGCCAGACGACGTTCACGCTGAAGAACGTGCTGGAGGACAAGAGCTCGCCTCAGGCTGACGCCAGCATTGAACGCGAGGGACTGTCGGAGGAGCTGGTGCAGCGCATGGACGTGCTGAACGACCGCGAGCGTGAGGTGGTGGCCCGATACTACGGCATCGGCACGAGCCAGGAGACGATGGCGGAGATTGCCGGCGCCATGGGACTGAAGCGCGAACGAGTGAGACAGATACGCGACAAGGCGCTGAGGAAAATGAGATGAATTAAAGGTAAAAAGGTAAAAAAGTAAAAAAGTAAAAAAGCTCAAATATTTGACTATTTGACTATTTACTATTTGACGATTTAGCCATTTGACCATTTGACTATTTACTATTTGACGATTGGACCATTTGACGATTGGACTATTTACTATTTGACCATTTACGATTGGACGATTTCTTTTAGTCGCTACGCTTTGTAAAAGCGCTAAAGCGAGTTCGATTTGACGATTTGACGATTGGACGATTGGACCATTTGACGATTGGACGATTGGACCATTTCTTTTAGTCGCTACGCTTTGTAAAAGCGCTAAAGCGAGTTCGATTGGACGATTTACGATTTACGATTTGACTATTTGACCATTTCTTTTAGTCGCTACGCTTTGTAAAAGCGCTAAAGCGAGTTCGATTGGACAATTTACTATTTGACGATTTGACGATTGGACGATTTGACTATTTGACGATTTGACCACTCGTAACTTAAAACGATATATTCATGAAGAAGTATTTTTTGATGGCCTTTATCACGCTGATTTCCAGCATGACAGCGATGGGTCAAGATATGTTTAGCGGTACAACAGAGTTGGAAGTAATAGCCAACGAATGGGAGAATGTTACCCTGAGGAATGTGCCCGACGGTTCTCTAGCCACCATGCTTGACTGCTTCAATAAGAAGTGGCCCACATGGTTGCTGAAAGCAGCCGTCAAAACGATGAAAAAGGGTGTGGCTGGCCGAGACACATATAACGATGGACATATTGTTGTACACAACAAGCCTAAGAACGGTTATGTGTCGACCGATTGGTACGGACAAGTTGAACGGCATGAATTCATGAGAGCATGTTACTGGAAACGTTCAAACGGCCACCGCTTGCTCGGAATATACTTTGGTGGGACTGACAAATACCCCAACACACATTTCGTATGTTTCTACGACTACGACGTCAATAAGCATACTCTTACTCCAGAACCACAAATCATCGACGGCTTCCGGACGACGGAAGACAGGGAATTCTACTATGATTTGCCAGAAGAAGGCAAGGAGTTGCAAATTTCAGAATTCGGCCCACAGGGACACTTCATACACACCTTCAAATGGGACGGCATGAAGCCTGTGCTCTCGAAATCAGAGAAAATAGAAATAAACGATGAAGAACATGACGATGAAGAAGAGGAGTAGCCTAATACTTTAAGAGTAAAAGGGGGATATTTAAAGGTAAAAAAGTAAAAAGGTAAAAAGGTAAAAAGTAAAAGGGGGAATTTAAAGGTAAAAAGGCAAAAGTAAAAGGGGGAGTGGCCGTTGGCTCACTCCCCTTTCTTGCGCTATATGCAAGAGGGAAAATGCTATTCGTCTGACTTTCCGAGCCGTTTGAGTTCCGACTGGAGCAGGTCGCGGTTCACTTCGCCGATGTCGGGATAGCGGACCATGCTGCTATGCTCGCTGAGGGGTTCGACGCGGATGTCTTTCAGCATCTTTTCCACTTGGTCGGGCTTGAGCTGCTGGATCATGGGATGGCTGAGGAAGCGCTCGTTGACAATGTCGTAGCGCCCTTTGTCGTTGACCTTGGCAGCGCGTATGGCCTTCACCTGCTCGTCCACCATCCGCTTCATCGACTCGGGCTTTCCATCGTAGCTGTAGAAGAGGCGGTGCTGGCTGAAGGTGTAGTCGTGGATGACGATGTAGTGCTGGTCGCCGTCGTGGAAACGGCTGTAGCCCATGCCCGAGATGTCGCCATCTTCCAGCTTCTCGACATTACGGCCAGGAATCTTGTTGGCGATGGCCAGACGGCGCGCGAGAAGCTTGAGTTCCTTGGCGTCGGAGTCGGTGGTGGTGGCGCTGGAGATGCCGTCGGTCCAGCACATGCCGGGGAGGTCGTCGCCACCGTAGATGCGGTCTACATGCCCGGGAGCCTTGCGGTCGCCCACCAACGAACGGAGGTAGGTGTTGATGGCTGAGACACCCTCGCTGACGAATTTAGGCCAGTCGCCGCTGCCAGAGTACCACTCGCCATCGCCATCGTAGTGGAGGGAGAAGCTTGCCGACGGGGCGTCGAGGACTTGGATGTGCGACTCGTAGAAGCCTTTGGAGCGATAGAGCTTGTGCTTTTCGGCAAGCTGGGCGCAGCGGTCGAAGGTCTCAGCAGGCACCTCAAAGGTGATGACCTCGCCTTGGCAGTCGCCGCTGACGGTGAGCGTTGGCACTTTGTTGGCGCCTTCGTAGCGCAGGTAATAAACAGTTTGGTCGAACGGGTTCATGCCGCCACCGATACGGAAATCATAAGAGACCAGACGACCCTTGGGGGCCTTCAAGGTGTTGGCGCATGCCTCAATGCCGGCAACCATCAGGATGACGACGGCCAGCGTCAATACGATTAACATGGGATTTCTAGTTGTTTTCATGGTTGCAAATATATGGATTTTTTCTTTGAATAGCAAGCGAACGGGAGAATTTTTAAAGGTAAAAAGGTAAAAAAGTAAAAAAGTAAAAGGGGAAATATTTAAAGGTAAAAGGTAAGAAGGCAAATATTTAAAAGTAAAAAGGTAAAAAGGTAAAAGAGGAAATATTTAAAGGTAAAAAAGTAAAAAGGTAAAAAAGTAAAGTTATAGGGGCGAAAAGCTTTCAATTATGAATTATGAATTATGAATTATGAACTATGAACTATGAACTATAAACTATGAATTATGAACTATGAAATATGAAATATAAACTATGAATTATGAATTATGAATTATGAACTATGAACTATGAAATATGAACTCCCAAACTTTGGTCAGCGCTCACTTAAAAAAAACGAAGGACTGTCGTCGCGACAACCCTTCGCTGATTATACAAAAACATTATGAATTTTAATTTTACCGAATTCTTTGCATCTTCAAGGGAATGAGTGCACCTGGCGGGGCTCAGACGCCCAGCGAACAGCGGCTGCACTTGCGTCGGCAATAGCGTTCGCACTGCACTCGGATGTCGTAGCCGAGCATGGCGCCCAGCATGAAATCTTCTTCGGGCGAGAGCTCGTTGAGCGGCTTGGTGACTATCAAGCGGATGGCTTCGAGGCACTCGGGACGCCCGAAGAACAGGTTGAGCCGACTGTTGCCCACAGGCTGGACGATGTAGTCGATGCCCTGGCGCTCGAGGCGATGGAGGGCGAAATGCTCATACCGCTTGTTGAACGTGAAAAGCACCAACGACCGCACACCCTTCTTATATTCGTAGATGTGGTTCATCAACACTTTCATGTCGATGGGCATGGCTTCGGCCTGAGGGCGCTGAGGAGTTGTCAAAGTCTGTTCCATAAACACTATCCGCAAAAAATTATAACTGCTGCTGAATGCTCTCGAGCCACGAGGCTATACGGTCGTCGGTCTTGTCGTACTCGTTCACATCGTCGAGCGCCAATCCCACGAACTGTCCGTTGACAACGGCTTCGGAGTCGTCGAAGGTGTAGCCATCGGTGGAGACAGCTCCAACGACTGTGGCGCCTGCTGACTCGACAGCCTGATAGAGCTCGGCCATTGCCCCGCAGAATGTGTCGGGATAGGATTCGGCATCGCCGCAGCCGAAGAGGGCCACCGTCTTGCCGGAAAGGTCGGCCGACTTGAGAACATCAATGCCGTCGTACCAGTCGTCTTGCAGCTCGCCGGCGCCCCATGTGCTGGTACCCAGCAACAGGTTTTCGGCATCGGCCACGATGTCGGCGGACAGATCGGCAACGTTGATGCATTCAACACCCAATTTATTGGCAATCTTCTGAGCGATTGCCTCGCATGTTCCTGTTGAGGAACCATATACCACGATAGTCTTTTTCATTTCTGCAATTCCTTTTTTAAGTTTTACGTTTCCGGATGCAAAGTTAAGCGTTTTGCACGAACGACGCAATACCTAAAAATAGGGGTTTCGGGAAAATACCAAGAAATGAGGAGGCGGAAAAGAGGCATCAGGGAAGATGCTTCAGGGGAGGCGCACAAGGGCGGAGCCTGCAAGGCGGCGGTCGCCACTGAGCTGCACGGCATAGACGCCACGCGACAGTCCATCGACAGGGAAGCGGCCTTCGACAGCACCCTGCTCCATCGTGAAGCTGGCCAAGCGGCGTCCGTCCAACGAATAGAGATGAAGGGTGAGAGGGCTCTGGGCTGCCTGTGGCAACGAGACGCAGAGCATGCCGTCGGCGTCGACTCCGATGCGTGCCTCGGAGGGCGTGGCAGACACCTCGCGTATGGCGCTGATGCCGAGGATGTCGAGCAATCCGGCATAGACATCGATTTGGCCGTAGCCGTAGAGGTTATTGGGATAGGTGAGCGAAGGGTCGTAGTGGGTGCTTGTGCGCGAGATGACGCCGAGGACATCGGACGGCGAGAGATGGGGGTTGGCTTCGAGCCACAAGGCGATGGCACCAGCCACGACAGGCGCCGACATGGATGTTCCAGCGTTGCTGTTCCAGGCGTAGGTGCGGCCTCGGAAGGGGAAATGGCTGATGTCGCTGTTCAGGTCGCCCGCATCGGGATTGTGCTCGATATAGAAGCTGCTGTAAGCAGAAACTATGTTAGTGCCAGGAGCCATCACATCGGGTTTGATGCGGCCGTCGAAGGTGGGACCTACCGACGAATAGTTGCCGCGCCGCCCATTGGTACCCTGGTTGTAAAACTGCTTCTCGCCCTTGTAGTTGGTGAACCATGTGCGGTAGGACGTGGCACCCACGCAGATGACCGACGGTGCACTCGACGGGCTGTGGATGCAGTGGGTGTTGTCGGCATCGCAGAGGTCGGGGTTGCGCGAGTGCACCTCCAGTCCGCCCATCACCTTATAGAGCTCCACGTCGGCATCGCTGCCCACGATTTCGAGCGACACCTCGTGCGTGCGCCCGAAACGCCCCATCGTCTGCATGTAGATGTCGTAGCAAATCTCTTCGGCGTTGAAACACGATGGATAGGGAACGACATAGAAATAGTAGGGATGTTCGCCCACGTAGATGGAGTCGCAGTAGATGGAGTCGGCCTGCTGGTATCGGGAGGACGAGAGCACAAGCGTGTCGGTCGACTGCGAGGAATAGAGAACGTACCGCATGTCGAACGTCTGCGCCGACTTGAGTGTCACATAGGCGGCATCGGTGTTGGAGCCGATGAAGATGCCAGCACTCTCCCGCCCTGCCGGTTTGTGCATGTAGTTGAGCTCCTGTGCCGAGTTGCCTGCCGAGGCGACAAGGATGCGTCCTGGACCCGTGAGGCTGTCGAGAATGGCATAGTAGAGCTGGTCGTTGCCCTCGAAGTCTTCGAGGCTTCCCTCGCTGAAATTGATGACGCACGGTCGGCCAATGCTCTCAGCATAGTCGAAGATGTATTTGAAGCCAAGCGCATCGACGGCATAGTTGTATTTCTCGTAGTCGGCAGAGTCGATGAGCTCTTTGTCGTTGGTCGTGGCGTTGGCAACCAGGCAGAGGTCGCTCTCGTAGGCCATGCCCCGGTAAGGGCTGTCGTAGCCGCTGCCTGCAGCAATGCCTGCCGTATGGGTTCCATGGGTCTGGATGAGTCCGTCGTAGCTGTGGCCAAGGGCAAGGAGCTCTTCCTCAGTGGTGTATTCGCGCCCCACGTAGAGCGGGCTGCCGATGGTGTCGGGGGAAATCTGGTCCCACAGCCGACGGATGCGGTAGTGCGAGCAAGAGGAGTCGTAGAAGGTGGGATGCGTGAGGTCGAAGCCGATATCCATCACCCCCATTACCACTCCATTGCCTGTATAGGGTTGAGGCAAGGCCGTTCCAGCATAGACGGGCAGCGTGTTGATTTGCATGGCGGTGGAGTCCATCAGCGCATGGGTGCCACGTCCAGCCTCGATGCGCTTGACGCGTCGGTCGAGGGAGAGCGCGGGGAGACTGCTGACAGGGATGTCGGCAATGTGAATGTCGCCAAAACGAGCCAGGCTGCGACAACGGTTAGCCTCGAGCACATCACCACCGTCGGGTGTGAGCCGGATGAATGCACACACATGCCGCTCGCGCTGGCGCAAGGTGCTCTTCAGCCGCGATTTAACGGCATGGGGCTTCTGCCGGTCGACCAGCATCAGGCGCAAACGGGGCGACAGCTTGGAATAGTCGGCCTGCTGGGCTTCTGCGGAGCATACGCCCAGAAGCAGAAACACCTGAAGAAGCCATAGGCGAAGGCTCGAGGATAACGAGTGATTCATCTGGTTTTTGCTAATAACGTTGGCAAAATAAGTGAAAAAAAACGAGATATGCAAGAAAAGGGACAAAAAAACAAGGCCGCAACAGTTCATCCCCCATAGGAAGACGCCACTGTGCGGCCTTGGCATTAAAACAGTTCTCTCTCGTTCTCTTTACTTCAGCAATCCACGATTGTTGAGGGTCACGTTGATGAGTGCCAGATACTTGCGATACTGGTCGCGCTCGAGCACATAACTCATGTAGCGCATATCAATATCCAACACTTTCTGCAACATCTCCTGCTGCTCGTCCTCGGGCAACAAGGCCACTTCCTTCATGTTCTCACAGAAGGTGTCATGGATTTCTTTCACGGCGCTCATCTGATCGAGGCAAAGACCCAGGCAAACAGCCAGACGCTTATAGTCGACCGTCATGTCGTAAGCCTTCACTTTTTCAGTTTCGTTAGCACTCGTTTCCTCGGCGAATGACATAGTCATGCTAAGCATTGCCAGAATAGTCAAAACAATCTTTTTCATCTTTTTACCTTTCTTTTTTAGGCATGCCCGGAACCATCCGGTGGCGGAACATGCATGTGTTAATACTTAAAATGTTATCCTATGTCGTTGTTCGACGGTGCAAAATTACAAACGTTTTTCATATCGGCAAGCAATTGGATGTATATAATTGGCAAAAAGACACTCTTTTTTGACATACATCAAAATCGTTCATCTGCGGACATATTCCCCCACTCTATGCGCGCGAACATTAGTATAAAAGAATGATGATTTACAACCACATGCGCGAATATCTGCATCTTTTTTCGCATTCTCGTTTTTTTTGATTATCTTTGCAGCGGCAAAGCAAAAAACGCTTTGATAAGAAACAAATGGAGAAACAACCCAACAAATTCATCGCCGTAGCTTACGAGCTTTTCACCATCGACGAAGACGGAACGGCGCATAAAGAGCAAGAGGTGAACGCCAGCGAGCCGTTCTCCTTCATCAGCGGATTCGGCATCACGCACAAAGAATTCGAAAACAACATCTATCCCCTGCAGAAAGGCGACAACTTCGATTTCACCCTGTCGCCCGAGCAAGGGTTCGGCGAATACATCGACGAGGCGGTGGCCAAGATTCCGCGCGAATCGTTCTTCGTTGACGGGAAATTCGATGACGAACACATCCATCTGGGTGCCATCATTCCCCTGCAAAACCAGGAAGGGCAACACTTCAACGGACAAGTGGTGGACATCGACAACGAGAATGTGACCGTCGACTTGAATCACCCTTGGGCGGGCAAAGGACTCAATTTCAAGGGAACTATCGTGGAGTCGCGCGAAGCCACCAATGACGAGGTGATGACACTCATCAAACATCTCACCAGCGGATGCGGAGGATGCGGAGGAGGATGTCATAGCGGTGGATGCCATGGCGATGGATGTGATAATAGCGGTTGCGATAGCGGAGGTTGCGGCGGATGCGGTGAAGGACACGAATGCGATAAGAAATAAACAATGAATACATTCGGTACACTTTTCAAGTTGACAACTTTTGGCGAGAGCCACGGCGAAGCCATAGGCGGAGTGGTTGACGGCATGCCTGCTGGCATCGACATCGACCAAGACTTCGTGCAAGCTGAACTCAACCGGCGTCGCCCAGGGCAAAGCCACATCACGACCGGACGCAAAGAGGATGACCAAGTGGAATTCCTCAGCGGCATCTTCGAGGGGAAGTCAACGGGCTGCCCCATCGGATTCATCGTTCGCAACCAGAACCACCACTCGCAAGACTACGAGAACATGCGTTGCCTGTTCCGCCCCTCGCACGCCGACTACACCTATTATAACAAATACGGCATTCGCGACCATAGAGGTGGTGGACGTACATCGGCACGCATCACCATCAGCAGGTGCGTGGCGGGAGCGCTTGCCAAACTGGCGCTCAAGCAGCTTGGCATCAGTATACAAGCTTACACATCGCAAGTGGGCGACATACGGCTTGACCGCGACTACCACCTATATGACCTCGCTGAAGCCGAGAACAATGTCGTGCGCTGCCCTGATCCGGAGAAAGCAAAGGAAATGGAAAGCCTCATCGCTGCAGTGAAAGCTGAGGGCGACACCATCGGTGGTGTCATCACCTGCATCATCAAAGGATGCCCCGTAGGATTGGGACAACCCGAATTCGACAAGCTCCACGCACGACTGGGATATGCTATGCTGGGCATCAACGCCGCAAAAGGATTCGAATACGGAGAAGGATTCGATGGCGCTGGGGAACGGGGAAGTCAGCAAAACGACATCTTCACACCTGAAGGCACTTCGACAAATCATAGCGGAGGTATACAAGGAGGTATCAGCAATGGGCAGGACATCTATTTTAGAGTGGCCTTCAAGCCTGTTGCCACCCTGCTTCAAGAACAACAGACCATCGACTTGGAGGGTAACCCAACTACGCTGAAAGCCCGCGGACGCCACGACCCATGCGTGTTGCCACGAGCTGTTCCTATCGTTGAAGCTATGGCAGCTATCGTAATTTTAGACGAATTTCTTCAAAATATGCCTATAAAATTGTTGAAATCGTCTATAAAATAGAAATTTTAACATTTAAAATGATGCACATATCAAATTAATATGTATCTTTGCATCGACAACAAGGGGTTTGAGAAAATCCCAAGTTAGTTTAGTTAAGTCTAGTTTAGTTTTTGTGTTGGTTGAGGGCAGCTGTTTAGCTGCCCTCAAATCTTTTATGTCTACTAAGAGAAAGCTAGGTAGGAAGAAACAAAAAACAACTTCAGCGTTTCACCGGAAAGAATACTCTCGTGGAATGCTGAAGTTGTTTTTGAGCCTCTTGTCGGATTCGAACCAACGACCCCGAGATTACAAATCACGTGCTCTGGCCAACTGAGCTAAAGAGGCAGGTGGGCAAGCTGTCTGTATCGCGCCGCTACAACCAAGTACCTTTGCTACGTTCCCGTCCTGGAGGATTCCGAGGGAGCTGGCCGTACAGGACTTGCCCATGTCATTTTTCGCGTTAAGCGGGTGCAAAGGTAACACAATTCAATCAAAACAAGCACATGAAACGCAAAATATTAGCAGTTTTTAACTTGCTTTTTGTTTCCAGCCCTTAAAAACATCATTTAAAATGCAAATAATCAACTAACCGTTGGCCAAATATCAATTATTATTAGTAATTTTGCCGAATAAAATCAATTAGGGAAATTGAAATGATAAAAATAGAAGACCTCAGGCAACTGAAAGCATTTGCAAAGCAAGATGGGTTCTTTCTCTCGCTGATATGGCTGGCCAGTTTCGCATTCATCATCGCTACACCAAGCTCATTGATGGGGAACTTGTTTGCCATAGCGACGCCCTTCTTCGTAGGTTGGCGGCTTTGCAAGTTCCGCGACTATGCGCTTGATGGTGTCATTTCAATGCGTCGAGGCATGGCCTACTGCTTCTACACTTTCATCTACGCCTCTCTGGTGTTCGCACTCATACAGTTCGTCTACTTCAGATTCATGGATCACGGAAGATTCTTCTCCATGTTGAACGAATCGATGAACAACTTCGGTTCCATCTACGAACAATACGGCATCAGCACCCAGGAGATGCAACAAACCATGCAGATGATGGGAAGCATGAGCCCCATTCAATGGGCGTTCACCTTCATGATGCAGAATTTCGTGGTGGGATTCTTCCTCAGCATACCTATCGCTGCCATCTGCGCACGCAAGGCCAAAACCATAAGAAACTCATAAAAAACATATAAATAATGGACATTTCAGTTGTTGTACCTCTTTATAACGAGGACGAATCGCTGCCCGAGCTCTATGAGTGGATAGAGCGTGTGATGAATCAGAATGGTTTCACATTCGAAGTGATTTTCGTCAACGACGGCTCAACAGATAAGTCATGGGAGATTATTGAAGAACTCAGTAAGAAATCGCCTAACGTGCATGGCATCAAATTCCGTCGCAACTACGGAAAGAGCCCTGCCCTGTATTGCGGATTCAAGGCCGCACAGGGCGATGTGGTCATCACGATGGATGCCGACTTGCAAGACTCACCCGACGAAATCCCCGAGCTCTATCGGATGATTAAAGAGGATGGATACGACCTCGTCAGTGGATACAAGCAGAAACGCTACGACCCGATTTCGAAAACCCTACCCACCAAACTCTTCAATGCAACGGCACGCAAGGTGAGCGGCATCAAGAATCTGCACGATTTCAACTGCGGACTGAAAGCCTACCGTAGCGATGTGGTCAAGAATATCGAAGTGTTCGGCGAGATGCACCGTTTCATCCCCTATCTGGCAAAAAATGCAGGGTTCGACAAGATTGGCGAGAAGGTGGTGCAACATCAGGCACGCAAATTCGGCAAGTCGAAGTTCATGGGACTTAACCGTTTTGTCAACGGCTATCTCGACCTTATCACCCTATGGTTCCTTGGAACATTCGGGAAAAAGCCCATGCACGTATTCGGATTCCTGGGCACCATCATGTTCCTCATAGGATTCATCTCGGTTGTTGCCCTTGGAGTTGACAAACTCTATTGTCTGGCGAACGACATCCCACAGCGTCTCATCACGAGTTCGCCTTGGTTCTACATAGCTCTGACCACGATGCTCATCGGAACGCAACTGTTCCTTGCCGGATTCTTGGGCGACCTCATCAGCCGCACATCAACCAATAGGAACGAATACCAGATTGAAAAGACCATCTGAATGAAGAAGCAGGATTCACATAGAAAGTCCAATGTGCAGGGGCGCAAAGGGATGAAATGGCGAATGACGGCATTAGCAATCGTCGTTTTCCATTCTCTCTTATTCCTTTCTTGTTCCACCATCGATTGTCCGTTCAACGCTTTTGTTTATTCAAAATACAAGTTGGCGGGTGATGTAGAAAAACTGAGCGACTATCTGACCGTCTCGATTAACAAAATAGACGGCACAGACAACGACCTCCTCAACAGCATTACGGAGGTGGACAGTTTCATGCTGCCCATGAGCTACAGCCAGCCTGAAGACGTGCTCTATTTCAACCGCACATCGGGAGAGATGTCTGTGAAGGACACCGTTGTTGTCAAGAAACAGAACATTCCCCACTTCGAGTCCATCGACTGCAATCCCGCTTATTTCCATCGAATTGAAAACGTTCGTTACACCCACCACGGCATCGACTCCATTGTCATCTTGAACAAAAACGTGACCTACGATGATTCAAAAACGCATTTCCAAATATATTTCAAGATTCTTAGCCAGTAGCCTGTTGGCCTTGCTGCCACTTGGAGTGGTTGCCCAAACGCCAAGGCTCCTGCCCGAGGTGAAAGACTCCACAGCCTTGTTTCGAGGTGTTGCGGTGTCGGCCGATGTCGTAGGCCTGATTCAGATGGCTGTCAGTAGCTATGGTCAATATGAGGCCGCCATGAGGGTGAACTTGAAGGACAAATATTTTCCTATCATTGAACTCGGTTTAGGGAAAGCCAACGCTGAAGATGCCGCCACCCAACTGTCTTACAAGACCACGGCTCCTTACGGACGTGTGGGCTTAGACCTCAACTTGATGAAAAACAAGCACGATATCAACCGGCTCTATGGTGGACTGAGATACGCTTACACTTCATACAAGTTCGACCTGTTATCTCCAGGAATCACCGACCCCAATTGGGGAGGGACGGCAGAGTTCAATGCTAAAGACGTAGAAGGCAACTACCACTGGCTGGAATTCGTCGCTGGCGTGGACGCAAAGATTTGGGGTCCCATCAGACTGGGATGGTCTGTACGCTACAAACGTCGGCTGGCCCATGACGACGGCTTCGTGGGAAATGCATGGTATGTGCCAGGTTATGGAAAGTCGGGAAACACTCGGTTAGGAGGCACTTTCAACGTGATATTCGAACTCGGCGGTGCCAAGCAACCCAAAAAGAAAGGAGAAAAGAATGACAAATAAAAAGAAACTCATCTGGCAACTTCCCTTCCTTGTTTTGCTCGTTGTGGGGACAATTCTCATCGTTCGACAACAGCAAAATATGCCTTATCAACATAACAAAGGATTTGTCTTTGGCACAATATATAATGTCACTTACCAAAGTGACAAGGACTTGAACGAGGAAATTCTTGCCGCATTGAACCAAGTTGATGCATCGCTGTCTATGTTCAACGAACAGTCGACCATCTCCAAAATCAACCGTAACGAGCCTGTGAAGCCCGACAACACGTTCATCGAGGTGTTCGAACTAGCTAAGAAGATATCCGAAGAGACCGGTGGCGCGTTCGACATTACTGTCGCCCCATTGGTCAATGCATGGGGATTCGGCTTCAAAGAAGGACAGATGCCTGACAACAAAGCCGTCGACAGCCTGCTCAGCATCGTTGGATTCCAGAAAATCGAACTCAAAGGCGGCAACATCGTCAAGCAAGACCCACGCATTATGCTCGATTGTTCGGCCATCGCCAAAGGCTATGGTTGCGATAGGGTGGCCAAGTTGCTGCGCTCGCGCGACATCAAGAATTTCATGATTGAGATTGGAGGTGAAGTAGTTACAAGCGGCATCAGCGAGAAACGGTTGCCATGGAAGATTGGAGTGACTAAGCCAACCGACGACAGCCTATCAGTCGAACAAGAACTCCAAACAGTACTCAATGTTACGGACAAGGCGATGGCTACAAGCGGAAACTATCGGAACTTCTATTACAAGGACGGCAAAAAATACGCCCACACCATCGACCCAAAGACCGGAAGACCTGTACAGCATAACATCCTTTCGGCTACCGTTTTGGCCAGCAACTGCGCCACCGCCGATGCCTATGCCACATCGTTCATGGTGCTGGGACTGGACGAGGCACGAAAAGTGTTGGAGAAACATCCAGAACTGATGGTCTATTTCATCTATTCCGACAAGAATGGCCAAAACGCCGTTTGGTTCTCACCATCGATGAAAGACAAAATCGTAGAATAAGGCATTGGCTGAATCAAGCATGGACAACAATTCCAACATTTACGAACGGCTGCTCGAACTGCCTCTTTTCCAAGGTATGAGCATGACTGACCTGACAACAGCTGTCGGGCAGACTCCGTTTGGATTTCACAAATATGACGCCGGTGTCCAGATTATCGCTGAAGGTGATGCTTGCAACCATCTGCTTTTCCTGCTCAAAGGAGAACTCGAAGTGTCGGCTATGGCCGATGACCATGGCTACGAGTTCATCGAACAAATGAAAGCACCCGACATCTTGCAACCAGAATGCTTCTTCGGACTGACTCAACGCTACACCCGCAGCTTCCGCGCCACTACGCCATGCAGCTTTTTGGCGTTAGGTAAACACGAAGTGAACCAATTGGCTGACATCTACATTTTCCGCCTGAACCTGCTGAACATCCTTTCCACCCAAAGCCAGAAACACCAAAGGCGATTGTGGCATCCTGCTGCAGGCAGTCTGCAAAAGCGTATCATCTCTTTTGTGGAATCCCATTGCCTGCGCCCCGCCGGCCCCAAGACTTTGAAAATCAAGATGACAAGACTGGCAGAAGAACTCAACGACAGCCGACTGGAAATCTCGCGTGCGCTCAACAATATGCAGGCAGAAGGACTCATTCAGTTGCGCCGCGGTGTCATCTTCATCCCCGCAATGGAGAAACTCATCATGTAGAAGCCTCAACAGCAATACGTTGGACACCGCATTCTTCATGTCTAATATACGTTAAAAAACTATCCGTGTAACATTCTATATGTGAGATTTTTACTAAATTTGCAGCTATATAATCGCCACAGTACGAGTATGAATGAAAAAATGATAGAGAAAGAGCAAAGGAAGAATCCCTTTTTTGAACCATACAACACCCCACACGACACCGTACCCTTCGACCGCATCTGCACCGAGGACTACGAAGAAGCTTTCCTCGAAGGCATCCGACGTGATGATGAAGAGACGGAGAAAATCATCAACGACCCAGCTGAACCCACTTTCGAGAACACCATTGCCAGAGTCGATATCGAAAAGGGAGAGAACTACTACGACTTGCTGAACCGCGTGTCGAACGCTTTTTCGTGCATGCTCAGCGCCGAGACCAACGATGACCTTGATGCATTGGCTCAGAAAATGAGCCCCATCCTGACCAAGCATGCCAACGATATACGATTGAACAAAAGGTTGTTCGAGCGCGTGAAATACGTGTACGAACACCACCGACCCTTCAACGCCGAGGAACAAATGCTGCTCGACAACGCCTACGACGGTTTTGTACGTAGCGGAGCGCTCCTCAGCGACGAAGACAAAGAACGTCTGCGTGCTCTATCCGAAGAGGCTGGCATCCTCACCTTGCAATTCTCGCAAAACCTCTTGAAGGAAGATAAGGCCTTCAAGTTGCACATCACCGATGAAGCACAACTCGACGGTCTGCCCGAAACGGCACGCCAGGCTGCCGCACAAGCCGCTAAGGATGCTGGCGAAGAAGGTTGGATTTTCACACTTGACTATCCGAGCTACTCCCCTTTTATCACCTATAGCACCCAACGCGAACTGCGCAAGCAAATGTATATGGCTCGCAACACCAAGGGCATTCACGACAACGACGAGAACAACCTTGAGATTTGCAAGCGGCTCATCAACCTGCGGCGTGAAATTGCGCAATTGCTTGGATATAAAACTTATGCCGACTACGTGCTGCAACACCGCATGGCCAGCAACACAGAGAATGTGTATCGGCTGCTCAACGACCTGATCGATGCTTACAAGCCGACTGCCATCAAAGAATATGCCGAGGTCGAAGCCATTGCCCGACGCATGGAAGGCGACGACTTCAAAATGGAACCATGGGATGTGGCATTCTATTCCCACAAGCTGAAGATGGAACAATACAACATCGATGCCGAGATGTTGCGACCCTATTTCCAACTGTCGAAAGTTATCGAGGGTGTATTCGGATTGGCCAACCGCCTCTACGGTATTACGTTCAAGGAAAACCACGAAATACCAGTTTACCACCCCGACGTGAAAGTCTATGAGGTCTTCGACCGCGACGGCTCGTTCCTGGCTGTCTTCTATGCCGACTTCCACCCACGTAAAGGTAAGCAAGGTGGCGCTTGGATGACCGAGTTCCAGGGACAATGGATCGACTATAAAGGCGTGAATGTGCGCCCACATGTCAGCGTGGTGATGAACCTCACGAAACCTACCGACGACAACCCTGCCCTGCTCACACTGGGCGAAGTGGAGACTTTCCTCCACGAGTTCGGCCATTCCTTGCACGGCATGTTTGCCAACACCCATTTCGAGAGCCTCAGCGGCACCAATGTGTGGTGGGACTTCGTGGAACTACCCTCACAGTTCATGGAGAACTATGCCATCGAGAAAGAGTTCCTTCGCACTTTCGCCTTCCATTACAAGACGGGCGAACCGTTACCCGATGACCTCATCGACCGCATTGTCAAAAGCCGCAACTTCATGGTAGGAAACGGTTGTCTGCGGCAAGTCAGCTTCGGATTGCTCGACATGGCCTACTACACGCTGGCCGACAAATTCAACGAAGACATCATCTCCTATGAGAAGAAAGCATGGGAAAAGGCCATCATCACTCCACAACTGCCCAACACCTGTATGACCACACAATTCTCGCATATCATGGCAGGTGGCTATGCTGCCGGCTACTACAGCTACAAATGGGCTGAAGTGCTCGAGGCCGATGCCTTCAGCATGTTCAAGCAGAATGGCATCTTCGACCAAAAGACGGCACAAAGCTTCCGCGACAACATCCTCTCGAAAGGTGGAACTGAGCACCCCATGACTCTCTACAAGCGCTTCCGCGGGCAAGAGCCCACCATCGACGCGCTGTTGGAACGAAACGGAATAAAATGAATCTTCGAGTGAAAATGGATAAGAAACAACAACTTCTCGACCAACGCTATCTGCGCATGGCCCGCATCTGGGCAGAGAACTCCTATTGCCAACGCAGGCAAGTGGGAGCTCTCGTCGTGAAAAACAAGATGATCATCAGCGATGGCTATAACGGAACACCCAGTGGATTCGAGAACATTTGCGAAGACGAGAACGGATTGACAAAGCCTTACGTGCTGCACGCTGAGGCTAACGCCATCACCAAACTGGCACGAAGCAACAACAACAGCGACGGCGCCACACTTTACGTGACGGCATCGCCCTGCATCGAATGTGCGAAACTCATCATCCAAGCTGGCATCAAGCGAGTGGTCTATGGAGAGAAATACAGACTCGAAGACGGCATCAACCTCTTGAAAAGAGCCAATATCGAACTCATTTACATAAATCCGGAAACCAATGAACCAGAATAAATCAAACCGTTACATGCCCATCCTGCTGACACTATGCGTTGTCATTGGCATTGTCATCGGGAGCTTCTACGCCAACCACTTTTCTGGCAACAGGCTTAATATCATCAACTCGGGAAGCAACAGGCTTAACAATCTGCTTCATATCATCGACGACCAATATGTAGACACAGTCAACATCGACTCGTTGGTGGAAAATGCCATTCCGCAAATACTTGCCGAACTCGACCCACACTCGGTCTATCTGAGCAAGCAAGACGTGCAGACGGCCAACGACGACCTGAAAGGCTCGTTCTCGGGAGTGGGCATCGAATTCACCATACGCGAAGACACTATCCACGTGCAGAATGTCATCAAGAACGGTCCTGCAGAGCGTGCCGGACTGTTGGCTGGAGACAAAATCGTGACCATCGATGACCAACCATTCGTTGGCAAAATTTGCACCAACCAAGAGGCCATGCACCGGCTGAAAGGCCCTAAAGACACCAAGGTGAAAGTGGGAATCATCCGCTACGGACACAAGGACGTACAAGACTTCACCATCACACGCGGTGAGATCCCCCAACGAAGCATTGCCTCAACCTACATGATTGACAAAGAGACGGGATACATCCGCATCAAGAGCTTTGGCGAAACCACCTATGCCGAACTGCTTGTGGCTTTGGCCGCCCTCTCCGAAGAAGGGTTCAACAACCTCATCATCGACTTGCGCGACAACACGGGCGGCTATCTCGATCGGGCCATCCAGATTTCAAACGAGTTCCTGCCCCGCAACAAACTCATTGTCTATACCGAGGGTCGCAAGTCGGCACGACAGGAATACCGCTCCAACGGACACGGAAGCTACCAGAAACTGCCGCTCATTGTGCTCATCAACGAAGGTTCGGCATCTGCATCCGAGATTTTTGCTGGTGCCATGCAAGACAACGACCGCGCCACCATCATCGGCCGACGCTCGTTTGGCAAAGGATTGGTGCAGCAGCAAATAGGATTCAACGACGGTTCGATGATCCGCTTGACCATCGCCCGCTACTACACACCATCGGGAAGATGCATACAGAAGCCCTACGAGATGGGCAAAGATGCCAACTACGAGCAAGACCTCTTGACGCGCTACCAGCATGGTGAGTTCTTCAACCAAGACAGCATCAAGCACACCGGCCCAGCCTATCACACGGGCATCGGTCGCGAGGTATACGGTGGTGGTGGCATCACGCCCGACATCTTTGTGCCTGAAGACACCACCGACATGACATCCTACTACAAACAGGCGTCTATGAGCGGACTCATCTTGCAATTTGCATACAGCTACACCGACGACAACCGGCTCAAGCTCAACAATTTCAAGGAGATGTCGCGGTTGGTCGACTATCTGAACAAACAGAACATGGTGGAGAAGTTCGCTGTCTATGCCGACAACCACGGGCTAAAGCGTCGCAACCTGATGATTATGAAGTCGCACAAGCTGTTGGAGCGTTACATCCACAGCCGCATCATCTACAACATGCTCGACGAGAGTTCATGGAACCAGTACATCAACCAAGACGACCCCGTCATTCGCGAGGCATTGAAAGTGTTCAAGGACAACGCATCGTTCCCCACCAAGCCCGAGCAGCAAAAGACGGGTAAGAAACAGCAGAAGGTAGCGCAGGGCAATGGCATGCGATATATCGAGACCGACCTCTATCGCTCGCACAAATACATTGCCCGCACATGAACAAGAAAGAACTGCGACAACTGATTCGCTCACGCAAGCGACTGTTCGACAAGCAAGCCTTGGACGAACAGTCGCTTGTTCGTATAAAGCAACTGATGAGCCACCCACGACTCATCGCCGCCAAAACCATCATGATGTACTACTCCCTACCCGACGAAGTCGATACCCACGAAGCCATCCGTCAGCTTGTCAAGCAGGGAAAGACCGTGCTGCTGCCTGTGGTCACGAGCGAGGACTCTATGATTCTGCGCCGCTATGAACAAGCTACCGACTTGCGCACAGGCGCCTTTGGAATCATGGAACCCGTAGGGCAACATTTCAACGACTACGACCAGATTGAACTTGCTGTAGTCCCAGGTGTTGCATTCGATGCAGAAGGACATCGGCTCGGACGCGGACGAGGCTACTACGACCGCTTCCTCCCACGCCTACCCCACGCCTACAAGCTCGGCCTATGCTTCGATTTTCAAAAGGTGGAGCATGTACCCACCGATGCCAACGACATCCGCATGGACGAGGTCTTGTAGCCAACGCTTTATCATCAAGAATTAGAGAACTAACGGGCGCTGGCCGGTGCTTTCCTCACAATACAAAAAATGCAGCCATTTCTGACTGCATTTTTTGTGATATTCGTTTTTGCCCTTACTCCTTAAATTATAATAAGGTGGATGGGCAACGGATTATTCATCCCAAACGTTGGGAGTCTTGGGGAGGCCTTCTTCCTCGGTGAACATGTTGTCTTTGCTGAATTGATCACCACTACCCACTTCATTATTAAGTGTTGACAATGGTGACGCTGTGTCCATCAAAGCCTCCATTTCCACGTCCTTAACTTTAATAGCAGGAATAATATACTTTTTCATTGTTAATGTCCTCCTTCTATTTTATTTGTTAATCATTTTCTTGCCATTCACGATTACTACACCCTTGTAGTTCTTATCAACTCGCTGACCATTCAGGTTGTAGATGGCGGCATTACCAGTTTCTATGGCTATACCCTTGATTGCTGTCACAATATCATTGAAAGCGAAGCCCTTAGCCTCACCAGTCTCACCTGCGGGAACAGCCAGATAAGCCTTGTGGGCACCATTCTGGAATGCAGCACCACCCTCGGTGCGATAGTAGAAGCCGACACTGTTCGCATCGCCTTTGCCATTCAACGACAGAGCATAGAACTTATATGTGCCCGTGCTGCCTTTTGGAGCCGTAGTCGTGGCTGCCACGTCTGAACCCAGCAGCATGTTGTCATCATCACCAGTACCAGCCTCGGTAGTAACTTCAAACGAGAAGCCATCACGCGGAGTGCTAGTCTTCAGCACAACTGCAGTACCAGCAGGAATCACATCACCAGCAGTGTATTCCTTGCTCACTGTCAACTTACCATTATTCACCTTATAGGTAATAGCCGACATATTTGCTGGCACAACCAGATTCTTTTCGCCGTAATAAAGTGTACCATAGTAATTTGTGCCATCCGTAGCAGCAGCAGAGATTGTTACCTCGACAGTCTCGGGAGCCTCCACCTTCTTATAAAGCTGGATAGCCTTCTGGCCTGTATAAGATGCAGACTTATAGTAGCGGAAACGAGTCTGGTTGCTTGCAGAATTGTAACGCAGGTATGCTCCTCCTGAAACTATATTGGCGTTGCCTTCATTGTCGAAACTAATAGTATTCGTATATTCCTCACTAGCATTTGTTGCTAAACCGTTGGTGTCTGAGGTTTGGCCGATATAATAGCCAGAAGCACTCTTGATTGAATAGCCTCCAGTAGTCATGCTGGACAATGTAAATGCATTTGCTGTTGAAGCTTCGATAGAGCCATTATCTATCACAACTTCAATTGTGTTGCTAACAGCATCAAGGGTTGCAAGGCTTCCATCGAAAGCAAGCGTACCTTCTTCGTAAACAATCAGATATTCACCGTCGGTAACATCGTCGATAGATGTAACCTTTTCGAAGACAGCCGTTTCGCCAGACGGAGCATTGCTCACCGTCAGTGTATAGCTGGCCGAGCCTTCATTATAAGAGACGTTGCCTTCAAAGGATGCAGTAATAGTAGCGGAACCAGCAGCGATGATGGTCACCTTACCAGTAGCATCCACTGTAGCCACAGCCTCATTATCGCTGCTATAGGTTACTGCGAGAGAATTGGGATTAGTCAGCTCGTTAGTGAAGGGCTCATCACCTACTTGCTTTGTGATGGTGGTTGTTGCATAACTCAGTCCAGCTGGCTGTTTGCTGCGTTCAATGGCAACAATGTAGTTATTGCTATCAAATTCTGGCGTTGAATTATACTCCTTCAACTTTCCATAAATCGTAACTACATCATTTACACCAAGGTCGTCCATCGAAGAGAAACCCGTATTATTCAGATTCTTACCACCATAGACTTTCAATTCCGGTGTAGTTGTGCCTTCGTCAGCAATCGAATAGGTGATAGAGTTGTATTTGTCACTATAGCTTTCTACCTGCGTAACAACACCCTTTACATAAACAAAATCCGAAGATTCGTTCTCTTCTAAGCCTTCTATCAGAGTCAGAGCCTCTGCAACTGTCATCACAGTTTGTTTCGTGAAGGTCTTTTCGGCTACTTCGCTGGGCGTCTTGCCGCTCTCAACTGCAATAGCCTTGACTGTTGTCGTGGCGCCGAGAGTGAAGGGTGCTGAATATTGAGTGCTGCTTGTAGTAGGATCAGTTCCATCAGTAGTATAGTAGATCGTTGCTTCATCATCAGCTGTAATCGTTATAGTTGTTTCACCTAAGAAAGGAGTAGTACCAGAAATAGTGGGAGGAGTAACTGTGCCCTCAGGGGTAATGGTGACAACGACCTGTGAAAGACGAACTTGAGCAGAAGCAGAAAATACTACTGATGTGGCACTACCAGTCCATGTTCCACCATTATATGAACCTGTCTCTGTTGAAAGGTTATCGACGGAATAACTTCCTGTCTTTGTAAAGACAATCTTCGTGATTTTGCCAGATGTTGTTGAGAAAGTCGTTGTAGAATTAGCATAAAGTCGATATTCTGATGTAGCGAAAGCTGCATCAGTACTGGACATCGTAACGCCAGATTTGGTAACAGCATCTGGACTATTATTAGCTGACGTAGTTCCTATGTCAGTACCAGCTACAAAAGTCACATCACCTCCCTCAAATGGAGTAGAATCTATGACTGTTAACGTATATGTTGCAGACGATGCCTGATATTGCCCTGTAGCACCTGCATAGCTTGCAGTAATAATTGTCGTTCCTTCTGCAACGAGTGTTACATTACCACTTGCATCAATAGTTGCTGCATTTTCGTTACTACTTTTCCAAGAAACGGTTGCACCGCTGATAGCTGAGCCATTAGCAGTTACAGTTGCCGTTAGTTTACCTGCAGCAGTACTTGTATGAACATCAGTATTAGTGATACCGCTGGCATCAATGGTGGTTGTTGTGGCGACATCAGAGGATACTTCCTCAAGCCAGACATCAGTTTGAGTATTAGCATATGATCCAAACTGCGTTCCAGAATTATTCTTTTGAATCGAATAGCTTCCAATACTTAATCGGATTTTGGAGTTTTGGTTCGAAACTGTAAAGGTAGCAGCGTCTTTAACCACTTGCACTTTACCATTATCTTTACCATTCTTAAGGGAGAGATAGAAACCGTTTTCGAATTGTATAGTCCAACTTGTTCCACTACCTGTAAAAGTAAAGACTGTAGCATCGGTCTTGCTCGTGATGGCAGTTCCTGCAATGGATTGACTGGCAGCGCTTCCATCAACCGAAAGGTAATAATCTGTACTACCCGAAGTTGCTCCAATATAGTATTGCTTACCACTTACTATATTCGAGTAATCTGTAATTCTTTCTGCTCCCCACGCTGTTCCAGCGCCGAAGACGCACATACAGACCAGCAGCATTAAACCGCGTAGTCGTTTCAAATTTAGTAATTTTTCTTTCATAATGATATTGTTAATATTGATATTTAAGTTTCGAATGAGCATATAGAGAACATGTGGAGTAAAACTCCACTATTCGTTTGCAAAATTAGAAAAACTATTTGAAAGGAACAACAAAAATGGTGTTAAATCTTTCGCAATCAATGCATTTTCTCTCTTACTCCGCTCAAAACGACTATTGTTGCTTCCCCAAAATGATATTGACGAGCGTGATGCGGCAAAGTTAAAGAATATTGAACAATGAATCTTATTTATCCAACTTTTATCAAGAAAGAGAATTAATTATTATGAAAAAGATTGACAAAAACGCATTATCTATTTCTTTCATTCCAGGTTTGAAATTGCTTGAAAATAGGTTGCGGTGAGCTGGAAAATTGACTTTTCACTCCCATTTTTACTCCACGGAGTTGTCACATGTGGCATCTGAGGGTGTCAGGTGTTATACCTAACACGCTCACATGTGGCATCTGAGGGCCTCAGATGTTACATGTGACAGCCTCAAAGCATAGCTCTGACAACCTGAAAACATAGCTCTTGAGTGCCCAAAGCATAACTCTGACCATCCAACAAGATGTAAAGAAAACGGAAGTAGTTGATAGTCAATTACTTGCAAAACCATCGATTTTTGCATCATCTTCCACCAATTGTCTTCTCGCTTCAAATAACGCCCGTTTTTAGGGTCTAAAATTTGGAATTATTTTTACAAATAGTAAAAGGTCTAAAGAGCTTAAAGAGGAGTGGTAGGGTTTAAAAGGACAATACCCAATGCATTCGTCTCTTTATGCCTCATCACTTCCCTTTAAACCCTTTATACTCTTTACCCCTCCTCCATATCGTGGTCAAGCCGGTCGCGCCAGAGGTATTTGCGTGTTTCGTGCACGATGATGCCGTTGAGCAAGAGCAGCGAGACAAGATTGGGAATGGCCATCAATGCATTCATACAGTCGGCAAGGTTCCAGACAATCTGTAGATTGGCCACACTTCCCACGAAGACCGCTACGATGTAGAGCACACGATAGACGATGACAGGTGATGGGTGATGGGGGGTGGGTGAAGGGTGCTTCTTGAACTTCAGCGAGAGATATTGAACCGCCCGCTCGCCATAGTAGCTCCAACCAAGAATGGTAGAGAAGGCAAACGTGAGCAAGCCGAACGTCAGTAAGGGGGCACCTACATAGGGAATCTTGCTGAAGGCCACCTTCGTGAGGGCTGCTCCGTCGCTATACGAGATATCGGGATAGGCGATGATGCTGGAAACGATGACCAATCCCGTGAGGGCGCAGATGACCACCGTGTCCCAAAATGTGCCCGACGACGAGACAAGAGCCTGGCGCACAGGGTTGCGCGTCTGTGCTGCTGCCGCCACGATGGGTGCCGAACCCATACCCGACTCGTTGCTGAAAAGACCGCGTGCAATTCCGAAGCGTGCCGCCATCATCACCGTTGTACCTACGAATCCGCCCCCAGCAGCCTGTGGCGAGAAGGCCGATTGGCAAATCAGCTGGATGGCTGGCCAAAGGAAATGACAGTTTACTATAAGAATGTAGATGCACCCCAGCACATAGAACAAAGCCATGAAAGGCACCAGCATGGTGCAGACGCGAGCAATAGCCTTCACGCCGCCGAGGATGACGGCTCCCGTGAGCGCGCAAACAAAAGCACCCACGATGTAGGGAGAAAGGCCATAGGTCTCGCGCGAGAGCGTGGCGATGGCGTTGGCTTGCACGGTGTTGCCAATGCCAAACGATGCACAAGCGGTGAAGATGGCAAAAAGAATGGCCAACCACGTCCACCCCAACCCGCGTTCGAGTGCATACATAGGACCGCCAAGCATCTTTCCATCGGCTGTCTTCACGCGGTATTTGATGGCCAACAACCCTTCGGCATATTTCGTGGAAATGCCAAACACGCCCGTGAGCCAGCACCACAGCACAGCGCCCGGCCCGCCCAACGCCACAGCCGTAGCCACACCGATGATGTTACCCGTTCCGATGGTAGCTGCCAAAGCTGTAGCCAAAGCGCCAAACTGCGACACATCGCCCTTGGCTTGATTGTCGGGTCGCACGGAGAGGCGGATGGCCGTGAGCAGTTTTCGTTGGGGAAACCGCAGTCGAATGGTGAGGAAGATATGTGTGCCCAGCAGCAGGATAATCATTGGCCACCCCCAGAGAAGGGTGGAAAGCTGGGAAAGGAAGTCGTTCAGGGATTCCATGTTGTATTTACACCTTATTTATATATATAGCGCTTAAAGAGCATAAGGGGGAGTGGAAGGGTTTAATGGGACAATAGCCTATGAGTTGGTGGACTAACGTCCCATTTATGCTCTCTCACTCCCCTTTAAGCCCTTTATGCCCATTTATTTCTCAAATCTTATCCTTATATTCTCAAACCCCATTGAGCGTAACAGCTGATAGAACTGTGCCGAGGCGTTCTGCTCAGCCGACTCAATGTTCTTTTTTGTCATGCAACGGGCCAACATCGCACGATAAGCCTTGCGATAAAGAGCCGCGCGATCGTTCTGACTCCAAGTGCCATTCTCATAGAACGACTTGGTGCGCGCCTCGTCGATGAAATCGTTGTCGAGCAACTTCACGGGAGGCAGAATGGCCGTCACAGTGTCGCCTTGCAAGGAGATCCAGCCCTCGCGTGTTTCGTGCATATCAATGCCCAAACGCAACGTTCCATAATAGATGCGCACCAGTTCGTTGTCGCCGAAGAAGCCGTGGCGGACGGTGTCGACAATCTCCTCGTTGCTGATGGAAAGGAACTCCCACTCCCCAATGTTCTCCATCGACTTGATTTGCGTGGGCGAAAGGGTGAGCTCGCCCTCGTCATCGAGGGAGATGCTGGAGGTGCGGCTGAAAAACATGAACAGCAACACGCCCAAAACCAACAACACAATCAAAGCTCCGATATACATCAAAGCACGCTTTGAAAGACCGCCAAGCATAGCGAAGAGGTCGTCGAGTGTGGGGTCCGTCTGCGTATTGCGCTTATTTCTGCTCTTTTTTGTTGCCATTTTCTAAAGTGTTATCAAGCAAAGTCTTGAAGTCGTTAATCGAATAATTCTTGCGGAACGTGATTTTCACATTCCCTTCAGCGAAGCCCATCTGCTCGATCATGGGTATTAGCATGCTGGCAGCGCTCTGGCGCGCCATCTCAACGATGCCCAACTGTGGCAGTTCCTGAACGATGGCCTCACGGCCTTCATGCTCATAGGCAGTCAGCTCCTCATCGCTGAAATTGCGCCGCAAGAATGCCACATATTGCTTCACCTCATCGTGGTTGATGCGTGTGCTCGTGATGACCACCTTAGGGTCGGGCAAGATAATCTCAATTTTGTCGCCATGTCGAGACACATTCTTCTCAGAAAAGTCGGCAAAGTCGATATACGCCTTCACCGTGGCCTCGATGGGAATGGCTATCTTACGCTTGCCAATGGGGAGGTCGATGTTGAAGCCCTGAGTGAGAATAGAGCCCTTCAGCTTGCGGCTGTCGTTGTGCGTGATGATCTTGTGCAACTGATACTCAGCGCTGTAAAGGCGTGAGCATTTCTGTATCTGCATCACCATCATAGGGATGGTGTCGATGCGCTCCGTAGAACCATCTTCACCAAAAGGCTGTTCCATGCACGAGGTGAGCGACAGAAGAACAACCCAACAAATGAAAGCCAATTTCTTCATTTCCATATCAAAGAAGGCGAAACCGTCCGCCTTTACCTTTCATATTGTTAATAGTAGGGGCAAAGATAACAAAAAAATGTCAAATTCGTAGCATTTCGATTTATTTTTAACGATTTGATTAAACTTTATGCACAAATCTGCATCAAATCAATAGTTGCAACAAAAACGAGACATTAACAAACAAAAACAATAACATTAAAAACCAAGATTATGAAAAAAATTGCAATGGCATTTGCCACAATGATTTTTATGTCGACAGCCGTTATGGCTCAGAACAATGGTGGACAACGTCCCGAGCGTCAGTTCGACAGAGCAGAAATGATGAAAAGACAGGCCGAACAAATGGTCACTACTTATGGATTGAACCAGGAACAAGCCGAGAAACTGGAGAAACTGAATGCCGAATATGCTGACAAACTGCCTATGGGCATGGGTATGGGTATGCGCGGTGGACGCGGTGGCGGTCAACGCCCTGGCGGTGGCGGCGGTGGTTTCGGTAACCGTCCCAACGGTGGTGGTGGCAACATGGGAGCCCCCAACGGACAGCGCCCCAGCAGAGAGCAGATGGAAGAGCGCATGAAGGAAATGAGAGCCAATCAGGAAGCATACAATGGCGAACTGAAGAAGATCATGACCGAAGAGCAATACAAGAAGTATGAAGCCGACCAGCAGCAGCGTATGCAACGCATGCAACAGCGCCAGCAAGGCGGTGGCGGATTCGGCGGCGGATTCGGCGGTGGTGGCTTCGGTGGCCAGCAGTAAATAATTAGATGTAGACTAGTTCTCAACAAAATCATAATTGAGTTTTATTATATCGTGTGAGAACTCAATAGGCCATTAGAGGGTATTTAGGTAACAGCACCTTCCTGAGAATTCAGGAGGTGCTTTTTTGTTGTTCTGACTTTTTTTTGTAACTTTGCACCACATTTAATAACAATGAAGCAAATGAAACAAATAGCAACACTGATGATGGCCGGCATATTGGCTGGCACATTCGTTTCGTGCAAGGAGAAACAACCTTCGAACGACATCATCATCACAAAGCCTGTAGAAAAACCGAAGCCCAAGACCACGCAGAAGATTGGAGACTATGCACAAACCATCGAGATGCCTTGGGTGGGAGCAACATACAAAGTGGCCATAGAACGCAAGGCCGACACAACGCTGCCCATCGTTGACGACGGAGAAGGCAACAAATACTACGACAACAGAATCTCCGTGCGCATCATCCGCCAAGACGGCTCCGAGTTCTTCAACCGCACGTTCTCGAAACAAGACTTCATATCATACGTAGATGACATCTACAAGAAAAACAGTGCGCTGCTGGGTATCGTCCCCGACAAGGCAGAAGGCGACTACATCGTGTTTGCCGCCAGTGTGGGGTCACCCGACAAGAACAGCGACGAATATGTTCCCCTTGTGTTGAAGGTGTCACGATTTGGCGATGTGAAAATCAGCAAGGACACACAAATGGATATCGCCAGCGACAAACAGCCAGACAACAAAAACGAACAACGCGTTGACGAAACCGAATACGACTACGAAGAAGACGGTGTATAAACAAGCGCAATAGCAACAAAAAGCGGCCAACCTCCTGCTGGAGACTGGCCGCTTTATTATTCATATACGACGCCTAAGTCCTTATTTCAATAATAGCTGATGAGCATTTTCGAACTTTGGCGGATACTGGCTGATGAAACATAAGTTGACCAAACAATTGGCTGCCACTTCCACATCGGTGAGCTCAACGTCATCGTCTTTCAACACGTCTTTGCCCAAGCATTCAGCCCAAGTTCCTTCAAAATCGGCATCAACAGCCCCCATCGTCGACTCCTCGCTTTCCTCATCAATCATCACTTGATAATGAATGGTATTGTCGGAAAGAATGGGATCTGTCTCCAACAGCGTCAGATAAGCCTGCTTCAACGGAGCACGATACTTGCGAGTGCCGGGAAACATTTGGATAATGGAATCCATGACTTCCTCGAACTCATACTTCTGGAGCAGCTCTATCAACTTCATCTTTAGAACTTGGCCATCTTGATGGCATCTATGGCGCACTCGTCGCCTTTGTTTCCCAGTTTACCACCTGCCCGGTCTTTGGCCTGCTGCAAATCATTGGTTGTCAGCAAACCGTAGATGACAGGAATCTCACTCCTTGAGTTCAATCGTGCAATGCCATAGGTGACACCCTGACAGATGTAATCAAAATGAGGAGTCTCACCACGAATGACACATCCCAAGATGATGACAGCATCGTATCCACCGTTGAGGCACATCTGGTGCGCCCCATAAATAAGTTCAAAACTACCAGGAACTGTCTTCACGTGAATGTTCTCAGGCAATGTGCCATGAGCCTCAAGCGTCTTGACTGCCCCATCGAGCAATGCCCCTGTGATTTCAGGATTCCACTCGGCCACCACGATTCCAAAGCACATGTTGCTGGCATCAGGAATCTTGCTGAAGTCGTATTCGGAGAGATTGTGCAACGCTGTCGCCATATCCTTGAGGGTGTTTCCTTGATGGAAGATTATTTGGCAGAAGCGCGCTCAATGTACTTGTCAATCTCCTGGCTCTGCACAAGTCCGGAGGTTGTGTACCTGGCCTTGATATCCTGATAGATCTTCAGAGCCTCATCCTTCTTGCCTTGTGACTCCAATATTTCAGCAGCCTGCAGGCGGAAGGTGGGAGCAATGCTGTTGTTCACACCACCATCGCCCTTGCTGTCTGCCATATCGGCAGCCTTCTTCAAGGTGCTTACAGCTTTGTCAAGTTCGTTCACATGAGCATAAGCGTTACCCAGAGCAGCCACAGCTGCAGGGCTGACCATGTCGTCACCAGCAGTTGAGAACTTCTCGAGATAAGCAATAGCCTCTTTCCATTTGCCAAGGTTAGCCTGGCACAGACCAGCATAGAGGTTGGCCAAATTACCAGCATTGGTGCTGCTATAGTCGCTGGCGATCTTAGCGAAACCAGCATAGCTGGCGCCATCGCCATTCAGAGCCTTGTCGAACTGCTCTGCATTGAAATACTCCTGACCACGTCCCAGAGCGGTGCTGGCTTTTTCTTCGCGCGGACCAGACACGTATTCTTTATAACAGAAGATACCTGCAATGATTACCAGAAGAGCAACCACTGCGATGATGATGGCATTCTTGTTCTTGTTGAAGAATGCTTCAGATTTGTTCAGGGCCTCAGAAACTTCGAGGGCTTCCTGCTTTTGTTTTTTGTTTGCCATTTATTTATTTGTTTTTTTTAATTTTTCAATTCAAAATAGTTTTCTGCCCTATTACAAACCGCCCATATTTCGCAACGGCTCATAAAGCGTTGCAAAATTACTCAAATTCTTGCACATACTGAAATTTTTTGCCTTTTTTTTTGCTTTTCATGAATAAACACGTAACTTTGCATCAAATTTAAAGGCTGAAACTTTGATTCTCAAGAACATTTCCATCGTCAATTACAAGAACATCCAAGCGGCCAACCTCGGCTTGTCGCCCAAGATGAACTGCCTCATCGGACAAAACGGTGAGGGAAAGACGAATTTCCTGGACGCCGTCTATTATCTGTCGTTCTGCCGAAGTGCTTACAATCCTATCGACTCACAAATCATCACTCACGGACAAGAATTCTTCGTGCTGGAAGGGGATTACCTGAACGAAAATGGCGACGAAGAACACATCTACTGCGGCATGAAGCGTGGGACGAAGAAGCACTTCAAGCGAAACAAGAAAGAATATAAACGGCTTTCACAACACATCGGACTCATTCCGCTGATCTTTGTTTCACCTTCCGACACCTTACTTATCGAAGGAGGCAGCGAGGAACGCCGCCGATTGATGGACATCGTCATATCCCAATACGACTACAACTATCTCGAAGCGCTCACGTCCTACAACAAGGCCTTGCAGCAACGAAACGCTCTGCTGAGACAGGAGGAAGAACCTGACGCTACGCTTCTTGATATCTGGGAGCGCGAGATGGCGCAACACGGTGAAGTGATTTACGCTAAGCGCGATGCATTCATCAAGGAACTCATTCCGCTGTTCCAGCAAATCTATCAAAAGATTTCATCCGATAAAGAGTCGGTTTCTCTGGGCTACACATCCCATTGCCAACGCGGTCCGCTGCTCGATGTCATCCAACGCGACCGTTTCAAAGACCGCGCCGTGGGCTATTCTCTGCATGGAATCCACCGCGATGACCTTGAAATGCTGATTGACGGCTATCAGATGAAACGCGAGGGAAGCCAAGGCCAACACAAAACCTATGTGCTGGCATTAAAGCTAGCACAGTTTGTTTTTCTTGGCCGCACCTCATCAAGGACCACCCCATTGCTGCTACTCGACGACATCTTCGACAAACTGGACGCCAATCGGGTGGAACAGATTGTCCAACTGGTGTCGGGCGACAACTACGGACAAATATTCATTACCGACACCAACCGCGACCATCTGGATCAGATATTGCAGAACAGAGCTACTGACTACAAACTCTTCTCGGTGGAAAACGGTGTCATCACAGAAAGAAAGGAGGCATCAAATGTTTAAACAAAAAGTACAAACGCTCGATGAAGTGCTCAACAAATTCCTACGGGAAGAAGGATTGGAGACGCCACTATTGCAAAAGCGAGTAATCGATGCATGGACTGAAGTCACAGGAGCAACGGTAGAACACTATACGGGCGAGAAATTCATCAAGAACCAAACGCTCTTTGTGAAAATCAACAACCCATCGCTTCGACAAGACCTCTCCATGATGCGCACCCAACTCGTCAAGCGGCTCAACGAATCTGTAGGCGCCTTCGTTATTTCCGAAGTCAAAATCTACTAGAACTAATAGTTAGCTGAATCAGCGTCTGGTTGTAACCAAGTAAAAAAGGACAAAAACAAAAAAAGTACCGTATCTCCCGACACGGCACTTTTCTAAAATAATACCTAACAATGTATACCTAAGTAATAACTACATATTGAGAAAAACTAATAAATCCACATCTTGTTTTCGAAGCCATCGTATCAATTCAACGACGAAATCGATAAATCACACTGCAAAAGTAATACATTTGAAAGAAATTCATTATTTGATGTGTTTCAGAATTTTTTCTTTGTGTATCATAAATAATATTCTTTCATTTTCACTACGATTTGTTACAATTTGAATATTTTTATCTACATTTTGGCTAAGGACAAACCGCACGAATGGTCAAACCAACACATCTGTCTTCCCAAGTTTTGAACGCCTTGCCCCAAAACGAATCGATATGATAGCAGGTGGCATGATTGTCGACGACATTCAAGTCTGATGTCCAACAATATATTTGATCCACCACACTGGTAGACCCAGCATGCGGGAAATAGATGCAGTTGCCGTTAGGCCCAGTCGCCTTCATCACTGTATGGCCATTCAGCAATACGTTTTCGAAAGTACACTTGTCCACAAGTTCCTGAAACTCCTCAGGCGTAGGAATGCGCCAATCGCCGCCCAGATATTCGTGGGCAGCATCATCCTCAAGGTCGAGCCGTGTCTTTCCGTCCACCTCGCCCCATCGGCTGTCAGTCACGTATTTTGAGAACTTGTCTTCCTTGCACCACTTATAACTACCCCAATCGTAACGCCCTTGCTTAGCAGCCAGCTCGCCCCACGCGATGTAATAGCCGTTCTCAGTCTCCGTGCGGGCTCCTAAGTTGGCCGATGCCCAGCGCACAGAAAGACCGAGGTCTACTGCCTTGATATCGCTGGCCTTGGGCAGAGGGGCCAATTCAACGATAGCCATGCGCAGGAAATGGGATGCATGGTCGATGGAATCCTGCAACTCCATATTAACCTTGTTGATATTGCCTAAATAGGAATGATGCTTCTGTCCGTCATTCTCGACCGCATACGCTCTCATGGCAACAGCACGCTGATGGTTCCTGTCAAGCGTCTGATAGCTCGCTGCGCTGTATTCCTCGGGATTGATGGTGGCGAGCAGCTTTTGAGCTTCTGCAATGTTGCGGTCGAGGACGTTTAGTTTCAGATACACGGTGTCAGGCGCTGCTCCCCGTTCTTTTACAGGACGTATGGGCAGCCCCTCGCATCTGTCAACGGACCAAAAGGTCGAAACATCTATCTGGTCGATGGTGAAGACATTCAACGCCCTGACTTTGGCACAATCCTTGCACCACATCTGGGTGTCGTTGTCCCAGGTTATCAGCTCGTTGCCACGCATCCTTCCTGTGGAAGGAAAGAATACGGAATTGCCGTTAGGGCCTATCAGCAGGTAGCCGTAAACGCCATTGCTGATGGTGGGTCTCATCCTGGAGCAATTGACGTCGGTCGTATAGGAATCAGTAAGGAACTTCACCTCATCAACTGTGGGCATACGCCAGTCTTTGCCTAAGATGACCGTTGCAGCATCATCCTGAGGCTGAAGAAATTCACCATCCTTATAGTATGTTGGAGAGGTTTGCAACTTATACGTTTCCCACGAGTAGACCTTCTTGGGCTCTGTCTCGCCCCAGGCAAAGAAGTCGCCCGTATCCTCAGGCCGCTTTGCGCCTAAATTCTTGGTAGCAATCATGAAATTGCCGACTCCCAAGTCTACGTAGTCATCGTTCGTTTCGTACTCAGCATACTTGACAACAATCGGTTTCGGCTCTGGCTGCGGCTCCGGAACAACATCCTCATCCTTCTGGCATGATGCAAACATGCACATCATAAGAGATAAAAACGCATAAAATACCTTTTTCATATTATCTGCTTAAATTACATTTTCTCAGCTTTCATCACGGGGATAATATACAAGCAAGCCCTTTCGTTCAAAGAGCAGCCTGCAAGGCCAACCTGCTCATAGCCTTGGGCTGGTTGCTGCTGCCCCGCGGGGCTTTTGGGGTCAACTGCAATATTAATGCCATAACTTTCTGCAAAGATACAATAAAAAGTTCAACCCACAAAGTTGATTTCAAACTTTGCTCCTCGCAGCCCCTCTTTACCTTCCAAGCGTGTAGAAAACGCACTGTCATTTGTCCCAATTGTCCACCGCAGCTGAAAAAAAGTTGGGAATGATATACAAGTAGCCCCCTTTCGGACAAAGCCCACATCCGACTCCCTCAGAAGCCACAAATGACTCCCTCAGATGCCACAAATGACTCCCTCAGATGCCACAAATGACTCCACCAGATGCCCCATGTGCGCCCCTCAAAGACCACCTCTGACAAAGCGTTCGGATGCACTTCGAAAACGAGGCGCCCCTCTTCGGAAAATGATGGTCACGAGCCATTTCATGCAATTATCGGCACCGAACTGCCACTTTTCAGCACCCTCCGAAAAGGGCATTTTCGGGCTCAGAAACCATTCGTGGGACAATTAGGACAATTGGACATGTCTTTTTTCTGCGTCTCACCTTTTAGCTTCCCGCGCAAATGGTTGATTATCAACTACTTAAAATAATTATTTAATAATAATTAATATTAATTATATATATATTAACATATATATTATTATTATATATAATATATGTATAGAATAGATAGATACAGATGTTTCTATCTCTATTTTCAGTTGAAAAACCACCAGTTTGAGAACCCGCTTCCGCGCAACTTTGGGCATCCTTGTCTGCGGGTGGATGCTAAGCGTGTAAAAAACGCACTGTCATTTGTCCCAATTGTCACAGGATTCTCGGGCACGTCCGCTCTGGGCTGGTTGCTACTGCCCTTCAAGGCGTTTTGGGGTCAACGCGATAATGTGCCTTTCATCGCAGCGGCATCGAAAACCCAGACACCGTTAAGACAAGATACCACCAACTGGTCTGTGGCAGGTAGAAAATGGCAGTTCCTTGCCTCGTTAGCACCGATAAAGCGGTGTCGGGTGCCAAAGACGCCACGCCCAGCAGTCATGTCGAACAATTCCATATAACCATCTAAGGTGCAAACTTGATAGACGTAGTCGCGCTCCTTCATGACCTCGTCCCACACACACTTTGAGCCTCGGGCCTCAACTTCAAGAACCTCTGAATACGTCACTGGCTCCAAACCGACCACACACTCGCTGCCCGGGGCTGTGCAGATGAAGGCCTTGTTGGCAAAAGGCGACATTTGCAGGTCCATCAGATTACCACCAGCATAATACTTGTCGGAATTGAAATTCGCTTTGATATTCACTTTAACAGGCTTCTGGTGCTGCCTGTTTACCCATTCCATTGTGGAATAGACATTAGGATACATACTGGCATAGATACGCGAACAGTCGTAATTAACATACAAGTGTTCAAACTCATGTTCTACCCAATCATATCCGCTCAGCGTGATTTTGTCATCATCGGCGCTGTCAATGTATCGCCAATCCATTCCCGTGCTACCATCCGAAATCAATCGCAGAATGCCAAAACCGTCTTTGGTGAACGCCACTTCAGAAGCATAGTTCGTAGGGTACTGCGGATGGGCATACGGCGAGGTCTCCACAATTTGAACTGTCTTCACGATTTCGCCCTTCGCAGGGTCCACCACGCAGAAGTAGTTCTGGTTTCCCATCACGTAAAGCAGCCCGTTATAGGGATTCATGCAAAGGTGCGTTGGAGCATACGGCAGCTTTACACTCTTCATCTCCGTCATGTCATCGAGCGACACCTGCACCACCCTATTAAGGTTATCCGACCAGTTCTCAACTGCAATCCAGATGCTTTGCTTGTCAAGAGAGAGCGTAGAGTAATTAATCCATCCTGTCTCATCAGTAATTGGGAACTTCTTTTCATAAAAAGGAACCGTCACCCCTTTCTTATGCTCCACCCAGTCGCTACCCGACTTGTAATCCACAGCCAACTGAATGTCATCACCCAACCTAGAAACCTTCAACGGTGCCCGCCAGCAGAGCCCATCAGCATCCATCTTCTCCGCCTGCGCATCAATGTAATACAACTCGCTGTTTGAGTAGACATTAAGTGCCACAACAGGTCTGTCGAAGACAAACTCCACGGAGTCCAATTCGTTTTGCACGAGATTCCCCACAATGGATCGGGTGCTCACCAGTTCTGCCGGTTTCTGCCCTTGACTGACAGTCAATGTCAACTGCCTCTGGCCTTCCGAAATAGTGACGGTTGCTTCACGGTCAGCTGCTGCCGTGTTTTCCTGCCAACTTACACAGATATTTGCGCCACCAGTACCCGATGACGGCGATACCGAGAGCCAATCGGCCGAAGAAGAAGTCGTCCACGATATGGCCATATCAGTATCAAGGTAGATATTTTCGAAACCTGCTGTATAACCTGCTTTAACGTTATCCTTCTTCAGTTTGAATTCATGAGGAACAACAGTATGGCGGTTCTCAAAAGTATCTTCAGAACAGCCAGAGAACACAAACATGCCTATAAATACAAATAAAATAAGACGTACTTTAATCATACCGTAATTATCCTTTCTAATCATTTCCTGAGATACAAATTCCTAAAACGCCGATGGATTAACGCTTGGCACGCACACCAAAGTCCTTGCGATATTCATCGTTGATGAGACGACTGGCCTTATGACTATCGAAACGGGTAGGACCAATAATGAAATCGGGCACATTGAAAGAAAGGAAACGCTCACGATAGAAACGTCTTGGATTCCGCTGTGGCAGCATAAAAGCCTTGCTGACATTTCCCTGTGCATCGATGTGACAGAAATAGGGCCGCGTGAAGAGTCCGTCATCGCGACGGGAACTGAACACGAGCCAGCGCGAGTTAGTGCTCCAATTGTGAAACGATTCTGTATCGCCTGAATTAGCATCAGTCATAGGACGGATCTCGCCAGTAGCGAGGTCAAGCAGATAGAGGTCGGCTTCATGATGCCAAATGCTGAACTGCCCATAGTCGGAGAGTGTGTAGCAGAGGTAACGTCCGTCATAGGAAGGCCGAGGGAAAGATATCGACTTGTGCTGAGACACGGCATCGACAATGACGTCTATGCGTTCACCAAAGTTGCCCGTAGCGGGATCGAAATCAATACGGCAGAGATTATAGCGAATGGAATCGAGCTGATGGTTGCCTTCAGGGAGTGCACGTGCCGCACAGAAATAGAGCGAACGGCCGTCAGCCGAGAAGACGGGATAGGTCTCATAGATAGAGTCTTGCTTGAGAAGTGGCGAAAGCAGCAGCTCATTGTTTTCAATATCGTAAACTTGAAGGTCGGAGGCCTCATCGAAGACCTCTATACGATTGGGGTGTACACTATGGAATGTCTGCCTAGTTGTATTGGTAGAATAGGCAATATAGCGCCCCGAAGGGTGCCAGTAGGGATAGACACACAAACCGAGCGTCTGATCAGTTTTGGTGTTATAAGCTGTGATAGAACCATCGCCCTTACTCAACAGCGTAGCGCCATGCGGGCCACGGATATGAAGGCTCATATTGGCAGGGTTTCCCCGATTAAAGCTATGGCAATTGACACAACCCTCGAACTGAGTATTCTCAATCAACGGACGCTCATCAAACGAGGAAAGATTGCGTTCATAAATGCCCATTTTGCTCCATACCTCATAACCTGGCTCGATGAGACGATAGCAGATGCCGTAGTCGATGCTGTCAGGGCTGACATATAGAGTGAAAGGGAGATAGGTATGCCAACCATCGGCATACTTGGCAGAAACGGTGACACTGAGCGAGTCTCCACAATTCTGACCGAGCAGAGCATGCCAGTCATCGATGTCAAAGTCAACAGATTCTTCGCCTTGGCTATGCAAGTTGTTTCCATGACGGTCGGTAATCACGGCATCAATGAGCAATGCCGCCTCATCTGCCATATTGAAACAAAGTGGAGCGATATTCACGGGTATAGTGACATTGAGGTAATCAGGATAGATCTGAGGCAGAACATTCTCCTGCTTGGCATCCTTGACTGTTTCGGTTGTGCAGCCCATTAACCCAATGATCATCAATATGTACAGAATCTTTTTCATTGCATTTTGGATATCAAGTTATTATAGCCTTCGCGGTCGCCCGTCAACAGATAATAGGCCAGAAGATATTGATAGGCCAGACGATTATTGGTGTTGCTGAAGTAGAGGTTCTCCAGCATCTCTGGGATAACATGGTCACTGAAGTAGAAATCTTCCTTATAGGCCATCTGGCGCAGGCGTCCATATTCGGGATGCTGGGCTATTGCCTTTTCATTGCCCAGCAGCGGCAGAGTCTCATTGGCCCATTCCTTATAGAAGAGAGTCTTTTGTAGTGCCGAGAGATATTTGCGGGCCACGGCGTAGTTTCCGTTGATGAGATTGGTCTGAGCCAGTCGTTTATAGCATCGGCCACTCTTCTGGAAGTCAAGAATCGCTTCTTGCGCCTCGAATACCGACCGTTGAGCTACATTGATCATCCCCAAATGATAGAAAGCCTCTGCTGTAGGCAAAGGACTGGTGGCATCTTCCTTCACATCGGGCAGAAGACCAGCAATTCCGTTCTGGTTATAATCGAACATGCGGTCCAAGAGCATGCCGTGCATCGCCAGGGCAAGATTCTGTACCGTCACGCCTATCTGGTTATTAGGTTTCTCGTCATTGATGGTTTCAAGTATGCGGTTCCATTGCTGATGACGGGCCATAAAGTCGTATTGCATCACCTTCTCTGCCTTGAAATTGGCATTCTTCCAAACAAGAGTGCCCATAACGACAGAAACCAATATAAAAGAGGTGAGGGGTATGAGGTGAGAAAGGCTACGGGGCGGCGAGCTTTGACCGGGAATGGTGAGAGAATTGTTCTGCTGCTGGGCATTCTCTGACTTCCTGCCTCTAACTATAAACCACATCACCAAGGGGATGATGATGGCAGAGAACCATGCAGCATAGAGAAGCGTGGGGAACACATTCGGGTAACGATAGTAATGGCTACCACCGAAGGCTATCCAATAGAGTATCACAAAGGCGACAATCACCAGGATACGGCGCACCCATCCGTCTGGGAACCGGACCAATCCCCAGATGGCGAGTTGCGTGAGCAAGACCGCCCAAACACCACCCAGCAAAGCATTCTCGTCGAGCAAATAGAGCCAAAGCAGAAACGAAGGCACAAAACTAAGACCGTAGAGCCATTGAACGTTGAACTTTGAAATTTGAACTTTGAACATGCGGAACGACAGGAGCTGTACCGCCGAGAGCAGAACCGCAATGATAAAAGCCCCCACCCAGGCAAATAGGAAAAACTGTGTACAAAAACGACCCAATAGGTCGGCTATGCCACCAGGTCGCTTAACAATCTCCCACACATAAGTGCTGTCGAAGAGAAATAGTTGGAACTGCTCCTGATAATGCAAATGATGCGGATAAGCCAATCCGAAAAAGAGGAGAACCGCCACAAAAAAAAGTAAAAAGGCAAAAAGGTAAAAAGGTGAGAATACTTTTCCCCTCTTTTGCACTTTATTACCTTTACTTGCTTCCACTTTATTCCTTATCATGATGGTTCCTTCCCTACCCTTTTATTTGTCAAAAACCTTGCTGAACTCATTAACACTTATTCTTACAGGCTCGACCATAAACTCCGGACGGTTGTAACTCTTCAGAAGGAAAGTGTTATATTCAGGGTCTTCCTGTGGCAGCATAAAGGCCTTTTCAACTTTGCCATTGTTGAAATAGGAAAAATAGACACGGCAGAAGTTGCCATCATCACGACGACTGGCAACCATAATCCAATGCCCATTGCTCGACCAGCTTGGATAGCTATCTGGACGGCCTTCACTATTCAAATTCTTGAGGTCGAGGAAAGATGGAGACGACAAGTTCTCACCACCGCCATCATTGAGCAGCATACAAGCTATTTCGCCATCATTGTGTCTGATATGAAAACAGCCATACTGGCCCAAAGCAAACAGCAGATAACGACCATCGGGGCTGACGCGTGGTAAAGTAACACTCTTGTCAACAGATGCCGCATCATACACCAATTCCTCTTCACCGAAGCCGTGCGTTGCCACATCGAACGAACGGCGATAGAGGTTGTATTGCACTTTGGGGTAGGTAGTCCTGATATCTTTGTCGCGCATCTCTTCAGGAAGAGGAACGGACTTGCAGTAATAAAGGTACTTGCCATCGGGCGACCAAGTAGGATATACTTCCAAAAGTGTGGAATCGTTGCTGACAATGCTCACCGAATCAGTCTCTACATCATAAAGAATCAAGTCGCTCTCAAGGTCGTACACCTCAATTTTATTGGGATTCTGTGTATGGAACCCTTGTCGTGTCTTGTTGGTCGAGAAGGCTACCAACTTGGCGGTAGGATGCCATGACGGATAAACACCCCCAGAGATGGTATAGTCGCGCTTCATATTAACTCTTGAGATTTTGCCATCGTTCACAATAACGGTACCAGCATTAGAGAGACGCACGTGAAAGAGCATGTTGTCAGTTTTGTAGTTCTGATAACTGTGGCAGTTAATGCACTGGCCTTTTTCCCTGTCAATACTAGTAATTTCGTTGTTAAATATCTGTGTCTCCTCGAACGAGGTGAGGTTGCGCTGGGCAATTTCCATGAAAGTCCATGCAACATAAGACGGCTCAATGAGGCGATATGACAGATATTCATCGATAGGTTCTTCGGCAATATGTATTTCAAATGGGCTGAACGACAGCCATTCGCCATCTTTCTGGCCCCAGACCTCTATTTTAATACTTTTGCCCTTCGAAGCATTGAGCATAGTGTGCCATTCCGACTCAGGTATCTGAACCTTCACACCATGCCCGTAGGTCTGCTGCTGGCCATCGAAAGTAGTAATACGTGCCACACACTCATCGTATTCGTCAGCAGGGAGCATAAAGTTGAGTGGCGCAATATTGTAAGGCACCGTGACATTGCAATAATCGGGGTAGATGGCAGGCAGGCACCTGGCGTCCTTGGATGAAGAGGGCACACTGGGATGGTTTGCACACGATGACAACAGCAGAATGGCAACTGCCAAAAGCTGTAAATAGGAATAGATATATCTTTTCATTGTTTTCTTAAGAATGAACTTCGTGACCAACATTACCATGTATAACATATACTTTTCTTCCGAAGACGTTGTACCACCAATAGGTGTCTCCCCATTCTTCACGCATCTCCTCACCAACATCTTCAAGGCTCACACCAGGCCTAACCTTGCTTTCCAGAGTTTTCCAGAATTGTGTGTAACGGTCATAGACAGACTGCGTGATAGGGAGTATCATGCGCTTTTCTTCTGGGGCTTTGTCCATGTACATGATATAGGCCTCCTGCGCATGCAAAGGAAAGTTTTCGTCCATGTGTGTCTTCACATAGTTGCGCAGCGATGCCCAGAAGCGGCGTGAGTCGCAACGTAACATGGAATAGAGCAACGCCTGCTCTGAACCCACCTTGCTAACGGAATCATTCCAGAGACTGATATTGTTGACCAAATAACTGTCACTATTCTCAACGCCAGTGAGTTCGTCGGGGAAGGATTTCTGCAATGTCTTTATCTTTTCTGTAACTGGAGCCGGCTGCCAGTCGTCGTAGAAAAGATGGTGGTGCAACTGAGTGGTATAGCGTTCCACCAGTTCTTTGTCACCTTTAGCCAGCGCACAGCGGGCAAGCACCTTCAGATAGAAAGGAGAGAAGCCTGCTTGTATGGCATTCTCAAAATTCAGACGGATAGCCTCGTTCGTCATGCCATAGTTGTAATAAACCAGAGGCGATGCGATGTCCAAAAGGCTGACGTGGACAGAGTCTGGGTTGGTTAGATTTACAGTATGGTTACCCAATTTGAACGAACGTTCGAGTAAGCCCCCTTCATTCATCAGGGCAACATTCTTAAGAAACATCATCGAAGTAGTTAGCTTCTTGTTCTCAGCTGCCATATTGAGCACCTCTTTCCAATTGTCGTTTTCAGCATAGCGCACCATACGCATCTCGTCGATGTAATTCTTATCGTGGAACATGAGCGACGAAGTAAAGATGATGCCAGCTGCAGCACATAGCACAGGGGTAATCCACTTGAACAATGGCCGGTTCAGATAATTGCTACACAGCGGAATAAGCACAGAGACTGCACCAAGTACCAAGAACGGAATGGAAAGACGCTCTGTACTGTCACTTGGAGTTATGAAACGAGGGAAACCTGCCAGCACGACATCATCGAATTTCAGATTCGAATATAGTTGAGTATGCCAGATGGCTGCGGTGAAAATGAGCACAACAAAGCCGACAAGCTCTCTCCAAGTTGGCTTCTCAATAATCGCCAAACATAGCACGAAAAGCAAGGCGAACCATCCTAACACTGGATAGATGCAAAAGGCCAACAGATACCAAACAAGATGCCATTTGCGTGGGGTCTGGCGGGCTACCCACAAGAGCAACAGCATTACCAAATAACCTACCGACTGCGAGAACCAATAGCCTCTAATCGTGGAAATATAGACCCAATAACCCAAATCAACAACCGATGTGAGCAGACATGCTATAGGCAAGAGCATTAGTGCGGAGGCATTGCCCTGCAGTCTAAAAGCCTTTTTCCCCACAAAGAAGATAAGCGTCCAGATAATCACCAATACACCAGAACCTAAAGCCGGATGATAAAAGAGTTGTGTGAGCCAAGCTCCAACATACCGCATCAAACCAAAGGGCTTCGACAGGAGGGTATGGAAGAATGGTGCTCCGAAGAGGAATTCAGAACGGTCGTGTGCTGTATAAAACACCTCTCGGTTGATATATAAAATATATACGACAAACGAAATGAAAGCCAACAGACTTAAACAGAGAATAGTCTTAGAGGCTTTGTTTTTGAGGGTCATTTCCATTGAATATTTATGCAAAGTTACACATTATTTTCTTTAAGCTAGTGAGGAGAATGCAAGACTTTATCCTTTCCTAAGCCAAACAAAGGACACACCTGTAACCTCCCTGACTTTACCTTCGTGATTGACTGCAAATTTACAAGTTATTATTTGAAAACACAAACAATTATCCAAAAAAGATTATCCAATCTGGATAATACGTGTTTTATATAGGCGAGACCCTTCCTTTTGGGAGAAATAAGATGGATACAAAGCTCATCTCCCTCTACCCTTTTGAGTGGTTTTGTCAGAAGCCGCATCTAAGGTTGTCACTTGTGGCATCTGAGGCTGTTAGATGCCACATCTGACACGCTTACATGCCATATCTGAGGGCCTCAGATGCCGCTTCTAACATAAAAAGAGGATGTGCCTATGTTGACACATCCTCTTTTATTAATTGTATTCCGATAAGGAATGATTATTCCTCATAGTAAACAGAATTGACAGTGCAATCACCAGACTTGATCAGGAATTGAAGGTCTTTACCAGCACCACCGTTGCCCTTTGCACAGTCCTTGGCCATAGCTTCGGTGATCTGAATCTCGTTTGGACCATTTACGATTGGCATAGAATCAATATAGGTGTTGCTCCACCAACCGTTATGAACCATCATTGTACAATCGTCGGTAGCATCTGAGACATCCATGATAAGAGTCTTGAAGCCCCAATACACATCATCAGACAGATAGGGGAAATGCTGGCCTTCACTGTCGCTGAAACGCATGGCTGCTGCATTCCAAGCACCGGGTTTGAATGGTGGTTGAGCTGTAGGATCCTCTCCATAGATATAGAACTTCTGGAGCGGGTCAGTGATTGTAGCACACTTAATACCAGGGAATTGAGCAGTGAGTTCAGTACCATCTGCACAAATAGCAGTAAGAAGGACAACATACTCACCCAGCTTCATCTTCTTTTTTGCAAAGTTGCCGACGAATTCCTTGTCACCAATGGTCCATTTTGCATTGACTGGTGCCAAGGTCTCACAAGAAATGACGTTGCCATTCTGACCGTCAGGAGCCACGTCGGTTTTGACGGTTGTCTTTGCCAAAAGTTCGTCAAGGGTGATGTGGCCGTCGTTGCTGAAATCCTCCGAGACAGGATCACAGGCTATGAACACACATACTGCGGCAAAAATTAAAAATATCTTTTTCATATTGATTACTTATTATAAAATTAATAAAGAGTCTTATACTGTGTATCAGGATTATCAATATCCCATCCTGGGTTCTGCTCCATCTTACCATTCATCAGGGTAATCTGTGACTGAGGCTTAGGCAAGAAGCCCTTGGTTTCAGCATAACGATTATCCCAACCATTGGTCATGTGTTGCATTCTGACTTTATTGGATTTGTCACCACGGACAACAACCAACTTGCCTTGCTGAGCCTGCAGAGCCTTAGCAGCGTATGAGGTCTTACTGTGACCGTCAACACCAGACCAACGGCGCATATCGTTGAAGCGAAGTCCCTCGAATGCAAACTCCCAACGACGCTCGTTCTGAACATTCTTCAAAGAGTAATCTGTCTCAGGAACGCCTGCACGACGCTGTACCTGGTTCATGTACTGTTTGTCGCCTGTGAGCTCAGTGAGCATCAGGAGAACGTCAGCATAACGCATCAGGTAGAAGTCCTCGAAGTGGTCACCCTGCATCTCGTTACCAGCAAGTGAGCTGGAGCTATAACCCTCACACTTTGCCCACCATGTCCAGTTTTCATTAGTGTTTGCGTCAAGGTTTACATCGGCATACTTCTTGACAGAATAGCCAGATTCCTCACAGTCATCCTTCTCGTAAGTATAGGAAACAAGCTCGTTTTCGAGGTCAATCATAGAACCAAGCTTACGGATGTCAGTGTAATTACCGTTTTGCTCAGCAACTGTCCAGTCATCCCACAAATTACATGAAGGAGTTCCCTGGCCCCATCCCTGGTTGAACGGATAAGTCAAGTTACGATTACCATTCTGGTTGGAGGCACCATTACGAAGACCCCAGAAGCATGACAGATAGTTTGCATACATACGCGGGTTGGTATAGTCACTGCTCATTCCATCACCCCAGTTAGAGGCATTCAAGAACTGAATCTGGAAGATTTCCTCAGTGTTACCGTTACCCATGCCAGGCTGGTCGAAGCAGTTCTTGCGGTCCATGTCTGCGATGAACGCATAAGCATGGCCTTCACCATCGTGAGCCTCATCCCAAAGGAGACTGTTGGAGTACTGCCAAAGTGAACGGAAGTCCTCACAGAGCTTGTAACGGCCACTTGAAACAATCTCTTTCAGATATTTGACAACATCAGCCTGAGAAAGAGAACCTGCGGTGCAACCCTCCTGTTCTACAAGATCAATCGAAGGAGCCGAACCCTTAGCGAGCTCGCCGACACCTTTGTAGAAGCCAGCCCAAAACATGTATGCACGGGCAATGAATGCCTCGGCAGCATACTTGTTGGCATGACCGTCACCTTGGACTCCTTCGCCCATGAGGTTCATACCAGATACAAAGTCAGAGAGAATCTGTGGATAGATAACTTCCTCAGCGCTTACTTGCTGCTTCATGTCTTCAGTAATAGTGGTAGAAGTAATCAGAGGTACATCACCATATAACTGAGTAAGCAAAAGGGTATAAAAACCGCGCATGAAGTAGCCCTCACCAAGGAGCTGATTACGCTTAGCCTCATTACCCGCCCAATCAACGTTGTCGATGGTCTCAATCTGGTTGTTAGCACGGTTAACACCGCCATAGAAAAGGATAAAATCCTGTTCATACTGATTGGCACTCGCCGTTGTAAAATGATGCAGAGACTTAGCCACTTTGTCCTGCAAACCACCACTTCCGTAGTTGTCGTCCGACATCAGTGACCACCAGTAGTAAGGATTATTTAAGATTTCACCAGCATCTCCGCCACCCATCGTATTCATAATACTGTAGGTAGCTGCATTCAATGCCTCGACATCTGCAGGTTTGCCTGGGAATGTAGCTGCAGTCATCTGAGTCACACGCGGATCGGTGTCCAGCATGTCGTTACAGGATGTAAACAAAGTTGCTGCGGACAAAACAGCTAACGATGATAAAATATATTTCTTCATAATAATTATTATTGTCTCGAATTAGAATTTAATACTTGCACCAATCAAGAAAGTACGAGCTGGTGGGTAAAGACCAAGGTCGATACCTGAAGCCCAGTTTCTACCACCTGCATTATTACCTACCTCAGGATCGAGTCCGGTGTAACCAGTGAAGGTGTAGAGGTTCTGTGCCTGAACATAGAGACGAAGCTGCTGCAACGGGCAAGACTTCCAGATGTTCTTGAAATCGTATCCAAGAGTGACGCTCTTGATCTTAAAGTAGTCAGCATCCTCCATATAGCGTTCAGATATCCAGATGGTGTTTGTGTGACCTGTAGCTGACATACGGGGCTGGTCGTTTGAGGTACCTTCACCATGCCAACGGTTGAAGATGGTGGTATCATAGTTCTGGTAAGCGGCATCACCAAATGAACGGTATGAACGCATAATCTGCTGGCCGAATGCACCGGCACCGCTTACAGCGAAGTCGAAGCCCTTATATTGCAAGCCGAGGTTGATACCAAGCATCACATCGGGGTTAGGATTACCAATCTCATGACGGTCGCAAATATCACCTTCTGCATAGGTAATTTTACCATCACCGTTCCAGTCGTCCCAAATAAGGTCACCAGGCTGTGCGCCATCAAGGACAGCCTTGCCATCAGCACGTGCCTGATCAATCTGTGCTTGATTCTGCCAAACACCACTATATGACATACCGTAGAAGTAACCGATGGGATGGCCTTCCTCAGCACGGTAGCAATACTCTGTGCCCTGTGAGAGAACGCCACCATCACCATTAATATAGTGGTTATCATTTGCGATACGGGTTACTTTGTTCTTGTTGGTAGCAAGGTTAACGCCTACATTGTAACGGAAGTCCTTGCCAATACGGTCGTTCCAAGTGAGAGCAAGCTCTATACCAGTATTCTCAACGTCACCACCATTGATGGCAGCAGGGCTGGTACCATTAATAGCAATCTTCGGACCTGTAATCAGCCAGTCCTTTGTGGTCTTCTTATACCAGTCGAAGTTGACGCCTAAACGGTTGTCGAGGAAACGAGCATCGAAACCGAAGTCAAGCTGCTCGGATGTCTCCCATGTAAGGTCAGGGTTTGGAACAATGTTTGCGTAAGCACCAGTCTTGGGAGTACCATTGGTTGAGGTCGTCATGTCAGAACCGAACTTGTAACCATTGTCATTACTATCTTTTGACAGAGCGATTGTAGCCAGATACTGGTATTTGTCAATACGGTTGTTACCGTTCTGACCCCAAGATGCACGGAGCTTCAAGAAATCCATCCAGCTCTTTGTGCTCTCCATGAATGGTTCGTTAGTTACAACCCAACCTGCAGATACAGATGGGAACCAACCCCAACGGTGACCGTCGGCAAAGATACTTGAACCGTCATAACGCATGGTGGCAGTAGCCATATAGGTTTCATTCCAGTCCCATGTTACACGGCCGAACCAAGAAGCAAGATACTCTTCGTCATTGGGACTACCACCCATATTCAAATCTGTAGTATTGAGCAGTTTGAAATTTGACAGCCAAGCCGAATCCCAACCCTTCAGCGTTGCGAGCTGGTCGCCAATCCTAATCTGATTGGAGCCATTGAGGTTAAAGCTCCAAGCAGTACTTTGGAAACTCTGACCAACCATTGCGCTGATCTTATGACCAGAAATGATAGGAAGATCATAGGTTAGGGTATTCTCAATAGACCAGTTAGTACTCAACCATGCGCTTTGGCTAGCGTTATAAAGAACGTTTGTACGGCTTCCTTCACCCACAGAACTAGGCTCATTATAACCACGATATGCACCTGAATTCCAATTATAGTTGAACTGAGAGCGGAATCTCAGACCCTTGATGGGCTGGATAACAGCGAAAGCCGTGGCGCTAGAATTGATGTTGCGGCTCTCTGCCAAAGAACCCCAACCACCATGAGAGAGGCTCTCCCATGGGTTAACGAACATCGCAGGGTTCCAGCCTTGACCATATTTAACCGTTCCGTCAAAATCCTGATAGTAATAGCTGTCGCCATTGTCAGCATACTGTGGCAGAAGCGGAGATGTCTGGAGCAAGCTATGGATATAACTTACGTACATACCTAATTCTTGCAGATCATGATTTTTGTTGTAGCCGATAGAGATGTTCTCACCGATGGTGATGGCATCGAAGTCTTTCACTCTCAAGAGCACGTGATCGCTGTTGACGCGGACAGTATGACGCCTATAATAAGAGGCTTGATCTGCACCCATGATACCATCGTTGCCAGTATAGGTATAAGACATAGCGAACTTAGAGCGGTCTGTTCCACCTGTCAAGGTCACAGAATGGTTATTCTGGACGGCATTCTTGTTTGTGAACACATCCCACCAGTCGGTGCCTTCCCAACCGTTAGCAACCTTGTTGAGAATGTCCTGAGGCACATAATTCTCCCAATCCAACTTAGCACCTGTGGTGTTGAAAGTGTACTCATCTATGATATTCATGTACTGCTGGGCATTGAGCAATTGCGGACGCTTATAAACGTTAGACCAACCTACAGCACCGTTGTAACTAATCTCAATCTTACCGGCCTTACCCTGTTTGGTAGTAACGAGAATCACACCGTTAGCAGCACGAGATCCGTAGATAGCAGCGGATGCAGCATCCTTCAGCACGTCGATGCTCTCGATATCGTTAGGGTTGATACCATTGAAGCCGTCTTCAGAACTCGCCACTCCGTCAATCACATAAAGAGGTCTAGAATCACCAGTAGTTCCTATACCACGGATGTAAACCTTGTAACCCTTACCAGGCTGTGAAGAATTCTGGGTAATCTGTACACCTGGAGAACTCGACTGCATAGCCTCGAGTGCACTAGTGGTGTTCAGCTTGGCGATTTCATCACCCTTCACCTGAACAGTGGCACCGGTAACCAGCTTTTTCTTCTGGGTACCATAACCAATAACGACCACGTCGTTCAACGTTGTGTTGTCTTCAACTAAGGTAATGGCGATGTTGCTTCTGCCACCAACATTTACCTGCTGGGGAACATAGCCCACGTAGGAAATGTTCAATGTAGCATTGGAAGCTGCCTTAACACTAAAGTTACCATCTAAGTCAGTAATAGCGCCTTCGCTACTTCCTTGCACTTTGACGGTGGCTCCAATTACAGGTTCGCCAGACTCATCGTTTACCGTTCCTTTTACGATGCCCTGAGCCAGTGCTCCAATTGGGAACAAACAGAGCAGGAACAATAAAGCCAATGGCTTTTGTAGTAATTTAAAATTCCACATACTTTGAAAATTAATTAGTTAGATTTTAGATTGTTGTATTTAGGTGTTTACTATCCACATTATTACTATATTATACGCATACGCGCAATTTCACGCTGCAAAGATACTTTTATCATTCCAAACTATCACCCCGATTTGTTCCAATTACTTTCTAGAATGTAACATCATGGTCGAACTGTGCACTTTTTTCAACAGAATGTAACAAAGCATAAAAAGGATTACACCTATTTTAAATATATTTGCAAAAAGAAAAGAAAGAAAAATCTATACAACTAAACAGTTAATAAAATGAAACAAAAACTTGTTGGCATTTGCCTTTTTCTTCCCACGCTGGCGATGGCGCAGAACCCGATCATCACGGACTTGTTCTCCGCCGACCCCACAGCGCGTGTTTTTAACAACAAGGTGTATGTGTATCCATCGCACGACATCCTGCCGCCCGAGGGGCAACGGCAAGATTGGTTCTGCATGGAAGACTATCACGTGTTCTCTTCCGAGAATCTGACCGAATGGACAGACCACGGTATGATTGTCACTCAGAACAAAGTGCCCTGGGTGAGACCTAACTCTTATTCTATGTGGGCGCCCGACTGCGTTTACAGGAATGGAAAGTACTATTTCTATTTCCCGTCTTCTCCTGCTACGGGTGGAGGATTTGCTGTTGGTGTAGCCATTGCAGACAACCCGGAGGGACCATTCGTTCCTGTGGCAGAGCCCATCAAGGGTGTCAACGGTATCGACCCTTGCGTGCTTCAAGCTTCCGACGGTAACGCTTACATTTTCTGGGGCAATGGACGTTGTGCCAAACTCAAAGAAAACATGATAGAGCTTGCCGACGACAATCCAAAGGAAAAAGTCAAGTGGGGCAACCGCGAGATGGAGATGATTGGCGTTAACTGCCTCCAAGGTCTGCCTAATCGTCAGGCCGAAGGTCCATTCGCATTCGAGTATAACGGCAACTACTACCTTACCTATCCTTATGTGAGAGAGAATACTGAAGTTCTCGGATATGCTATGAGTAAGAATCCTATGGGCCCATATGAATATAAGGGACTGATTATGGCAGAGCATGCAAATGGCTGCTGGACCAATCACCACAGCATCATCAATTACAAAGGCCAGTGGTATCTGTTCTATCACCACAACGACCTCTCGCCAAAGGATGACAAGCGCCGTTCAGTCTGCATCGACAAGTTGTTCTTCAATCCCGACGGAACTATCCAGGAGGTGAAACCCACCATGCGTGGCGTGGGTATCAACAAAGCTACGGAGAAAATCCAGATTGACAGATACAATAGCGCAAGCGATGGTGTGACTACTGCACTTGTTGACACCACCAATGGTTTCCGCACTTTGCAGGCAACACTTCCCAGCAAAGGCAGTTGGATTCGTTATAACGATGTAGACTTCAGCAGCCTCGCCGACGGCTATCTGATTCTCAATGCCAAGGCCAGCGACAACACCGAGTTCTGCATCCGTGAGAAGAGCGAAAAGGGTAAGGTTATTGCACGCATCAAGATGACGGTAGCGCCTGAGCAGCCCGCAGCTGGTCAAGGCGGTCCCGGTGGCGGTGCACCTCCAATGATGATGGGCCGTATGCGTCGCGACATGCGTAACCAGTGGCTCACACAAACCGCTACGTTAGAATATGTGCCGAACGGTGTCACCGACCTCGTTATCACTAATGAGGGCAACGGTGCCGTCAGCGTAGACTGGGTGCAATTCAAGAATCGTCCCAAGTACTTCTCTGCAGTAACTACTCCATCGGCACAGCCCGATAACGAAGGCTTTATCCACCGCTGGTTGCTCTTGGAGCCCATCGACAAGCCCAATAGCGGCAACACTGTGTTTACCGACAGCTATCTGCGTGAGCATTTCAACAGAGAATATTTCAAAGGCCAGCAGACCATCGTACCGAAGAACGGCCAGAAGGTTACGGCTGTGTTCAAGCAGGAACAAGCTCCTGCAGGCTTCGGCCGTGGCATGGGCGGACAGGCTCAGCCCGCTCAACCTGAGGTTAAGACCGTTAAGCAGACTCTCACATGGCATGCACTCGACAGCGAGAACTACAACGTGAAGCTGTTCCGCTTTGCGGAGAAATGGGGTGAGAAGGTTTACGGCGTGCTCTTCTGGGCTGTCACCATCATCGACTGTCCTGAAGATATCGAGAACGTTCGCCTTGCCGTCGGCTCCAACTCTGCCTCCATGTGGTGGCTCAACGGCGAAGAAACGCTGTTGCTCAGCGGTGACCGCCGTATGGTGAAGGACGATGCCATGTCGAACCGTATCACTCTCAAGAAGGGCCGCAACATCCTGCGTGGCGCTGTCATCAATGGTCCGGGCATGAGCGACTTCTGCGTCCGCTTCCTCGATGAGAAAGGTAACCCAGTAACTAACTATTCAATCAAAGCACAATAATATGAAAAAGAATAAAATCCTTTTTGCTTCTGTGGCTCTGTGTTTCTGCGTTCAGAATGCCACTGCACAGATTGGTGAACCATTCATCCACGACCCGTCGACCATTGCCGAGTGCGACGGCAAGTACTACACGTTCGGCACTGGCGGCGGCGGTCTTATCTCTGAAGACGGTTGGAGTTGGCACAGTGGTGCTGAGCGTCCCGGTGGTGGCGCAGCCCCCGACATGATTAAGATTGGCGACCGTTACCTCTGCATTTACGGTGCAACAGGTGGTGGTCTCGGTGGTGGCCACGCAGGCCGCATCCTGACTATGTGGAACAAGACACTCGACCCGAAGTCTCCCGACTTCAAGTGGTCAACAGCAATAGAAGTATGCGCGAGCGATGGTATGGAAGACCAAGATGCCATTGACCCAGGCATTCTGCTCGACCCAACTACAGGACGTCTGTGGGCCAGCTATGGAACCTATTTTGGCAGCATCCGCCTCATAGAACTCGACCCCACGACCGGTAAGCGCGTAAGTGGAAACAAGGAAATCGACATCGCTATCGACTGCGAGGCCACCGACCTCATCTACCGCAATGGTTGGTACTACCTCTTAGGCACCCATGGCACCTGCTGCGACGGTGTAAACTCCACCTATAATATTGTAGTAGGCCGCGCCAAGAGCGTGCAAGGTCCATATCTTGACAACGTTGGCCGCGACATGTATCATGGTGGCGGAAAGATGGTGGTTGCAGCTGGCGACCGCAAGACTGGTGCCGGACACTTTGGACGCACCATCATTGACGAAGGCGTAGAGGTTGCTTCCTTCCACTGGGAGGCTGACTTCGATATGGGCGGCCGTTCTACATTGGCCATCCGTCCCTTGCTTTGGAAGAACGACTGGCCATATTGTGGCGAACAGTTCAAGGGAGGTACCTTCGAAATTGAGTCTGAGCGTCGTGGCTATGCCCTCGAACTGGCTGTCGACTTCGTACGCATGAACGTTGCACGTGGTGGATTCGGTGGATTCGGCAGACCTCAGCAGAATGCCGCTCCTCCTCAGCCCGTTGCAAACCAGAAGTTAGAGGATGTCATCAACACATGGCCATCGGGTGAAATCCCCGCCCGCATCGGCGACTATATGTTCCGTCCCCACCAGCGTTGGACTGTCTCACCCGTAGAGGGTAAGGGAGCCTACCTCGGCAACACCTACTTCAAGATTGTGATTGAAGGAACTGAGCGTGCACTCGCCGCTACTGCCGACAAGGAAGTGACAACCGTTCCTGCCTACACAGGTGCTGACGAACAACTCTGGCGCATCGAGCAACTCACCGATGGAACCTTCCGTATCATGCCTAAGGTTATTCCTGGAATTGAGGGCATCAACAAAAACATCTGCCTCTATTCTGCCGGTGACTCCACTCCCACCCTCGCTGAATACGATTTCAACAGCGACAACTCGAAGTGGAACTTCCGAAACCACTAATCCCCTGAAATAATCCATTTGCCGTCACGCCCACGTAACAATCTGTTAGATAGTACGTTGTGGCGTGGCGGCATTGTTTTTCTATAAAATCCCAAAAAAGATAACAAAAAGAAAAACTATTCCCTTTTTGGCATTGCTTTTCGATTTTTTATTGTATATTTGCACGGAAACATAATCTAAAACAAAAACTACTATGGACGAGAACAAACAAAACATGAGTCGGCGCGAATTCCTGAGACGCTTAGGAATCGGAGCTGGTTCGGCCATGGCACTCATGGCTTTGGAGCCCGTGAATGTCTTTGCTCAAGATAAGAAAAAAGCAAAGGCAAACCGCATGACATACCGCGTACAGCACGGATCTGGAGAGCAGATCTCGCTCTTGGGATTCGGTATGATGCGACTCCCCAACAACCAAGAAGAAGTTGACCAATTGGTGGATTACGCCATCGAGCATGGTGTGAACTACTTCGACACTGCTCCAATGTATATGGGCGGCCAATCGGAAGTGCTTACAGGCAACTCTCTCTCCCGTTTCCCAAGGAACAAGTTCTTCATTGCTACGAAGATGTCAAACCAGAATCGGCGGCAGTGGAGTTACGATGATTCAAAACGGATGTATGAGCAGTCGCTTGAACGTTTGAAGGTGGACTATATCGACTACTACCTGCTTCATGGCATTGGTGGCGGTATGGATTCACTCAAAGGACGCTTCCTCGACAATGGAATCCTGGATTTCCTGCTAAAAGAGCGCGAAGCCGGACGCATCAAGCATCTTGGTTTCTCCTATCATGGCGATGTGCGCGACTTCGACTGGCTGCTCGACCATAACGACGAATACCATTGGGACTTCTGCCAGATACAGATGAACTTCCTCGACTGGCGACACGCATCGATGCGTGGTGGCCGTAGGTCGGACGCAGATGCCGAATATCTCTACAACAAAGCTGAAAAGTTAGGAGTGCAATGTGTTGTCATGGAACCTCTGCGTGGTGGAGCCTTCGGGCGCATGGCACAGGAGTTGACTGATGAATTGAAGGCCGTTCACCCTGATGACAGCACAGCACGCTGGGCATTCAGATGGGTGGGATCTTATCCGAATATTCTTACTACGCTGAGTGGAATGAACCGCATGGATCACTTGGAGGAGAACGTGAAGACCTTCTCTCCGCTCGAAGTCTGCACTGAAGCCGAGAACAAACTTTTAGCCGAGATAGCCGACAAGATGGCAGGATTCCCTACCATTCCCTGCACCGCATGCGCCTATTGCATGCCTTGCCCCTATGGTGTTGACATTCCCGCAAACTTCAGCTATTATAACGAGGCCGTCACCAGCCACCTGCTGCCGCTGCCAGAGAAGACTGCTGCTGACTTTGCCGAGCGCAAGCAGCAATTCACGGAAGGCTTCCAAAAAGCATTGCCCGACCAAAGCAAATGGGCATACGCCTGTCAGGATTGCGAGGAATGCTTGTCGAAATGTCCGCAACAGATACGAATACCCAACCAGATGGCTCGTATCGTAGAAACGATGCGAGGGAAATAAAATAAGTGGTGAAGGGCCTTAGCTCTTCACCACTTTTTTGTACGTTCTATTATCAAACGCTTTACTTCTTCAATCTGACGTCGTCAAGGAACTTCACCATCTTCTGCAAGTTCTCTTCAGAATACATACCCATGCCATGACCGCCCTCAGGTACGAAGGTAGCCTCGGTCTTAACACCAGCAGCCTTCAGCAACTCATAAAACATCTTGCCTTGACAGCAAGGAACCACATTGTCCCTCTCACCATGGAAGATGATAATAGGCGGGTCGTTCTTGTCCACGTAATTGGTAGCACTTAGACTACGGTACTTGTCAGGCTCCTTTGAGAGCTTAGAACCAAGCAGCACATCCTCGGGGCTGTTCTCACCCATCTTCATTCCCTCACCGCAGTCCATAGCGGTCAAGTCCACGGGACCAGACCAATCACATGCTGCATTGACGGTAGACAGTTCTTTGGTATAGTTACCAACATTGCCCTCCAAGTCGATGTCTACAGTTCCCACCTTTGTCTGTTTAGTTCCGCTGGTAGTAGCTGCTGTCGAGGCGAGATGGCCACCAGACGAAAATCCGCTGGTAGCAATGAAAGAAGGATCGAACTTGTAGTTCTTAGCCTCACCGCGAACAAAACGGATGACGGCACGGATGTCGTGAATTTGAGCCGGCCACTTGGCATCACCGCTGCTACGATGATTCGGGCAAACCACAGCATAACCGGCATCAAGCAATGCCTTCACGATGGTACCGAGATCGGCGGCACCTTTACTGCTGTTGCTAAACCATGCACTGCCATAGATGTGAATAACTACTGGATAACTGGCTGCCTCTTTCTTGGGCAGGTAAATGTCACATGTGTGGAATGCCTTGTCGTCGCCGGCATAGTTAACATCCTTCCACTGCTGCGAAGTCTCAAGTTTAGTCTGTTGTTGGAAACCACCGAAGCCACCAAAGCCTCCTGGTTGTGCATGAACTGCCATTGTCAGACAGATCAGTGCTGTTGATAAAAGAGCTTTTTTCATCTTACTAACATTTAGAGTTCAATCATTATAAGTTTACTATTTGTTTCTTCATATTGTTGTCCTTAGAGCTGTTACCAATGAGAATCTCATATTGGCCAGGTTTCACGCGCATGGTGTTGGTCTCAGCATCCCAGAACTCAAACGACTTCTTAGTGAGTTGCAGGCTGACTGTCTGCGTCTGTCCGGACTTCACATCAACACGCTGGAACCCACGAAGCGACTTCAACGGTCCGTCAGGGTCTTGCAAGTCACGAATGTAGAGTTGTACGGTTTCCGAACCATCGCGTTTTCCTATATTTTTCACAGGAACCGAAACGCTGAAAGATTCACCTTGCTGGCTGACAGCAACGTTTCCGATTTCAAACTGGGTGTAGCTCAGTCCATAACCAAACGGGAACAGAGCATCGTTGAAATAGCGATAGGTACGGCCTTTCATCGAATAATCCTCATAGTCAGGCAACTGGTTAGAATTCTTATAGAAGGTCACAGGCAGTTTGCCATTGGGATTGTAATCACCGAAGAGCACATCTGCCACAGCCGTTCCTCCTTCCTGACCAGGATACCAAGCCTGAACGATAGCGTCACAGGTTTCAGTCTCTGGCTGCAGGGCAATACAAGAACCTGAACAGTTGACATAAATGATCTGCTTGCCAGCAGCTTTCAATGCTTTCAGGAATTCACGCTGCACCTTCGGCAATTCGATATTGGTGCGGTCGCCACCCTTGAATCCCTCAATATCCACGGGCATCTCCTCTCCTTCCAAAGCAGGAGAGATACCACCCACAAAGATTACCTTGTCAATTCCCTTCAATTGACTGATGACGGTCTGATAATCAATGGGATATTCCTTGGCGATATTGATGGCCAAGTTGGCATCATAAGTATGTACGTGTGAGAAACGCACTTCAATGTTATAACTCTTGCCTTTCTCAGCCTGAATAACGATATGATTAGGGGTGGTGCGCCATATACGATGCTGGAACTTGCGCTCACCATCTATGTAGAGCTCAAATTGTCCACAGCCATCCACATCCACCACATACTCTCCAGCCTCCTTAGGGGTGAAGACGGTCTCGTATTTGGCCGAGAAATCCTCAAGCTGTACACCAGGGGCAAAGTTGTGCATACCATAGGTAGTTACTGCCAACGGTTGGGTGTAGTACTGTGTCGTGACGGGCTTACCTTCCATCTTGCGATTGTTCCAGAACGTACCCTTCATGCCCTTCTTACCCTCGAAGCTACACTGCGAGGCCAAAAGGCTTTCCTTCACCTTGTCGTAGGTAAGGTCGCATCCTTGAGTATAGAACAGTTTCTTTGTCTTTGCCTTGATACCATCAAGGATAGTTATCGTGTGATTGGGTGTTCCGTTATAGTTACCCCACATCATTGGGGTGTTGTTGGCATTAGGACCTATGACAGCAATCTTCTCCGCATTTCTCTTCAGAGGCAGTATGTTATTCTTATTCTGCAACAATACAATGGTTTGGCGAGCCATATCCAAAGACAGGTTGGCCGATTCTTTGGTTGACATGGCTGAATAAGGAATCTTAGACCACTCCACGAGCGATGGGTCATCCATCTCGCCAAGGTCGAAGCGGCCTTCGAGCAAACGAATGACGTGCTTATCGACCTCTTCCTCTGTGATAAAGCCACGCTTCACGGCCTCGGGGATGCTCTTATAGGCATATCCAAAGCCACACTCCACATCGGTTCCTGCGATAGTAGCTTTGGCAGAGGCGTGGACTGGGCTGGAAGAAGACTTGTGCGACTCATAGAAGTCGGAAACTGCACCGCAGTCGCTGACCACTAAATACTGGAAGCCCCACTCATCACGAAGAATGGTCTGCAACAGGCGCTGTGAACCGCAACAGGGATCATCATCCAAACGCTGATAGGCACACATCACCTCACGTACCTTCGCATCCTGCACCAACGTTTTGAATGCAGGCATATAGGTCTCCCACATATCACGTGGCGACACATTGGTCAGATTGGCTGAATGGCGGGTATATTCGGGACCGCTATGAACAGCATAGTGCTTGGCACATGCCCACAGTTTACGATATTTCGCATCCTCTGGTCCCTGCAGTCCCTTCACCACCTGCGTTCCCATCACGGAAGTGAGATATGGGTCTTCACCATAGGTTTCCTGTCCCCTACCCCAGCGAGGGTCACGGAAGATATTCACATTCGGTGTCCAAACCGAGAGGCTGTGGAACTTCTCGTCTTCACCTTTCAAGTCGTGCATACGATGGTTGTATTGTGCACGAAACTCAGTAGATGCCACATCAAAGCATTTGTACACCTGACTGGGATTGAATGAGGCTGCCATAGCGATGGGCTCAGGAAACACGGTTACATTGCCCATGTTGGCAGCACCATGCAAAGACTCACTCCACCAAAAGAACTTCTTAATGCCCATGCGAGGAATAGCCGGGCTTTCATCAAGCATTAACTGGGCTTTCTCTTCCAATGTCAGACGTGCACAAAGGTCGACAGCACGTTCACGAGCACTCAGGTTTGGATTCTGATAAGGGAGACTCTGAGCGAGCAGTCCCATCTGTAAAGCAAGGACCACCAGCAGCGATAACAATATTCTTTTCATTTATCAATTTTATTTATGCAAAATGGTTTTCGACACATCATTCGTGTCGGCCTCACGTCCCAGAAGGAACTTGTCGATGAAGGCCTGTACCTCTGGGAACTGGCTCTCAGGCAGTTGGCAATGGCCATGACCAGGAACGATACTCCAACCCATACGGTCGCCTATGCCAAAGGACTTCCACACCTCCTTGGCAGCCTTGGCAGAAACAAGCATTGAACTGTCTGCCAGCCACTCGTAGTCGGGATTGCCCAAAAGCAACAGAGCACGAGGACATACCATTGCACAAAGTTCGTGCTGGTCATAAGGCAGACGATAGACACTGTCACCATGGAAATTCTCTCGCTGGCTCTCCTTGAACCAGTGGTAGTCGGTCTTGTCGAGGTCTTCCAGATTCTTTCCTGCCAGCGTTGACTCGTGGGAGGTACGCCAAGCGGCAGCACCACCGCCACCAGGCTCCTGAGCGATGACCAGAGCCACACGCTCGTCGAAGGCACCACAATAGAGGGCCATCTTTCCTGCATAGCTACAGCCAGAGACACCCATGTGTTTCGTGTCAATCTTTGTAACATCAGGTCCCAGTTGCTGCAGTCCATCGATGAGACGGCTCAGTCCCCAAGCCCACTCGCTATAGGCGCCATTGTCCTTCAGCGCAGGATAGAGACGGTCGAAATTGTGCTCACCACGCTCATGATGACGTCCCATCTGCCCGTAGTCGTTCACCTGCTTCTCACGGAAGTTCATAATGGCTATTGGCCTGTCTTGGAAGAGTTGGCGCGGCAGAGCAAGCATGCTCGTACCAATCATCAGGGCGTAAGGCGGCTGACCCACCTTGGGATAGGTGATTGTGGAAGACAACGTCAGCGTCTCACCATTCACAGTCACATCAACGATGAGTGTGTCACCACTCATACGGGCCTTCACAGCCCCCGGCTCAACAGCAGGCTTTGTGCCGATGCCGTAGTGCTGAATCTCATGGGCTATCTCGCTACGACGACGCGACCAGTCCTTGAATGACTTCACCTTTCCCTTGCCTTTGCTCCAAGCCATAGCGTCGGGCAATTGACGGCACTCTGGAAGAGCCTCTATTCCAGGCATTGCAGGAGCTGCGAATTTTGCTCCAGTATTCTCCACTTCATACACTAAGGGTACTTTCTGCGCATCGGCATGGCAAAAACCTGCCATCATTGCCAAAGCGAAACATATTCTTTTCATCATATTCTTTTATATTTGTTATTTTAATTGTCAAAAGCTAATGTCAAATGATAGTAATAAAATTAAGTCGGGGCGATAGAGACGCTTCACCATCGCACCCGACTTCCACACAGGTTGCTAACTACAAATCAAAAACTGCTAAATTCATTATTTTCCTATATATATATTAGTATTTAGTTAGAGTCATTAAATTTCATCATTCTTTGTTACTTTCCAGTCACAACCCTGTAGTTTCCGCTGAGATGCATGAAAGCAAACAGGCGAAGCAAACCATCATAATAAGCATCGAAATAGCCGTCGGCAAATGGTTCGTGCTTGGCATTCCAAAGCGCATCCACAAACTCCTTGCTCTTCTCATGACTGCACATCACCGAGGCTGCTGCCACAGTTGCGACCAATCCGATGCTATGGCGCAAAGCTCTTGCAGAACCTCCAGCGGGCAGAATCTCGTTTCCTTCAGGCAACGTTCCGTCAACACGATACTGGTCGACAAAGTCGTTGATGCCCTGCGAATAGAAGAAATTCTGAATCTTCTCGCCATATTCGCGCTGCCACTCGCCGTCTTTGCAACTCCATTCGTAGTCCAATGCGATGTTCATGGGTACTCGCCACGAGTCGTAGCGGAAGTTGCTGGCACCGTTTCTGCGCCCGCCAAAGCCTTGATTCATGCTTCCGTCATACTGCGACTGGTCAGGATTCAAGCCTGTCTGGGGATGAATCACCTTGTGCAGATACTCGCGCGACTTTGCCGCACATTCCATCCAGAGGTCTGAACGTCCATCATCAGCATACTTTGCCCACACCTCATAGAAGGCAGGAATGTGATAGGAAGGGTCTGTGAAACGCTGTCCGAAGCCATCAGGCGTAAAGGTGATGAGTTTCGTCTCAGGGTCTATCAGGAACATCTTCTGCTTGGCAGGCTCTTGCTGTTGGCCGTTGCCTGCTTGCTGCTGACCATTTGCAGGGCGTTGGCCACCAAAACCACCGAAGCCTCCAAAGCCACGCTGCTCGGGTGTATACTCCTTCGGCATCGTGCAATTGAGGATATGCTGCGCCTCAGCCTTGTAATTGATTCCCGTGTTATTGCCCCAACGGTTCGAGGCAAAGAGCAATGCGGTGATGAAATAGAGTTCACCGTCGGAAGCTGCACCAGCAGAATTTTGTGTGCCGTCGGTTCTGCAACTCCATGCGAAATAACCTTCACGCGAACCCGACTGGTGTTGCATATAGCGCTTGCTCCACCGCCAAATGCGGTCAAAGATATCTTTCTCACCAAACTGCACAGCTACCATCAGACCATACGACATGCCTTCTGTGCGCACGTCGTGGTTCTTAATATCTGATACGTAGCCCATGGAATCACCCACTTCAAAATACACCTTATTCGGACCACGGAACACATCATTGAAGACTTCTTTCAGTTTTGCGTCGACGGCAGATTTCTTATAGCCCATCTCCACAAACACATTCCTATATTTGCCAGTCTCCATGCCTCCCTTTTTCCACGGTGTGTATGCCTTGGCGCCGACGCACATCGTCAGAGCCACCAAAAGCATTGCCATTCCTTTATTCATTTTCATTATTTCAACTGTTTGATTTTCCGAGCACAAAAATACAAAACTAATTCCGTTTTCCCCTTTTCCCATGTATCATAATCTATCCCATTTGTTACATGAAAGGTGTTTCTATTTATTTCGACTGTAATAAAGCAGTAACGACAGCACCCACAAGTCATCCTACATCCAACTGTAATTATACATCAGCCATCGGTTCCATCCCGTTATAGTAGAATGCAAATGCACTTATAAGTCATGCTAGTTTGTCAAGATAATTCTGAATTTTGGCCTCAAATAGCGGGCTGTTTTCTGAACTTGAAAAGATTTTGGTGCGAAAATGGCCATTTTTTGACATTATTGGAAGTCCTTGACTATCAAACACTTCCGATTTCTTTACATTTTTTCGGAGCCTGAAAACAATGCTTTAAGGTTGTCAGAGCTATGCTTTGAGGTTCTCATTTGTGGCAAATGAGCGTGTCAAAAGCCACAAGTGAGCGTCTCATTTGCCACATATGACACCCTCAAAAGCCACAAATGACAAAATTGCCGACTAAAAGTGAAGGTGGAAAAGGGCGAAAGTAATTTTTCTTTACACATTTCTTTTCTAGATTGGAAGAAAAAGCTGACAAAAATATGTAATGAAAATTCGCAATTATTTCCAAGTGTACGAAGACATCAAGCAAGGGATTTTACACACAGAAACAGAGTTGCCATGAACGACTAAAACGGCATAGGCTAAAGAAAAAAGTGAACCCCGAAAGTCTCAAGTCCGACTTTCGGGGTTCACATTAAAGATTTTATACTATTTCTTCAATTACTTGAACAGGCTCAGAGCCATCTGGCGAAGTGCACGACGCCAGGTGAGGAACTCGTGGGCTGTACCCTCAGAGACGTGGCCCTCAGCATTGAAGCCAGCTTTCTTCAGATTATCCACAGCCTCCTTGATGCGGTCGGGACCTTCCTTAGAGCCACAGCTCAAGAAGATGTACTTCACTTGCTTCTTGTCCTTAATCTCATCGGGAGTATAGACGCCACCGCTGAGCAGGCCGTAGTAGTTGAACAATTCAGGACGGCGCAGGGTAATCGTGTGGGTCTCCATACCACCCATCGAGAGGCCTGCCATAGCACGGCTCTCCTTCTTGGCGATGGTGCGGAAGTTAGCATCTACATAAGGAATGAGCTCGTCGCAGAGCACTTTCTCGAAGTCCTGAGCGGTGAAGCCGCCGAGACCACCAATCTGGACGTTGTTGGTCATACCATAGGTGCAAACCACGATGAAGGGCTTGATCTTGCCCTCAGCAATGAGGTTGTCCATGATGAGGTTAGCGTGACCCTGGGTCATCCAGGCTGTCTCGTCCTCACCCCAGCCATGCTGCAGATAGAGCACGGGATACTTGGTCTTTGCGTCCTTGTCGTAGGTAGGCGGTGTGTAAACGAAGGCACGACGGTTCTGCTTGGTGCTCTCGCTCCAGAAGAGAACCTGCGATACCTTTCCGTGAGGCACATTCTTCATGGCATAGAAGTCCTTATCCTTGGCAGGAATCTCGATACCGCTCTCCCAGCGGGTAGAACCGTAGTAGTTGCCTGTACCGGGGTCGTTGAATGTTCCGCCATCAACGGTGATGTGATAGTAGTGGAAACCTTCGTCCATCGGGCCGGCTGTGGTGCCTACCCATGAACCGTCGTAAGTCTTCTTCAACTGAGTTCCACCCTGGCCACCAAGTCCGAGACCTACGGTCACAGCCTGTGCATCGGGAGCTTCAATACGGAAGCGGGCATAACCCTGAGAGTTCACCTGCGGATACTGCTGTCCAGGCTGGTTCAGCTCAGAAGGAACGAAGTCTTCTTTCACACCGGGCTGCTCAGCAAAGGCACGGCTGGCATCAAACGGGGCGCGCTGCTGTCCGAATCCACCAGGGCCGCCACCACCGCGACGACGCTGTCCCTGACCAGGACCACCTTGGCCGAAGCCACCTTGACGCTGGCCACCCTGTCCGAATCCACCCTGTGGGCGAGGACGACGTGGTGGACGAGCGGGCATCTCCCACTTCGGAGCCTTCATGTCATGGATGTACTCGTAGGCGAGTTTGGGCTTATACTCGGCATCCCAAGGCAGAGGATAGTTGTTCTGTCCGAGCCAAGAGTCGCGGTCGCCGAGGTTCCAGAAGGTCACACAGTCGATGACGTCCTTATGCTTGCGGAACACGCGGAAGCAACGGGCGTACTGGTCAGCCAGATGTTGCTTCACAGAGTCGGTGACAGTTGCACCCTCACGGCTGAATTGCAGGCCACCACCCATTTCCTCGTTCACACGGATGTCGAACTCGGTGATGTGGATGTGCTTCACGATGGTCTTGAACAACGTGATGGCAGAGTCGAGGCGAGCCTCAGAGGGATAATAGATGTTGTAGTGGGCCTGCATACCGATACCGTCGATGGGCACACCCTTAGCCTTCATCTTCTTTACCATATTATAAATACGGTCGCGCTTGTGGGGGTCAACGGTGCTGTAGTCGTTGTAGAACAGCAGGGCATTCGGGTCGGCCTCGCGGGCAAACTGGAAAGCCTTCTCGATGAACTCGTCACCACAGAGACGATACATGGCGCTCTGACGATAGGGGTCGGTAGCGTTGGCATTGTCTTCCATAGCCTCGTTCACCACGTCCCAGCAGTAGATGACATCCTTGTAGCGTGAAACGACAGCATGGATGTGCTTTCTCATACGCTCGTAGAACACTTCCTTAGTGGGGTTGTCACCAAGCATCCAACGGCCAATCTGAGAGTGCCACATCAGACAGTGTCCGCGCAGCTTGATACCATTCTGGCGGGCAAAGTTTGCGATACGGTCGGCATTCTCCCAGTTGAACTGGCCTTCCTGTGGCTCAGTGGGCTCGGGCTTCATGTCGTTCTCAGCAGTCATGCTGTTGAACTCCTTCTTGATCAGAGCAATCTGCTCCGGATTCGTCACATTGCGCTGGTTCACAGCGACACCAATCATGAAGTAATCCTTGTAGACGTCCTTCAGACCTTGGGCCATTGCGGATGTGCTACCAATCACGGTGAGCAACAATCCAATTGCAAGTTTTTTCATTTTCATTAAGTTGTTAATATTGAGTAATTGATAATGTTAGTTCTCGATAATCATCACAAATCCACCGCGAGGCATGCATTGGATAGTAGCCGGCAGGTCTCGTTTCGTAGAGATTGCCCACTTGGTGTTGGGTGGTGGTTGCGAACTGGAGAGGTCATCAGCAAAGAGTGTGACTGAAGACGCTTTGCCATTCAAGAAATCCCAATTCAGTTTCAACGCCTGCGAATGGTCGGTTCCATTGATGCCCGCAACATACCATTTGTTTCCGCAGCGACGTGCAAGAACTGCACTCTCAGCGGGGTAACCCGAAATGAACCGGGTGTCGTCCCAGGCTGTGGGAAGCGTGGAAAGGAAACGTTGCACTTGCTTAGGCTGGGCATAATAGCTTTCAGGGCGGTCGGCCAAATGCAGCAAACCACTCTCAAACAGAACCGTCAGCGCCAGTTCGTGTGCATTGGTTGTGATATGCGGATGCTGTGAGTCGCTGAATGCGCAAGGCGTGTAATCCATCGGGCCAATCACATTTCGCGTGAACGGCAGCGTGGCATTATGGGCAGCAGCCTTGTTGGTAAATGTTCCAACGTTGTTGTACCATTCAGCGCCATAAACGCCTTCAGTGGACAACAAATTGGGATAGGTGCGTTGCCACCCACGCGGAATGGTGGCACCATGGAAATTAACAAGCAGATGATGACGGGCTGCACTTTCCAACAAGTCCTGACAATAGTCCATATTCAACTGCGTGTCGCCCGAGAAGAAATCAATCTTCACACCAGCCACACCCAGCTTCTCGCACCATGCAAACTCGCGTTCGCGGTCTTCCTCTTTGTTCAGCCGAAACTTAGGACCAGGTGCGCCATCAACCCAACCCACAGAAGAGTTGTACCAAATCATCGGTTTCACACCGCGTGACTTCGCATAACGAATGGCGTCTTCAACGGTCTTTCCATCCTTCATCTCATCCCACTCGGCGTCAATCAGCATGTAGGGCAAATGCAAGGTGGCAGCCATGTCCACATATTTCTTGATGATGTTGTAATCGTTCGAGCCATGATTATATGCCCAATAAATCCAAGACACCACTCCAGGCTTAATCCAACTGGAATCAGCCAATTTATTAGGTTCCGACACATCTGTCACCAAAGTAGATTGCACGACATCGGCCAACGAGCCGATGATGACCACTCGCCAAGGGGTATGCGACGCCCCACCATCCGACTTGTCGGCCACCACACGGAACAACTCCAAATCATCTCTATTGTAAAGGCACGAGGCACTCTGTCCGCGCTCAACATTCGCCTCTGAGAAAAGAAGCCAACAAGGGTTACTGCCCTCACCAACTTCTACCAGCGAAGGATATCCCCAACGGCAATTGTAGCCAGCTGCTGAAACCGTAACACCGCTGAAAGAACGCTGGGCTCTCACCTTGGCTGTATTTGAGAGGGGGAAGAAGCCTTCGTAACCATCTGTCCACTGCTGCATCCAACGGTTGGTGCCCTCGGGAATGCGATAGGTGGTCAGCTCTGCGGGGAGCTTTTTAACTTGGTCGGGCATCTCGTAGCGCAACGCGATACCGTCGTTATAAAGGCGCATGACCATCTTGCCCGCTGCGCCATTTTCTTGTTGGGGCTGGAGTGTGCAGGCGTATTCGTTTGCCTTGTTCGTGCAATGGCGACGTTTGCCAGCCAACATCTCGTAGTCGGCCACCACCTCGCGTTGGAAAACCAAATCGGAAGATGCCGCATATCCCTCCAGGCCTACTGCCGGAATCTGCAGCACATTCTGCCCGTTGTAGTTCACGGCCAGCGCATCACCATTCTTTGTCACCGACAATTTGCCGTTAGGCGATGTGGCAGAGGCAGAAAAAGCTGGGCTTCCCGCTCCCAGCAACCAACAGGCCGCCAGCAACAGAGCGAAACGCCATGGGCCTTTTGTCGTGAAATCCTTTATTCTCATTTCGATTCAATCTCAAATTCTGGAATATCAATTGTTGACAATGACCACTCCACCATTCTGCGGAATGACCACCGACAAATGTTGTTTCTTGTTCTGCGACACGGTCTTCACGCTTCCTTGCAGTTCAGCGTTGTCGGAATAAACCTGCATTGACTCGCCCACGGCAATCATGGGCAGTGAGATGGTCTTCGTCACAGGCTCTGCCTCGGCATTGATGCCCACCACATACCATTTCGGACCGCTACGGCGGGCCAATATCACATACCGACCGGGATAGCCATCGATAAAGCGGACCTCGTCCCATGTCGTAGGAACTTTCTTCATAAAATCGATAGCCCAAGAGGGGGCATCGGTCAGATTGTTCGGTGCAAGGGCGAAATGCTGGACGGCACTTTGGAAGAGCACGGCAGTTGCCAAAGCGAATACGTCGCTCGTTTTACGCTGTGTTCCATGTGCATTGTCGGCATTATAAAACTTGTTCAAAGCCGAACCACCGAAGTCCATCGAGCCTACCGTGTTTCTGATAAACGGATGGATACAAGCGTTTTGCGCCTCTGCATCGCATGCGCCCTGTCCGAAATGGAGGTTTTCGGAAGCCAGCACAGCCTCAGAAGCTGCATAATTGGGATACATGCGCTCCCAACCGCGAGGCAGTGTGCAACCGTGGAAGATCACCAGCAAACCGAAGTCGTTGGCATCAGACAGGATATCCTCGTAGAGTTGCATCATCTGCTGTTTGTCACCACCGAAGAAATCGACCTTGATGCCGCGAATGCCTATACTCTGCATCCATTTCATCTCTGCACGGCGGACATGCGAGTTGTTCATCTTCCCAATGGGCGTCTGTGGGGCATCATTCCATGCACCATTGCTGTTGTACCAAAGGAAGAGGCCTACACCACGCTCGAGACCGTAGCGGGCCAGCTCGGCAATCTTATCATAGCCGATCTGCACATCCCATAACGCATCGACCAACACACTCTGATAACCCATGGCTGCAGAGAAATCGATATAACGGCGCTGCTCGTCGAAGTTGCAACTGTTGTCCATTCCGATAATCCACGACCACGAGCCCTTTCCGTAAATGTATTCCTTAGAAGCCTTGTATTTGGGCGAGACCAAATCCCAAGCGACTGTCGTCTCAACGACATTGGCTAAACCAGCTCCGACCGTGATTGTACGCCAAGGAGTTGCCGACGGAAGATGCAGAGCTGCCCCAGTGGAACCCATTCCGTTCTGTTCGCCAGGCTGCGGGAACCCGATGCGATAGTTGCCACCACCCTCGTTCAGTAACCGACAACCGACATAGTCGCCATCAGTACCTGTCTCGCTCAGCAGCACCCAATAGTCAAGATCTGTAGGCTTGCCAGCTTGCTTCTTGCCTTTCGCCTTTTGTTTCTTGTCATTTGCCACAGGCTTCTTCACCTTGAACAAGCATGGGAACGAATAGCCTTCTCCCCAGCCGTTCTTGCCTACAGGCTCATCGAGCGAATAGGAAGTCTCGTAGCTGGGCGAGGTGCGGGCAAAACCGCCCATGGGCTTCGACTGAGGGCAGAGGAATGTGGTCGTGCCTTCGCTAAACAAGAAGCCTGTTGCCTCCTCCTGTACTACGCATACTCGAGCCGACCGCGGGGGAAAAATCCGATAGCGCAAGGCAACGTCGCGATTGCTCACCCGGAACTCCACGTCCATCACATGACGTCCACCCTTATCCAACTCAGCAACCAATTCATTGGCCACATAGGAGACATTCTTCTGCTTGATGTTCTGAAGCGAGTATTCGTCCTGGACAAGTTTAGTGGTGGCCTGTTTCAGCACTAAACCATCGCGATAATCGCCTATATTCGTCAAAAGGCCTAAGGGGGAGTCCTCCAAAATCACCACGCCATCATAGACAACACAATAGCAGAGTTTTCCTCCATCTTCCTTCACGCTCAATTCCACACGCAAGCGCCCATCCGGGCTTGCCACTTCCTCCTTGGCACTTGCCATCACGGAAGTCAGCAAAGCTACGAACACGCAAAAAAACTGTTTTATCATAATTTCTTTAGATCTTCTTATGTTAGATTTCCTATTATGTTTAAGTTAAATCTCGTTATTCCGCTACAAAGTTACAAATTTTCAATCGATTCAGACTTTGTCTTTGTTTCATAAAATCCATTAAATGTAACCTGACGCTTGGAAAGTCATTTCATCTGTTGCTCCTTCACTACCAACTTTTTTCCTTTGTAGTCGACCGTTGTTTGCCGTCCATCGGGCATTACAACTGAGAATTGACGCTTTTGTGTCATCCCCGGGAAAGCACCTACACGTTTGTCAATGGTGAGTTGTCGTTTGGCATTATCCCACTTGAAAGAGATTCGTGAGCATTTCCCATTCTCATAGTCTCTGCTCGTACCGTCGTCTTCATACAACACGAATTCGCTATCAGCACCAGGATAGACACGCAAGGTCAATATAGCATCAGGATGCTCACCAACGTATTGACTTTCGGGACCTATAGGAAGAATACTACCACCTTTCACAAAAACAGGGATATGACCCTTGTCTACAGCCACCGAAACAGCCTGTCCACCAGAATAGTGCTTGTTCGTACGATAGTCAAACCAACCGGCGGCGTTCTTCGGAAGATAGGTGGACCATTGTGTGACACTTGGCTCAGTAACGGGATTTATAAGAAGGGCACGCCCGAACATATACTCACCCTTTTGGGCCAACGCCTTGGCATCATTCGAGAAATCAAACACCAACGGGCGCATCAACGTAGAGCCATTGAACGAAACGGCTGCAGCATTACTGTAGATATACGGCATCAAACGATAACGCTCTTTCAAGCACTCGCTAATTATATTCTGAGCTTCAGCACCATAATTCCATGGCTCAGTATTGCTCATATAGCCATGCACTCGCATCAATGGCAGATAGACACTTGTCTCTATCCAACGCAACATCCTTTCTATATAGTCAGGATTGGAATATTGGTCAGACGGACGGAAAAAGCCACCAGCATCGAAGGTCCACCAAGGGATACCTGCAGACTGCATTCCAAATCCGGCTGTAAGTTGTCGGCGCAAGGTCTCCCAATCGTTGCCCACATCACCGCTCCACATAGCTGCACCATATCGCTGGATTCCCGAGAAACCGCAGCGCGTGAGAATCATCGGACGGGTGGATGTTGATGACAAGAGCCCCTCATAAACGGTCTTGTTGACCATCAGCGGATATACATTACGCACCAATTCACCTGCCCAACGCCCTTTATTTACACGACGGCCTGCAAGGTCATCATTCTCTGGTTCGGTGGCATCCTGCCACCAAGCGTCAATACCAAGTGGAACGAGCCTTTGGCTGAAGTTCTTCCAATAGGCAGCTGCTGCATCTGGAGAGAAGAAGTCTATCCAATCAGTACCATCAATATAATGGCCGTCATTCCCCATCTGCTTTCCAACCACAGACCCTTTATCTATTTTTGACCACACGGAGACCATCAAATGCATGTTTTGTGCATGCAAGCTGTCGGTCAGTAGCTTGGGATTGGGATAATGGGTCTCATCGAACTGCATCGAGTTCCAACCATAACGACCCCAATATTGCCAATCTTGAACAATCACGTCTACTGGCAATTGTTCATCACGGAATCGGCGGGCTGTCGTGAGTATTTCATCCTGTGAATGGAAACGCTCCCGGCAATGGATGTATCCGAGTGCCCACTGGGGCATCATCGGCGCATTGCCCGTAAGCTTGCGATATGTGGCAATGATTTCGTCGGGAGTACCCACGAATACGGTATAATCCACTGATGTAGCAACTGGAGAACGGAAAACCGTTTCAGCAGTCACCTTTTTATAATAGACCACGGGGCGGTCTCCTCTGGACAGCTCGGCTTTCAGCAGGTGGTGTCCTTTTTCTAGCCTTATAATCTTCGAAGCAGTGGGCGGAAGCCACGTATTCTGCATCTCAATCACAGTCTGTCCGTCGATGGATAGATTATGTCTTCTCGCCATTTTCTGGCCGACATCCAACATCAAAGAATAGTCGCCAGACTCTTCTATGTCAATAGCAGCTTCATAGATGTTTCGCTCGCGCACTTCCCTTCTTCCGCCTTCGGTCGAAGTAACATTAACCACCTCTCGGTTTCCAGTTGCCGCACCTCTCACCAGCTCGACACTACGGTCGGCAGGATTAAAGTCCACCAATCCATAGTTATTCCAAAGAATGCCATAGCCTTTACTCGACAATAGCATCGGAATGGATATCTGTGTGTTCACCTGAGTTAAACGGCGAATCAGTCCGCGAATATCGTTGTAGCCATCTTGGAACTGTCCAAGTCCAAAGAGGCTTTCATCTTCTGGCGAAGAAAACGCCAAACGCGCCTCATTGGTAGTTTGACCAGCGACTTGGGAACGGGTTAGGCTATGCTCTGTAGCTTTGAAAACCTCACGTCCCCCCTTGTCTTTTACAACGACTCTATCGCCGTCTACGTTCACCGATAATTGAGTTTTTGATTTCTGTTGTTGGCCATTGGATATATATACCCATTCGGGCAAATCCTGCGAATCAGATGCTTGCGAATTACCTTCCGTATAACGAACGCGGACGGCATTCTCTGCCAACGGCTCCACCTTCAGTTGGCCTTTGCCCAATGAAAAGGTTTGGGCTGTTGCCGATATGCCTCCTACTAACAATAGCAGCAAGCACAAATATATTTTTGTCTTCATAAACTTGGTCACACTTCTATAAAACGATTATTTCTCTGTCTTCGTGAAATTAAAGCTATCGACATCAATCCAGCCTCCTGCTTTCTTCGTGGCATAGTTGAAGATGGCAAACTTCGAACCCATGAAGAAACGACGGTAGTCAAATATCATGCGGTAGTTCTTTGTGCCAATCTGTGTCCATTCCTGCCCATCGAGGCTATAGTAGAAGTTGGCAGCATCACCTCCACCACGCTGTCCCGGTCGGAAGTCACCGTCAATTCGCAGCCAAATCTGCTTGGCCTTGGGAGCCAGTTTTGTTAGCGAAACGCTCTCTATCACCTTATCGTCAACATTGGTGACAGCTTTCTCTCGATCGCTGAGGCTCACCTTCTGCTCGCTCATCTCGAGATTGACCGTCTTACCAGTCTTCTTAAGGGTAAGTACACCGCTGTCGCCGTTGAAGGCAGAGAAACCTGCACAGTCACCATCCTTCATCTTTGAGAAGTCGATGCAGACAATGCCGCTACAGGTTGGGCCATACATGCGCTGTGTAATCGTGTTGGGAGCCAAATAGAGATTCGGCACCACCCGATTGGTTTTCAGACGCAGGAATCCCGAGCGCTCCGTCAGGCTCCACGCATTGTCGATGGGATTGTGATTCCATTGCCAATGTAGACCCAGTTTCGTGTTACTGAAGTCGTCGCTACACACAATATCCTTTTCAGGCTGGCCACTTTTATAAGGACGCATGACCTCGGGCACCTTGCCGTACTCGTCACCCAACATCGGCCATCCGTCAATCCAACGGACAGGTGAAAGGGTGAGCACGCGTCCCACACCACCACGGTCTTGGAACATGATGCCATACCAGTCGCCTTCCTCGGTGTCGACAATAGTGCCTTGTGCCAAATAAGAAAAACCGCCAAAGTCACTCTCCAGGATGACATTCTTCTCCCATGTGCCATTCAAATCTTTCGTACGGTAGCAGACCTCACGACGGTGACGACCTGGGGCATAAACATGCGAAATCAACTGTGCATAATAAGTACCATTATGCTTGATGACACGGGTGCCCTCCAACAAACCACGCTCATCAGCCTCACGCTGGAAATAATGGCGGAGGCTTCCCTCGACGACTCCTTTCAGGTCACGTGTCAGCTGGCACATCTCTCCCGTTCCAAAGAACACATAAGGAGTGCCATCGTCATCGAAGAACAATGTTGCGTCGTGGAAATGGCGCAGACGCGAGTGGATGGTCCAAGGACCTTCAGCCTTGGGAGCCGTGAAGATGTAAGTGTCGCCCATAGGACCGCCCTCGTTGGGAGCGAGCAACGCCCAGAACTTTCCATCGTGGTATTTCAGCGAGGTGGCCCACTGTCCACGGCCATAGACTGTTCCCTCCTGCAAATCGTACTTGGGAGAATCCGTCAACTTATCAAAGATATAACCAACGGTTTCCCAGTTCTTCAAGTCCTTGGAGGCCATGACAGGTGCTCCAGGCATCAGATGCATCGTGGTCGTCACCAGATAGAAGGTGTCGCCCACACGAATGACGTCTGGGTCGGGCACATCAGCCCACAACATCGGATTCTTAATCTTTGCGCTGTCACCCTCAGCCGCAAAGAGGCTGAAGGTGAAGAGCGCCATTGATGCCAGAAGCATCAGTCTTTTTTTGAAAAGCATAGTAGGTTACTTTTTAAGTTAATGTCTGTTTATTTTTTGAAGATATGAGGAATAAACTCATGGAGACCACGACGCCATGTCAGGAACTCGTGGGCAGTGCCTGCAGACTCGCGGCCCTCGACCTTGATGCCCATCTGCTGCAAGCCCTTGACGATGTCACCACTCTTGATGAAGTCATCTGAGCCCCAGTTCATGTACATGTAGTGGATCTTCTTGTTGAACTCGTCGGCATTGGTGAATACTCCATTATAAGCCGTCTTCAAGTCAAGACCGAAGATAGCGCCGCTGAACGTGCCGAGCCAAGCGAACTTGTCCATGTTGTTGAACACGATGTCAAAGGTCTGGTGTCCACCCCAAGAGAGGCCTGCCATTGCGCGGTTGTCGCGGTCGGTCTTCGTGCGGAAGTTGGCATCGATATAAGGAATCAAGTCGTTCAGCAGAACAGGATAGAACGATGCTCCATAGTCAGCCATACTCTGGCCACGTCCCATACCAGCCTTGATATCACCGCTCTCCATGACAACAATCATCGGTACAGCCTCACCTTTGAAGATGGCGTTGTCCATGATGTGCTGCATCTTTCCTTGCAAGGTCCAACTGGTCTCGCCTTCACCCATACCATGCTGCAGATAGAGCACAGGGTAGCGCTTCTTGAAGCCCTGCTTCTGGTCGTACTCTGCGGGGGTGTAGACCATAGCGTGACGCCATGTCTTCTGCTCGTTGCTGTAGTAGTAGATGCTACGCACGCAGCCTGCGGGCACGCCCTGATGTGGACGGTAGTAATCGCCCTCAGGACCCTCGGGAACTTCAAGTCCGCCAGCCTCACGATTGGTACCAAAGAAGGTCTCAGAAGCTGGGTCAACGAAGTTAACACCATCGATATTCATGAAATAGTAGTGGAAGCCCACAGGCAGCGGATCGGTAACGGCCATGAAGTCGCCTTGGCCCTGAGGCTCCATCTCGTACTTCTTGTTACAAATGTCAACGATAATCTTCTTTGCCTGCGGCGCATTGATGCGGAAATAGGCACGACGCTGAGAGTCCACCTTCGGGAACTCATTGCCGGGTATAGTATACTCACCAGTAACAGCATCGGCAGGTACATTAATCTTCTTAATGGCAACTGGCAGATTAGCCGGACGCTTGGGCTCGAAACCAAGATGGCGGGCAACAGCCTCACCATAACGGCAACCCAACTCACGATAACCAGCAGCATCGAAGTGCAGACGGTCTGGGCCGTTAGTACAACCATCAGAACTGATGACCTGACAAGTATGGATGGTCTGAGGCAACTCATCAATCTGCTTCTTGCAACCGATACAAACACCCTTACCATCGGCCTGAACGATGTTACCCACATAGAGGTTCACCTCTTCAGGCTTCAACTGAAGGTCTCCACACAAGTGTTCATATACTTCCTTCACCATACCAGCCCACTTGGGGTCACCGGTATTCGTCTCGCCCTGATGCATCAGAATTCCTTTGATGACACCGTCCTTCTGAGCCTTCTTGGCCAGTGTGACGAGGCGCTTATAAGGGTCATTGTCATAAGCGGCAAGCATTCCCTTCATCCAACCTGGTGCCTTCTTCTCGACATAACTTGGGATGCTGTCAGGGAGGAAACCCTTGATGTCGATACCACCGATAGCCACATGGATGACGCCAATCTTGATATTCTCAGGCAGAGAGGCCACCAACGTGCGACCGAACCAGTCGGCAGGTGTCAGACCTGTATTTGCACGACAAAGAGGAGCAGATGCCTCACACCACTCACCCATCTTACGCTCCGGACGACCGTTGGCTGCGGGAAAATCCACAGCTGGCATCAACAAGAAGCGGGGACCAGGACTAGCAAGGTCTACTGCCTCAGGACGGGCATTGCCCTCCATGTTCGACTGTCCAAAACAAAGGAAAATGTAGAAATTCGGGTCAACAGCTGCTGAAGCACCCGACAAACCCATAGCGAACAAAAGCGCTGTGGATACAATCTTTTTCTTCAAGTTCATATTATTATGTCAATTGGTTATTTGTTTTATGTTGCAAAATTAAATGATTTAACGCAAATATCCATACCCTCATGTTGCAACAACATTTTCAAATGTAACCTCACATGCGATAACGTCTCAAAAAGCTACATCAGGGTCTACACGCCATATCGCCACGCGCCACAATTAACGTTTTTTTAAATTGTAACTTTTTTTCATGTAACATTTACTTGGCGGTTTAAAACTAAAGTGTTACCTTTGCACTCGTTATTTATAACAACCTAATAACAATCTAAGTAATGAAACGTCAAATTATAAGTTCGCTTCTACTATATCTTGCCCTCTCGCCGGCTATGGCTCAGATGGGTAAACTTTTCGATGCCAACCAACAATTGTCCAGCAGTTTTACCAGCCAAGTGTATCTCGACAACGACGGATTCATATGGTCGGCAACCAGAAACGGACTGAACAAATACGACGGCTACCAATTCCGAATCCTGAAAAAGGAAAACGAGCAACAAAGCGGAATGGCCAGCAACTACGTCAACTGCATCAAGCAAGACCGCAACGGACTTTTCTACATGGGTATGTGGGGAGCACTACAGACCTATAATGGAAACAAGTTCCACGATGTTATCGTAACCTCCCTTAACGGACAGCAAGTGAACCCCTACGTCACATGTTTTGTGGAAAGGCGCAACGGAGAGATGTGGGCTGGCACATCGGGCCTTGGCGTACTCAAGTTCGATGACCCGCAACATGCACATCAAGTCAACGGAACGCTTAAGAGCATCCACACCGTTGAAGACATGATTGAAGACCAACGCGGGTCGCTCTGGATTGTGACACGCGACAGGGGACTTATTCACGTCAACGGAAACATCACCCACGTACATTGTGCAGAATCACCCCTGTGCACCTATCTGACAAAAGTGTGCGAAGACAACAAGGGCAACATCTATCTGGGAACGACGAACGCCGGACTCATGAAACTCACAGGCAAAGAGTTCAAGAAAGTGGAGAATGCCGGTAACAAGCCCATCTCAGCACTCTACTTCAGTCCACGCCAGGGCAAACTCCTCATCGGATACGACGGTGGAGGACTTGCCATCTACGATCCCACGACTGGACATATCGTCGACAATCCCTACTACAGCCAGGAAATCGACCTCACGAAAGCCAAAATCTACTCCATCACCGAAGACAAAAGCGGAAACATCTGGCTCGGAATGTTGCAGAAAGGTCTCTATATGCAACCCGGCCGACCGGCGGGATTCGGATATATGGGATATAAGCTCGGCTCGCAAAACAAGATTGGTGGCGCATGCGTCACCAGCACTTTCATCGACAAACGAGGACGCACGTGGATAGGAACCGACAAGGACGGACTCTACTGCCTTGACGGCAACCGCCAACTGTTGAAGCATTACAAGGACAACTTCCCAGCCAGCATCCTTACCATCACCGAAGACCTCACCGGCCGCATATGGATAGGCTCCTATAACGAAGGCGGTGGCTGGATCGACCCTGCAAGCGGGCAATACCATCCCTATGCTTTCACCCAAAACAGCAATCTCAGTATCTTCGACATCGAAGTCGACAAGAAGAACCAGCTATGGGTGGCAACGATGGGCAATGGACTGTTGAAGGTTGACGACAAAGAGAACAAGGTGACGGCTTATACCCTGAAAGGCGAAGCTCCCGTAAACGAAAAGCTAAACACCATCACCAACGACTACCTCTCACAAGTTTCCATATCGCCCGACGGCAAGCGCATCTATGCCGCCACAACAATGGGTGTCTGCTGTCTTGACATCGAAACTGGCAGTTGGACCAGTTTCTTTGGGAAAAACTGTTTGAACTATGGAACGGCCGTACGTATAGCACGTGAATATGGTGGAAAACTTTGGATTGGAACCAACGACGAGCTCTATTGCTACGACATCAAGAGCAAGCAACTGCAACCCAGCTCTTCAGAAAAAGGACTTGCTAACAACGGCATCGCCTCCATTGAGCAAGACAAGAAGGGACGGCTCTGGATTTCCACCGACCACGGACTCTACTGCTATAATCCCAAGACGGGCCTTACCAACAACTACTTTATCGACAACGGACTCCAGTCAAACGAGTTCTCCGACGGCGCGTCATGCACAACCCCATCGGGCGATATGCTCTTTGGTGGTGTTGGGGGCATCACATGGTTCAACCCCGACAACATACGTCAGGCACAATGGGACGCAACGGTGGAACTGACAGCCTTCTCCATCAACGGAGAGCCCATCAGCTCGTTCACACGCTCAGCAAGATACCAGGTCACCGACACCACCGTCATCGCCAGCAAACATTTCCAGCTGAGCTATCACGACAACTCGTTCGCCCTGCAATTGTCAACCCTCACCTACGACAACCCCGAACACATTACTTATTTATATAGTATAAACGGCGAGAACTTCGTGCGCCTGCAACCCGGTGTCAACGAAATCACATTCTCACACATGCCGCCCGGCACCTACAAATTCAAGGTGAAAGCCGAGCGCAACAATATGGAGACGCCCGTCCGTGAGTTCACCGTCGTGGTTCACAGTCCTTGGTACCGCTCCACGTGGGCATATCTCTTCTATGCCCTGCTGTTGGGATTGGGACTCTGGCAATTCCTGGGTCTGCAAAAACGCAAACAGCAAGACCGACTGCGTCTGCAAGAGCACATCCACGCCGAAGAGATGGGCGAAGCCAAACTGAGGTTCTTCATGAACATTAGCCACGAGATACGCACACCTATGACCCTCATCCTCACCCCCTTGCTCACGCTTTTGAAAGAAGACGGCGACCCGCACCGACGCGACATCTACAAGACCATCAAGCGTAACGCAGAGCGCATCCTGCACCTCATCAACCAAATGATGGACCTCAGGAAGATCGACAAGGGTATGATGCAGATGAGAATGAAGGAGACCGACCTCGTGGAGTTCGTCAGAGACATCCACACCCTCTTCGAGACGCAGGCCAAGACCAAGTCCATCAACCTCTCATACGAACACGACAGCGACAAGTTGCCCGTGTGGATTGACCGCGGAAACTTCGACAAGATTGTGATGAACATCCTCTCCAATGCATTCAAATACACACCCAACGGAGGAGAAATCAGCATCAAGCTCACCCACGACGAGCAAAACGCATCCCTCGCCATCAGCGACGACGGTGAAAAGATACCAGAGGAACTGTTGACAAAGATATTTGAGCGTTTCTATCAGTCGTCGTCAACGGCCAACGACCGGCACACGGGAACAGGTATCGGCCTCGACCTCACGCGCTCGCTCGTCGAGTTGCATCACGGTACCATCAAGGCCCAGAACCTGGAAAAAGGATGCGAGTTCATCGTCACCATCCCATTGGGTAAGGAGCACCTCAAGCCTGAGGAGATTGTGGATTCGGCAACCGCCGAACCCGAAACTGCCGAAACCTTGCAAGAAAACGACTGGACAGCGCACAACGCTCAGATCGCAACGCCTCTGCCCGTGCGGAAGAAACAAACCATCGTCATCGCCGAAGACGACAACGAGATACGCGACTTCCTCATCAGCCAGCTGGAGCAAGACTACGAAATCAAAGCATGCAACAACGGTCGCGATGCCTTCTCTGAGACATTGGGCTCACTACCCGACCTCGTGCTGAGCGATGTCATGATGCCCGAGATGGACGGCAACACGCTGTGCTCGAAAATCAAGTCGAATCCCAGCACCAACCACATCCCCGTTGTGCTGCTCACCGCCAAGAACCTCGACGAAGACAAGTTGCAAGGACTGGAGACAGGTGCCGATGCATACGTTGTGAAGCCATTCAACATGGACATTCTGCGGCAAACCATCATTAACCTTATCAACTCGCATCGCCTGCTCCGCCTCAAATACGCACGCAACGACGAACTGGAGGAGAAAGTGGACGACATACAAATGAAGTCGCCCGACGAGAAGCTCCTGGAGCGTATCATCAAGGCTGTCAACCAGCACCTCAACGACTCGGAGCTGAGCGTAGACATGATTGCCGACGAAGTGGGCATCAGCCGCGTGCACCTCCACCGCAAGATGAAGGAACTCACAGGCCAGACCCCGCACAACTTCATTCGCAACATCCGGTTGAAGAAAGCCGCCAACCTGCTGGGCAACCAGGGTATGAACATTACCGAGGTGATGTATGCTTGCGGATTCTCCAACCCCACCTCCTTCTCCACCGTGTTCAAGAAGTTCTACGGCGTTTCACCACGCGACTACATGAAGGAGCACAGCGACCGCTAAATATAGAAAAGAGCGTAAAGCCACTCCCGTCAACGGATTTCACGGAAACATTGTTCATTTGCAAATAATGAATACCTCGTGAAATCCGTTGTCTTTTTAGTTTAGTTCAACTTTATGGGTGGTACTACAAAGTTACTAAAATATCGCTAGTTACCGCCGTGTGGTAGTATGTCTACAGCATACTGGTAATAACGTTACCGCATAGTGGTAATGGTGTTACCACATATTGGTAATGATGTTACCGCATAGAGGTAATGATGTTACCGCATAGAGGTAATGATGTTACCGCATAGAGGTAACGATTCTGAAAACGCGTCAACTGAAGTTGTTGCCACCAATGTCACGCTTCTGCAACCAATTAACTACTTGTTTCCCAATGTGTTATGAGAGGGGTGGCATTGTTGCAACAAAAAATAAAAATTATAGTTAACGTGTTTATGGGCGTATAAAGCATTGTCCAAACACGGCAAAAATCCATAATCCATTGACTCATTACGACTTACAAAACTATATTTGTAACCTCCACTTCTCCATTTGTAACATTTGAGGGGCTGATACAAAAGGGAATATAATTGAAACATGTAATAAATACACTTATTATTATAATGAGTAATTTTGCAACCGAAATAGCTAAGTACCTCCACGAATGGACTCAAATTGGAGACAAAACAGGTGCAAAATTGGTGAGAATCAATCTTTTAACAAAAAAAGTTGTATTTTTACACATATTATTTGTACCTTTGCGCCCGCAAATCAAGAAAGCCCCCATTCCATTGTTGGTGGGATTCAAATTCCGACAAGCACGAGGGGCAGAAGTTGACTTACGAATGACAAAATTATTTAAAAACATAATAAAAATGAAAAAGTTCTTTTCTTTAGTGGTATTAATGTGCCTGCTGGGAGTAGGGCAAGCACGGGCTGACTTTATTTATTTTGGTGGTAACCACAATGACAACGTTGATGACCATGATAATCCTCTTCATAGTTTTGTGGTGAAAAGAAATGCTGGTGATAATGAAAACACAGCATACACTATTGATGTTCAACTAAAATGGTGGGGTGACACTTGGGGCATAGGTAATATCAATGGCGATTATACTTGGTATTTAAATAATTATGGGGATGATGTCCATTCTGAAATAATTAATAATTCAGATGGTACTAAAAGTATAAAAGTATGGGGTAAAGGCGGTGCCGTAGTAGTAGATGCGAATGGATGGCGTGAAGGCAATTATCATCAAACTTTTTTTGTCATTACTCTACCACAATTGGATAATTACATCTGGGATTTCTTTGGCGAGAGTGCAGAAAGTGAAGACCATATTTTACGTCATCCTCAAAATAATGTAACTTGGACAAACAAAGAGAAGGTAAAAGACAAACCTTCTGATGCGGCCCAAATTGTTAAAGTTGCAGATGTCGCAGGTGGACATACTCGTGGGTCTCACACAAAAATAGATGGTACCAATGCATTCTATTTACCCTCAACGGCGGGGATGGTGTTTGACGCAGAGGAGGGGGAGTTCGGTTATTATCATGATAACCATTTAGAAACCATGGTAAAGAATACCTATGTTGAACGTGAGTTTGTTTCATTTGGTGGCAGTAGAAATGGAACACCATCACTTACACTTCCTCAAGTTAAGGGAGGAAAGTATATAAAGGTGTGGTGTAATCCTCAGGCAAAAGGAAAAGGTGGCCAATTTGTAGTTGAAAATCTCCAAGATCTGAATGGGAATATTATAAATCAATCTATCACTTTTGCAGGAGTGACTTATTATGGTGAATGTTTAGGTTGTTTCATTTTTAAAGTAAAAGGCAATTCTAATGAAAGAAATAATGTCAAGTTCACTTTGCAAGACAATCTATATTGGAATGACATTTATAAGATTGAGATAACAGATGAGTATAGTACTGATTTGGAATTAGATGATATTACTCATAATCTAACTGATCCAAGTGCATGGTCAGAAAAAAACTATGTACAATATAATAATCAATATGCACATATTGTACATGATGGAAGCGGAACAAACCTTCAATATAGTGGCACTGCAGGTCCTATATTTATCCAACGAGGCTGTACGTGCGATTTTGATGTATTTCCCGAGGGGGGGGTTACAATAGAAAATACAGTACAAACTGAAGGAACCTATCATAACCTACAATTACTTGGGGTTAAAGGTACTGGCAATATTAAAATCATTGTCAAAGAAGTCAGAAATGGATATGTTCTTGACAAGAAAGAAACATGGATTGCCATTGGCACTTATACCCAACAAAGCTATCCATATACTTGGGACTTCACCGATTACAATGTAAGTCAAGGCAGTTTATATGCTTGGCTGAGTGGTTCAAACACCTATGGTACACAAAAATATGGGCATTGGAAAATGGGAAACTCTGAAACCTATGCCTTAGAGACACATGAGCAGGTTAACGGAACCATCTTAAATGGTCAGACCAATCAGTATGAGAAAGTTGATAAGCCACTGTTTGCTCAAGGTGCTCAACTTACTTATTGGAAGCAAGACAACACGATTGGTACAATTAAAGAAGCCGAAGGTCTGCGTGTAAAACAGGCTTGGGGAACAAAAGGAGAACTTGCTGTTGGCGAAGAATTCGACGGTGAACTTAGCATTAACGGAAAATGTCTGAAATATACTCCAGCTGGTGAATGGAGCCGTCTGCACATCACCATACCAAATGTAGATGCTGGTATGTATGTGTTCATTAAAGCTGATGATGGTACAGAGGCAGAAAACTACGCCAATCCAAGTGTAAAATTAGGCAACTCTGAACTTACTGTAGATAATAGCTACAATACGAAAAATAAGGTACGTGCATATAAGGTCACAACGACGGGTGATGTGGATATTACATTCGCTAAAGCGGCACAGATCAAGGCTATAGGTGTAACAAATATCTTCAAGAGCATCAATGCTCTGGGCTATGCTACAGAGAGCCGTGATGTAGATATTGATCATATTTATGAGGGTGAATTTACGAAGAATGACGTGAATGCTCATTGTATTTTGACATACAACGATGAGGGCTTCACATATAATTACAAAGGAACACCTGACGTAAGAAAATCACAGGTAATGAATGTCATTCCAAAGAACACTGGTATTGTGCTATATAAAGAAGGCCATAGCGGTGACGCTTTCAATGTACCTTTGTTCTATCCTGCTTGCAATGCAAAAGTTAAAGATGCAGAGCAAATCGCATTAGACAACAACTGGATGGCTCCGAACGTAAAGAGCACACTACATGAAGATGAGGAGGAAGAGCGAAATGGTGAAACATGCACAAAGTTTATCATGACTCGCACGTACTACACGTACAATAAACCAGATGGTAGCAGCACTGGACCACAGACTACAAATGTAGGAGCTTTCTATCGTTTGAGAATAGACAAAGATGCTTCTCATACTGAGGAAGAAAGAACTAAGAACAACACTATTGGAGCCAACAAGGCATATTTGCTAATACCTTCTACAAAGTTGCCAACTGCACTTTGGAATGGAGGTAATGGTCAAGGTGTTCCTCAACAAGCAAAGGGCGTCATCTTTATTGACTTGGCAGATGTAGTAGGTGTATTTGATGGGACAACTGACATCAATAACATTTATGTGAATGATGTGGAAGAGATTGAGCAAGATGTGTATTACACACTCTCTGGAATACGCCTTGAAAGAAAGCCGACTGCCAAGGGTGTCTATATTTGCAATGGTAAGAAAGTCTTTGTGAAATAATTTAAATTTGTTGGAAAGATTATGGAAAAGAAAACATATATAGCACCAGAAACAGTAAAGGTGACATCTTTCACCACGATGCATTTTTTCGCTGTGAGTAAAGAAGAATATGGCTATGGCGGTGACGCCGAAGCCAAGAAAATTGACTTCGACGACTTCAACTCCGAAGAAGACATTTGGTCTGGTCAACAGACTAAAGACGCTTGGGAGCGTTGACCCTCTTCCCCTGTAGGGGCTATGAAAAGAGAAACTTTTCATTATACATATTATGTTTGATTCGTGCGGGCGCGGGCCATGTGAATGGCTGCGCCCGCATTTGTTTTTGGTAACCTCTCCCAGCCTCTCCAAAGGAGAGGAGATACCATTTACGAAGATTTATGCCAAAAATAATCCCATATCCTTGTAGTTTTTTGTATCTTTGTGCGTCTAATGGGTAAAAACAATTGAACAGAAAGACGAAATGACAACATTAGAACAACAGTTTGCGCAAATGACACGGGAGCACAAAGGCACCATCTACACCGTGTGCTACATGTTCTCGAATGATGCTGACGAGGTCAACGACCTGTTCCAAGAGGTACTAGTCAATCTTTGGAAAGGTTTCGAAGGCTTTGAGCATCGCAGTGACATCAGGACGTGGGTCTACCGCGTCAGCCTCAACACCTGTATCTCTCTCGACAGAAAGAAGCGACGCAGTGCCACCGTCCCGCTGACAATGGACATCAACCTCTTTGAAGACCGCGACGAGGACACCAAGCAAGTGGACATGCTCCACAAGCGTATCTCCAAGTTGCAACCCTTCGACCGGGCGATTGTTCTGCTCTGGCTCGAGGACCTCAGCTATGAGGAAATCGGACAGATTGTCGGCATCACGACTAAGAATGTCAGCGTCCGCCTGTTCAGAATCCGTGAACAACTAAAGAAAATGTAAGAATTAATTAAAGAATTGAAAGGAACCCATTATGAATAACGAATTTGAAAACAACAAGGCTGAGTTCGAGAATATGCGTGAACAAATGGACACGCTGAAAAGGAAACTGGAGCAACAGGAGATAGTCAATGACCGCATCATCCGCCACTCAATGAAAAATGCCGCAAGCAATATCATGCGCCGCTACTACATCATCATGGCCGTCGCCCTACTTATGATACCCTACAGCTATTGGGTGTTCTTCTTGACTCAGGGTCTATCCCTCGCCTTCTGGATTGGCACCAGCGTATTAATGCTCATTTGTGCAGGAGCCACCTATTACAACAGCCTCAACGTGAGCCGCTCGAACATGATGAGCAAGAACTTGATTGAAGTTGGCCGTCGCATGGCCCGCGCTAAGAAGTTCGACGCCAACTGGCTCTTCTTCGGTATCCCTGCCGCCATTGCCTGGCTCTTCTGGCTCACCTGGGAACTTTACCAACAGGATGCTGAAGCCGCCCGCTACATGTTATATGGTGTCATCTTCGGAGCTGTCTTAGGAATCATCATCGGTTTCAAGATTCATTTCAAGACCCAGCGCCAATATCAAGACATCATCGACCAGATAGAGGAACTGAGCGGAGAAAACGGATTAGGCGATGAATGACAGTTAGGCTAAAAGCAATTCAAATTGCGGCAGATGGAAAATGCAAAAGCAATGGGGAAAAACCTCATTGCTTTTTTTTGATACATTCCAAAAAGGATATGAAACAAATACGTTTGCCGTTTCATGTATTTTGGATTAACTTTGTAGCCATAAACTAAAACAAAAGAAGTGGACATGAAAACGACTACGATTAAACGGATTTGGCTGATGGCTGTTGGCTGCTTGCTGACAGGAATTCATGCTATGGCACAAAACCCATTTGTGCAGACTTGGTTTACTAGTGACCCCGCCCCAATGGTGCATGATGGCACGATGTATGTATATACTGGACACGATGAAGACGGTGCAGACTTTTTCTGGATGCAGGAGTGGCGCGTCTATTCTACCAAGGATATGGTCAACTGGCAGGACCACGGTTCACCGTTGGCACTGGAGTCGTTCTCATGGGCTGACGACCGGGCATGGGCTTCGCAATGTATCGAGCGCAACGGAAAGTTCTATTGGTACATCTGCGCCCACTCCCGTCTTTCAAGGGGCATGGCCATCGGTGTAGCTGTGAGCGATTCACCAACCGGCCCATTCCGCGATGCCATTGGAAAACCGCTTTACGAGAACGGCTCATGGGATCATATCGACCCCACAGTGATGATTGACGATGATGGTCAGGCATGGCTCTACTGGGGCAATCCCCGCATCTATTGCGTGAAACTGAAGGAGGATATGATCAGCCTTGACGGAGAAGTGTTCAACTTGGAAATGACCGAGGATGGTTTTGGTGCACCCGATCCATCGAAGCGAGACAGAAACAAGAAATACAATGATGTCTATACGGAAGGCCCGTGGATCATGAAGAAGCCACAGACGGCTAATACCAATGCTAAGAAGGGCAAACCAACCACAGGTTACTACCTCCTCTATGCAGCAGGTGGTGTGCCTGAGCATCTCGCATATTCGGAGGCTCCTACGCCTACAGGCCCTTGGACTTACAAAGGAACCATCATGCCAGAAGGTGGCACAGGTTCGTTCACCAACCACTGTGGTTACGAAAACTTCAAGGGACATGACTACTTCTTCTATCACACGGGCAAACTGCCAGGTGGTGGTGGCTTTGGCCGTAGCGTGGCTGTGGAGGAATTCAAGTTCAATCCTGACGGCACGTTCCCAACCATCCAACCTACCAACGAGGGTGTGAAGCCCATTGCCAAGTTCGATGCTTTCCGAAAGGTGGAGGCCGAGACCATGGCTTTCTCGAAAGGCATCAAGACCGAGCAGAACAATGAGGTGGGCGTCTACGTCACCGATATTCACAACGGCGACTATATCAAGTTGCAGAATGTGGGCTTCGGCACCAAGATTCCACGCACGTTCAAAGCCCGTGTGGCCAGCGGTCTGCGTGGCGGACAGATAGAGATACGCATCGACAGCCTTCATGGCCGTCTTCTCGGCACGCTGAACGTGCCTGGCACCGGCGGTTGGGAGAAGTGGCAAACGCTGAACCTCGACCTCGACTATTCAAACATTACCGACCTGAATTCGCCCAAGCGCACCATCTCAGGTGTCACCCTGCCTGAGACCACCGACCTTTACTTCGTCTTCAAAGGACGCAAGGGGCCGAAGCTCTTCAACTTCGACTGGTGGGAGATGCAAGGACTGGAGCAAGTGAACATGCCGCTGTTCCAAACCAAGTACACTGCCGACCCATCACCGCTGGTGGTTGGCGACACCTTATTCTTATATACATCGCACGACGCCTCGCCCGAGGACATTCCCGACCCCAACGAGCGTAACTCTGCCGGTTTCTTCATGTACGACTGGTTGCTGTGGTCGACCACCGATATGGTGAACTGGACCGAGCACGGAGCCGTAGCCTCGCTGAAGGAGTTCAAATGGCGCAGCCGTGAGAACGGAGCCTGGGCCATCCAGACCATTGAACGCGATGGCAAGTACTACCTCTATGCCCCGCTTCATGGACACGGCATTGGTGTACTCGTGGCCGATACGCCTTACGGTCCGTTCCGCGACCCGCTGGGGGAGCCTCTCGTGTGGCAGAAGGAGCATTGGGACGACATCGACCCCAGCGTCTTTACCGATGACGACGGGCAAGCTTATATGTACTGGGGCAATCCGCAAACCTATTGCGTGAAGCTCAATAAGGATATGATTTCCACGCAGGGCGACATCTTGGTTCTCAATCCGAAGGATGGCAAGATGCGTCCCGTTAAAGAGGAAGGTGCCAAGATTAACCTTAGGGCACCATATAGCGAGAAAGCCAATTGGGCCGTGCAGCACTATCAGGAGGGACCTTGGTTCTACAAGCGCAATGGCCATTACTATATGTCATACGCCACGACCTGCTGTCCTGAAGCTTTGGGCTATGCCATGAGCGAAAGCCCCCTCGGTCCATGGGAGTGGAAGAACTACATCATGCGTCCAACAGAGCGCGACCGCGGTAACCATCCTGGCATCTGCGATTTCAAGGGGCACTCCTATGTCTTCGGGCAGGACTACGACCTGATGCATCTCGAGACTTTCCAACACCACGAGCGCCGCTCTGTATCCGCACAGGAAATCACCTACAATGCCGACGGCACCATCCAAGAGATTCCCTACTGGCTTGACCAGAAGCCTATGAAGCAACTGCAATGGCTCAATCCCTACCGCCGTGTGGAAGCTGAGACAATGGCTTGGGGCTTTGGCCTGAAGTCGGCCAAAATGGGTATTGAGAATACGGGCGTGGTAAAGGATATGCCTGAGTCGACGGGTAAGAAGAACATGTATATCTTCGACCTCGACAGCGGGGAGTACATCCGCCTACGGGGAGTTGACTTCGCGAAAGGCGCCAAGCAATTCAACATTACAGCTGCCGCTACGGGTACAGCCACAATTACCCTGCGATTAGACAGCCAGGACGGTCCTGCCATCGGCACCGTTACCATTGGCAGTACCGGCTCAGTAGAGAAGTACAAGGCGTTCAGCGGTAAGGTGAAAGACGCAACGGGCGTCCACGACCTCTATATCTGTATCGACAAGGCCAGTGGCGACGTTCGTCTTGACTGGTGGACATTCAAATAAAGGACTCTCTTTATACTAACTTAAATAATCAACTTATGAAAAAGATTCTTTTGTTGCTGCCGTTGTTGGCATTGATGATGGGGTGCGCTTCCGATGACAAAGGAGGCAAAAGCCCTGTATTGACCATCGAAGGCGGCAAAATTCAAGGCGTAAGCGCTGACAATCCAGGGGTATTTGTCTTCCGGGGCATCCCCTACGCCGCACCGCCTATTGGCGACTTGCGCTGGAAAGAACCACAGCCAGTCGTGGCGTGGGACAGCGTCCGGCTCTGCGACAAGTTTGGCCATCCCGGTTATCAGGCCGTTCACTATCCAGGGTTCTATGCTTCAGAATGGGGATATGGCGACGAAGCCCCCTACAGCGAGGATTGCCTTTATCTGAACGTGTGGACAAAAGCTCCCGGGCAGGCCGACAAGAAACTGCCCGTGGCATTGTGGATACACGGCGGTGGCTATCGCGAGGGATGGGGCTCCGAACCCGAGTTCGATGGACAGGAATGGGCCTCGAAGGATGTGGTGCTTGTCTCCATCAACTATCGTCTGGGCATCTTTGGATTCATGCCTTATGGCGAACTCTCGGCCGAGAGTCCTAACGGTGTCTCCGGCAACTATGGTATCCTCGACCAGATACAGTCGCTCAAGTGGATTAAACAGAATATCTCACAGTTCGGTGGAGACCCCGACAATGTGACCATCTTCGGACAGAGTGCTGGCGCTGGCAGCGTGCGCACCCTCTGCGAGTCGCCTCTGGCACGTGGCTTGTTCCACAAGGCCGTCATCATGAGTGGCGGCGGTTTGAACATTCCTCCCAAGGAGGGCGAGGAAAGCAAGCCTGCAACCCCGATGAACAAGTTCTTTACCTACAACCCCACGCTGAAAGAGGCTGAGGCTGAAACCAAGAAGGTGATGGACTGGGCAGGTCTGACTGATCTGCAGAAGTTGCGTGGAGCCTCTACGGAGCTCCTCTACACCCTCACCACCATTTATAATATGGTGAACAAGAGCGATGTCTACGTGATGGAACGTCCTATCGTCGATGGCTTTGTGTCGCTGAAATCGTTCGACGAGGCAGCCCGCGCTGGAGAAATTGCCGATGTGCCCTATATGATTGGTTACACCCTCAACGACATGGGTTCTATGGGGCCTGGCATTGCCGAGTTCTGCAAGGTGCGCCAGGAGAAAGGCGGAAAGGCATGGGCCTACGAATTTGCACGTCCGTTGCCCGACGATGGCAAACATCCCGAAATCACCGACCGTCTGAAAGGTGCATTCCATTCCAGCGACCTGTGGTTTGTCTTCAAGTCGTTGAAGCATTGCTGGCGTCCATGGACACAAGGCGACTGGGATTTGGCTGAAAAGATGCTGACCGCATGGACGAACTTCGCCAAGTTCAGCGATCCCAACGGAGAAAATGCCGAAGATGGCGCATGGAAGCCATGCACGGCCGACAACCCACAGTTCATGCTCTTCAAACTTAACGATCAGGATGCAGAAGCCTCTGAGATGGGCGCTCCTATCGTTGCCGAATAAAAACAAAAATAGTCAATCGGGAGTTTATGGCTCCCCATCACCTTCAATATTATGATATATAACGAAATAGGAAAAACAGGCATGCGTGTATCCAACCTCGGCTTTGGAGCCTCCTCATTGGGAGGAGTGTTCCACAGCATCCACGAGGAAGAGGGCATCCGTGCCGTATATGTGGCTTTGGATGGCGGCATCAACTTCATCGACGTGTCGCCCTACTACGGCCACCTGAAAGCGGAAATCGTCTTGGGAAAGGCGTTGAAGAACATACCGCGCGACAAGTACTTTCTTTCAACAAAGGTGGGCCGCTATGGCGAAGACGGCGTGAACACGTGGGACTACTCTGCACGGCGCGCAACAGAGAGCGTCTACGAGAGCATGAAACGGCTCAACGTCGACTATATCGACCTTATCAACGTGCACGACATCGAGTTTCAGGCCGCTATGGAAGGCGGACTCCAAAAGGTGGTCGACGAAACACTACCTGCTTTGGTCGAACTGAAAAAGAAAGGCGTCGTGGGCCATGTGGGCATCACCGACTTGCAACCCGAGAACCTTCGTTGGGTCATCGAGCATTCCGATCCAGGCACAGTGGAGAGCGTACTGAACTTCTGCCACTATTGCCTCAACGACACGTTGCTTACAGAGTATCTCGATTTCTTCGAGCAACATGGTGTGGGCGTCATCAATGCCTCACCCCTCTCCATGGGATTGCTCTCACAACGGGGAGCACCCGACTGGCATCCGGCACCTCAGGCGCTGAAAGAAGCCTGCGCACGTGCGGCCGAACACTGCCAGAAACGCGGCTATTCCATAGAGAAATTGGCCATGCAGTTCTCCACCAGCCTCAGCCCACGCATCGCCACGACACTCTTCAGCAGCGCCAACCCGCAGAATGTGCTGAAAAACATCCAGTTTGTTGACGAGCCTATGGACGAGGAACTCGTCAAGGAAGTGCAAGCCATCATCGGCAAACAAATGGGTATGCGATGGAGAAACTCATAGATGCCCACAGCCATCTTTGGCTCCGACAAGACACCTCGTGGAATGGAAAGCCCATCCGCACGACACGCAACGGCCGTTCCATCTTCCTTGACGAAGAGGTACAAATGCTTCCGCCTTTCATGATTGACGGGCAGAACACAGCCGAGGTGTTCCTCTCCTGCATGGACTATGCGCAGGTGTCTGCCGCCGTCGTCGTGCAGGAATTCATCGACGGATTGCAAAACGACTACCTTGCCGACGTTCAGCGCCGGCATGGTGGTCGTCTGCTTGTTTGTGGCATGGCCGACTATCTGCATCCCGGATTCTACGAACAAGCCGCAAGCCTCATCCAACAGGGCTTCAAAGGCATCGCCATTCCTGCTCACCGCCTTGACACCGATGCGGGTAGCGTTGCTCTCAATTGCGAAGAGATGATGCGCATGTTCCATCTCATGGAACAAAAGGACGTGTTTCTCTCCATCACGTTGGCCGACGGCGACGCACAGGTAGCACAAATGAACGAAGTGATTGCCGAATGCCCAAACCTGAGAATCGCCATTGGACACTTTGGTATGGCCAACCCGCCACAGTCGCCACCATGGGAAAATCCCAGCTGGCGCAACCAAATAATGTTGGCTCGCAACAAGAACGTGATGATTGAATCTGGTGGAATCACGTGGCTCTACAACTCAGAGTTCTACCCCTACCCCTCTGCCATCCGCGCCATTCGCGAAGCTGCCGACCTGGTGGGAAACGACAAACTGATGTGGGGAAGTGATTATCCACGCACCATCACCGCCATCACCTATCGCATGTCCTACGACTTCGTGCTGAAGTCTGCCGAGCTCTCCGAGCGCGACAAGAGCCTCTTCCTTGGCGGCAACGCCCAGCGCTTCTACGGATTCAAAGACCTCGTAGAGTTGCCCTATGTGAAGAACATGAGCGAATAGACAATTGACAATTAACAAAAATAATATGAAAGCAATTCAAATTCCCACTCCTGGGCAGATGGCTGTCGTGGACATTCCCGAACAGCCGTTACAACCCAACGAGGTGATGCTGCGCATGCAATACGTCGGTTTCTGCGGTTCCGACCTCAGCACCTTCCTCGGCAAAAATCCTATGGTACAAATGCCCGTCATCCCCGGCCACGAGGTCGGAGCTATCATCGAGCAAGTGGGCGCAGACGTGCCTGAAGTGTTGAAGCCTGGAATGGTTGTCACCGTCAATCCCTACACCAACTGCGGTAAGTGTGCCTCATGTCGTAACGGACGCGTCAACGCATGCCAGCACAACGAGACTCTCGGCGTGCAACGCAATGGCGCCATGCGTGAGCGAATGGTTCTCCCTTGGGAGAAAATCATCCCTGCCGGGCAACTTTCGCCCCGCACCTGTGCACTTATCGAACCCATGAGCGTGGGTTATCATGCCGTTAGCCGCGCACAAGTCACCGACATCGACGTGGTGGTGGTCATCGGTTGCGGAATGGTGGGAATGGGCGCCATCGTGCGTTCGGTGCAACGTGGTGCAACCGTCATAGCTGCCGACATCGACGATGAAAAGCTGGCACTCGCCAAAGAGATGGGAGCCACATTCGCCATCAACACCATCAATGAAGACGTGCATGCACGACTGCTCGAGATGACTGATGGTTTCGGCCCTGACGTTATTATCGAAGCCGTGGGAAGCCCCATCACCTATCAGATGGCTGTCAACGAAGTGGCCTTCACTGGACGAGTCATCTGCATCGGATATGCTAAGGCCGAAGTGTCGTTCCAAACCAAGTTCTTCGTGCAGAAGGAACTCGACATCCGAGGTTCACGCAACGCACAACCCAGCGACTTCAGAGCCGTCATCCGCTATCTGGAGAAAAAGGGAGATGCTTCCATCGAATCGCTCATCAGCCGGGTCGTGAAACCCGAAGACGCCTTCAACGCTATGCAACAATGGGCAGAGCATCCGGGACGCGTCTTCCGCATCCTTGTCGACTTCAGCTAAGAAATGGTGATGGGTGATGGGTGTTAGGTGATAGCTGTTAGCTGGTAGGTGTTAGCTGATAGCCAAAAGCGAAGCGCTCCACCACCCAACACCCATTATCCCCCCAACACTTATCACCCAACATCCAATTACTTAATCAACTTCAGCAATTGTTCTTCCCTTGCTTGGGGAAGAGTTTTTTTGAAATGGCCTAACAGACGTTGGAAAGACTCCTCGGGAGTGCGCTCACATTGGCAAGCCTCACGTCCGTAGAGTTGTTCGGGCGTCGTCAAGAGCGACCATCCCCAACCATACTCCCTTCCGTGCTTGTCGCGTGGATAGACAAAATCCTCGGTTACGATGTGGCACCCCATCTGCAAACGGGTGACGTAACCATCGAAACGGCTGCGCATCTTCGGTCCTGTAAATCCACAAGCGGCACGCAACTCGCGTGTGATAAGGCTTCCCTGCTCGCGCAACGTCATCAGAATGGCGTCTTCTATAGAACCTTCAACAGGTGCAGGGTGAGTGCTACGGCGGTAGTTGCAGAAGTCGGGCCACCACGCCTTGCTCACAAAGCCTGCCTTTCCCGCGAAAAACTTGCCGTATACGCATCCTCCATCGGTTACAATAGGACCTTTCCACTTCCACATCGGCCAATCCCAGCCACCATCAGCAAACACCACATAGCGACAGTCGTCGGCCACCACATCTTCAGCCGAATAGCCAATAATCCCGCTATCCAGCAACGGCAGAAAACCAATCTCCTGCACATATTCCGCCAGTTGGGCTCCCGAATGAATATCCATTTTGCCTTTCATCATCTCGCAAGGTTGTTTATAGGGCAAAGATACGAAAAACAACGCAATCTTCCGCCCGTTTTGAGAAGATTAACGTTTAACTAAAAAAGCCAAATCACAACCGTTCTTAGATTCAATGTATAACGTAACATTTTACTACTTGCCCACTATGACGTAGCCACTTGCCACCTATGATGTTGTCAAAGAATGCAAGTGGTGTGGTAAAATAAATTATTTTGGTAAGTAAAATAAATTATTTTGCATTGTAAAATAAATTATTTTACCGAGGAAAATAAATTATTTTACTTTGTCAGATGCCGCAAATGACAAGGTCAAAAGCCACAAGTGAGGAGGTCAGATGTGGCAAGTGAAAGGGTTAGATGCCACAAATGACAAAAGAAGATGCCGCAAGTGAGGAGTTCACATGCGGCATCTGGGCTGTTATTCAGCCTCACCCCTACCCCCTCTCCAAAGGGCGAGGGGAACTTCTGGGGATGATTCGAGGCGATTTTTCGTTTAGAAGAAAAGCATCAGAATGTTGTTCGGAACATGAAGCGGATGCCCTGTTTGTTGGCAGTGGGCAGTTCCAGATAATTGAGTCGGCGGACATACTCGATGTGAAGAATGTTAAAGATGTTATGCACGCCGGCGCAAATCTCCACATAAGGCTTGTTCTTGTCCATCACGTAACAACCTTCGGGGAACTCCATGAGCACGCTACTACCCTCGTTGGATGCAAGATAGGGATTGTTCTTGTCGGTCAACGCGCCCCACAAGACCTTCACACCAATGAACTCACGCCACTTCAGTTTCTTGATGAGCGGAATGCGGTTGAGCAGTTTGCCGTTCATGTCCCACGACATTTCGAGCGAAGCATAGCGGTCGTTGAGGAACTCCATGTTGTTGATGAGGTTGAACGTCTGGTCTTCAAGGATGTAGGAAAGGTTGGCCACAGGCATGATGAGCAGCGGATAGGGCACTTGGTTCCATTGTGCTCCAGCCTTGATACGGGTGTCAATCTTTCCCCAGTTCATCGGCATCCAAAGCCGCTTGTAGAACTCGGCTTCGGTGAAATTATAGTTGTATTGCCCGCTGAAGACGCGGTCGAATCCCATCGTGTGTTGCAAGCGGAAAACGGGAGCGTCGAGGTTGATGGGCCATCGGTGCTGCTTGGTGTTAATAAACGTCTCACCCGGCGCATAGCGAAGTCCAGCCGTTGCCTCAGTATAGCGCACATAAGGCTTCACCTGGCCGTCGAGTTGCTTGAAAGCGATGTTGCCCACGGGTTGAGCTTTTTCGGCTTTAGCCGAAGCGAACACCTTGAAGCCCCACTCTTGCTCGAACTCGAAAGCCAGTTCCTGCTTGGTGTAGAGGAACATCTTGTCGATTTCAGCCACCTTGAACGAGGTGAAAACGTTGTCCTTATCGGTTTGGATGAACTTGTCGGAAGGCAACGCAACGTCGTGCGACATCGAGAACGAGAGCGTCTGCTTGGGGAACTCGCGCGGCAAATATTCCTTCTTGTTGAACGAATAGATGACGTCGGCACCATAATAATTGTTATGGGTGTTGAAACCGTGCGCATAATAGCCCTTCAGGAAGAAATGCGGGTTGAGGTTGGCGGTGGTTTGGGCACTACCTCTCAAACGGAGTCCATCATAGAAGTTGTGGGAGACGATGGTGTTGATAGGGCCGATATCCACCAAGCTGGGATGCTCCTTCGAACCTGTCTCCACGAAGTTCTCGATGAGAGCCTTTGCACCGAATATCACATACTTGAAGCCTTTCAAGTTCTCCAACCGATGAATAAACTGATCCATCGAACTTTCTCCCTTCGTAAGCTCCACCTGTCGGTATTTGTTCCAGAACTCCTCGTCCTGCATCTGCGCATAGGCGTCTTTCCTGACGCCCTTGCTGCCACGAAGCAATGCCTTCGGAAGTTCGTCGAATGCATAGTCGGAACGCCGCGTGGTGCGCACGACAATGGCCTTTGCAAGCGACTTCAATGCCGAAAGTTCCACCATCATATCGTCGACCGAGAGCACCCACTCACCGTTTTCCAGTTGCATATACTCCTGAGTGCATTGCATGTTGTCCACCCAGTTCACACCACTCTTCTTAGGAATGGAAAGCTCGCATCGCTTCACTTGATAGGAAGAGTCGTCGAGCACGTAGAGTTGTCCTCGGAAACCGAAGTCCTGCTGGTTGTTGGGTATGAAGTCAAGATGCACGCAACGGTCTTTTCCCACATACACCGTGTCGGTGATATAGAAACGGTAGAAGGCGATGGCATCTTTGCCGATAGGGCTGGTGAAAGGGTATTGGAACATGCGAACCTCATCCTCGTAGATGTCCACATCGGTAAATACATCCTTCAGTATGACGTTGATGATGTCGCCTGTCTGGAACAATTCGTTCACACCTGTGGAATTCTCACCCTTGATGATGCTCTTTTCACTATGCGGGTCTTTGCGGTAGAGCTTTTGTGTGACGGTTTCGTCGACAGAAATGGGGAGAATCAGCTTGCCGTTATAGGGGCACACCTCGATGTGGTCGAGCAGCCACGAATGCCTTTTGAACATGCCCGACTCGAGGTCGGGAGCCGCGAGGTCGTTCATTCCCAGCATAATCTTCTGGTAGTTGTTATACTGGTAATAGTCGTGTTTTTTCAAGTCGGTACGCTTCTTGGCGGCAATCACCTTCCGCATGAACTCCACGGCAGGATTGTTCTTGCGGCTGTATTTGCTATTTCGCTTTGACACAACCTCCACCTCGCTGATTTTCTTGGTCTCGGGCTTCAGGCGAATGGTCATATTGTTGGGTGTACTTGACGTCACATTCACAATCTGCGGCTCATAGCCAACAGATGAGAAAGTGAGTCTCCATCCGTTGTGGCGCTCAATGTTGAAGCGTCCGTTGCCATCGCTCGACACAGCAATCTTGTGTCCGTTATACGAAGCGCTGGCATATGGAATGGGATAGTTGTCGGTGGCGTCAAGAATCTCACCTGTGATTTGGGCGAAAGCCAAATCAGCATATATCGAGAATACAAACAAAAATGCGAATAATCTATTCAAAATCACAATCTTTTTATGGTTTCAACATGCAAAGTTAGTGATAAGTTATGAATCTTAAAGAAAACTTTTCGCCTTTTTAGATTTTTTACATTGAAATTAATGTAGTTTTAAAGAAATTCGCTAATTTTGCAACCATTATGGGAGAAAAGCCGCTTATACCCGTTATATTGGCTACGGGCTTCGGTTCGGGATACTGTCCTGTTGCACCAGGCACAGCAGGGGCGTTGTTGGCCACCGTCATCTGGTTGGCTTACACCCTGTTTCTTCCCCCCACCACATGCATAGCGCTGACCGTTGTGCTGACGTTGTTGTTCACCGTGTTGGGCGTATGGGCGACCAACAAGGTGATTCCCTTCTGGGGAGAAGACCCGCGCCGCGTGGTGGTCGACGAGATGGTGGGTGTATGGATTCCCCTCATAGCCGCCCCAGCGGGCAACCTCTGGTATGCTTTGGCATCGTTTGTCCTGTTCCGTTTCTTCGACATCGCCAAGCCTTTGGGAGTCAGACAGATGGAACGCTTTCCTGGTGGTATTGGAGTGATGGCCGACGACATATTGGCTGGCATTTATAGTTTGTTCATCATCATCTGCGCACAATGGATTCTCTGAGACACCAGATATGGACATTCTGCAAAGCGCAAATTTCGGCACAAGCAGCCACCATCGTTGACTTTGCGGTTTCGCTCTTCATGGCAGAGGTCGCGGGCATCTGGTATCTCTATTCCACCTTCATCGGCGCGCTGAGCGGTGGTGTTTTCAATTGCGTGGTCAACTACCGATGGGTGTTCAACGCCATTGGGTTGAAAAAGAAATATGTGGCACTGAAATACTTCATGGTTTGGACGGGCAGCATCCTGCTGAACACGGGTGGAACCTACTTGCTGACAGAACTGTCGAAGACCCACTTCGTCTATTCCAAAATCATCGTAGCCGTGTTGGTGGGCATTCTTTGGAACTATCTGATGCAAAAGAACTTCGTCTATCGCGACATGCACCTGACGGAAGGAATCAAGAGAATAAACAACAAATTCAAGAGAACGGAGGAAGCAAAGGAAGTAGAAGCAAAGGAAGTAGAAGTAAAGGAAATAAAAAACAATTGACATGAACTATAGAGATTATTTACAGAAAATCATATACCAAATCATCAACCCGCTCATCAAGGGGATGATAAAGATTGGTATCACACCCAACATCGTCACGACAATAGGCCTTCTGCTTAACATCGTAGCAGCTGCCATGTTTGTCGAAGCCGCAATGACAACATCCGAACATTGCGCCCATCAACTCATCGGATGGGGAGGCGGTGTAATTCTGTTCGCAGGCCTCTTCGACATGATGGACGGGCGATTGGCGCGCATGGGCAACATGTCGTCGGTGTTTGGCGCCATGTGGGATTCCACACTCGACCGCTATAGCGAACTCATCACCTTGGGCGGCATCTGCCTGATGTTTGTCAAGGGCGACTGGTTTTGGATCAGCGTGGTCACCTTCGCTGCCATGATTGGTTCGGTGATGGTGAGTTATGTGAGAGCGCGAGCTGAAGGACTCGGCATCGAGTGCAAGGTGGGATTCATGCAACGCCCCGAGCGCGTGGTGGTGACAGCCGTCACAGCCATCATCAGCGGTGCGACAGGCAATTTGTGGTGGTTGGCTGGAGGAATGATTCTCATCGCCGTGCTGGCCAACATCACCGCCTTTTGGCGCATCCTGCATTGTTATAAAGAATTAAAGAAATAAAAAGGGGTCTCTCCCCCGCCCTCCTCCGCTAGGAGGGTGCCTTTGATTACAACGGCTTCACATGGTTTTAAACATCCATCTCTATCATTTGATCTTTATTCTTTAGCGAAGCGCTTATGAGTTATAGTTTATATTTCATCATTCTATATCTGGTTCTCGTAGTGTGGAAGCCTTCGCGCAAGATTGCCATTGCCCTGACGCCGTGGCTCATCTTCGCCTGCTCGTACGACTGGATGCGGCTGCTACCCAACTATGAAGTCAACCCCATCGACGTTCGTGGTATCTACGAAGCCGAGAAATCGCTCTTCGGCATCACGGCCGCCGATGGCACCACACTCATCCCTGGCGAATTCTTCAACCTTCACAACTCGGCATTTGCCGACTTTTGGGCGGGATTCTTCTATCTTTGTTGGGTGCCTGTGCCGTTGGGATTTGCCATCTGGCTGTATGTAAAAGGGAAGCAGCCCCCCTCCTGTCCCCCCCGTAGGGGGATGACCAATAATGAAGGTCTAAAGGAGTATGAAGAAGAAGCCCCCTCCCTACGGGGGAGGGCGGGGGGAGAGGCTAGTAGAGATTATTTACGCCACTTCGTGCATTTCTCCATCGCCTTCCTTTTCATCAACCTACTGGGATTCGGAGGCTATTACATCTATCCCGCAGCCCCACCTTGGTATGTCATCAACTATGGCTTTGAGCCTATTCTCAACACGCCGGGTAGCGTGGCAGGGCTCATCCGATTCGACAACATGATTCACATTCCCGTGTTCCAATCCATCTACTCGGGCAACTCCAACGTCTTTGCAGCTGTCCCCTCGTTGCACGCGGCCTATATGCTCATCACTACCTTCTATGCCTTCGCCAGCAAACAGAACAAATGGGTGATTGCCGCATTTGCCTTCATTTGCGTTGGCATCTGGTGGACAGCCGTCTATAGCACCCACCACTACATCATCGACGTCGTCCTCGGCATCATCACCTGTGTGCTTGGATTACTTTTGTTGGAGAAAGTCATCATGAAGATTCCTGCCGTTGCACGATTCATCGACAGGTATGTGGAAGCGATTTAAAAGTAAAAAAGTAAAAAGGTAAAAGGGTAAAAGGGCTCATAATAGTAAAAAGGTAAAAAGGTAAAAAGGTAAAAAAGTAAAAAAGTAAAAAGGTAAAGAATGGGGGCTTGAAAGTTTTAAATTATGAATTATGAACTATGAATTATGAACTCGTTACTCTCCCAGACCTTCTATTTCCGAAAGGCTAGGGATAATGAAATCGGGTATCGATTCATCGTATTCCTTTGACGCCCATCCTTCCCCTTTCAACCAGACGGTACGGCAACCCACCTTCTGTGACGGTTCCACATCTTTATAGAAACTGTCGCCAACGGAGAGCACTTGTGAAGCGGGCAATTGCAAAGCATCCACACCCAATTGAAAGATGCGCGCATCGGGCTTCCTCACTCCCACCACAGCCGACTCCACCACCTGCTTGAACAAACCGTCGAGTGCAAATTCGCGAAGCACAGCATGAAGGTTGCCATAGAAATTGCTCACTAACACCATTGGAAAACGCTCACCCAACCGCTCCAACACCACCTTGTTTCGCGTTACCACCCTCCGCGTGTCCTCATACAAATCGTTGAGCAGAGCGGCATGTGTGTCGTTGAACAATCGTTCATCGGCATCCCACCGTCCATTCGTGCACAAATGCTCTAGTTGCAAACGCAACTTTATCGAGAGTGTTTGCCTGAACGTGTAGTCGGGCTTGATGAGCGGAGTGCGCCCCAACGCGCGTTCAGCAGCCACATAAGCGTCGCGATAATCGGCCTCAGAAACACCAACAGCCCTTCGCTCGTAGGCATGCCAAATCTTCATGCCCCAATGCTGGCCGTCGGTATCGATGGTTCCTCCATAGTCGAAGATGATGCCGCGAATGTCCTTCATCTCACTATACTTTTAATCTTTAAATATTTAAATCTTTTAATACCCCATACAACCTTTGCGAGAGCCGCTCGTGTTTCGTGTGCATATAGAGATACATGCCGTGCAAAACCGTCATCTCAAAGACGAAGTACACCCACGGGCACCCTATCAGGCAAGTCGCATAGATGACGATGGCGCGCAAGTTGAACGTCAGCAGATTGGTGTATTTCATCAACGGACGACTGCCTTCAAGAAATGACTCGCGGACAGAATCCAGAGAAGAAGCAAGGGATGAGGGGCAAGGGGCAAGAGATATGCCTTGTACATATTCGTTGAAGAACCGTTGGAATTGAGGCGTTCGCTTCTCTTGTCCGCGACAATAGTTAGCATAGTTGTAATAGAACAGGCGTTCCCAGAAAGCCCCCTTCCGAGGCAAGGCGTCGTAGATGGCGCGCTGGCTGGCATAGCTGTCGAGTTCGCTCCCCTCGCGGCCTTTCAAGAAGAAAAGGTGAATCTGTCGGTAATAGTCACTCGTAGAACTTTGTGGCAGATGGAGCACCAAGCCCGTGAATGCTGCCAGTACCCAAATCCAGATGCCCCACGGCCGGTCGCAGAAAGGCATCGGCTGAGGCATCATACGCAAGCATATGGCCAGATAGATGCTAAAGAACCACACGTCGCCCGAGAAGCCGTCGAGCACCCTTCCCACGACGGTTTTCTTCCCCGTGAGCCGCGCCATCTGGCCGTCGGTAGAGTCGCAGAAGTTGGCCAACATCAGCAACGCCACGCCAATAAGATTGTGAGTCAAATCGGTGAAATAGAAGTTCCAAGCCGCCGCCAACCCCAGGAATATCGACAAGATGGTGACAGCGTTGGGATGCACACCCAAGCGAATCCAAAACAAGGCAAAAACAAGGCCAATGGGACGTGTGAAGTGGACATCGAGCCACTCCTCGGTATCGTCCGACTTGAATGTCGAACGCAGCATCTCATTGAAACTTTTGCCGTTCATAGGGTTGTAGGAGTTTGGGAGCTTAACTTGTTCATAGTTCATAGTTCATAGTTCATAATTCATAATTAAAAACTTTCAAGCCCCCATTCTTTACCTTTTACCTTTTTACTTTTTTACTTTTAATCTCCATTCTCTCCGCAAACCGGCTGGCTATGGCCTCTGCCGCCTCCTCGCGACAAATAGAATAGCTTGGCCAGTCGTTGAAGTCAATCATCACATAAGAGCCATCGGGGCGAACAATCACGTCTCCACCAAAGAAATCGGCCGACGTCAAATCTGCCACACGGAAGACATCCTCGCGCAACTTGCTCACGTCGAAAGCATAGTGATGGGGCTTACCGTTGCGACGCTCGTCGCCGAACTTCATTGAGCCGTTCTCGTTGGGGTAGCAATAGAAGAAGAAGCCCTCAGCGCCACGAACACCGTAGAACTTCACCAGGTCGCCCTCCACATGGGCGCTCACCACATAGTCGCTAATGCCCCTGCTGGCAAACGTCTGCTTCGCCTGCTCCAGTTCCTGCTCGTTCTTGCAATACACCACGTCGCCCTCCGTCTGAGCCGATGCATCGCCACGTTTCAACCAATAGCCGTTCTCCCCTTGACGAGGCGGAACTATCGGGGTTGACAACCGCTGAAGAACCTTCTCAACACGGCTACGCGTGCACGACTCCACACCCTGCGTGCTGTTCATCACCAGCCTTCCCTCGGCTTCGGCACGTTTCAGCATTTCGAGCACCTTGGGCGAGCGAGCCATCGACAGATAAGCCTTCGCCATCGGCAATGTTTCGCTGGCAAGACTCTCTTCCGCGACATACTCCACCGTCCATCCGCGCGCCTCCAGCCGCTCTCCTACCGCGTGAAGAATGGAATAATCCTTCTCCACCGAGTTGGGCGAATAGCATTCGGCACGTTGAATGGCCAATATGATGTTGTTTTCAAATTCCATTTCTCATTTTTTGTTGATGAAAGCCTCAGCCTTGGCGATGTCCGAAGCATGGTCGATGTCGAACACCTGCGTGAAAGGCCAAGCCCTGAGCGACACGCCATCTGCCACCAGCGCCCGCTGGAAGTTCCTCATGCGGCTCTCTCCTCTTGCCACACAAGCCTCCAACGTGTCAAGCGCCACAGGAGGAAGACCATAGATGCCCGCCGACACATAGCGGCAGCCATGAGGCTCGTCGTAGAACCCCGTGATAGGCGACAAATCCTCATATCTCGTTCCTTGAAACTCTCCTCCCCTTGGGGGAGAGGATGGGAGGGGGCTCTCCACATACAGCGGTTTCTCGTCGTCCACGTAGTCCGTCACGCCCATCAAGGCGCCATCAGAGTCCGCCACGCGCCTGAAGTCCTTCACATAGCGCCCGAACTCCTCCTCTCGGAACACCGTGTCCACCGTGGTGAGTACGAAGGGCGAACGGCCAATCAGCTCACGAAGCTCATAAAGGCTGTGCATCGAGCTGGGCGTCTGCTTCGCCACATAGCTGAGCGCCACCTTCCGGCCCTGTATCCCCCGTCGTTTCACCTGCTCCAGATGGCTCACCACCTCGGTCATCGCTGCATTGCAAATCACACAAATCTCCTCCGCACCATTGTTAGCAAAGATGCGGATGAGACGGTCTATCAAGTGTTCGCCTTTTATTTCTACAAGCGGTTTCGGCGCGTCAACACCTTCTTCTTTCAGACGTTGACCCTCGCCCGCCGCAATGATGGCAAATTTCATTCTGGCAGCAAAGTTACGAAAAATCTGAGTAAATGAGTGCAAAGAAAGCTTGTTTTCTTTGCCGAATGAGAAGATTTTGTTTAATAAGTGAGTAGAAAACCAATTATTTAGGGAATGATACAGCAGTTGCCCCTAACGCCCCTGAAGGGGCAGCAGCTACCAGCCCAAGGCAACGCCTTGGGGGAGAGAGTTGGGAGTAAAACAGCGCCCTACAGGGGCAAAAGCATAAAACGGGGAAGGGCTTTTGCACTTACAGTGCGTCTTTCTCATGCGCCATGCCCACCCAGGGCGATGCCCTGGGGGGTCAACTGCGATATTATTGCCATTATTTATTTGAGTTTTTTAGTTAGCGACAACCTTCGGCAAGGCCAAAAGCTTAAAAAACAAGAGAAATGCCCAATTTTCTTTGGACATTCCTCTTCGTTCAACTCAATTTATTAATTAATCTTTTTACCTTATGGCTAATTACCCTATATTTCCTTAACTTTTTACCCTTTTATATTTTACTTTTCCTTTATCCTCAGCTCGCTCACGTCGACGTTACCGGTGCCCTTCGCCTCGCGCTCCAGGTGGCGCACATCGCCATACAGCTTCACGTTGCCCACGCCCTTCAGCGAGCATTTCACGTTGCCGCTGTTCACGAAGCCCACATTCACGTTGCCCACTTGCTGTATGGCAAGGGAGGCCTGCTCCGCGGTCAGACCGTCAATCTTCAACTGTCCGGCATACTTCAACTGGGCATCGATGCGGTCGCACACGATATTCTTCAATTTCACGTCGCCAGAGCCGCGCAGCTCCAGCTTCAGCGTGTCGGTGTCCAGTTCATCGATGTCCACCTGTCCGGCACCCCTCAGCTCCAACCCGATCAGGTCGGGCGAATAGATGGTCACGCTCATGTGTTTGCCCTTGATGTGCTGGAGATTCTCTTCCTTGCATCTCACGTGGAGCACACCGTCCTCCACAACGCTCTCCAGCAGCCTCGCATCGCCGTCGCGCGATTTCGTCTCCACTTTCCTCAACTCATCGCTCTGCACGAATTTCACATCACAGGCAGCCTCCACCACCACGCGGTCAAACTCGGGCACGTCGTCCCAATTGACGATGGTTCCCTTACTCACCTTGATATCCTTCTTATACGTCACCTGGCACGATGAAACCAGCAGGCCCACGACGAGCAGCGACGCCAGCAAAAACACATTCCTTTTCATATTTCCGTTGTTCTCGATGTTACCGTTATTCCACGTTGCCTATTTGTCGACTGTCAACTCGTGCGTATCCACGTTGCCCGTGCCCTTCACCGAGCTCGACCACTTGCGCACATTTCCGCGCAGCTTCACGTTGCCAACGCCCTTCAGCTCGCAATCCACCACGCCGCTGTTCACGAAGCCCACTTCCACGTTGCCCACGCCCTTCAGCGCCAGCGAGGCCTGCTCCGTGGTCAGGCTGTCGATGTTGATGGAGCCCGCGCCTTTCAGCATGGCATCGATGCGGTCGCACACGATATTCTTCATTCTCACGTCGCCAGCGCCGCGCAGCTCCAGCTTCAGCGTGTCGGTGTCAAGACCGTCAATGTCCACCTGTCCGGCACCCCTCAGCTCCAGCCCAATCAGGTCGGGCGAATAGATGGTCACGCTCACGTTCACGTCCCTCACACGCAGGAGCTTGCTGCCCTTGGCGTTCTTATATCTCACGTAGAGCACGCCGTCCTTTACCACGCTCTCCATCAGCCTCGCTTCGCTGCCATCCGACTTCATCACCACCCTCGACTTGTCGCTCTGTATGAACTTCACGTCGCAGGCAGCCTCCACCACCACGCGCTCAAACTCCGACTGGTCGGTCGCAATCGTCAAATCTGTCACATCGACGAGATCTTTGGGATCATTCTTACACGACACCTGGCACGAAGAAACCAGCATGCCCACCACGAGCAGCGACATCAACAAAACTACATTCTTTTTCATAATCATTTTTTATTGTTTTTATTCTTTTTTTCATCAAGATTTGCGGGTGTTCAATCTTATAGACGAAAACAAACAATAAAAAGTTGCACGACTTTCAATTTTATGATTAGAACAAACTCACCATTTCTTTTACAAAGGTACAAAATAATCAGCTAACCACCAAATTTCTTTTCATCTGAAGTGCAAAAATTCGTTAATCCTCATTGCATGCTTCTTGCATCGTCAAAGATAGTCTCTGACCGCCTCATTCCATATCTTTAAGCACCTCATTTGTGGTCTTTGGCAAAACGAAGAAACACCTTTCAGCACGACGTCTTCCAGATATTCTTCGCTCACATCACTGGTATGTTTATGAACGAAAACATCACAATATCACAACATCACACATCACAATAAGGTCGTTCAATATGTGCAGAGGAGAAAGAATAGTAGTATACTGTTATTATAATTATATATTATATTATATAATATTATATAATATTAACATACCATTCCCTCTATTTCCGACCTCCTGGGGAAAAGTGGAAGGTGCTTAATGTGATGTGTGATGTTGTGATATTGTGATGTTTGTTCCTGAAAAATAGGAAAACTTTTTCATTTTCTATTTCACTCATTTTTTCGTAACTTTGGCTTCGCCGAAAGGCTACGGGAAAGGTTACGGGGGGGGCGTGTCAGCGGGAATGGGCGAACAAGGTTCGGGAATGGATACTTTCATTCGAAAGTAAAATAAAAAAGGGATTTTATTTTGTATTGTGCGCACTTATTCGTACCTTTGCATCGAAATTTTACTGATACACAAAAATGAGTAGCGAGAACACAACTCATGTACTGACACAGGCAGTGGACAGACTGTCGGCGAGCGAGTCGCTGAGAGGATTGTTTCACGAACATCGCGACGGCGACCCCCTGCCTTCGGCCAAGCAATTAGAAGAGATTGTAACATTGGCTCGTGCCATCCTTTTTCCGGGCTTTTACGGAAAATCATCGGTTAACACCCACACCATCAAATATCAAATTGGTGTCAACGTGGAGCGCATGCACCACCTCTTGTCACAGCAGATTCTTGCCGGCCTCTGCTTCGGGCTGCCGGGCGATTGTCCTTGCGAGGATGTGTCACCCAACATTTGCATGGAGAACGCTGCCGAGCTGGCTTCGAAAATCATAGAGAAGCTGCCCGAGATGCGTCGCACGCTGGCCACTGACGTGGTGGCGGCCTACAATGGAGACCCTGCCGCAAGCAGCTTCGGCGAAATCATCTCGTGCTATCCCGTCATCAAGGCGCTGACTAACTACCGTCTTGCCCACGAGCTCCATCTGCTGGGCGTGCCCCTCATTCCGCGCATGCTCACAGAGATGGCACACTCGGAAACGGGCATCGACATCCACCCGGCTGCCACCATCGGCGACCATTTCACGATTGACCACGGAACGGGTGTGGTCATCGGTGCCACGTGCGTGATTGGCAACAATGTGAAGCTCTATCAAGGTGTCACGCTGGGCGCCAAGAGCTTCCCACTCGACGAGGACGGAAACCCCATCAAGGGCATTCCGCGCCACCCCATCTTGGAGGACAACGTCGTGGTATACGCCAACGCCACCATCCTGGGACGCATCACCATCGGACACGACTGCGTGGTGGGAGCCAACGTGTGGGTGACGAAAGACATGCAACCCAACACAAGAAAATACAACAAAGAACCAATAGACAATTTTGATCAGGAATTCAATAATGGAACAGGAATTTGAATTGATTGCCAAGACCTTCATGGGATTGGAAAACGTACTGGCTGAAGAGCTCACCAACTTGGGCGCCAACAACGTGCAGGTGGGACGCCGAATGGTGTCGTTCACCGGCAACAAGGAGATGATGTATCGTGCCAACTTCCAGTTGCACACGGCCATCCGCATCCTCAAGCCCATCGCCCACTTCAAGGCGCGCTCGGCCGACGACATGTATGAAGAAGTGAAGAAAATAGACTGGTCGCAATATATTGAGAAGGGAAAAACGTTTTCGGTGGACTCGGTGGTGTATAGCGAGGAGTTCCGCAACTCGCGCTTCGTGACCTACAAGGTGAAGGACGCCATCGTCGACCAGTTCCGCGAGAGCACGGGCGAACGGCCGAACATCTCGGTGACCAACCCCGACATACGGCTGAACATCCACGTGGCCGAAGACGACGCTACACTGTCGCTCGACTCGAGTGGTGAGAGTCTGCATCGTCGGGGATACCGTCAGGAGTCGGTGGAGGCTCCGCTCAACGAAGTGCTGGCTGCCGGCATGATTCTGATGACGGGATGGCACGGCGAGTGCGACTTCATCGACCCGATGTGCGGAAGCGGCACCTTGCTCGTGGAAGCTGCCCTCATCGCCCACAACATGAGTCCGGGCGTGTTCCGCAAGGAGTATGCCTTCGAGAAATGGCCCGACTTCGACCAAGAGTTGTTTGACGAGATTTATAACGACGACTCTCAGGAGCGTCCCTTCGAGCACCACATCTATGGCTACGACATCGACATGAAGGCGGTGAACACGGCTCGTCTGAACGCCCGAGCAGCTGGTCTCTCGAACGACATCAGCGTGGAGCAGCAAGACTTCAAGGACTTCACCAAACCTGCCGAGAAGGCCATCATCGTGACCAATCCGCCCTATGGCGAGCGCATCTCGACGCCAAACTTGCTGGCCACCTACAAAATGATTGGCGAGCGCCTGAAACACGAGTTCAGCGGCAACGACGCCTGGGTGCTCAGCTATCGCGAAGAATGCTTCGACCAGATTGGCCTGAAGCCCTCCATCAAGATTCCCGTCTACAACGGTTCGCTGGAATGCGAGTTCCGCAAATACTCGATGTTCGAAGGCCGCATGCGTGAGTTCCGCGAAGAGGGCGGCATCGTGAAGACCGAAGAAGAGAAGCGCCAGATGGCCGAGAAGCACCGCTTCAAGCAAAACCGCGAGTTCAAGAAACGACTGGACGAGCAGGAAGAGAACGAAGAGGGCGACATCCGCTCGTTCACCTTCCACTCGCTCGAACGTCAGCGTGAGGCTGCCCAGAGGCGCCGTGAGGCTCGTAGCGAATGGCGTGGCGGCCGTGGAGAACGTGGTGGCGAACGCGGTGGATTCAGAGACGGCGGATTCAAGAAAGGCAGAGGAGGCGACGAAAGCCGTGCCGAGCGCATGGAACGTCGCAAGCGTCTGTTTGGCACCGACCGCGACTTCAAGGACGACGAGCCCCGTCGGCGCGACTTCAACGGCAAGGACAGCCGTAAACGCGACCAGCGTGGCAGAGACTTCAAGGGAGGACGTGACTTCAAGGGAGGGCGCGACTTCAAGAAAAAAGACTTCAAACAAAACAACCGATTCAACGATGAAGACGATGATTAAAGGCGCGCTGATGGCCGTCATGTTGGGCGCCCTCGCACCCTTAACGCCAAACACTTCGCTCACCACCCTACCCTCGCTCATGGCACAAAACAAACTCTTCACACTCGAAGACCTCAATTACGGCGGAACCAACTACCGCAACATGGTGCCCCAAAGCCGCTATTTCACGTGGTGGGGCGAAGAGCTGGTGCGCCTCGACGTGGAAGAATGCTATCTGGTGAACAAGCAAACAGGCAAAGAGACGCTCCTGTTCAACGTCGACGACATGAACGAAATCATCGCCGACCCCGACGAACACACGAAAGTGCACAGCCTCTTCACCCTACAGTTTCCCACCCCGGCGAAAACCATCGTCCAAGTGAATGCGGGTAGCAAGCGCTTTCTCGTCGACTGGAAGCAAAAGAAGACGCTCTTCGAGGTGCCTCCCATTGTGGGTGGCTCAAGATTGGAATACTGCCCCGCCAGCAAGGCTGCGGCTGCGCTGATTGACAACAACCTCTATGTGGTTGACGCCAACGGCAAGAAAACACAACTTTCCACCGATGGGTCGCGCGAAATCGTCTACGGGCAAAGCGTCCACCGCGATGAGTTTGGCATTGAGAAGGGAACTTTCTGGAGCCCCGACGGGCAACGGCTGGCTTTCTATCGCATGGACCAATCGATGGTTTCCGACTATCCGCAAGTGAACATCGACACGCGAGTGGCTTCTCACGAACCCGACAAATATCCCATGGCGGGCGAAACAAGCCATAAGGTGACCGTGGGCGTCTACGACCTGAAGACGCAGAAGACCATCTATCTGGATGCTGGCGATCCCACCGACCGCTATTTCACGAACATCGCCTGGAGCCCCGACGCCCAAACTATTTACATGTTCGAGCTGAACCGCGACCAAAACGACTGCCGGCTCGTGAGCTACAATGCCGTCACAGGGCAACGGATTGCCGAGCTCGACCGCGAAACGCATCCCAAATATGTGGAGCCTCTGCACCCCATCGAGTTCCTGCCGTGGGACGCTTCGAAATACATCATGCAAAGCCAGCGCGACGGATACAACCACCTGTACCTCTGCAATGCGAAAGACGGCAAAATCATCAAGCAGCTCACGAGCGGGAAGTGGGTGGTGATGGAGGTTGTTGGATTCAACCAAAAGGCAAAATCCATCATCATCGCCTCGAACGAGGCAAGTCCCATTCAGCGCAACATCTACGCCGTTGATGTGAAGACTGGCAAACGCACTCTGCTCGACAACGGTCGCGGATACCACAGCGCCGATCTCTCAGCGGGTGGAGAATGGATGTTGGACAGCTATAGCGAGCCAGATGTTCCACGCGTGTATGCCGTTGCGAACACACAAAAAGCCAAGACATCGAAGACACTCTTCGCATCTGAGAATCCTTGGAAAGACTATCAGGTTCCCGAATTCTCGTGCGGAACCATCAAAGCTGCCGACGGACAGACAGATTTGTACTACCGAATGGTGAAACCTCACGGTTTCGACCCCTCGAAAAAATATCCGACCGTCATCTATGTCTATGGCGGTCCGCATGCTCACAACGTTGATGCACGCTGGAACTATTGCAGCCGCTCGTGGGAGACATATATGGCGCAGAAGGGCTACGTGCTCTTCATCCTCGACAACCGTGGCTCCGAGAACCGCGGATGCGACTTCGAGCAAGCCACATTCCGCCAACTGGGACAGATTGAGATGGAAGACCAGATGAAAGGTGTGGAGTTCCTGAAGTCGCTCCCCTATGTCGACCAAGAGCGCATAGGTGTCCACGGATGGAGCTTTGGCGGATACATGACCATCACCTTGATGACCAGCCACCCTGAGGTGTTCAAGGTAGGTGTGGCAGGCGGTCCCGTCATCGACTGGAAATGGTATGAGGTGATGTATGGCGAACGCTATATGGACACACCGCAGACCAACCCCGAAGGCTACGAGAAGTGCTCGCTCATCAAGCAAGCCAAGAACCTGAAGGGAAAACTGCAAATCATCACGGGTTACAATGATGCGACGGTGGTGCCACAACATTGCCTATCGTTCATCGAAGCCTGCATACAAGCTGGCACTCAACCCGACTTCTTCGTCTATCCCGGCGAACCTCACAATATGCGTGGACACCAAAGCGTACATCTGCACGAACGCATCACGCAGTATTTTGAAGATTATCTGAAATGACAACCTGTTTTCTAAAACATTTATTCTAACAACAATTAAAACTAAAAAACAATGAAAAAACTATTGATGACATTCGTGGCATTTGCCATGATCGTGCCTTGCTTGGCACAAAAACCAGGTCTCGTGAAAGACGAAGACGGTTACACCAACGTCCGTAAAGGTCCGGGCACAACCTACGACATCGTCGACCAAATTCCCGACGGTATGTTCGTTTACTACAAGGCTGGTCCTGACGGATGGAACCTGATTTACACGCCCACAGAGGGTGCTGAAAGCTATGAGTTCATCGGATTCATGGCCCGCAACAAGATTGTCGTTCCCAAGCGGAGTGGCGATTGGAAAAAGGTGGGAAAAGTGAAAGATGAAGACGGATACACCAACATTCGCAAAGGTCCGGGCACGAAGTACGACATTGTGGGGAAAGTGAAAGACGGAGGATACATTCTCTACAGTGGCGGCAGCAACGACCAGTGGTACAAAGTCTATAAACAAGACGGAACCTTCCGCGGGTATATGGCTCGCAACAAAATAATGAAAACGGCATCGCCGTCTTTTTAAAACATTATAAACAGACATGAGAATCTTATTGTTAGGAAGCGGGGGACGCGAACATGCTCTCGCTTGGAAGATTGCGCAAAGCAAGCAAGTTGAGAAACTTTTCATCGCCCCAGGCAACGCTGGGACAGCCAATTGCGGCGAGAATGTGCCCATCAAGGCCGACGACTTCGAGTCGGTGAAGGCGTTCGCCCTTGAAAATGGCGTCGACATGGTGGTGGTAGGCCCCGAAGACCCATTGGTGAAAGGCATTTACGATGAATTCAAGAACGACCCGCGAACCGCAGCTATCCCTGTCATAGGCCCTTCGAAAGCCGGTGCTGTGCTCGAGGGTTCGAAAGACTTCGCCAAGGCCTTCATGATGCGCCACAACATCCCCACCGCACAATACAAGACCTTCGACGGCGAGCATCTGGAAGAGGGACTTGCCTTCCTGGAGACGCTGAAGGCTCCCTACGTGCTGAAAGCCGACGGCTTGTGCGCTGGAAAAGGTGTGCTCATCCTGCCCACTCTTGACGAAGCCAAACGCGAACTCAAGGAGATGCTGGGCGGCATGTTCGGCAACGCATCCTCCCAAGTGGTCATCGAAGAGTTCTTGAGCGGCATCGAATGCTCGGTGTTCGTGCTCACCGACGGCCAACACTACAAGATTCTGCCTGAAGCAAAAGACTATAAGCGCATCGGAGAGGGCGACACAGGCCTCAACACGGGTGGTATGGGCAGCGTGACACCTGTTCCGTTCGCCACGAAGGAATGGATGCAGAAGGTGGAAGACCGCATCATCCGCCCCACCGTCGAGGGTTTGGCTGCCGAGGGAATCGACTACAAAGGCTTCATCTTCTTCGGCCTCATCAACGTTGAGGGCAACCCGATGGTCATCGAATACAATTGCCGTATGGGCGACCCCGAGACGGAAAGCGTCATGCTGCGCCTGAAGAGCGATATCGTTGATTTGTTCAACGGCGTTGCTGCCGGAGACCTCGACAAGCGCGAGATTGCTTTCGACGAGCGGGCAGCTGTCTGCGTGATGCTCGTCAGCGGCGGTTATCCGCAAGCCTATAAGAAAGGCTATCCCATCACGGGCATCAACGACGTGGAGGGCAGCATCGTCTTCCATAGCGGAACAGCCTTGAAAGACGGGCAAGTGGTCACAGCTGGCGGACGTGTGATTGCCGTGAGCAGCTATGGCGCCACGAAAGAGGAAGCGCTGAAGAAGTCGTTTGCCGAAGCCCAAAAGATACAGTTCACCGACAAGTATTTCCGTTCGGACATTGGTGCCGACCTCTAAACACTCATACATTTCCCCTATGCCCCCTTCCCCCCATACGGTCGCGGAGGAGAGCATAGGGGCTTTTTCAAATGAAAAGACTACAGAACAGAATTGCAGAAAACCGCTACGCGCTGCCTGTGACAGCCGTCTACGGAATGCTGGTGTGCCTGGCTGCAGGGTTCATCGAGCACCAGATGTGGGTGCAGTCGGTGTGCCTAGTGGTGTCGACGTTGCTGATGGCCGAGCTGAACAACTCCAACTCGCTCATCCGCATATACAGCCGCATGGTGTCGTGCTCCTATCTGGTGCTCACCGTGATGGCCTCTTTTCTGTTGCCGTCGATGCCGGGCGCCATCGTTGGGTTGTGCTTCATCGCCTTTTATCTGTCGCTTTTCAACGCCTATCAAGACCGACAAGCGGCGGGTTGGGTGTTCTACGCCTTCTTCGCCATCGGAATGGCGAGCACGGTGTTTGTGCAAGTGCTGTTCTTCGTACCTGTGCTATGGATTCTGCTGGCGGTCAACATTCTGGCATTCAGCGCCCGCACTTTCTTTGCGTCGCTGCTGGGCCTCATCATGCCTTATTGGTTTATTGGCGCCTATTATGTCTTCACAGACGATTTCGAGCCATTCATCCAGCATTTCCTGAGCATCACCAAGTTTGCCCGTCTGTTCGACTATTCGCTCGTGGGCGAGCATCAAATCGTGACATTCGCCTTCATGGTGCTCATCTCGATTGTCGGCATCGTGCATTTCCTGCGCCATAGCTACAACGACAAGATTCGCACTCGCATGCTCTACGAGATTTTCATCACCATCGACATCTGCTGCATGGTGTTCATCGTGTTGCAACCCCAGCACTACGACTGCGTACTCCACATCATGATTGTGAACACCGCTCCGCTCATCGGACATTTCATCGCCCTCACCCGAACACGGCTTACCAACATTTTCTTCATCACGTTGATGATAGTCGCCTTGCTCATCACCGCCTACAATCTATGGATATCATCATTGATTTTCTGACGGGTTACGGCTATTGGGGCATGCTGTTGGCTGCTTTTCTGGCTGGCAGTTTTTTCCCTTTTAGCAGCGAAGCCGTCATGGTGGCTTTGGCTGCCGCAGGATTGGAACCGTGGCCACTTGCAGTCTATGCCACCATTGGCAACGTGTTGGGAGGACTTTTCAACTATGGGGTCGGCAGACTGGGGAAACCCGAATGGATTGAACGCTATCTGCACGTGAAACCTGAAAGTCTGGCAAAGGCCGAACGTTTCATGGCCGGGCGTGGCGCATGGATGGGCTTCTTTGCCTTCCTTCCCATTCTTGGCAGCGCCATCACCATTGTTTTGGGATTGATGCGAGCCAACTTTGTCATATCATTCATCAGCATCAGCCTCGGAAAATTCTTGCGCTATGTGCTGCTCATCTACGGCGTAAGCATGCTTTTCTGATGGAACGCAACGTCAGAAGCCGCAAGTGAGCGCGTCAGGTGTGGCATGTGAGGCGGTCAGATGCTACATGTGACAATGCAAAAGACCATTTACAGCTCTAAACGCCTGCGAATACCCATCAATACGTTATATAATCTAAAAAACGCACCCCGTATTTCCTACAACTCCCATCTTTTTATTATCTTTGCAAGATAAATGGCACTTGTTGTCGGCCAACACAACGCCATACCGACGTGAAACAAAAATAAACAAAGATAAAAAAGAACCAATGAAACAGTACAAACTAGTGGACAATGTGATGGGATGGATTGCCTTCCTTGTGGCAGCCGTCGTCTATTGCTCCACGATTGAACCAACGGCCTCCTTCTGGGATTGCCCAGAGTTTATTTCCACAGGCTACAAACTCGAAGTGGGACACCCGCCAGGGGCACCTTTCTTCATGCTTACGGCCAACTTGTTCTCACAATTCGCCAGCGACCCGAGCCAGGTGGCACGAATGGTGAACATCATGAGCGCGCTGCTCTCGGCCACCACCATCTTGTTCCTCTTCTGGACAATCACGCATCTCACGCGCAAGCTCATCCTGAAAGACTGGGGCGAGTTGACAACGGCGAAGCTGATTGCCATCGAAGCAAGCGGACTTGTGGGCGCCTTGATTTACACGTTCTCAGACACATTCTGGTTCTCGGCTGTCGAAGGTGAGGTCTACGCCTACAGTTCGGCTTTCACGGCCATCGTATTCTGGCTTATCCTGAAATGGGAAGACCATGCCGACGAACCTCACAGCGACCGTTGGCTGGTGCTCATCGCCTATATGACAGGCTTGTCTATCGGCGTTCACTTGCTAAACCTGCTCTGCATCCCCGCCATCGTACTGGTGTATTGCTACAAGCGGTTCCCCAACATCGAAGCCAAAGGTTCCATCGTGGCACTCGTCATCTCGTTCATCATCGTAGCCGCCGTGCTTTATGGCGTTGTGCCAGGCATCATCACCGTTGGCGGATGGTTTGAACTGTTCTTCGTGAACACGTTGGGAATGCCGTTCAACACCGGCGTCATCATCTACATCATCTTGTTGGTGGCTGCTGTAATTTGGGCCATCTATGAAACCTACACCGGAGGCAGCCAACGCCGCCAGAACCTGGCCTTCACGCTGAGCATCGCCATGCTGGGTATACCGTTCTATGGTTACGGAGCATCATCGGTGATTATCGGCGTCATCGTGCTGGCCATCATTTGGTTCATCCTCAATCGCACGAAGACCGTTGACAAGAAAGCCATTCCCCTCATCACAGCTCGAGCCAAGAACACCATTCTGCTTTGCCTGCTGATGCTGATGATTGGCTATTCAACGTATGCCGTCATCGTGATTCGCTCGTCGTCGAACCCACCAATGGACCAGAACTCGCCTGAAGACATCTTCACTTTGGGTAACTATCTGAGCCGCGACCAATATGGCGACCGCCCGTTGCTTTACGGACAAGCCTACACCTCGCAGGTGAAACTCGATGCCGACGGACAGTACTGCAAGCCGCGTATGAAAGAGGGAGCTCCCATCTACAGCCGCAAGGAAAAAGCTTTTGAAGAGGAGAAAGACTCTTATTTCGTGGTGAGCCATAAAAACAAGTATGTCTATGCACAGAACATGCTGTTCCCACGTATGCACGACTCTGGTCATGCCAGAGCATACGAAGATTGGATGGGCGGTGTGGAAGGACGTAGTGTGCCATACGACCGATGTGGTGAGCCGATAACGGTGAAAATGCCGACACAATGGGAAAACATCCGTTTCTTCCTTTCCTATCAGTGCAACTTCATGTACTGGCGTTACTTCATGTGGAACTTTGCAGGCCGCCAAAACGACATACAAGGTAATGGCGAACTGGAACACGGCAACTGGATTACGGGTATTCCCTTCATCGACAGGCTGATGTTGGGCGACCAGGATTTATTACCCGACGAACTGAAAAACAACAAGGGACACAACGTGTTCTATTGTCTACCCCTGCTGCTCGGCCTCATCGGCCTCTTCTGGCAGGCTTGGCGCGGACGTCGCGGTATACGCCAGTTCTGGGTGGTGTTCTTCCTGTTCTTCATGACAGGTTTGGCTATCGTAATCTATCTGAACCAGACGCCTCAGCAACCTCGTGAGCGCGACTACGCTTATGCTGGCTCCTTCTATGCTTATGCCATTTGGTGTGGTATTGGCGTGGCAGCCATCATCGACCTTGTTCGCAAATACCTGAAGCTCCACGGTACCGTAGTGGCAGCTGTTGTTGGAGCCGCTTGTCTGCTTGTTCCTATTCAGATGGCTTCGCAGACTTGGGACGACCACGACCGTTCAAGACGTTACACCTGTCGCGACTTTGGCCAGAACTATCTGATGACCTTGCAAGACGAAGGCAACCCCATTATCTTCACCAATGGCGACAACGACACCTTCCCACTCTGGTATAACCAAGATGTCGAAGGCATACGCACCGATGCCCGCGTGTGCAACCTTTCGTATCTGCAAACCGACTGGTACATCGACCAGATGAAACGTCCGGCCTACGATTCTCCGTCTTTGCCCATCACGTGGCCACGACTCGACTTCTGCTCGGGAACCAACGAATATGTTGAAGTGGTTCCAGAACTTAAGGAGAGAGTGTTGGAAGCCTACAAAGAGAATCCCGAAGACGCCAAAAGAGAGCTCGGCGATGAGCCTTTCGAACTGAAAAACATCCTGAAAAACTGGGTGCGTTCGAAAGACGCCGACAGACACGTGATTCCCACCGATACTGTCTTTGTGACCATCGACAAAGAAGCTGTGCGCAAGAGTGGCATGCTGATGGCTGCCGACAGTATTCCCGACAAGATGGTCATCTCGCTGGCAGGCAAACGCGCACTCTACAAGGGTGACCTCATGATGCTCGAGCTCATCTCGCAAGCCAACTGGGTGCGCCCCATCTATGTGGCCACCACCGTCGGTCAAGACAACTACATGAACTTGGGTGAGAATTTCGTGCAAGAGGGATTGGCTAACCGCATCACTCCATTCAGCACCTATCACACCGACCAAGACGGCAACTTGATACCTAACAGCGGCGTGAAGCAACTTGACACCGAGAAGACCTTCAACAATGTAATGAACCGCTACAAATACGGTGGTCTTTCCGCACAAGGCCTTTATCTCGACGAGACGGTCATGCGCATGTGTTACACCCACCGTAATCTGCTGGGTACACTCGCCATGCAACTCATAGCAGAAGACAAGAAGGACAAGGCCCTGCAAGTGCTTCAGAAGTGTGAGAAGGAGATTCCCACCTACAATGTGCCTCACAACTATCGCAGTGGTTCGCTCGACATTGCGAACGCCTTCTCTATGTTGGGCAAGAAAGCCGAAGCCGGCAAGATTTTGGAAGAACTGTGGAAGAACTCTGCGCAATACCTGAAGTTCTACTTCTCACTCAACGACGGACGCTTCGCTTCCTCACAAGCCGACTACGTGCGCCATCTTTGGGTGATGCAAAGAATCATCCAGATTGAGGAAAAAGTCGATGCGAGCCGTGCCGCCAAGATGAACAAGGAACTGGAGATATACTACCAGTGGTATGACGCAAAAGGCGGAACACTGCCAGGCTTTCAATAAAGAATGATTATTGAACAACCAGCCAAATGGTTGCGATGGATATACCCAAAGGCGATTTGGAGGATGGATCCGTCGGTTCGAGCAGTCTATTTGACGTTCGACGACGGTCCCATCCCCGAATCTACCCCTTTCCTGCTCAAGACGCTTAGAGAGTTCGACGCAAAAGCCACATTCTTCATGGTGGGCGAGAATGTCGACCGCTATCCCGAATTGTTTCAGCAAATCATCGATGAAGGTCATCAAGTGGGCAACCACACCTACAACCATTTGGGTGCCTTCAAGCATTGGGCAGCCACTTATCTCGTCAACACCCACAAAGCCAACATGCTTCTCAACACCCACCTGTTCCGCCCTCCACATGGATGGATGAGGCGGAGCATCTACTATTGGTTGTCAAAAAAGTATAAAATCGTCATGTGGGACCTTGTCACACGCGACTATTCGAAATGGATGACTGCTGAAGACGTGCTCAACAATGTGAAACGCTATGCCCGAAACGGCTCCATCATCACGTTTCACGATTCGCTAAAAAGCATCGACAAACTGCGCTTCGCACTTCCCGAAGCACTTAAATGGCTGAAAGAACAAGGATATGAGTTCAAGACCTTTGATTGACAAAACTGATAAAAAGGAAAAGCTCAAAGGCTCCAGCATCTATCAGTGGATGCAACGCATCACTCAATATCTGGACCGCTACAACATCGACGGATTTGCGGGGCTCATCCCTGGAGGAATCGGAGATGCTGCAACAGGTCTTCTTTCGATTGTGCATATCTATTTCAGCGCCATCCGTCTGCGCTCCATTCCCCTCACATTAGCCATTCTCAACAACACGCTTCGCGACATTCTGCTCGGTATGATTCCGTTCTATGTGGGCGATGTCATCGACTTCTTTCACAAAGCCAACGTGAGGAATATGGCCCTTATTGACGGGTTCATCAACAACGACCCAGCCATCACCCACGAAGTCAACAAAAAAGCGTGGCAAGCCGCACTTGTGGTGTTTGCCCTATTGATAGGAATCGTGCTCATGATCTTCCTCCTCGTTTGGCTGACCAAAACCTTGGGCACCATCCTCTTCAGTTAAAAAGCAATTCATAAATAAACAAGAGCGGCTTATCCTGCAATCAGAATAGGCCGCTCTTGCTTTTCTTATCAATTTCAGTTCACATGCTGATTACACCATATCGTAAACCACCTGCATGAAGCGTTTGCCCAATTCATCGGCTTTCTCCATCGTTTTCGCCTCACTATAGACGCGAATGATGGGTTCAGTATTCGACTTGCGCAGGTGCACCCAACTGTCGCTGAAGTCAATCTTCACGCCATCGATGTCGGTAACCACCACACGCGTGGGATTGGTGTATTCCTCTGTGCCTTCATACATAGTCTTCACTTTGGCCAACACAGCATCCACATCGGTGCCAGGAGTCAAATCGATGCGGTTCTTGGCCATATAGTAGGTAGGATATGCAGCACGCAACTCGCTTGCCTTGCAACCCTTGTGAGCCAAGTTAGAAAGGAACAAGGCAATGCCCACCAAAGCGTCGCGGCCATAGTGGCTCTCGGGATAGATAACACCACCGTTTCCTTCACCGCCGATAATGGCGCCCACTTCCTTCATCTTTGTGGTCACATTCACCTCGCCCACAGCAGCTGCCGAGTACTCTCCACGATATTTATATGTGACATCGCGCAAAGCACGAGTAGACGACAGATTGCTCACTGTCGTCAGTTCCGATGAACTCATGAACGGAGCCGTTCCTGAAGCTGCACGGAGAGGACTGATTCCGTTGGCATCGTTAAACGCCTGAAGTCTCACCTTGAACTCCTCACTCAGAACGTAGTCGGCCACGCTGACAAGTGTATATTCCTCGCCAAACATCGTTCCGTCTTCGCTGATGAAAGCCAAACGGTCAACATCGGGGTCAACCACGATACCCAAATCGTACTTGCCCGTCTTCATCTCGTCCATAATGCCCTGAAGGTTCTTCTCCAGCGGTTCAGGATTGTGGGCGAAGTCGCCAGTAGGCTCACCATTAAGAATGGTGTATTTCACGCCCAGTTCGTCGAGCAGTTTGGGAAGGATGATGCCACCAACTGAATTGATAGCGTCAACACAAACGCGGAAATGCGCTTTACGGATAGCTTCAGCATCAACCAATTTCAGGCTCATCACATCATCGATGTGCCATTGGTCGGCCTCATCGCAGTTGATATAATGACCAAGATTGTCGACATCAGCATATTCAAAATCCTCTTCTTCGGCAATCTTCAACACCTCAGCACCATCCTTGGCGGTGAGGAACTCGCCTTCTCTATTCAGAAGTTTCAAAGCGTTCCATTGGCGCGGATTGTGCGAAGCCGTGATAATGATGCCACCGTCCGCACCCAGCGTCTGTACGGCAAGTTCTGTAGTAGGAGTGGATGCAAGACCGATGTTCACCACATCGTAGCCCATGCCCATAATGGTGCCGCAAACCACATTGTCGACCATCACGCCCGAGATGCGTGCGTCGCGTCCCACCACGATGGTCGGACGGTTTTGGTTGAAGTCGGCATCTTGCCCATTTCCGCCATTCCGACGAATGAAAGTGGTGTATGCTGTTGTGAATTTCACGATGTCGAGCGGATTGAGCGTGTCGCCCGTTCTTCCGCCGATGGTTCCGCGAATACCGGAAATTGATTTTATTAATGTCATATTCTTGTTTTCAATTATTCGTTATCCATTTTCAGTTTTTCCTCAACGACCGCGCTCAAACGTCAAGTCGTAGAGACAGGGATAGACACCCCTCGTGGCGCTCAGATGCCCTTGCTTGTGGGGCACAATCAGGCGAACTTTCGCCGTTGCGTCAGTTTCTTTAACCGGGCGTCCTACGTTCACATAAGTAAACGGAACCAGCCAACCTGAAGGCACCGCCGTATTGTTCTGCGCACGTCCATAGACAGCATACATCAGGCTCGATGTCACATCGAAACTGCCCTGGAACGTGCCCGAAGTATTCGTTACTGACATTTTGTCCACAACAGCCGCATATTCAAGCACCTGGTTCGTCAGCGTGATGGAGTCAGCACCAAGCAGCAGGTTGCGCTCCATGAAGCGGCAGAGCACCGTAGCGGTCTCTCCATTCTTGATTTTCTCGCCGCAACCCTGCCTCACAATCTGCATATAGACACCCGACGCCTCGAACAACACGAACTGGTTTTTCGACACATCGGTGGTGTTGCCTTGGGCGGCAAACACGGTTTCTGAAATCACGTTGACAGCCGAGTCGGCAATGAATTTGTTGATGGCCGACACCTCTTTCTCTTTCTGCTCAGCATAGGTCTCGGTGTCGTTGCATGCAGCAAGCACCACCAACCCAACGACAAGCATCATCGTATATACAAGTTTTCTCATAAATCGTCGTTCACACATTTGATTATGGTGCAAAGGTACGAAGAAGCGAGCACAATGCAAAATAAAAAGCTTTTTATTTTTACATTGTCGAGCAAAAGTATCCATTCCCGAACTTTGTTCGCCCATCCGTAGCCTTTCAGCAAAGCCAAAGGTGCAAAGAAAAGTAGGAACGGAGAGCGTTTCCTTTTGGAAATCATCTCTCCGTTCATTATTTTAGGTATTCAGCACTTCAACATGTCTTCGAAATGCAAGATGGCCTGCCTCGCAATCTGCTCAGCTTCAGCCAGCGAGCAAAACAGTTTCCCACCGCTGGCATTCAGGTGTCCACCACCGTTGAAGAACTCTTCCGCCATCTTGTTGCAAGGGAAGCTGTCCACCGAGCGCAGGCTCACCCACACCAGATTGTCCTTCCGGTCGTCCTCACGCAACGATATCGAGAGCTTCATCCCCTTGATGCGCAACGGCTCGTTCACCAATCCCTCGGCGTCGCCCTTCACAAAATGGAATTCCTTCATCTCTTTGCGGCTGATGCAGAAATACGAAGCATGAACATCGTCGAACACATTCAGCTTCTGGCACATTATATAGCCACGCATGCGGATGGCCCAGGCCGAATAGTTGTTATAGACGTTGCGGTAGATCTTGTCTTTGTCGATGCCCTTCGTCAGCAGTTGCGAGATGATGAAGAAGATGTCGGGCGACTTCGAGTTGAACGTGAATCCGCCCGTGTCGGTCATCATACCACAATAGACAGGCGCGGCAAAATGCTTGTGCAACTCGTCAAAGCCACCCAACTGCCACACCAGGCGGAACACAATTTCGCTTGTTGACGACATCTCGGGGTGAGATACCGTCAGTTCTGCCGGCACATCAGGTCCCAGATGATGATCGATAAGCACACGGCGCGCCTTGCAAGTGCAAAGCGCCTCCTCCATATCAGCCACGCGACTGGTCACGTTGAAGTCCAAGCAAAACACCAAGTCAGCCACACCGAACAACAAGTCGGCCTGCTCCTTTCGCTTGTCGTAGCGCATCACCTTCTCCGTGTTGGGCATCCACATCAGATAGTCGGGATACTGGTCGGGCACGATGATGGTTGATTCTTTGCCCAACCATCTCAGATACTCCGCCCATCCCAGACACGAACCCAATGCATCGCCGTCGGCATTGGTGTGGCAGGTGACAATGATGTTCTGGCTTTCATCGATGAGCGACCTCAGCTGGTCGGCTTGCTCACCGCTTAGTAAATCCTTCAGCATCGCTTAGAACAGCTTTGCGGGATAGACGCCCTCCTCCACAAGGCTTTGGATGCGGTCTACCGTTGCCTGACGGTCGGCGGCATAGGTCACGCCGAACCACTTCGATGTGGTGTCGAGCACCTCGCAAGTGGCCGTTCCTTCGGTAATCAGCTTGTTCACCATCAGCGGGATGAAGAACTCAGCCTTCAGGTTCTGCATGTTCTTCGGGTCGCTCAGGAACTCCTTGAAGTAAGCCTCGCTATAGTCGAAATAGTCGGGTGTGAATCCCCACATGTTCATCGAAACGGGCACATTCTCCTCCAAGGGGAACCACTCATCACCGTCCTTGTAGCAGATAGAGTTGCCCTTGTCGGCTATGCGCATAATCTCCGTACGCTCAACGACATCCGTCAAGTGGCGGTTCTCGTCATAGGCACACACGCCACGAGCCACGCTACCATTCTCAGACAGCGTATTGCAGCAGCGGAAACCCACCATAGCATACTCGTTCTTCGCGCCTTCCTTCAGTCCAGCCAAGTACTTGCCAATCTGCATAAAAGCATCGCGGCCGTAGAAGTCGTCGCAATTGATCACGCAGAACGGCTCCTTAATCACGTCCTTACCCATCAGCACGGCGTGGTTCGTTCCCCACGGCTTCACACGTCCCTCGGGCACCGAGAATCCTTCGGGCAGAGCGTCCAGCGCCTGGAAGCACAACTCGCACGGAATCTTGTCCTCGTATTTCGAGAGGATTTGTGTGCGGAACTGCTCTTCGAAGTCCTTGCGGATGACCCACACTATCTTGCCAAATCCTGCCTGAATAGCGTCGTAGATACTATAGTCCATGATGGTCTCGCCATTGGGGCCGAGTCCGTCAAGCTGCTTCAGTCCGCCGTAGCGGCTTCCCATGCCGGCAGCCAATAAGAAAAGAGTTGGTTTCATAAGCGTAATGTTTTTTGTTGTGTATATTTTTAATGTTTGTTCTATTTTTTGATTGATTTAAGAAAAAGCCCTGAAGGCAACTGCAAAGATACAAAAAATCCCGATAACTCCGACAGATTATTACGATTTTTTGCACAAATAAATACCTTCATCGTGATGATGAAAGCTGATTGAACTGTCTTGTACAACACGAAATCTTTCTTTAATGAAGTTTTTGTTTAGTGTGTTTCCTTGTTGAACATCACATGGAAATATCACATTTTTCTATGAAATAGTGTTTTTTTCTGGTAAGAAGGCAAGAAGAAGACCTAAAAAGACAGATTTTCTTCATCAGTTTTATGTTTGGTAATATTTTCTAAATTGAGGGCAAAATTTGGTTGATATTTCCAAAGTGCGTACCTTTGACGGCAAAAAGAAGCACTATGGGAAAGTATATATTAGCAGACAATCAAGAACTCACTCGCTTTGCACTAGAGACATTGATACGTCAGAAAGGCAACCACGACATTTTTAAGGCAAGCGACAAAGCAGGACTCGTTCAGTTGCTGAAGGAGCACGAAGATGCTGTGGTGTTGTTAGACTACACATTGTTCGACTTTGCCGATGAAGAACAACTTCTGATTGTCGCTGAACGGTTTGCTCTTTCGCGGTGGATTCTCATCAGCGAAGAGTTGACCCCTCGGTTTCTGCGCCGTGTGGTCTATGCATCCCACCAGTTCAGCATCGTATTCAAGGATGGTTTGCTGAAGGATATCTGCGATGCACTATATTCCGTCAGCCACCACAATCGTCACATCAGTCAGCGGGCATTGGAGGTCATCATCAACCATCAACAAGAAGAAGACAAGCGTCTTGGTTTCCTCACGGAGACGGAAACTGAGATTGTGCGCGCTATCGCTCAGGGCAAGACGACCAAGGAGATTGCCAACGAGCGTTTCTCGAGCGTCCACACCATCACAACCCATCGCAAGAACATCTTCCGCAAACTCGGTGTCAATACCGCCCATGAGGTCATCAAGTATGCCCTCCGTGCCGGACTCGTCGACTCCTCAGAATTCTATATATAATATAATGTAATTAGAGAAAGGGCAAGTTCAACAAGCAGAAGCATCACCTACGAATAGTACATACGGCTTGTACAAAGTGTACATGTATCTTGTACAGTCCGTACATGTAGCTTGTACAGATTGTACATGCGGCATGTACACTTTCAAGAAGCACTTACTCTCTTTCTCACACCGTTTTTCTTAAACTCTGCTTGATATCCTCCAACAGATCCTCACCAACTTCGAGACCTATACTGAGACGCACCGTTGTGTTTGGTACAGACATCTCTGCGCATTGTTCGGCTGTGAAGAGACCGAAAATGGTGGATGCGGGATGAATGGCCAACGACTTGCGGTCGAAGAGGTTCGTGGCTCGACGGATGATTTGCAAATTGTCGATGAAAGCCCAAGCTGCCTCCTTCGATTCGAGGTCGATGGTGAAGACAGCGCCCGGCAACGGGCCGAACTGTGTTTTCGAGAGTTCGTAGAAGGGATTGTCGTCGAGACCCGTATAGTTCACACTCTTGATTTCTGGAAGCTGTTGGCATTGGCGGGCGAGCCATAGCGTGGTTTCAGCCTGCCGACGGAACCTAATGTCGAGTGTATCGAGTCCGAGAGTTTCCATATAGGCAACCTAGGCGTCATCAGTCCACCAAGATTCGTTACCAGTTCCGTTTTTACACGGGCTGTGAAAGCCAGTTTCTTGCCTACCCGTTTGGTACGAGTCTGTAGGGCTGGGGAGGGAGATTGGCTCCAATCAAAACGACCGTAGTCGATAAGTAATCCACCCAAGCCCGTGCCACCACCGGAGATATACTTTGTACTCGACACCACCTCTATGTCCACGCCAAAATCGACAGCACGGAACGTGGAAAAGGGTACGATAGTGGTGTCGGCAATCAGAGGAACACCAGCCTTGTGGGCAATGTCGGCCAACCGTCTGATGTCGGCCACGAAGAGCTGGGGATTTGTGATAATCTCAAAGAAAAGGGCGCAAGTTTTATCGTCAATTTGCGTCTCCACCTCCTCAGGCTTTGTGAAATCTACAAAGCGCGGCTCCACGCCAAAGTTGCCCAACGTGTCGCGAATCAGCGAGACACTATTGCCAAACAGATGCTTTGAGGCTACGATGTTGAGTCCTGCTGCGCTGACAGCCGTCAGAGCATAGTGGATGGCCGTCATACCTGTGTTGAGAGCTGTCACACTCGCGGCACCTGTCAGTTGCCTCACGCGCTCCTCTAAAAAGGTGGTCGTGGGGTTGGCGATACGGGCATACGACGGGGCCATGGAACGACCGCAAAACGCATCGCCCATGGCCATGGCAGACTCAAACTCAAACGCCGCCGTATAGTATACAGGCATAGACAATGCCCCGTAAGCGTCAGGTTTCTGATACTTCGTCGTCAGTATTTTTGTTTCGTACTGCATATTGTCGGTTATCAATTTGCTTGCAAAGGTAAAATGAAATACGTACTTCTGCAATAGCCCATTCGTGGCATTTCGCCTACCACGAATTAGGTATTTCGGTTCTCCTTCGTATAAAGAAAACCGCACACGCTGAAACGTCTTTCACAAAAAAGTTGTATCTTTGTGCCATAAACATAAAAGAACATGAATTTTCTCGAGACAAAGATTCTGAGCGATGGAATCATCAAGCAAGGTGATATCCTGAAGATTGACAATTTTCTGAACCATCAGATTGATATCCGAATCATACGTCAGATAGCCCAAGAGCTGAAGCAGCGTTTCCATGATGTGGCCGTCGACAAGATATTGACCATCGAAGCCAGCGGCATCGCCATCGCCACGATGTTGGGCCACCTGTATGATGTGCCGGTGGTGTTTGCCAAGAAAAGCGAAACGGCCAACAGCACCGACAACAAGTATGTGTCGCAGGCCTACTCGTTCACGCACAAGCAGCTGAACAGCGTGTTTGTGTCGAAACCCTATCTGAACCCATCCGAGCGAGTGCTGATTGTAGACGACTTCTTGGCTGACGGACAGGCTGTCCACGCACTCATCGACATCGTTCATCAGGCGGGTGGCGAAGTGGTAGGCATCGGCATTGCCGTGGAAAAAGGTCAGCAGAAAGGTGGAAGACTGCTGCGCGAAGAGGGCTACCACTTGGAGTCAATAGCCATCATCGAGGAGATGGACTGGGAGAAACAAACCATTCGTTTCCGCGAATAGCCAATATCAGTTAGCAAGGGACGCGAGTCCCTCCCTATACGAATCTTTAAGGTAAAATAATAATTGTATAAACGAAAAAACAGTATGAAAAGAATTCTTACAGCCCTCGCGCTTCTTCTCGCGACATTAGGCACTCAAGCACAACTCTTGTACAAAATCACCGGCAACGGACTGAAGGCGCCCTCCTACATCGTGGGCACCTACCACTTGGCTCCCGTGTCGTTTGTCGACTCCATACCAGGCATCCGACAAGCAATGGCCGAAACCCAGCAGACCTACGGCGAATTGATTATGGAAGAATTGCTGGGCGCCGACAGCCTTGCCATCATGCAGCAGGCCATGATGATGCCTGATGGTATGACGATTGACAAACTGCTGTCAGCCGACGAGATGAGCCGTCTCAACGCATTCATGAAAGAAATCATGGGAATGGACATGACCAATCCGATGCTTGCCCAACAGATGGGAAAGTTGTCGCCCTCGGCTCTTTCTAACACTCTATCGTTGCTCAATTATATTAAGAAGACCGGTGGGTTTGACGCGCAAAACCAATTCGACAACTACTTCCAGAAAGAAGCTCATGCTCAAGGCAAGGGCGTCGGCGGATTGGAGACAATGGCTTTCCAGATAGGAGTTCTCTTCAACGGGCAGTCCCTTGAACGACAGAAAGAGCTGCTGATGTGTCAGGTGGACAATGCCGATTTCATGGATAAGATGGCCGAAGGCGTCATTCGCGCATTCTATTCCCAAAACCTTGATGCCATTATGGATGCAATGAACGAGAAACTTCACAACAGTTGCGACAGCCGCCCCGAAGAAGAGGAAATTCTCATTTACAAGCGCAATGCCGACTGGCTCACCAAGATGCCGGCCATCATGGCTCAGAAGCCTACCCTCTTTGCCGTCGGAGCCGGACACTTGCCTGGTGAAAAAGGCGTCCTCCACCTTCTGCGTCAAGTAGGATATACCGTTGAGGGAGTCGTCCAATAGAATGACGAGTCTGTCCCGACTCACAGTTTGGGCATACAAACTATCATCATGAATAAAACCAGCGGAATCTGAAAGAGTTAGATTCCGCTGGTTTTTTGTTGAGTATTTCACTTCATTAGATGCTACGCCCTACGACTGCTGACAATCTTCCGGACAGCGACAACAAGTTTGTCCACGTCCTCGCGAGTGTTGTAGAGCGCAAAGGTGGGACGCACGCTCATTTCATAGCCGAGAGCACGAAGGGCGGGTTGAGCACAATGGTGACCGGCTCGCACAGCGATACCCTCCTTGTCGAGCAGCGTACCAACCTCAGGTACAGGGATGCCATCGAGCACGAAACTCACGACAGAGACACGGTTCTTCGGATCCGAAATCTTATCAATCACCTGATTCGGCTTCTGCGTTGTCGCACCGTTATCCAACCACACAAGGTCGTGGCCGTTCACCTTCTGTTGCAAGACGGGGAAGTCGTTCTTAATCTGCTCTGAGTTCAGCGTGTCTGCTTCCTCGTAATGCAGGTCGCGCAGCTTCTGCGTCTCTGGCATTGAGAACCTGTTCGACCGCAATTATTCAACCTACTCCGACTGGAACCACCTGCCGCAGAAAGGCCGGAACATCTATGTCAATGCCGCTTTTCAGTTGTGAGCCTCAGGAAAAAAACTAAGCTTTCACGATATCCTGAATGACGAGTCCTGCCAGCATAAAGCCGAAGATGGCAGTGATGTGAGCCAGAGTGCCATTGATTTGCGCCTTCGAGGAGCACCACTCATGGTTCAGCAAGGTGGGGTCGCCAGGCCCTGCCTTTGCTTTTGGACAAAGACACTGCTCGGTGCCGCAGGTGGCGTTATGGCCTTTGTTTTCCAACAACTCGTCGGAATACACGCATTTGAACTTGCGCTTGGGATAGCGCCCGTCGCGCTTGAAACGCTTGCGCAGGGCACGAGCCAGCGGGTCGCCTTGCACCTTCCAGAACTCAGCCGTCCTGATGCGGGTGGGGTCGAGCTTCAGCGCGGCACCCATCGATGAGAAGAACTTTGCCCGCGTCTCTGTAGCCATCAGAATGAGCAGCGCCTTGTCCTTCAGCGAGTCGATGGCATCGATGATATAGTCGTAGCTGCCGATATCGAAACTCTCGGCCGTCTCGGCGGTGAATATCTGTTGCAGGGCCACCACCTCTGCCGAGGGGTTGATGCTGAGCAGACGCTCCTTCAAGGCCTCCACCTTCACCTGGCCCACGGTCTTCGAGGTGGCCATCAGCTGGCGGTTGATGTTGGTGATGCATACGCGGTCGCTGTCTACAATCGTCAAGTGTCTGATGCCCGAGCGCACCAGGCTCTCGGCGCACCACGAGCCCACGCCGCCCACGCCGAAGATGATGACCCGTTTCTCGGAGATGCTGCTCATGGCCTCGTCGCCCAACAAGAGTTCCGACCTGCGGAAAATTGCCCGTTCCATCGCCATAATCTATTTTTGTCTGCAAAGGTAGTGTTTTTTTCTGAATGAAACGGCTCGCGGAAGCCACTTTTTGCAAAATACCGCACTAATGGTATTTTGGGATAGACAAAAACTTCGTACCTTTGCCCCATAATTGATACAAGTATGAAGAGAACACTGATTTGGATTGGCGCACTCGTGGTGGGTGCCGTGTTAGGGTTGTTGGGACTGGGATGGCTCAACGACGCGATGAACTTCGTGGCAACGGTATACACGCGTTTGTTCCAGTTGCTGGCCGTGCCCACGATTGTGCTGGCCGTCATCACCACCTTCGCCACCTTCGGCTCAAAGGGCTCAGGCCGCATCTTCGGCCGCACGCTCACCTACACCCTGCTCACCACCTTCGCCGCCTCAGCCGTTGGAGCATTGCTGTATGTGCTCATCGCCCCCGGCAACCTTGACCTCGCCAACCTCTCCTTGGGCGAGACGGTGGAAACACCAGCAGCACAGGGCGACTTAGAAGGCGTCTCCTATTATTCCCACATCGTCAGCATCATCCCCAACAACATCGTGCGGCCTTTCCTCGAGGGCAACGTGCTCTCGCTGCTCCTGCTGGCTTTTGCCATAGGCATCGGCCTCTCCAAGCTGCCCGACAGCGAGAACAAGGCCGTGGTGACAAAGGGCCTGCTGGGGTTGCAAGAGCTGCTCTTCCTGCTCATCCGCGGGCTCATCTGGGCGCTGCCGTTGGGCATTGTGGCCTTCTCCGCCCAGTTGTCGGCACAAGTGTCGGCAGGCGTGGTGGCCGACAGCATAGGCAAGTACGTGCTCGTGGTGCTGGGAGGCAATGTCGTTCAGTTCTTCGTCGTCCTGCCGTTGTTCCTGTTGGCTCGCGGGCTCAATCCCCTTCATGTGTTGGGCAAGATGATGCCTGCCGTGCTGATGGCGCTGTTCACCAAGAGCAGTGCCGCCACCCTGCCCGTCACGATGGAGACTGCCGAAGAGCGATTGGGCGTGAGCAAGAAGATTGCCCGTTTCGTGCTCCCCATCTGCACCACCATCAACATGAACGGTTGCGCAGCCTTCATCCTTGTCACCTCCCTCTTCGTGATGCAGAATGGTGGAACGCCCCTCACGTGGAGCACCATCCTGCTCTGGATCATCATCTCCGTCGTCTCAGCCGTCGGCAACGCCGGAGTGCCCATGGGCTGCTATTTCCTCACGCTCTCGCTGATGTCAGGCATCGGCGCCCCCATCACCGTCCTGGGCATCATCCTCCCCATTTACACCATCATCGACATGGTGGAGACGGCTGAAAACGTGTGGTCCGACTCGTGTGTGGCAGCAATGATCGACAAGGATTTGTAGTGCTCCTCATTACTAAAAATATCGCTAGTTACCGCCGTGTGGTAGTATGTCTACCGCATACTGGTAATAACGTTACCGCATAGTGGTAATGGTGTTACCACATATTGGTAATGATGTTACCGCATACTGGTAATGATGTTACCGCATACTGGTAATGATTCTGGAAATGCGTCAACTGAAGTTGTTGCCACCAATGCCACGCTTTTGCAACACATTAACTACTTGTTTCCCAATGTGTTATGCGAGTGGTGGCATTGGGAAACCAGCCATTTCCCACGCTGTTTGGTGCCTCGCCCGTTTAGCAACGGGCGGGCTTCTGAGCCAAAACCATTCACAACCTTCATCAGCAAGACCGTCAGAATTTTCTTGACAAAAGAAGAAAAACTCCTTCTTATGCGTTATACTTCAACCGATGGCGATAGCTGCGGATAGTGGAACCTGACACGCGCAACAAAGCTTGAATCTGCTGGTCGTCTAATCCCATGTGCTGCAGAATCAAGTAGGTTGTATGGCGCAGCGTCGGAGAGTTGTACGGCTTGCACATTCGGGCGAAGTCAAGCGGATTGGTGAACGCGAAATAGTCTACGAAGGCCTGCTCCTTTGTCGTGTCGAAATCCGTCATGCTGCCAGCCAAGATTTTTTCGTAGACCTCTTTTCCACTGCCGAGTGCGGTGGCTTTTTGGTTTATCTTGTGTGTAAGTTACTTCCATGTCCACACTTTTAATAAGTGTATGCGTACCAGATTTCCCGATAATCTCTTTAGAACGGGTAGCCGATGGCGAAGTGGAGGGTCTGGTAGCGGTGGAAGCTGTCGAGGTTGAAGAATCCGCTCTTCTCGGTCTTGTAAGGCACGTGCAGACCGATACCCCAGTCGAGTCGGAGGATGAGGAAATCGAGGTCGTAGCGTATTCCCACGCCCGTTCCCACGGCCACTTGGTTGAAGATGCTCTTGAGCTTGAACTTGGTGTTGATCAGGAGGTTGTCGAGTTCATCGTCGTCAAGCTTCAGCTGGTCGATGTTCCACACGTTTCCGGCATCGAGGAAGAGGGCTCCATGGAGGTTGCCGAAGAGTCGCTGGCGGTATTCGAGGTTAGCCAGAAACTTCACGTCGCCGTTCTGGAAGAGGTAGGATGCTTGCGGATTGTCGAGTCCGGGGAAGTCGCCGGGGCCTATGCCGCGGATGGGGAATGCTCGCACGCTGTTGGCGCCTCCCACATAGAACAGCTCGCTGAAGGGTGTTGCCTCGGAGTTGGCATAGGAATAGACCACTCCGCCGCCCAGATGGCCCACGAGGGAGGAGTGGGTGGAGAGTGTCCACGTCTTGGTGAAGTCGGTCTCCATCTTGACGAACTGGGAATAGGGGTTCTTGAACATCTTCTTGCCGCGCTCGTCCCATTGGCGTCCGAAGGCCATATAGCCGACCGAAGAGATGTTGCCCGACTCGGAGAGGGTGACCGTCCAGTAGATGGGGTTGCGCAACGTTGTGGGGCTGTTGTAGGTATAGGTGTAGCGCATCTGCGGGATGAAATAGTCGCTCATGGTGGCCAGCAGATAGGGGTTGGCGGTGACAATTTCATCGAATTTGTCGGTGTGGCTGTTCATGAACTGGTATTTCACGGTGAGCGGACTGAACTCGTGGCGGCTGTTGGCCGAGGGTTGCCAGCGGTAGGTCCATTCCCCTCCCACGATGTGCATCTTATAGTATCCGGGGCGTCGCACGATGTCGCTCGAGACCTTTGCAAGGGTTGTGGGTGTGGCGTAGTAGCGTCGGCGAGGCACTCGGCGTGTGGTGCCGTCGGCAAGGGTGACGGTGCGCCGGCTGGTGCGGTTTCCTCCGAAGAAGGGGGCAACGATGCGGGGGAACTCGATGCTGGCGTCCACACCATACTCATAGGAGTTCATGTCGTTTGCCGAGCTGTGGGTTTGCCATTCGTAGGAGCCGTGGACGTTGATGTCGAGTTTTTCGGCTCCATGAAAGGCGTTTCGCTTGGTGATACCCATCTTCAGCTCAGGACCGAGTCGGCCGATGGTGCGCTTGATGAAGTTGGACTCGATATAGAAGTCGTAAGGGCGTTCGAAGACGCAGTTGAGCGTAAGGTCGAGCGTGTCCTGAACGGAGAAACGGGGGACGAGGAACGAGGAATCGTTGCCCAAGACTGGGAATCCTTCCTCATCTGTTCTGGGACGCGGCGTGAACTGGAAGTCAACCATCGAGAACAGGCCCATCGTGTTGATGGCGCTGGCGGTCTGCAGATATTTGTCGTAGCTGTAGGGCTGGCGGTGGCGCAACTTCATGGCTCCCATGATGACACGCGTGCGGAGAGGGGGCTTGCTGCCGTTGAAGTGGATGGTGAACGAGCGGCGGCGCACGCTGTCGGTGAGCTCTTGCATGAACGTCTTGCGCAGGTTCACCGTGACGTTGCCCATATACCACTTGCGCTGAGCCTCGTCGGGGATGTCTTCGGCCATCTGCAGGCGCAGGGAGGCCTTGTTCAGGGAGGTGTTGACGGTGTCAGCCAGATAGCTGGCGTAGCTGGGCTGATAGAAATAGTATCCGTTGTTGCGGAAGAGGGTTGAGATGCGCATGCGCTCGGCATCGAGCGAGGACACGGTGAAGGGTGCGCCCTGAGTGAGCAGGCTTTCTTGGCGCGTGGCTTGTATGAGGCTGTCGGCTTCGATGGGGAACCCCACGTAGGCAACGGTGTCGATGGTCATCAGCGGGCCGAGGTTGATTTGATAGCCAATCTTGCTCTTCTTCGGATTGTGCTGGGGGATGACGGTGTGGTTGACCTTTGCCTGGAAATAACCGTAGTTGCGCAAGAGCGACTGGGCCACCGACGCGCGCAACTCGGGATTCACCCAACTCATCAGCACGGGCTTCTTGCCGAAGGCGTCGGTCATCCAACGCGAGAACTTGTCGTCCTTGCCCGAGAAGGCATTCCATACCCAGAGGCCGTAGGGGAAGGGTGTGCGATAGTAACTGCTGCCAAACAACGCTCCGTTGGGGGCGGTGGCCAATGCTGCCTCAACCTCCTCTTTCGCCGTTTCGAGGTTGTCGCTCTTCTCGTAGTTCTCGTATTCAATCTTCGAGAGCCCCACAAAGAGCTGGTCGTCATCGGGGATGTTCTTGGTGGTGGAGCATGCTGCCATCAGGAATGCCGCACAGAGGAGGAAAAGGAGTCTATCGAGTTGTTTCATTGGTTCGCAGGGTTGAATCGTTAGGACTTCGCAGGGGTGCAACAGCGTTGGTGGAGCTCCGCAAGGTGGAGTCGCGGCGCAAGGAGGCAGGAATGGTGTTGTTGTCGCTCTTGAAGTTGAAGATATCTTTGAAGTGCTGCAACGAGCGGCGCCAGATGAAACCGCCGCCATATTCCTGGGTATAGCCTTCGAGCCAGTCGTAGACGTTGTTCTCGTAGAACAGCTTCACGAACTTGTTGGCGGTGTTGTCGAGGCGGTATTCGAAGGTGACGTTGTCGAAGAACGACTGGTTCTGGTTGGGCATTTCCACGCCCGTAGAGACCTTTCCACCGACGGAAATCTTCAACTTGTTGTTCCAGAAACGCTTGGCGAACTTGAACGAATAGTTGGTGGACGTGTTGCCGCTGGCGTCGATGGTGTTGTCGAGTCCGACGGAGAAGTCCAACGTGCGCAGGGCATTGCCCGTGATGTTGTTGATTTCGCTTTGCAAGAACGTGCTCAGGGCGTTGTTCATCGAGAAGCCGTTGGTGTCGCCATCGGCGAGATACATGCCCGTGGTGAGCATTGTAACGGCCAATTTGCCGCGCTGCTCCACACTCATGGTCTGCAACTCGGAATGGAGCGCCATATCCTCGGGTGCGTCGAGTGTGAACTCAAGTCCCATATCGTTGAGCGTCTTGGTGATGATGACTCCGCAATCGAAGTTGACACTCCGCCCCACTCCATTGCTTCCTGTGACGGAGGTGCGGATATCCTCGGTGGCGGTGATGTTGAGCGTGGGGTTCATGGGGTCGCCCGTGAACTCGATGTAGCTGCCGTCCTTGATGGTGAAGGTCTTCAGAGGTATGATGGGCAACGAATACTTCATCTCTCCGTTGTCGAGCGAATAGCGGCCCGTCAGGCGGAGGTTCTCGGCAGGATTGTATTGCATACGCAGGTTGCCGCCACCCATCAGGTCGATGTAGTTGCTCTTGTCGTTGTTCAGATAAGCCATGATGTGGGCACCCTTGTCCACGCCCACCGTCAGGTCCATATTGAAGCCCATCAGCTCGGGACGTTTGACAACGGTCTGGGTGGTGTCGGCAAAGTCGGTGAACTTCACGAGCTCGTCCAGTTGGTTGTCGGTGGTGAGGGGTGAATCGCGGAGGATATACACGAGGTCGGTGGTGCCCAGCACGTCGAGTTTGCCTCGCATATTGAGTTGCGAGAGTTCGCCCTTCATCGTGCCGTAGAAGTTCACATAAGCCTTTCCGAACGCCTCTGAGCGCGGATTCTCCTTAGCATCGACAAGCAGGAAGTTCTGCGCACGCATCCTCACATCCAGCTTCATGTGGTCGAGGTCGGAGAAGTCGAGTGTGCCGTATGTGGTCAGCGGACTGTTGTTGCTGGCGTTCATGTTGAAGTTCTCGAACAACAGACGGCTCTTGGAAATGGTGACGGGATCGTTGTCGAAGCGCAATTTCACGCCGTAGGGCACGCTCACAAGATAGGCTGAGTCGAGATACACCTCGCCATCGACTTGCGGTTTCGAGAGTGTTCCACGAATGTCCAATGCTCCTTCGGCCCTTCCTTGAAGTCCGATAATCTGGTCAGGGATGAAACCGTTGATGAGCGAGAGCGGCAGACGTTCGAGTCCCAACTGGGCATCGAGCCAACCCTTGCCTTCCGACTTGTAGGAACCTTGAAGGGTTGCAATCTCCTGTCCGTCTTGTATCAGAATTCCATCAACATAATGGCTGCCGTCGTCTTTGGGAATATAAACGAACTCTGTGCCGAGATTGCCCATCGGACTGTTCTCGTAGACCAGCTTGTCAATCGACAAGTTAGACGAAACCGACAATTCGTCGGCGGTCTGAATGGCGTGGAAGTCGCCGTTCATCATTCCCTTCACGTCGGGCATATAGGGAATAACCGACAACAATTCTTCCAAATTGAACTGGTGAACGGTCAGCGTCACATCTTGCAAGGCGTCTTCGTTCTCGTCGTTGGTGTAGATTTGCAATCCCGTTCCATCGGCAGCCTTCATCACAACATCGGCCGACACGCGGTTGTCGTTGCCCAGGAACATATAGTTTCCGTCGCCCATCGTGAACTCCTTGTAGCCAATGATGGGGGTTTTGATGTAGGGTTGGAAACGGAAACCGTTCTCTTCCATCGTGGCCTCCACTCCAAGGCGCAATCCCATCTTGCCACTAGCGTCGAACAAACGGGCACCCATCACTGTTCCCCGGTCGCGCAAAACACCATCAACAAGGGCGTTGAACGTGTATTGCGGATTCTTCTCGTTGTTGCGCACCTGAGCCCGATAGCTCATGCGGGTGGAGTCGGAAACGATGGAGAAATTGATGGTGTCGAGCAGCATGCTGTCGAGCATGAACTTTTCAACGTGCATATTGCCGTTAAGACCAGTCAAAGCCGAAGAATGAATCTTGCAACTGATGGACTGAAGCGTCATTCCCTGCTGGGCGAGCATCTCCATGATGAAGTTGTTCTGCCCACTTGAGAGCGACATACGGGCTTCGGGCAGCTTCCTGCGGAAAGCCACTTGGTCAATCTCGCGGTTGCGCCACTGGCTCTTCACCTCGTCATAGAGCTCTGTGCCCACCTTCAACAACTGCTCGTAGCCGCTGGCAGCATCCATATCAAGATGGAAATCGCCCATATCGGCCACCACATGGGTAGTGTCCCGACGGGTAAGCAGGTCGATAGCAACATCGCCCGGGCGATAGACATGCTGGTCATCACGCACCACGAGGTCGCCCACCGTTCCTTCCACCTTATAGTATTGCTTCATGTCGGTGTCGATATCGAGATGGGCACATCCGCCAACGGTCAATGGCGACTCGGCAAGTCCCAAAGCGGTGAGGTCGGCATTGGTGATATCAGCGATAACGGTTCCGCGCAAACGCTTGCTGTTCAGCAATCCTTCAGCATTGAAGGAGCCTTTCACCAACGGATTCTGGCTGTTCATCGTAGCACGCACACGCCCATTGCGAACATCGGCATTAGCGGTGATATTGTCCAGACGATAGTCGCCATACTTGAATTGGTCGACCTTGGCTTTGGCGGTCAGACGCGTTTGAGGCGATGTGGGGTCGGTGCCTTGCCCACGGAGGTCGATATCTGCGGTGAGAGGACTCAGTCCAAAGTTGGGCAAGAAACGTTGCAATCCCAGCTTTCGGGCTTTCAGACTTGCGGTATAGGCCGACTTTCGGGCGTCGAAGTCTACGGCACCTTTCAGTTCTCCACCACCCTCGTTAGCCACGAAACGAGCCTCATAGCGCTCATTTCCATTAGCCTTCAGGTTTCCTTTCAGCTTGATGTTCTTGGGGATATTCACGTCGCGTTGCAAGTCGCGCGGCATCAACTCTTTCACAAACGAGAGGTCGTGGCCTTGGGCGTCAATATCGACATCGGCCTTCAGGCGCTTCATGTCATCCAAATTCTCTGCATAGCCCGTCATCTTTGCCTTGAAGGCGGTGGGCAGAGACACGTTCAAGCCCTCGAAGCTCATGCGTTGCATGTTTCCATGAGCCACTCCGTTCACCGTCAGCGGTTCATTAGGCCAACGACGGCGGAATCCAGCAGGCATGGAGCCCATCAGTTTCATCATGTCCTGCTTGCCCAAAGAAGCATGTATATTGGTATTCAAACGACCTGGATTGTTGATGTCGAACGTGTTGAGATCCATATTCAAGTCGGCACGAACGGAGGAGTCTGGCGTCTTCAGGTGGAAGTCGCGCACATAGAAACGTGTGGAGTCGAGGGCCAATCCTCCCGAGAGGCTGTCGACTCGTATGCCGCTCTTCTCGGTAAATGACAATTGGCGCAAGCTCGCATCCAGCCGATTGCCGCTATAACGCACGGAATCGACCTTCAAATGAACATCGGAAAGCGCCAGATGGTTCGTGTCGAGTCCGTCCACAGAAGGCTCATAAGCATTGTCGTAGGTCACACGGCCGTCTTTCACGTCTAATTTCATGACCTCGTAAATGCCTTCTCCCAAATCGAAGAAGCCTCCCTGAGCCTTTGCATCGCCAAGATGAGCGTTCACGCGCAACGTGTCGCCAGGCATTCTGACGGCCACATCACTACGATGAATGGCCAATTGGTCGACATTGATTTTCCAACGGTTGGTGCTTTCGGTGGTATCGGGTGGCACACTATCAGCCAAAGCCACCGCTATGCGGGCGTCTGAAAGGTTAACTTCGTCCAAGCGAACGCTCTCTGCACCCAAATCGATGCCGTGACTCTTGAGGCTCAACTCTCCTATCGTTCCCTTCACATGGGCGGCATCAACGAAATCAACGGTGTTTATCTTGGCTTGTTTGAACGTCAGTTCGTCAATCTCCACTCGTTTTTTCAGCAATGGCCACAAACGAACTTTAGCCACCGCATGCTCGATGTCGGCTATCGTGTCGCTATTCTCCTTTCCAATCACTTTCACGTCATCAAGGCCCAAGTCAAGTGGAAACTCTAACCTCACTTGACCGACACTGATGTCCATTCCTGTCTTCTCGGAAGCATAAGCAGCAACTTGCTTCACCGCCCACCGCTGAAACGGAGGGAAGTAAAGCAGAGCAGCCAACAGCAGTAAAACGCCCACCAAGGCTCCCACTGCCCAAGCTCCATATTTAAATATCTTCTTCATCTATGACAAACGAAGGAGACGTCATGAATGTTCACGAGGTGCAAAGTAAACAAAAAAAAAGGAAATTGCGAAACCTTGAGGCAATAATTTACGCCAAAATCTCGCAATTTCCTTATTCTTTAACAAATCTGCGCCATCAAATTGGTGCGATGGCCTGCCAAAGGCTGTCAGCAGGCAGAGGAGCAACAGCACGAATGGTCTCGTGAGACACAGGGTGCTCGAACTCAACACTACGAGCGAGAAGAGAGATGCTGCCGTCGGGATTCGACCGCTGAGCACCATACTTCAAGTCGCCTTTGATGGGGCAGCCAATAGCCGCCAACTGACAACGAATCTGATGATGGCGCCCCGTCATGAGCTGCACTTCAAGCAAGGAGTAATTAGTCGACGCACCAATGACCTTGTATTTCAGCACGGCACGTTTCGAGCCTGGCTTCTCAGTCTCGCTGGCATAGCTTTTGTTCTGCTTCTCATTGCGCCTGAGCCAATGAGTCAGCGTGTCTTCCTCGTGGGGTGGTCGGTTCTTGGTAATCGCCCAATAGGTTTTTCGCACCTGACCTTCGGCAAACATACGGTTGAGACGCTCCAATGCCTTAGACGTGCGGGCAAAGACCACCAAGCCAGCCACAGGACGGTCGAGCCGATGAACCACACCGATAAACACATCTCCCGGCTTCTGGTATTTCTCCTTGATGTATTGCTTCACCAGTTCCGACAGCGGTGTGTCGCCTGTCTTGTCGCCCTGAACGATTTCACCGCTCCGCTTGGCGACAATGATGACATGGTTGTCCTCGTAGACTACCTGCATGATATTACATGTTCATGCCACCATCCACCTGGATGACCTGTCCGCTAACATAGCTCGACATGTCGCTGGCGAGGAAGGTTGCCACATTGGCGATGTCTTCAACAGTACCACCACGACGAAGAGGAATCTTGTTGCACCATTCCTTACGAACATCTTCAGGAAGTGCCTGAGTCATAGCAGTGTCGATGAATCCAGGAGCAATAGCGTTGGCACGAATGCCCTTCGGGCCCATTTCCTGTCCGATAGACTTTGCCAAAGCGATGAGTCCGGCTTTCGAAGCGGCATAGTTGGCCTGTCCGGCATTTCCATGCACACCCACCACAGAAGCCATATTGATAATGCTTCCACCACGCTGACGCATCATCACAGGTACACAAGCGTGAATGAAGTTAAAGGCCGACTTCAGGTTAACAGCGATGACAGCATCCCACTGCTGCTCGGTCATGCGAAGCATGAGGCCGTCTTTGGTGATACCAGCGTTGTTGACCAGAATATCTATCGAACCAAACTCTTCTTTCACTGCCTTCACCACCTCTTCTGTCTGAGCAAAATCGGCGGCGTTTGATGCATAACTCTTAGCCTTCACACCCTTGGCGGCAATTTCCTGTTCTGTCTCCAAGTTGATTTCCAAATCTGTGAATGCAACGTTTGCACCCTCTTCGGCAAACTTCAGTGCAATGGCCTTGCCAATGCCACGTGCAGCACCTGTGATGAGTGCTGTCTTACCTTGTAATAATCCCATGTTTACTTTGTTTTTTATGTATTATTGATGTTGTTTCTTAACTCTCAGGGCTTGATGCGCTTGCCCAAAGCACCATACACCACCTTAGCCACTTGTGGCTTGGTAGCTTCCTCGGTCATACCGTGGGCGATGCGGCCATAGATGTAAGGAACCTCAAGTCCCTTGATACAATAGTGGGTGATGTCGGCCACCAAATCCACGTTGTCGATGTCGAACTCTCCATCAGCCTTGCCTTCAGCATACACCTTGCGGAATAGTTCAATTTCATCGTCATCGAAATTTTTGCGCACTTTCTCCACTGTCCAGATATTGCGGAAGAACTCGGCGCGCAAATTACCGTTGCGCACCACCGTCTCCTTGATGGAACTCAGGTGGGTGTAGATGAGTTCGATGATCTTTTCTTGCGGACGAATCTTCTTCGCAGCCACTTCGTCAAGTTTGTCGCTCAACCGCTCAAGCTCTGACTCGATAACAGCCGTATAGACATCTTCCTTACTTTTAAAATAGGTGTAGAGCGTCCGACGACCTTTGCCCGAAGCCAAAGCAATATCGTTCATCGTTGTGTTGGCGATGCCATTCTTGGCAAAAAGTTGCCGTGCCACATCCACTAATACCTGTCTAGTCTTTGATATTGACATAATGAATACCCTCCTCTAAATATAAAAATGCACACACATGGTGTCGTGTGCAAAATTAGTTTTTTTATTTCATTCATGCAAATAATTCCGACTAAAATGTCATAAAATTGTCATAAAAACACCAAAAACGCAAAATAATGTGGATAATATTTGCATAATAAAAAAAAAGGTAGTACCTTTGCACTCGCTAAACAAAAAACATCGCGGAGTGGAGCAGTTGGTAGCTCGCCAGGCTCATAACCTGGAGGTCGCATGTTCGAGTCCTGCCTCCGCAACTCAATCAAGCCGTAACAAGTTGGAAAGTCAACAAGTTGCGGCCTTTTTTATTGGCAGAAACAATATGGTGGTTGGCCAAACATCCAACAACTTAGACACCATCTCAAGAAAAGAAAAGACTATTTTGCTCGTGCCAAAGACCGCTAATGACTCGCTCATAAGCCACAAATGAGCCGCTCAAAGACCACAACTGACAAGCTTAAAAGCCACAAATGACAACCTCAAAGGACATCAATGACAATTTGAACGACATGAAAAACGCCCGATGAAACAAAGTATTCTACAAAAAAACGCAAAATAAAAGACAAAATAGAGGTTGTTCCCTTTTTTTTTGTATATTTGCAAACAGAAAGCAACTAAAAACAAGAACTATTATGTTTGGACTAAGAGCTCAAGAAATTCTATTCATTGCACTCATCATCCTACTGCTTTTCGGCGGCAAGAAAATCCCTGAACTGATGAAAGGGCTTGGGAAAGGCGTGAAAAGTTTCAAGCAAGGGATGAATGAGCCACTCGACTTTGACGAAAAAACTGAGGTGAAAGGCAAGAAGCAAGAGGATAGCGACGAGAAAAAGGAAGCATGAAACATGACGTGACCCAGCGACAAGGCGAACAGATGTCTTTCTGGAACCACCTTGACGCACTGCGGACTTGCATCATCAAGGCCATAATCATGGTGGTGGTCTTTGGGGTGTTGGCGTTCATTTTGAAGGAACAACTGTTCGACATCGTGCTCGCTCCACGCACCAGCGACTTCATAACCTACAAACTGATGGGAAGCGAACCGTTCTCCATTCATCTGATGAACACTGGATTGACCGAACAATTCGTCATTCACATGAAGGTGGCCATGTATACAGGTTTGTTGGTTGCATCGCCCTACGTCATTTACCTGATTTTCGGATTCATTGCACCCGCCCTCTACAAAAGCGAAAGGAAATATGTGGCGCAGGCCACATTCAGCGCCTACGCAATGTTCATCATCGGAACGCTAGTTAACTATTACCTCCTGTTTCCGCTCACCGTACGCTTTCTGGGCACCTATCAGGTGAGTGCCGATGTGCAGAACATGCTGACCTTGCAATCCTACATTGACACGCTGCTGTCTATGACTTTCGTGATGGGAGTGATTTTCGAATTGCCTGTTGTCAGTTGGTTGTTAGCCAGAATAGGTATCCTGAAACACAATCTCATGACCGCCTACCGCAAACACGCCATAGTGGTCATCCTCATCGTGGCCGCCATCATCACCCCCACTGGCGACGTTTTTACATTGCTGATTGTCTCATTACCCATCTGGCTGTTGTATGAAACCAGTATTCTGGTAGTCAAAAGAAGTGAAAAACATTGATTCAAAAACATAGAAGACAAGACGAGAACCAAAACAAAAACACATATGAACTTAAGGAAAATCAGAATCATTCTGGCTGCCGTGTTCTTCATCGGCATTACGTTGCTGTTCCTCGATTTCACAGGAACACTCCATCATTGGCTGGGCTGGATGGCGAAAGTGCAGTTCCTGCCTGCCGTGTTGGCACTCAACGCCATTGTCATCGTGCTTTTGGTGGCACTCACGCTCATCTTCGGACGCATCTACTGTTCGGTGATTTGCCCGTTAGGAGTGTTCCAAGACATCGCTGCATGGCTGCACAAAAAACGCAACCGCTACACTTACTCACCAGCCATCTCGTGGCTACGCTATGCCGTTCTGGGCATTTTCATCGTCGCCCTCGTAGCAGGCATCGGTTCGCTTGTGGCGTTGTTGGCACCCTATAGTTCTTACGGACGCATAGCCACCAACCTGTTCCAGCCCATTTGGATGCTGGGCAACAACGTGCTGGCCGCTTTAGCCGAACGCATAGACAGCTACGCTTTCTACAAGACTGACGTGTGGCTGCGCACTTTGCCAACTTTCATCATAGCTGCTGCCACATTCATCATCCTCGTGGTGCTGGCTTGGAGAAATGGGCGCACCTATTGCAACACCATTTGTCCCGTCGGCACAGTGCTGGGATTCCTCTCCCGCTTCTCGTGGTTCAAGATAAGGTTCGATGCCGACAAATGCCGCGATTGCAGCCTGTGTTCCAAGAACTGCAAGGCATCGTGCATCGACTACAAGACTCACACCGTTGACTATAGCCGTTGTGTTGCCTGTGGCAACTGCGTGGACAAATGCAAGTTTGGCGCACTCTCCTACGCCCCAGGCAAACTAACACCCAACTCCAAGCCCCAACAGCCCACCACAAAGGAGGATGAGGAAGTGTCCACCAACACCCAACACCCGACATCCAACACCCAAGAAACGGTCTCCGATGCATCGCGCCGCTCTTTCCTGTTGGCCACAGCATTGGCCACCACAGCCGCTCTTGCACAAGAGAAGAAGAAGGTGGATGGCGGACTGGCTGCTATCGAGGAGAAAGTGGCACCTAAACGCCACACACCCATCACGCCTCCAGGCTCGCTGAGCGCACAACATATGGCCAAACACTGCACAGGTTGCCAACTTTGCGTAGCCGAATGCCCCAACGAAGTTTTGCGTCCAGCCACCGACTTGCTCCACCTGATGCAGCCTATCATGTCCTACGAGCGCGGCTATTGCCGACCCGAATGCACACGCTGTTCCGAAATCTGCCCCACTGGTGCCATCAAGCCCGTGGCAATAGAAGACAAGATATCCACGAAAATCGGCCACGCAGTGTGGGTGAAGAAAAACTGTCTGCCCATCGCAGAAGGAATAGAATGCGGCAACTGTGCCCGCCACTGCCCCGCAGGAGCTATCGAGATGGTGCCCAGTGACCCCGACGACGAAAACTCGGCTATGATTCCTGCCGTCGACGAGGAATATTGCATCGGCTGCGGAGCATGCGAGAATCTCTGTCCAGCACGTCCCTTCCCGGCCATCTATGTGGAAGGACACGAACAACACAGCACTCTCTGACACAACCATCCTAAACCTAAACATAGAATCAGCATGAGCAAAAAAGACATATCACGACGCAAATTCCTGAAGCTCATTGGAGCGGGAACCGTCGCAACAACTGCCGCACTCGCAGGATGCGGCGGCAAGGAACAAGACTTGATTGACGAAAACGGCCCGAAAGTGGAGCCTCCCGTTGGGAAGATGACTTATCGCAAGAACCCGAAGACCGGCGAAGAAGTGTCGCTCTTGGGATACGGCATGATGCGACTTCCGATGAAACCAGGCGATGACGGGAAGGACGTTCTCGACCAGGAGATGATTAACCGGCAGGTGGACTATGCCATCGAGCACGGAGTGAACTATTTCGACACGTCACCTGCCTACTGCCAAGGCCTCTCCGAGCGAGCTACAGGCATCGCCCTCCACCGCCACCCGCGCAAAGACTACTTCGTGGCAACGAAGCTTTCAAACTTCAATCCCGCCACATGGGAGCGCGAGGAAGCCATCAAAATGTACCACGATTCCATGAAGGAACTCCAAGTGGACTACATCGATTACTATCTGTTACACGCCATCGGAGGAAGCGGCATTGAGGAATTCAACAACCGATACATCAACAACGGCATGCTCGACTTCTTGATGGAAGAGCGGAAAGCAGGACGCATCCGCAACCTCGGATTCTCCTATCACGGTGCCATCTCCGTTTTCGACCATCTGCTCGAAAACAACGACAAATACCATTGGGACTTCGTGCAGATAGAACTCAATTACCTCGATTGGGACTTCGCTAACGAAATCAACGACAGCAATACCGACGCCAGCTATCTCTACGCCGAGCTGCAGAAGCGAGGAATCCCTGCCGTCATTATGGAACCGTTGCTTGGAGGACGACTCGCCAAGTTGCCGCAATACCTTATGCGCGAACTTAAGACTCGCAATCCAGAGAAGACCGTGGCATCGTGGGCTTTCCGATATGCAGGAACGCCCGAGGGTGTGCTCACAGTGCTCAGCGGAATGACCTATATGGAGCACCTCAAGGATAATCTCCTCACTTACTGCCCACTTGAACCGCTAACCGAAAAGGAACAGGAATACCTGCAAAACGAGATTGCACGAAAGATTGTGGGGCTGGAAAATATCCCCTGCAACGACTGCAAATACTGTATGCCCTGCCCCTACGGAGTGGACATCCCCGCCATTTTCGTGCACTACAACAAATGCAAGAACGAGGGCACACTGCCCAACGACAACCAAGACCCGAACTATCGCAAATACCGCCGGCAGTTCCTCATCGGACAAGACCGCAGCGTGCCAAAGCTTAGGCAAGCCAACCATTGCATTCAGTGTGGTCAATGCCAACCCCATTGCCCGCAGAGCATCCGCATTCCTCAAGAGCTGCAACGCATCGACGAGTTCGTGGAGAAGTTGAAACAAGAAGGCTAAGACGCCCTTTCCTCCTCTTTTCCTACTAACAACTATAGCCCCTTCATTCCTCCGAGGGGGCTTCTTGTTTCTTCACTTGCCCCATCTGACGTGCTCACTTGCCCTCTATGATGTACTCACTTCATCCATCTGATGTTGTAAAATAAATTATTTTGCCGTGTAAAATAAATTATTTTATCGAGTAAAATAAATTATTTTACTTGACAAGAAGCCACAAGTGAAGACTTCATTTGCGGCAAATGAAGACATCAGAAGATAACAATGAAATTAAAGGAAGATGCATGGAATTTTCAATCAGCTCGCATCCCGTTAAAGAATTCTAAATATATAGGAATCTGAAGAAAGGAATAGCAAACAATTTGTACTTTTGTAAATGAGAACCACTCTTATTTTCTTATGAAACACTCAAGACTATGGATGAATGCCGCCATCCTTTCCTTCTGCGGTATTGTGCTCTTTGACGCCTGTCGTGCAAAAAGCGATACGCAAGTTGTCTCCCCTACTGAAGACACAAGACAGTTTGTAACGCTGACCGACGCCGTGCCTGATGCCATTCTGGAGATTCGATATTTCAGCACTTACAACTTCGTGGGCGACCGCATCGACGGATATCTGGAGCCAACTGCGCTGATGACAAAACAGGCTGCAGATAGCCTGAAGGCCGTGAGCGACGACGTGAAGAAACAGGGCTATCGCCTGAAAATCTACGATGCCTACCGTCCGCAAAAGGGTGTTGACCATTTCGTGCGCTGGGCACAAAACATCCCAGACACGCGCATGAAGCCCTACTTCTATCCCGACCTCGACAAGAGTGTGCTCTTCGAGCAGGAATACATCTACGAACGTAGCGGCCACACGCGCGGTTCGACCGTCGACCTGACGCTCTTTGATATGGCGACGGAGAAGGAACTCGACATGGGTGGAACATTCGACTGGTTCGGTCCTGAGAGCCATCCCGACTTCTGCGGCAATCCCGAAACGGGCGAATATACTGGCAACAACAGCAAGAGTCCTGCCGGGCGTAGCATCACTGCCGAGCAATTCCGCAATCGAATGATTCTCCGTGCCGCTATGCTACGTCACGGTTTCAAGCCTATCACTACAGAATGGTGGCACTTCACCCTCGCCAACGAACCATTTCCCGACACCTACTTCACATTCCCTGTGAGACAATTGAAGAAATAGGAAATTTTATTCTTTTTGTTGCAGAGAGTTTTGGGCAGTCTTTTCATCAAACTCTCGCCAACAGATATCAAACAAAAAGACCTGAGCCAATGGAGTAAACCATCAGCTCAGGCCTTATATATTACGCTCTTTTTTAGAACTGCTCCAGTATCTGAATGCGTTTCTCGGTGTCGGGATGGGTGCTGAAGAGCGAGTTCACAAAGTCTTGGACACCCGACGAGAGCTTCTGCGGATGGATGATAAACAGTTGTGCCACATCCTCGCGTTTTGTTTGACCCAATCCAGGATTAGCCGAAATCTTGCGCAATGCAGATGCCAAAGCTAACGGATTTCCGCACAATTCGGCTCCTCCTGCATCGGCCATATACTCGCGTTTGCGCGATATGGCGAAGCGTGTCATCAGCGTGAAGATATAGGCGATGATAGAGCAGATTACCGCAACCACAAGTATCAGGATGAAGGAAAGTCCCTGCCCACGCCCATTGCGGTCGCTACGCTCATATCGCCCAAACACCATCACATGGCGTATCATCTGCACAGCCAGTGTCATCACGGTGGATACGATACCCACAAAGACAATGCTCGTGATGAGAAGTCGGGTGTCACGATTGCGGATATGCGTGAGTTCGTGGCCGATGACACCCGCCAGTTCTTCATCGTCAAGCAACTGCAATAGGCCTGTGGTGACAGTCACGGTGTAGCTGTTCTTGTCTATTCCACTGGCAAAAGCGTTCAACTGGGCATCGTCAACAATATTGATTTTCGGCATGTCCATGTTGCACGTCATGCAGAGATTCTCCACGATGTTATAGACGCGAGGGTTCTCACGACGCTCCAGCGGACGCGCTCCTACTGCACGACGCACCATCGACGTGTTGGAGAAGTAGGCAATGGCGAACCAAACTCCCACACACAACACCACCCACGGAACCGTCTGGATGAAATACATGTTCACCGTGTTCCAGTCGGTAGATACGATTGCGTTGCCGTACTCGTCGTATTGAACTCCGCCAAAGAGCTGCAACAAAGCAAGAAACACCCAGATGGTTCCCAATATAATCAATGGGAACAATAGCAGCAACAGGATGCTCATCATGTTGTTGCGACGAATCTGGGTCTGTATGCCTACATACTTCATGCTTTGGGTCAGAACTTGATCTCAGGAGCTTTGTCCAAATCGGCACGCTCTTCTTTGGACACTTCGAACATGGGCTCTTTGTGGAATCCGAACATGCCAGCAAAGATATTTGACGGGAAGGTCTGAACGGCATTGTTCAACTCGCGAGTTGCAGAGTTGAAGAAACGACGCACGGCAGCCAGTTTGTTCTCGATGTCAGCAATCTCGGTCTGCAACTGCAGGAAATTCTGATTAGCTTTCAGGTCAGGATAAGCCTCGAGTGAAACGCGCAGACCTGCAAGGGCGCTCGTCAAATTGTTCTCAGCCTGAATCTTTTCGTTAATGGTCGTGGCGTTCATGGCTGCCGAACGGGCCTCGGTGACACGTGTCAGCACTTCCTTCTCATGGTCAGCATAACCCTTAACCGTAGCCACAAGTTGCTGCACCAAATCGTGGCGCTGCTTCAACTGAACATCGATGTTTGCAAAAGCATTCTCACGATTGTTTCTTAATCTCACGAGGTTGTTGTAAACACCAACTCCCCATAATCCCAACAGTACAACGACTGCTATCACTACAATTAATGCAATCATAATAATCAATAGTTTTTAGATGAATAATTAATAATTACATCACAAAGATAATACAAAAGTTTTAATATCAAGGGAAATTAAGAAATATTAGTACAAAAACAAAAAGTCCGGTCAGATCCTCATGACGAAGAACTGGCCGGACTTTTACAAATCCTTAGTTTTTCACTTCATAGCCCTCATTACTTTTTCATAATAACGCTGAGTGCTCTTAATCTTGTAATTCACTCCGCCATTCCACAGGCGAATAGCCTTCTCAACATTATTGTGAGGGTTGTACCACGACTGAATGAGTAGGAACATCTCTTTTGATTTTGCAACACTGAATCTGTCGGATAACTTAAAACGTTTAGCGCTTTTTCTCTGTTTTAGTATCTCATTACAGTCTGCAACCAAAATTGGGGTAATCTGCATAACGCCAATCTGATTTCCGTTTTTGGCATGTTTATTACCATTACTTTCCACTTCGATTATCGCCTCCATCACGGGATTCCAATCAAAACTCTTCGTCGCATTGCTACTTCCATTGCCTGCTGCCAGAGCAGAATGTGGGTTCGCCATCAATACAATCAAACTGATAAATACAATTCTTAAAATTCTCTTCATAACAACTCTTTTATGGAGACTGAGCATTAGAAAAAGCGGATATGCTCGCGATCATGTTTCTTAAGAGAAAATCAAAGCATGAATCTCGCCTCCGTTAAAAACTAACAACAAACTTCGAAATCACATGAAGTCGTTATCCAATTATTTTCGAGTGCAAAATTACAAAAAATCATTGAATCAACCAAATATTCACAACTAATTTGAACATTTTTAAGAAATATAAAGCATTGAAAATCAATAAATTCCCTTAAATAACAAGCCAAAAACGAACATTATTTCAAGCCATTCGTATCATTTTTATTAGTGATATAATACTGATTTTCCCAATACATTCCTATTGTTCTCATCACTCCCATTAACCACATAATTCCCGTCAATCACACCCTCTTCCTCTTTCAATCCACCTCCATCCACAACAAGAAGAAACAAAAAACGCCCCGCTCCTCACAGAGGAACAGGGCGGACGAGCCTCACTGGCTCTTCTCTTGAAAAAAAGGCGGCCACCTACTCTCCCGCATTGCATCGCAGTACCATCGGCGCAGGCGGGCTTAACTTCTCTGTTCGGGATGGGAAGAGGTGGGGCCCCG